>JBHJOI010000145.1:0-13650 GCA_050329935.1 Thiotrichales bacterium | reverse complement strand
AACTCACCCCGGAAACTGCGGTGCAGGTCTTGGTGTTCGCACGCGAACTGAAACGCCCCGACACGCGCCGCACGTCGATCGCCTGAATAAGCCTCATCGCAACGGTGTCGGTCGTCCGGTCGCGAGAAACTCGACGTAGTCCGCGACGATGACGGCATGGTCGAACGCAAGTGGCTTGTCGGGCGCACGCGGATCAACCAGCGCCACGTCGCGGGCGTCATCCGCCGCAGAGGGGTCACCCCTCGCCACGGCGATGTAAACCGGACTCACGGTATGCCCGCGTGGATCGCGCTCGGGGTTGGAATAGCATCCGAGCAGCGCCTGCAACGTCACATCAAGCCCGGTTTCCTCCCGCGCCTCGCGGACCGCGGCGGCTTCCAGGGTCTCGCCGACGTCGACGAAACCACCTGGCAAGGCCCAGCCCAACGGCGGATTACGACGCTCGATCAGCACAATCCGGTCGGCGTGATGCGGCAGACGGATGATGATATCGACCGCTATCAGCGGCGTGACGGGCCGAACCATTTCAATACTTCCCGGTAAGCGATCGGATACGCTGCCGATCACGGCCCGATGGACGGTGCTCGCTCGGCGTCATGCCATCGCGCTGCAAGCGCCTGATCGCGGCCGCCGTCTCACGCGCGCTCAGGCTCTCGGGCGTCTCTTGGAAAAGGGTCTGCGCGACACTGGCAGGCCCGCGTCGCTCCGACAACTCGACCACAATCACGACAAATTCGTCGAGTCCACGCCGGATCCGCAAGGTATCGCCGA
This sequence comes from Thiotrichales bacterium, assembly GCA_050329935.1. Taxonomy (GTDB): domain Bacteria; phylum Pseudomonadota; class Gammaproteobacteria; order UWMA-0217; family UWMA-0217; genus CAYSFW01. The sequence continues at coordinate 12,879 of JBHJOI010000145.1, read as the reverse complement.
CATTCACGGCGCGCGATGGTTTCACGCGCTGGTCACCGAGGTGGACTCGGCCACCCGCGATCGCCTCACTCGCAAGCGCCCGGGTTTTGAAAAAGCGTGCGGCCCATAACCACTTATCGAGCCTGACACGATGGGTATCCTCTGCTTCTGTCATACCTGCGTTTCCAAACAACCGTCAGTGGGTGAACCTGCGCCCTGGCCGCCGAGTGCACGACGCGCACGACGCGATCGGCGCGACAGGGATCGACATCCAATCCAGGCGGTCCAACCAAGCTTCGCCGTGGATCATGGATTAACCCCCGTCAACCGACGCGGATCGAGCACACGCTCGAGTTCGGCGCGCGGCAAACCCGTCATTTGCTCCGCGACCTCCAGCACCGTGCGACGCTCGGCGTGTGCCCGCCGGGCGATTTCAGCGGCACGCGCGTAGCCGACCAGCGGATTCAGGGCAGTCGCCAGTATCGTATTGGCGCTCAGCGTCTCCTCGATGCGCACGGAATCCACCTCGAATCCCGCGATCGCCTGATCGGCAAGTGACCGGCAGGCGCGAGACAATAGATCGATGCTTCGCAACAAATTGTCCGCGATCACGGGCCACATCACATTGAGCTGAAAGTTACCCGATTGCGCGGCCACGGTGACCACCGTGTCGTTGCCGATTACCTGCGCGGCGGCCATGCACACCGCCTCCGGAACCACCGGATTGACTTTGCCCGGCATGATGCTGCTGCCCGGCTGCAACGCGGGCAGTCGAATTTCGCCCAGGCCCGCGCGCGGCCCGGAGTTCATCCAACGTAGGTCGTTGCCGATCTTCATCAGTATGCACGCCAGCCCTTTTAGCTGGCCGGATAGGGCGAGCGCCGCATCGGGACTCGCCAGCGCGGCGAAAAGATTAGACGCTGGCCGGAACGCAAGCCCCGACCACCGTTGCAGTTGAGCGCAGGCGCGCGCCGCAAGCGCCGGATGCGCATTGAGCCCGGTCCCGACAGCGGTTGCGCCCAGCGGCAGTTCGCGCAGGCGCCGCAGCGATTCGGCCACCGCGACCCCGCTCGCCGCGAGTTGGGCCTGCCAGCCCGAAAGCTCCTGACCCAAAGTGAGCGGCACCGCATCCATCAGGTGGGTTCGACCGGTCTTGACGACGTGTTTCAACTCGGTCGCGCGTCGCCCGATGACCTCGCGCAGATGCGCCATGGACGGCAGTAACTCCGTGTCGACCGCGAGTGCTGCAGCAACATGTAGCGTGGCCGGAATCACATCGTTCGAGCTTTGGCCGCGGTTGACGTCGTCGTTGGGGTGCACCGGTTGCCCGAGCACCTGGCTCGCCAGGTTGGCGATCACCTCGTTGGCGTTCATATGGGTCGACGTGCCGGAGCCTGTTTGAAATACGTCCACCGGAAACTCGGCGTTGTGCTCGCCCCGCGCCACGGCGAGCGCCGCGTCGCTAATCGCATTCGCGCAGACCGACTCGAGTTCGCCCAGCTCGCCGTTGGCCTTGGCGCAGGCGGCTTTGATTAACCCAAGCGCGTGAATGAAAGCAGGCGGCATGGGTCTGCCACCGATGCGAAAGTTATCGAGCGCGCGTTGCGTCTGCGCGCCGTACAAGGCCGACCCCGGCACCTGGACCTCACCAAGGGCATCGCGTTCGATGCGAAACGGGCGATCACTTGTCCCCACTTGGCCTCCGGGTTCGCGTGTGTCACCAGAACAGTATACACCTCGCCTACCGCCGCGATTTCTGGGGTTAAGCTGACGCCACACACCGGGTGACTAGAATTTGAGCGTCAAACACCGAAAACCCTTAGCGAGGTCAACCATGACGGGCACCGTTTGGTCTGCGAAACCGAAGTCGGACCCCTTGAGTCGGCGGGACGATGCGCCCGGTTACCGGGTCGCGTGGAAGAAAAAATACTACTTCGAGCGTGGCGCCTTTCCGGAGGAAATGAGCTATGCCGAGGCCAGGAAAAAATGTGAAGCTCTCCAGCGGACGGAACCCGACAAGGTGTTCTGGCCAGAACTGATTTACGGCTGATGCACCACGACCGCGGGTGGGGTGCGTGCTGCGCGCCATACTCGCGACGATGCCCGCTCGAGATGCATCGAAACGTCGTCCGACCTTGAGAAAAATCGGCTGCGGGCGTGCGAGACAGGTCCTTTACTCCGACGATTTTTCACCGATCGGAGACGATGGACTCGCGACCGCACTTTATCGCCACGATACCTTCCCGCCCGAGCGGCTCCAGCTAGGCCGTTGCCCGATACTAGAGTTCGATCACAGTCTGATATAGTTCGGCGCTTCCGAAACGTCTCCGGAACGACCGATGGAACTCACCGCCCTTACCGCCATTTCCCCGATCGATGGCCGCTACGCGCAGCAAACGGCGGTATTGCGGCCGATCTTTAGTGAACTCGGCCTGATTCATCATCGGGTTCTGGTCGAGGTGCGCTGGCTCCAGGCACTTGCCTCGCACGCCAAAATAGCCGAGGTGCCGGCACTGTCCGCCGACGCCGACGCCTGGCTGAACGCGATCGTCACGGATTTCGGCGCCGACGACGCGAGTCGCGTCAAGACGATCGAGCGCACGACCAACCACGATGTCAAGGCGGTCGAGTACCTCCTCAAGGAGAAGTTCACCGGCAACCGCGAGCTTGAAGCGATCAGCGAGTTTCTGCACTTCGCCTGCACCTCGGAAGACATCAACAACCTTGCCTATGCGTTGATGCTGAAACGGGGCCGCGACGAGGTGTTGCTACCGGCGCTGCGAGCCATTGCCGACCGCCTCCGCGCACTGGCGCACACCCACGCCGAGGTGCCGATGCTGTCGCGTACCCATGGTCAACCCGCGTCGCCAACGACCCTCGGCAAGGAAATGGCCAACGTGGTCCATCGGTTGGAGAGGCAAATCGGACAACTGGTGGCGGTCGAACTTTTGGGCAAGATGAACGGCGCCGTCGGCAACTTCAACGCCCACCTCGTTGCTTACCCCGAAATCGATTGGGGTGAGTTCAGCCGTCGCTTCGTGGAATCGCTCGGTCTGACCTGGAATCCCTACACCATCCAGATCGAGCCGCACGACTCAATGGCCGAGCTGTTTGACGCGCTGCGGCGGATCAATGCCATCCTGATCGACCTCGCGCGCGACATCTGGAGCTATATCTCGATCGGCTACTTCAAACAACGTACCGTCGAGGGCGAAGTCGGCTCGTCGACCATGCCGCACAAGGTCAATCCGATCGACTTCGAGAACGCCGAAGGTAACCTTGGCATCGCGAACGCCGTGCTCGATCACCTCTCGAACAAGCTGCCGATTTCACGCTGGCAGCGCGACCTGTCGGACTCGACCGTGCTCCGCAATCTCGGCGTCGGCTTTGGGCACACGCTGATCGCGCTCAATTCGCTCGGCAAGGGTCTAGGCAAGCTGGAGGCGGATCACGATCGCCTCGCCGCCGATCTCGACGCTAACTGGGAAGTCCTCGCCGAACCCATTCAAACCGTGATGCGCCGCCACGGTATCGAAAAACCCTACGAGCAACTCAAGGCGTTGACGCGCGGGCAACGCATCGACGCCGAGACGCTCCGCGCGTTCATTACCCAGCTCGACATTCCAGAGGATGCACGGGTACGACTGCTACAACTCACCCCGGCGCGCTACACCGGCAACGCCGCGGCCATGGCGCGGAAGATCTGACGCCGTGGTGCCCGCCGCAACCGAGCCGCTCGCGCTACTGGGCGGACGCACACCGGAAGCCTTCATGCGCGAGCACTGGCAAAAGCGGCCCTTGCTGGTGCGCGGCGCATTGCCTCGGCTGCCGGCCACGCTGAGCGCCGATATCCTCGCCGGGCTTGCCTGCGAGGACGAAGTCGTTTCGCGACTGGTGCAGGAACGCCACCGACGCGGACCCTGGCAAGTCAGCTATGGTCCGTTCGCGTCGAAAATGCTACAGAAACTACCGAAGTCGCATTGGACGCTGCTGGTCAACGATTGCGAAAAGCACCTGCCCGAGCTTTGCGCATTGATTGAGCCGTTTCGCTTCATCCCCGATTGGCGCATAGACGATCTACAAATCAGCTACGCCGCCGATCAAGGCAGCGTTGGCGCGCACTACGACGACTACGACGTATTCCTGTTGCAGCTCGAAGGCCGTCGCGAATGGCGCTTTGGACACCAACCGCTGACCGACCCCGGCTGCATCGACGGTCTGGAACTGCGCCTGCTGCAACGCTTCGAGCCGGATGAGACCGTGATCGTCGAACCCGGCGACCTACTCTACCTCCCGCCGCGGATCGGTCATCACGGCATCGCCAACGGCCCGTGCATGACCGCGTCAATCGGTTTCCGCGCGCCGGCTTTGCGCGAGATCCTGCAAGCCTGGAGTGAGGAACTGATCCAACGCACCCCGCGCGACGCCCGCTACACCGACCCTGATCTGATGCCGCAAAGCGCGCCCGGCGAGATCGACGCAGCCGCCGTTCAACGCTTTCGCACCCTGATTCAAACGCTCGCCACGCTCGACGACGACGCCTTCCGCGACTGGCTCGGCCGCTACCTGACCGAGCCCAAGTTCGACCTCGATCTGGCGGACCCTGACCTGGATACATCCGCACTCGTCGATCTCGACCTGCCGTTGCGGAAGTCCGAGTTTGCACGCGTTAGTTTCCTCGCGGAACAAAATGAACTATGTTTATTTGCTAATGGGCGGCAGTATCCGGCCCCGCTCGAATTCAAGGACGATATTTACCTGATGAGTGCAAATCTAGCCTTTCAGCCTTCGACCCTGCCGCACATCGAAGACGCGAGACTGCGCGCGCTCTTGATCGATCTGACGCGTCTAGGCGTTTTGGTTGCAGCGGATGGACGGCATTGAATTCCACCTAAGCGACGTCGAGTGGACCGCGTGCGCGCCAAAACTAAGCGCCATACGCAAGGTGGTATTCATCGAGGAACAAGGCGTGCCAGCGGAACTGGAGTGGGATGGGCGCGATCCGGAGTCGCGACACGTGCTCGCTGAAACCCACGCGGGCGTGGCGATCGCCACCGGACGTCTGCTAGCGGGCGGACAGATCGGACGGATGGCGGTGCTATGCGCTTATCGCAATCGTGGTGTGGGCAGCGCGGTACTGGTCCGCCTTATTGATCGGGCGCGGAATGAGACGCGCCTCGAACGGGTTTTTCTCCATGCCCAAACGCGGGCCATAACTTTCTACGCGCGCCACGGCTTCCGCGCGGAAGGCGATGAATTCATCGAAGCCGGAATTCCGCACCGCGCGATGGCGCTGCGCCTCGATCGTTGAAGGAAACGCCCACTCGCCATGGATAAGCGGCATACGCGTGGAAGCAACGGATTCGAATCCAAATGGGACCTCGACGATCCGCCCCTCCACGCCACCTTGAGCCTGTCCGGCTTGGACGAAAACCGATTCGCGGTCTTGCGGCTGATTGAGCGCGCACGGTCCGAAATCATGATCCTCAGTCACAACCTTGATCCGCGTCTATTCGACGACCCCGAGATCATCGCCGCGACGCGCGCATTCCTACTCGAACGCAGCCGCACATTATGGATACTGGTCCGCAGCGCACGCGACTTGATCCATCGCAACCACCGCCTGGTCGAACTCGTTCGGCGCTGGCCTGACCGCGCCTGGATCCAACAACTCGCGCACCGCGACCAACCGACCGCCTGGGCCTGCGTGATCATCGACAACAATGCGGTCTTATTCCTGCCACGCTCCGGGCGTTACGACGCCCGACTCACCCTCGATAACCCACAAGCGGCGCAGCGCTTGCGACTTCGCTTCATCGAGCTTCGACAACGCGCCGAGGTGATGCAGGAACTGCGCGATTTGCGGCTGTAAACACGCACCCGGGCGTCTTCGAAATCAAAGATCGCGCATCGGCGTTTCGTTCATTACCAGTGAGATCAGTTCCTCGGGGCTATCCACCTCGTCGATGGAATCGACCAGGCTCACGGTGACTTCGTTGATGCGTGCCACGTAATCACGCGTTTGTCGCGGCACATGCGGCTCCACACGACGCCAACTCGATGGCTTGACACCCGTTTTTCGCATCGCCTGGGACACACGCTCGAATCCGGCGTTATAACTTGCAAACGCGAGCAATAGGCGTTTCTCATCGCTCAATCCCCGGCGCTTGCTCCAACGCTCATACAGATAACGGGTATAGAAGATGCCGGCGGCAATATTCCACTCCGGGTGCTCGAGCTGCTTACCCTTGAACAGCTCGTGCCGTTGCTGGATCTCGGCGAAGGTCGTGGGCAGTACCTGCATCAAACCGACCGCGCCACGCTCGCTGATGGAATCGTGCTTGAGGCGGGATTCAACGATCGCTTGCGACTTGAATACCCGCCAGTCGATCTTGTCACCAAAAAAAAGCTCGGTATATTTTCGAAACAACCGGTCGTACTTGGAAAACTCGAAGTCGACGGGTGCTTGGCGCACCGTTTCCTCGTACTGAGAGACCGTGGGGATAGAACCCACCGCCGCCGTCACCATACCCGTGCAGAACACGGTCAGCGTGACGAGTAACAACATCTTCTTCATTATGCTTGGCTCCGTACATTCAATGGCTACTCCCCGTTTCGCCGTGGTTCAGTCACGCCCGGTTGCCGCGAGCACACCCTCCATACATGCGGCCCAGCCTCCTATCCGATGGTCCGCGCCAGACCGTTGTACGGGAGATCACCATTCAAAGCAATATTAGTATGTTCTGATATTTATTAGTTCCCCACGCCTGAATATCACGCCACGCAACCGTTCCATCACACTCAGCGGATTCCCGCTCACCCCAAGCAGGGTTGCCCGAACGCGGCGAACGATCCGACAAACGCACGCGCGCCTCGGTGGGCAGGGTCGCCAACCGCCACCCACGGACACGATCACCCGTGGCATGGCCCAAGCCCTCGGAGTAGGATACCGGCTGCGCCAATCTTTTGACACTTTTCAGCACCAATGACCTGCCCGATGCGCATTTCTCGGACCGCTCCCGACCCGAGCCTCGGCGCGCGGCGCGGCCTGCACCGCCAACGGCCAGACGTAACCTAAGAATGCCGGTAAATTGACACGACTCTCACTTCCGACGACGCGCGGTAGCGCTGCTTCGTGCCTCACAGTTACACTGACCTGGACCGAAATCGGTATATCTAGATTTACTAATATACCCATCTCTGGCAAAGTACATGTAATGTTCAGGCGTCGCGAGCGGTTTACCCAGAACGACGCAGCCACTGGAGGGCGAGGGACGAACTCAACACCGCGGCCAACGCACGCTCATCGGGCGCGTCGTGCCGCGCGGAATCGCCGACAAGCTTCTTAATCGAGGTACTAGATCCATGCCGGGCCACGTTGATATTTCGATGGCGAAACCTGCCGACGTTCGCCCCAAGGTGGCGGCGCTGAGCGCCCTGCTTTCCGCCGGCATCCTGTTTCTGGTCGCCGCGAATGGCTTTTTTACCTACTCCGGTGCGCTGCTGTACGTTCAGGAACAACTTTACGCATTGTTGTTCGCAGTGGCGGTACAGTTCGCGATCGCCGCGAGCCTGCTCGCGCTGCCCTACGTACGAGGCCTCGGCAAACTCGCGATGCTGGTGGTCTACGCGGCGGCTCTGGCCCTCTCGACCTTATCGGCATTTCTCTATGTCTACAACGCGTCACTGCCGGAGCGCCAGGACGTTCACGCCTTGAGCACCGAGTCGAAAGCGTTGCTCTCGAACAAATTGAGCGATGCGTTGCAACTTGAACGCACGCGCATGGAAGCGCAACGCCAGGCGCTTGAGCGCGCCGGTCGCGGCGTCGAAGAAGAAGTCAAACTCGGGCTCAGCTCCGGACTCGGGCCCGGACGCGGACCGGAATACTATCGCAAGGTCGAGACCTACCAAGAGATCCGTACCCTGATGGAACTCGAGGAAAAGCGCTTCACGGCGGCCCAGCAAGTGATCGATGAAATCACCCGGAAGCTCGCCGCCAGTAGCGACGAATCGGGTTTGCGCGAGCAGTTGATCGTGTTGTTCTCGCGTCTACGCACGGAGATCGGTGACCCAACCGCGCAGGAATCGTTGTACCGAATCAATCAGGAGCACCTCGGCACGCTCCGCACGCCGATCGAAAAGGCCTACCACGCGGTCGTCGATCGCGACCAGTTCTCCATTTCACTCGTGGTCAGCGCGATCTGGGCCGCGATCTTCGACTTGATCGCGCTATTCATCGGCATCATCCGCTACTACTTGCTGAAGCCGACGCGCCCCTTTTTCCAGCGGATGTACGACGGCCTGACAGCGTTCTATGTATTCGCGCTCAGGCTGGTCAACCTGCGCGGCGAGGCCCGCGCCCGCTACAGCCAGCAGCACGCCACGACATCGCCAGCGCTCAATTCGACCGAGATGCACGCGTTCGCCACCTATCTGCTCGCCGGCAGCCAATTGGCACTGCAAGCGGACAGCGACGACCCGGTCGAACCGCTGCGCACCCTGCTCGGCTATGTCGAACCGCTTGAGATCGAGAAACCCAGGAACAGTGTCGGGATTCGCTACGAACAGATCGAGAGCGAACCGCGGATGAAAACACTACTGTCGATGCTGCTGCAAAGCGGCGTGTTGCTGAGCGATCGGGAACACCGCTGCTACATCCTGAATTCAAGCGCCGAGGTTGCGCAGAAAGTGCTCGTTTTCATTCGCGTCGGCATGAAAAGCCAACCAGAGCAACTGGAGAACTTCCGCTTCATGCTGCAGGATCGCAGCGCGTTTGGTGCGGCGGCTGTATAGACGGGCGGACGTCCCGCCTTCCTCGACCGGGCCCGTAACGTCAGCGCGACGGTATCATCAACGATGACGGCGTTTCTACGGGCTTTAGCAATGCCTGGATGTCGCCGAACGCCCTCACCCAAGGACGCAAGCCCATTGCGTTCGCATCAAGCGCCGCGAGCGCGGTGGCGGCGACACGGTAGTCCGAGTAGTCGCCTGAGAGCAAGCTGTAGCGCGTTACGCCAGCGTCCCTTGCGCTGAAATAAGCCAGCCGATCACTACCGCGTAACAACGCGAGCTTGGCTCGCAAGGTCCCCTGATCCACCGCCGAGAGTAATTCTATGGTGTAGTGACGTGGCGACCGCGACTGGATCCAATCCACACCCAACACACCCGCAAACTCCGAGGTCGCCCCAACGCCACGCGTTTGCAGCAGATTGCGCGCCTGTGTCAGTTCGGCTGAACCCGGGAATCCAGACTCCAGCTTGGCGACATAGTCACGAACACCGCCTTCATTGCCGGTTTGCGCCTCGATGCGAGCCGCGAGCAGCAGGGATTGCGCGCTGTGCGGCGCGTAACCGAGGTAATGTTCCAGACTGCGCGCGGCCGCATCCGGCTGACCCTGCTCCAGATTCAATCGCGCCAAGTGATACAACGCCAGCGCCTGATCCGGATTGTGCCGCACGGCGCTCTCGAAAAATGCCTGCGCGGCCACGGCTCGACCCGCCCGATCCGCGCATAGACCGGCATTGACATAGGCGACGTCGGGCGACGGGTTGTCCGCAAGCGTCGCGGCGGTGAGAAACTGCTGCTCCGCCTCCGCGTAGTCCTTGCGATCGCACAGAAAAGTACCGAAGTTGTTAAGAATAAGCGGATCGCGTGGCGCCAGCGCCAGCGCGCGTTGATAGCTCTCGCGCGCCTGATCGGGACGTTGCAGGCGATGCTGCGTCACGCCGAGCAAATTATGCAGCTGCGGGTCGGCGGGAAATCGCGTCGCCCCCACGGCCGCAATCTGATAGGCCTCCAATACTTTCCCGCGCTGTAGCGCCGCGACGGCTTGCCGCACCGGCTGCGCGGCGCTCTCATCGCCTTCGCGCACGTCGAACGACCCGGCACAACCGCCTAGCGTCAACGCACATATTGCTGTAATCGGCCAAACTCGCATCAAAGTCCCAATCGCGTCCCGAATTGGCGAGCAACTATACCCGATTTCCGACCGCGTGAGGTTTCATTCTGGGGTGCTCAGTGGCTAAACTTCGCGTATCGACCTGTCAACCCTGCGCGGCACCCGATGTTCAGTAACGATGTAGAATTGATTCAGCAACGATTGTACGAACTGCAATTGGAGCATCGTGCGCTCGACGACCTGATCAACCGCGTCACCGAATCGGTGTACGTCGATCAACTCCAACTGCGACGCCTCAAAAAGCGCAAACTCCAATTGAAGGATGCGATCGAACGCCTGCAAAGTGGGTTGATTCCCGACCTGGACGCCTAGCGTTTCCGCCGACACCCGACCGTGCCCCATCTCTGGCTCGCGCTTTCGGCGCATGGTTATGGCCATCTGGCGCAAGCCGCCCCGGTGGTCAACGCGTTGGCGCAACGCCTGCCCGACCTACGCCTGACGGTTCAGTCCGAACTGCCCCTTAACTTGCTCGAGGAACGATTCCAGATCCCGGTCACGCGCGTGGACCACGCGGGAGACGTGGTCATTCCGATGAATGGCCCCACCGAGGTGCGTTGGCGCGAAGCGGCGCTCGCGTATCGCGACTTTCACCGCGACTGGGGCGCGCGCCTCGAAAGCCAGCGTGCGCTGCTACGCGACGCCGCCGTCGACTGCCTGCTCGCGGACGTGCCTTATCTCCCGATCGCGGCGGCCGCCAGCCTCGGGATTCCCGCGGTGGCGTTCTGCTCGCTGAATTGGGTCGATATTCTCGCTGCCGCGTCGGTGCCGGAACTCGATCTTTACGACGTGCTCGCGACGATGCGCGAGGCTTACCTGCGCTGCGACCTATTTATTCAACCCGCCCCCTCGATGCCGATGTCATGGCTACCGCAACGACACCCGATCGGACCGGTCGCACTGCTCGGCACATCGCGTCGCAGAGCATTGACGTCGCATCTGGGACTCGGCGCGAACACACGCCTCGTGGTCGTCAGCCTGGGCGGCGTGCCGGCCCCGGCGGTTCGCGCCTGGCCACAGTTGCCGAACGTGCATTGGCTCGTCCCTGAAAACTGGTCGCTGATACGCGCCGACGTGACTACCCTCGAAGCACTTCCGTATTCATTTCGCGACCTGATGGCCTCGTCGGATCTGATCATCTCCAAACCCGGATACGGCACGTTTGCCGAAGCCGCCGCGCTCGGTTTGCCTGTCCTGTACATCGAGCGCCCCGATTGGGCCGAAAGCCCTTACCTAGAAACCTGGCTCGCGCGGCATCTGCCGAATGCAAAGATCTCCCTACACCAGTTTCAACGCGGCGATATCGCGAGCGAAGCCTTGAGACTACTGGATCACCCACGCCCGTCACCGATCGCGCCGCGGGGTATCGAAGAAGCGGTGCAGATACTGTTGCGACATTTTCGACAACCTATCGCCTGAGCTCGCCGACAAGCGGCTTCAACCCCGCGAACCCTGATCGAAAGCACGGCCGTCACACCTGACTCGCGCCGTAACCGACCTTGATTTGTTTCCATACTTCATGTATTCATGAAGTATGGAAACAAAGAATGAAACAGACGCGCTAGGTGTCCTAGGACACGAGGGCCGGTTGGCCGTGTTCCGGTTGCTCGCCCGTCGTGCGCCAGGAGGTGTCAGACCCAGCGAGATCTCGGCTTCGCTGGACATCAAGGCGAGCACGCTGTCGATATACCTGGCCGCGCTGGAGCGCGCCGGACTGATTGGATCCGAACGAATCGGAAAGGCGATCTACTACCGAATCAACCTACACCACGTAGGACAACTCATTGATTTCCTGGTTAACGATTGTTGCCGCGGCCGTCCGGAGCTGTGCGCTCCGATGGCCGCGCATACCCTGAAACACATCACCAAGGCGCCCAAACCCATGTCAAACCGAACGTTCAATGTGCTATTCATTTGTGTCGGCAATTCCGCCCGCTCGATCATGGCGGAAACGATTCTGAACGAAGAAGGCGGGAGCAAATTTCGCGCCTACTCGGCTGGCACCAAACCCTACTCTTCGATGAATCCATTGGCACTTGAAGTCCTGAAAAATCTCGGGCACGACACCAGCGGACTCCGGGCGAAGAACACGGCGGAGTTTCGCGAGCCCACCGCGCCACGCTTCGATTTCGTTTTCACCTTGTGCGATCAGGCCGCCAACGAGGACTGTCCACCGTGGCCGGGCCAGCCAATTTCCGCACACTGGGGCATGCCGGATCCGGTCAAGGCAACCGGCAACGAGGTCGAGCGGGTGCTGGCGTTCAAGAACACTTATCGCACGTTGCGGCACAGATTGCTGGCGTTCATCGCGTTGCCGATCGACACGCTGGACCGCGTATCGCTGCAGCACCGGCTCGACGAAATCGGCGAAAGCGTCTCGAACACCGCGTAACGACTCGCGCCGATCAACGGTACGACAGACCCCGAGCGGCGTCTTAATCTCGTAGATCGAATGGTCCTTGCCGGGCGTCGTGGCGGGGCGTATAGACCACGCCGCGCTCGGCAAGCCAGCGCGCGAAACGCTCGCCTTTCAGCGCCAACGAGCAGGTCGGCGGCAGACTATCCGAATAATAACCATACTCAACCTGTAGTCGAAGGCGGTCCTCCGGATCCAGGCATTCCCAGAGTTGTGGCGTGGTTGCAGTCATCGCCCGCGCTCCCGAAAAAATAAGTCAGTCATTTTAGTTTACACACGTCGAACGCAACCGCGCCGGTCTTCAAACCACTCGCCCAGGCAGAGGCTATGACGGCAACCGTCACAGAACTGTCATCAAACCGTCATACAATCGCAACGCACTGATCGGAGAATACCGGCTCGTAACTTATCTACCCAATCGAGAGGTTTTTCATGAAGAAGACTTTAATCGCTGTCGCCGTCACGGCAATGACAGTAGGTTTTTCAACTCAGGCGTTTGCCCGCGATACCATCTCGATCGTCGGCTCGT
>JBHJOI010000144.1:0-51963 GCA_050329935.1 Thiotrichales bacterium | reverse complement strand
CGTGGGGCGGCGGGCAGTTCCTGGAAAGTCGGGGCGGCCACGCCGCATGGTAGAACCCGAGTCGGGGGAGCTGTTCGGTGAATGAGATTCACCGTAAACCGTGGTCTGTCCCCTGTTTGCTGCCTGTTTGCTGCCAAAATACGGTAGTCGCACATGGCGAGGCGGTCAAGCCGCTCGCAAGCGCGCTCGGACGATCAACATTCCGCGCTTGCTCGGGCATTGCTTCGCCAGTGTTGCCCGATGATTCGCTCCGAGCTGAGCGCCGCTTATCACGGCGTACATTGGCTGAAGGCTGAACACGCGAGCGGTGCGTCATGTCCGGAATTACGGCGACAGAGGCGCGCAGTAGCCATTATCGGTCGATTGATGAAACTGCCGAGTCCCACGAGCCGATCGTCATCATGGAAAAGCGGAACGAAGCTGTCCGGGTGTCCGAGGAAGACTGGTCGGCCATAAGCCGCCTCCGTTCGAGAAGCGCATGGGTGACCTTGCGGGCGCCGGTTCACGCCCGCAGGACCGTTGTCGCGGTAGGCTATGGAATCTTGCGCGCCGATCAGTGCGCGATCGACTTGGAGAATACATTGAGCACAACGATTCCGGCGATGATGAGCGTGAGCCCGATCACCGCGGGCAGGTCGAGCGCTTGATCAAACATGACCCATGCGATCAGCGCGATCAGTACGACGCCGACGCCAGACCAAATGGCGTAAGCCACGCCAACCGGGATGGTCTTGAGCGTAAGCGACAGAAAATAAAACGCCGATGCGTAACCGATGGTAACGATTAGCGAGGGCCATAAGCGTGTAAAACCTTCGGACGACTTCAGCGCCGATGTTGCGATCACTTCGCTCACGATCGCCACCGAAAGAAAAATCCACTGCTGCATTCGTGTGATCCCTTGTCTTGAAACACCCGGCGCCGACCCGCATGCCGTCGTGAGGGGGTGAGTGAGGTCTTAAATGTCCCGGTTACCCGATTAGCGGTCTCACTGTCGCCTGCCGCCCCCGATGTACGCCAGGAACCCCGCTTTGGCATCGGAGATAAGCGGGGCGAGCTCGCGATCGCTTGCCAGGACACATGTTGCTCCGATGGCCTCCACCACGGTCGAAAAACTTCCGGACGCAAGCTCCGTGCTGAGAAAGAACTTTGCCGCCACACCCCCCGCTTGAGCCTGCGCCGCCGCAATCAACCGTTCAGACGCGTCCACGGGCGCCACGGACCCCTGCACCGGGACGAACTCGTTTCCAATAATGCAGCAAGTTGCCGCGTCCATTAAACACAGTACGTTGAAATCGCCGTCTCGCTCCGTCGCTATCGGCGCATCGTTCAGCCGAAAAGCGATCCAGGCGTCATTAGGACGAAACTGACTCGGTTTAAGCATCGGAAAACACGCTCGTGAAGACTAACCATGGGCGTTAATGCGGCACTCGGCGCAACGCGTTGGACTTGGCTGACGTGATGGGATCGCCGATCTGCATTGTGTACAGCATGGCGTAGAAACACCCGCCGGACCAAACCGCCGCACCAATGGTGGGGTCTCGCCATGAGTCAGTCACTCTTACAGCAGAGGAAGGTGTGAGCGCGGGGCTTGTTTCGCGACGTGGGAATGCGACACGCATGGAATGCTTGGTCCGTGATTTGGCCCTGGGGTTTGCCCCGTTCCATTTTTTACGTGAACCGTCCGGTGCGGACCCGCGTCGGTGACATCGACCTGGTTTGAACACTCGAAGTCGCAGCGCTTTTGAACAAGGACAGGCTCGATTTCGCGCAAATCAGTCGAACCTAATCGGCCGAGCGCGCGCGCACAGGAAAGCGCGAAGCGCGTCTGCGACAGGCCGCGTCGGTTGCCGTTACTCTCATATCGCTTTTCGCTCCGGGGTCCCCGCCGATCTCGATGTGCGAATCTTGGGGCTTGCAGGCGTCAACGAACGCGATGCGGTGGCCCTGCCCGTCAATTCAAGGATGAGTTTGATACCCGATGACGAATCCATCTCGATCTCCGCTGGCTTGGGTGCTTCTTGCGCCGACCCTATTGGCGATTCTGCTATTGAACCTGATCGCCTGGCTACCGGCGGGCGCCGAGCGCGAGGCGAAGGTCGAACCGGAGGCTCGGGTGGTCGCCGCGAGCGATCGTACCGGCGCCTGGATGGCGTTGGCTGGCAGTGTCCTTGTCCTGGGGGTTGCGATCGCGGCGCTTCGCACCGTCCAAGGGCAAGTTCGGCGCGTTTTTCGCGCTTTCGAACCGGGGGCTTCCGGGAGCGTGTCTACGCGCGAAGGTCGTGCGGGCGTCGCACTCGGCGAGTTCGCGTCGCTGGAACAGCACGCCAAGCAATTGACCGCCAGGGTTTTCGAACTCACGCAGGAAGGAAACGCGATCCGTCAGATACTAACGGAACTTGAGACGCAGCGAACCGGCCATGGCGATCGGGTGGAGGCCCAGCCGCTGGATCCGTCGTCACTGCGCGATTTCCAAGCGTTCATGCAACAACTTGATGACCTGATTGGGGAGAACGCGCGGCGGTCCGAGAATGCGTTGCAGATCTCGGACGAGTCGCAGGGATTGTCCATCCGCGGCCGGCACGTGCTGCAGGAGACCAACAACGCAATGTCGGCGATCAGCAGTTCGAGCGTACAGATCGCCGAAATCACCAAGATGATCGACTCCATCGCCTTCGAAACGAACTTGCTCGCGCTCAACGCAGCGGTCGAGGCTGCGCGTGCCGGGGAGCAGGGACGCGGCTTCGCGGTGGTCGCGGCGGAGGTCCGCAATTTGGCGCAGCGCAGCGCCGGGTTCGCGAAGGACATACGCAAACTGATTGAATCCAGCAGTCGGCGCGTGCATGCGGGCGAGCTGTTGGCCAACGAATCGGGTATCACGTTGACCAACATCGTTGCGTCGAGCGAAAAGGTCAGCGCCCTAGTGCTTGAAGTCTCGCAGACAACCCAGCGGCAGTCGGAATGCGCCGACCGCATTCGCGAGGCACTCGCGCGCTTCGATCCGGCGCTGCGGACGAACCGCGGGATTGGCGAAGCCAGCGACCGCGGATTCGACTATCGGACCGACCCGGCGACAGCGACCCGACACGCCGCATTGCCGAAACCGCGTCCGGACGCGGTCGCCGCGAATTTCAGAAAGGTCGCCTGAGCCACTTTGAGACGGATTGGCGCGATGATCGAATCGCCCCGCCAAGGGTTGTCTTTACTTGCGCAATCAAGGAGTTGATGTGTACCTCGATTTCAATTCGGCGGAAGAACTGATCGCCGCGATAGCAGGGATGCCGCGCGCGACAGCGGATGTCGCGATGATTTATCTCAGCGACAAGCATGAACAGCAAGTCGGGGCGATGATCGCGGGGCTGGACGCGCAGGGCATCCGCTTCTTTGGCGGCATCTTCCCAGGGTTGATTGATCGCGACAGGCCTGTCTACAGTGGTGCCGTAGTCAATTTCGTCGAGAGCGCCACGGCGCCCGTCATGGTCCAGCTAGGTTTCGACGGCCTGGCACAACCGGACCTGCTCCCGCAGCTCGTCGCGCGGCAAGACCGGCGCTCGTGCTTCGTCCTGGTCGATTGCTTCGCGCCGGGGATCACGCAGTTTCTCGACCAGCTGCACCGGCGATACGGCGGTTCCGTTGAGTTTTTCGGCGCGGGGGCGGGAAATCGAGAATTGGCGCATCGGCCATCGGTATTCTCGAACGATGGGGTCTTCGCGAACGCAGCGGTGGTGGCATTCTCGGAACAGCGCAACGACGTGAGTGTTCGCCATGGGTGGCAGCATTACGCCGGTCCCTACATCGTCACGCGCTCCGAGCGCAACGTGATTCACGAGTTAAACGGACATCCGGCACTGGAGACGTATTCCGCTGCGTTACCGGAGCGCTTGCGCGGCGTTCGCGCCGATCGCTTCTACGCCGAGGTCGGTTCGCGGTATCCGCTCAGTATCCAGCAGGAAGGCGCGGAGGACGTGGTGCGAGATCCCGTCGCCT
Source organism: Thiotrichales bacterium (assembly GCA_050329935.1). GTDB lineage: Bacteria > Pseudomonadota > Gammaproteobacteria > UWMA-0217 > UWMA-0217 > CAYSFW01. The sequence goes on along the minus strand of JBHJOI010000144.1, from coordinate 47,979 downwards.
TTACGCCCGACGGCTCGCTCATCGTACTATCGGACATCCCGCAGGACAGCGTGATGCACATGGTTCACGCCGGCCCGGAGTGGTTGATCCGGGCCGCCGCCAAGGCCGTAGGCGAGCTGGATGGCGAGTCAGCATGCAATCGCTTGCTGGTGGCCGACTGTTATTCGCGCACACTGATGATGGGTACCGACTTTTGCCGCGAACTCGCTACGGCCGAGCGCAAGGCGCGCGAAAACGTGCCTGCGACGGCGATGGAAGGGCTGCTCGCACTCGGCGAAATCGCTGGAAGCGCCGGGCGATCGCTGGAATTCTTCAACAAAACGTTTGTCGCCTGCCGAATGAATTGAGGCGCAAGTGGCTGCGGGGGCTCGCTCGTAGGGCAGTTGTCGAGGCCGAACAATGTGCACGCCAGCCCCGATCACCGAGGCGCTGGATTCTGCCGATCCGGCGCTCAGCCGCAACCCTGATCCACTGACCTTTACCGGTGGAATATTCGCATTTCGGCTCGCTGCTTTCGCGCGATTTCAACCATTTTTGTTAGCGTTTGGCGGAGGGTGCGTATTTGCCACTACAGACCGGTTGTCTCGTAAGCGGATAAAGACGACTTGTCTTTGCCGGAATCGGCGCCTCTACTTGTATTTAGCCGACGTGATGAACTCGCCGAATGTCTCGCACCAGACAATGACACTCGTGTACTGAGAAGGGTTGACGTCGGGCGGAACCTGCACCAGGAAGTTGTTAAACGTCTTGACGTCACCAACGAACGCCATCTGGGGTTTCAGGCGGTTGAACTCGACTTCGGTTTCCACGAACGCTGGCGACAGGTAAAGCTTGTAGTCAGGGCCAGGTGCCAGCTTGCCCATGAGGGCAATCGATTGCGTGCCCACTGATACTTCGCCCTCTCCCCAGTGCAGCGCATCGCTGTCCTTGAGATCTCGTCGGAACTCGCCCGTGTAGGTTGCCGACTGCGCCGCTGCCGAGACCTCAGTCGCGGATGGCGCAATCGGTGCGATCAGGATCGGCAGCGTGTAAATTCCGGCAGCAAACCCGATCGCTCCGACGAAGCCATGGGAGACCAAGAGGAGGATGACATTTCGCGTCTTCAAAGATGTAGGCTCCGTGAGGTGTTTGTGGAGCTAAGCGATCACGTGTCTATAAACAATGTATAGCATTGCGTAAAGACGCCTGCGGGACCAAGCCGCCTCACCGATGATGGGATTGCGCACCGGCGTATGAGCGACAAGCAGTCAGCGTTGTTTCGGGAACAGTCCCGGCGTCCAGCGGGCGGCAAGCGTAGCTGGGAAGGCCGGGCGCTAGGGTGAGCGCGACGGTCACTGATATCCAGCAGTTGCGGCAGTTCGCCCCGTGGCAGCTCGCCAAAACGCCTAGGAACGTCACGAAGCCCCGCTCGGCAGGCTGTGAACCTTGCCGCGTGCGCGGCGATTTCACCGGCCAGATCGGTCAATCCCCGCGATGACGGGAGCCTTCGGAAATCCGTGGCGGTACTAGTGGCGACATGCCGTGGCGCCCGCGTTCGCGGTCCCCGCAATCACCGCCGTGAACATCTCACTCAGGACTATCGGCGGCTGTTGGTAGGTTGGGGGTGACGAAGGAACCCCAGCAATCCCGCAAGGTTAAGTCGCTTGTTGGGGTTCGCCAACTCTCCCACAACCTACACGGAGGCCCGGAAATCGTTACGTAAGTGCCAATCGGGTCGGACCTATACGAGCTGATTGATTGATCGTGCAATTGTGTTGAATAAAGCTGCGGGCCTCGAACGAGGCTAGACGGCAAAGCCCTTTGTCGGCGAGTGGCGGCGCGTTTCCCCCCCGTTCGCATTGCTTGTTGCGCGGCGTCGATTGCCGTCGTGACTAAACCATGCAGTCGATCCAATCGAGCACCATGTGGATTAGCAGCCCAAGGCCAATCAGGTGCAGGATGCGCGCATTGCGATTTAAGCCCTGGCCATCGGCTCTCCGTCCCACAAAGTGAGGAACCACGAGCAGCGCTGCGTAGATCACGATGGCGGGAGTAGTGTGCAGCGGATGGAAGCCGATGGAGCACCGATTGGGATCGTAGATCGGATCCGCCAGCAGGTGGTCGACATCGACGATCATGGTCGCAATCAAGATCAACGTCACGTTTCGCCAGTCGCCGCGGTAGAACGCGAGGGCGACTAGCAACGGGACGATGAAGTGCAGCGCGATATGAATCATGTAGGCGACGTGTCGGGCGGAGCGAATGGTAATCCTAAAGCGAATAACTTGTCTGCCGGCTTGCCATCCGTCCGTCGCCTCAAACCACTGCGGGCGCCAGCCGGATGCCGAACTGTTCCTCGATGTGGTAGCGGATGCCGTGCACCGCGCCTTCGCCGCGGGCGACGCAGAGTTTGCGCATCCGCACGTCGTCGACCCAGCGCGGGTTGGCGGCCTCGGCGCGGCGGTTAGCGATGATTTCGAGTTTTCGAACCTCGCGTTCGTCCTCGGTGAGTTGCCGGCTCAGGGATTTGAATTCGGCGAGAATGATGCCGCGTGTGTGTGGCCGGATCGATCCGTTCTGGGTCACGATGTCGAACATCAACGCCGCGGCGCGCTCGCTCCACAGGTCGTAGTCGGCGCACATCGCGAGCGCCTTGTCGTAGAGGCCGCGGGCGTGGTTGATTTGCACCGCCTGGAATTCCTCGGTGCGGCCGAGTGATTTCGCGAATCCGCGCCAGGGTTCGAACACGGCGTGGGTCACGGGATGCTGGACCGCGCGGGAGAATTCCATCAGCTCGGTTTTTTCCGCTTCCAGGGCCGCGAGCAATGGATCGAAAAAGTCGCCGAGCACTTCTTTCGACACATCGGGAAATGACGTCATCATCTCGCGCAACAGGGGCTGCAGCGTGCCCTGGCCGAAATTCCACTGCAACACGCCGAGGCTCACGCCCTGGCCATCGAAATCGCCGGCGATACCGCAAAAGCAATCCGGAAAACCCTTGCCGGTCTCGAACGCGCCGGTGAGCGCGATGCAGCGGTCAATCAGCGGTCGCCGCGCCAACTGCGACGGTTGCATGCGTTTGTCGAACAGCGCCTTCCAAGTCTTGGGGCCGACCACGCCGTCCGTCACCATCCCCTTTTTCTTCTGGAAGGCGACCACCGCCGCGAAGGTGCCGCCGCCAAAATCGCCGTCGATAGGGCCTCGATACAGTCCGGCCGCGGCCAGTGCCTGTTGAATCTTGCGAACGTCGTCGCCGTGCGAACCCATGCGGTAGCTATTCATATACCTGGCACTCCTTGGAAAGCTGAAATTGCGAACCGGTTTCGATGTGAGTGTAGGACGAAACAGGCCGGCGTGACGGCGCGGGTGCGCGTGACGGTTAAACGTCGGTTGGCGGGTTCGAACGGATGCGGGACTGTTTGCTTGGCCGCATGCCGTCCGCGATCGAGCGGTTCAGGTGGGTCGTTGGTTCAGGCGCATTCGAGTTTTCGGCGCAGGCGTTCGACGCGCCGTTGCGAGTCCGGATTGGCGCCGAGGCGCCGACTCAGCGCGTACGCGGTCGCGTAGTCGCGGCGGCGGTGTTCGTGATATTTCGCGAGACACTCGATCGAATCCTCGCAGCCGCGGGCGGCGAGTGCTTCCCACACCGCGACGGCGGCGCTCCAGTTGCCGCGGCGCTGCTGCAGGCGCGCGTGGAGTCGCAAGCCGCGCGGTTCCAGACGGTCGAAATGGCGTTCGAGCAGCGTTTGGGCGCGGGCCTCGTCGCCGTCGTCCAGCCACCATTTGGCGAGCCCGTGCAGGTCGATATCGTCGCGTTGTTCAAGTCGGTCGAGATCGCCGATGACGGCGTGCGCGACCGCAAGTGAGACCAGATCCTGGCGATTATGCGCGACGATACCGAGCAGGCGCTCCGCGTCGCCGCGTTGCAACCAGTCGAACCAGGCCTGGGGCGCCTCGCTGCCGGGGAGGTCGTGCTCGCGGCGCAGACCGAGCAGGCGTTCCTCAACGGAGCCGAGGCGGCAATCCGGCCAACGCGAACCAAACAGCCGCCGCACCGGATGCAGCAGATCGAGGTGGGGCAGGGCGGGCAGCGGCCCGGTCAGCCCTTGCAGGCGCAGGCGAGTCGCGAGCAGCGGCAGATCGAAGGACTTGCCGTTGTAGCTGACCAGATGCGAGTCGGCCGTGATCGCGGCGGTGAAGCGCTCCAGTTGCTGGCGTTCGGCCCCGAAACGGGTGATGAGCCACTGCGTCAAGCGCAGTTGCGCGCCCGCCAGCGTTGCGATCCCGATCAAAAAGCTCACCGTGCCGCTGCCGCCGGAGAGCCCCGTGGTTTCGGTGTCGAGGTATAGCCATTGCGCGTTGGCGCGCGACGGTTCGCACGGCAGTCCGCCGGGTTCGCGGAGCGGTTCGCGCGGCCCCGCGCCGCGAGGATCGCCGAGATCGACCGCGAGATCGACGCGGATCAAGCCTTCCGCCTCCAGCGTGCCGCCGAGTTGGGCCGCGAGTTCGTGTTCGGAGAGCCGGCGCGGCCGCGGCGTCGTCGTGCCGCGCAAGCGCTCGGGACGCACCCGGGCGAGTTGCTCGCGCCAGTGCCGCGAGGTGTTGTCGCTGTCACCGTCGCGGTCAACCAACGGCGCGGCGAAATCGTCCACGGGTTCGGGGGCGGGCGGTTCGACCCAGGGTGCCAGCGCCGGTTGACGCAGTCGGGCGAGGCGGTCGCGCAGGTTCATGACACGGCCGGCGCGACGCGCAGCAGGCGCAAGACCTGGAGCGCGGCGGCCTTGGGCGAATGGCCGCGGGTCTCGTCGCTCGCGAGAATCGGGCCGATGCAACTGGGGCAACCGTGCTCGCACTCGCAGACTTGCACCAGTTGTTCGGCGTGTTCGACGATGCGCTCGCGCTGGTGGAACAGCGGCTCCGAGAGGCCGATGCCGCCGGGGTAGTTGTCGTACAGAAACAGCGTCGGCACGAACTGGCGTAGCGTGGTGGGGTCGAGCGCCTCGCCATCGCGGCCGCGAAACTGGCCCCGGCCCTGCGTGCCCTGGGTCGCGAACCAGGTCGCGTTGCCATCGCCGACGGCGCGACCGAGATCGCGCGGTTCCGACAACATGCGCATCGCCGCGACGTGGTGCATCGCATACGCCGCGCCGAGAAAGCCATCGAGCGCCTCGAGCCGCGACGGAAACGCGGCCTCGAGCGTGACCGGTTCCACCTGCCACCAGACGGCGGTGGTATGCAGCTCGGAATCCGGCAGGTTGATGTTGCCGTAACCGATGTTTTCGTGGGTGTAGTAACGGATTTTCTTGTATCCGGCGACCCGGCGGACCACATGCACCTCGCCGTGCGCGACCGCGTGCTCCGCATGGCCCACGTTCGCGAACGATTCGAGGATCTTGAGCCGGGTGTAGTCGATCGCGTCGGTGTAGTAGTCCGCGCGGGTGCGGGTGACGAAGGCCTTGCGGCCAACCCAGTCGAGCCGTTCGACCTGATGCGGCGCGGCCTGGATCATGTAGATCGCGCCTTCGTAGAGCGTCATCGGCGCCGAGCTGTAATCGACCTCGGCGATGATTTTTTGTTGCCCGTCGGTGGTGTCGATCACCACGAAATTGCCCTCGGCGACGGACCTCAAACTGACGCTGTTGGCCGGATAGCTGTCGGTGGACCAGTGCCATTGGTCCCCCTCGCGATGCAGCACCTCGGACTCCTCGAGCACCCGCAGCAGTTCCTCCAGATCCTCGTTGCCGAAGCGTTCGCCGGTGCGGAACGGCAATTCGAACGCCGCGCAGCGCACATGATCGAGCAGGATCAGCAGTTGATCGGGCGCGATCCGCGCGGTCTCCGGCGAGGCGCCGAGAAAAAAATCGGGGTTGCGAATGATGTATTGATCGAGCGGCAGCGAGCTTGCGACCAACACGCCGAGCGCGGTGCGCTGGCGGCGTCCGGCGCGACCGAGACGCTGCCAGGTCGCGGCGATCGTGCCGGGGTAACCGTTCAACACGCACACATCGAGTGAACCGATGTCGACCCCGAGTTCCAGCGCCGAGGTCGTCACCACGCAATCGATCGCGCCGTCGCGTAGCTTTTTTTCCATCGCACGGCGCTCGGTCGGCAGGTAGCCGCCACGATAGGCCGCCACCCGGGCCGGCTTGCGCGGATCGTGGTCGAACACATCCTTGAGGTATTTGGTCAGCACCTCGACCATCAGCCGCGATTGCGCGAACAGAATGCTCTTGAGGCCACGCTTGATCGCGGCGCGCGCGATTCGAGTGGTTTGCGACCGGGCCGAGGCGCGGATGCCGAGATCGGCGTTGATGACTGGCGGATTCCACAGCAGCAGGTGCTTGGCGCCGCGTGGCGCGCCGTTGTCGGTGATGGCGGTGACCGGGGCCTCGATCAGTTGTGCCGCGAGTTCGGCGGGGGTCGCGATGGTCGCGGAACACAGAATGAACTGGGGTGACACGCCGTAGAAGCGGCAGATCCGTTGCAACCGACGCAGCACGTTGGCCACGTGCGACCCGAACACGCCGCGATAGGTATGCATCTCGTCGATCACCACGAATTGCAGCGACTCGAAGAACTGAGCCCATTTGGTGTGATGCGGGAGGATGCCCTGGTGCAGCATGTCGGGGTTCGACACCACGATATCGCCGCGCGTGCGCACCGCCTTGCGCGCATCGCCCGGCGTGTCGCCGTCGAAGGTGTAGGCGCGCACGCCGAGTTCGCCCGCCGTGTTGAGCGCCATCAACTCGGCGACCTGATCCTGCGCGAGGGCCTTGGTCGGAAACAGGTACAAGGCCTTGGCCTTGCTCGTGAGCGCGGCGTTCAGCACCGGCAGGTTGTAGCACAAGGTCTTGCCCGAGGCGGTCGGCGTGACGATCACCGTGTGTTCGCCCGCCTGGATCGCACGCCAGGCCTGCGCCTGATGGGCGTACAGCTGGTGCAGGCCGCGACCGGCGAGCGCGACGGCGAGGCGCGGATCGACCGTGTTGGGCAGTTCCGCGTAACGGCCCGATTGCGCCGGCACGACCAGCTCGCCCGTGATCCGGCCGTGATATTTTTTGCGCAACCGCGCCGCCAGCGCCGCGACCGGATCGTCCGCGGCCGCGTGGACGAAATCGTTCCGATGCAAGGCCGGCAGGGACATCGCGTTCTCCATCTGTTCTCCTGCTAGAATATTAGAGAACGAATCGAGAACCGGCAAGGATTAACGATGCTGACCCGCCGCCAGCAGGCCATCCACGAATTTCTGCTTACCCACGCGGATGAGTTTCGGCAACCGCCGACGCTTGACGAGCTCTGTCGGCGCCTCGGTCTCACCTCGCGTGGCTCGCTGCACAAGCACATCCAGGCGTTGATCAGCGCAGGCCTGGTCGAACCGATGGACGGGCGCCAGCGCGGCATCCGACTCGTGCGCGCCGAGCCCGATCCGGACGCCCACGGCCTTCCGATGCTCGGCTACATCGCGGCCGGCAAGCCGATTGAGGCCGTGCCGCAGCCGGTGTATCTGCCGGTGCCGCCGGAGCTGTTGACCGGCGGCCACTGCTACGTGCTCAAGGTGCGCGGCGACTCGATGATCGAAGAGGGCATCCTCGACGGTGACTGGGTCGTGATCGAGCAGCGCGACCACGCCCGAAATGGCGAGATCGTCGTCGCCCTGGTGCGGGACGACGAAGCGACCCTGAAGCGCATTGAGCAAACGCCGGGGCAAGTGATCCTGCACGCCGCGAATCGGGCGCTCGCCCCAATGCGCTACCGCCCGGACGAAGTGCGGATCCAAGGGGTGCTGGTCGGCCTGATGCGGCGTTATCGATGATGGCGTGAGTGGATCCGGTGGGAATCTTGGACGCGCTGATTTCATCCGCGACTGCGGCAATCGGGTCGTCGAAGGAGGTCAGAATAGGGTAGTGGCGCGTTTGCGTGTCGAGAGCAAATGGGCATCCCGCAACACCTGACCACCGTATCGCTCGATCGAAAAAAATACCTCAACTGCAATCAAACGCCACCCGGCTGCGTCTATGCGAGTACATTCACGACAATGTACGGAACATTTACCATGACGAATCTCAAGCAAGTTTCCTTCACTCTCCTCGCGTTGATGCTGCTGGCCGGGCTTGCCATGAGCGTGGTGCCACAGGTTGCAAAGGCTACCGCGCCTGACAAGATTGCCATCCTGATGTATGCCGACTGGTGCGGCAGTTGCAAGATCCTGGATCCGAAGCTCAAGGCGGTGCAGCCGGAATTCGAAGGCAAGAACATCCTATTCGTTCGCTTCGACCTGACCAATGACGCCACCAAACACCAGTCTGGCCTTCTGGCGCAAGCCTTGGGCGTGAGCGAACTTTATGAGAAGAACGCCGGCAAGACGGGGTATCTGACCATCGTCGATCGTGCCAGTGGCCAGTCCATCGAAAGAATCACGAAAGATCACTCCGAGGCGGATATTCGCGCCAGCTTGAGCAAGGCATCCGGTAGCCGACAATGACATGACGACGGGCGGGGTGCACCGGTGAGCGAGCGCACAGACAGGAGCGCGGCGGATGTTTGATGGCGACACGCTCAACCGCTTGTACCGCTATGCCTACTCGTTGACTGGCCACAGGTCCGAGGCCGAGGATCTGCTGCAGGATGCACTGGAGCGGTACCTGCGCGCCGGACAAAAGTCGGTGGATAATCCGCTGGCCTATGTCCGGCGCATTTTGCGCAATTGCTTCATCGACGGATTGCGCCGCAAGGACTTGCATCCGGTAACCTTGCTCCCGGATGAGGTCGGTCCACAGGACATCGACATGCGCACGCTCGAGTCAATCATGGTCGATCAGGATTTGCTGGCGAGCATTTGGCAACGGCTGGCGCCGCTAGAGCGCGAGATTCTTTATTTCTGGGCCGTTGAGGGCATGAGCGCGCAGGAAGTCGCGAACGAACTCGGCACGCCGCGCGGGACGATCCTGTCGCGGATTCATCGATTGCGTGCCAGATTGCGTGAAGAGTCGAACGACTTGCGGTCGACCAGCGCGGAGTCGAAACTATGAAAGTACCGTTAAGACAAGCCGTCCGCCAACATTTGGATTCGCAGCGTTTGAGCGAGTCGGATCTGCAACGCTTGCAACAACTGACCCGCACGCGACCGCCTGGTCGCCGACAGCCATCCGCTTACTGGGCGGCCTTCGCCGTGGTGATGCTGCTGATTGCGAGCATCGCGCTGCCTTTCCTGTGGCAAGGTCGTATCAGTGGTGATACTGCTCAGCGCATTGCCGAAGAGGTTGCGCTCCACCACCTCAAGCTCAAGCCATTGGATGTCGAGGCCGATCAGATGCCAGCGCTCGCCGCCTATTTCACGCGACTGGATTTCGCCGTGCGTGATTCCAGCCTTGTCGCCGAAGTGGGCGGTACGAGTCTGCTGGGCGGCCGCTATTGCTCGATATTGGACGTGCCCGCCGCGCAACTGCGCTTGCAACGTGCCCCCGGACAGATGCTTACGCTGTACGAAGCGGCCTATGATCCGCAGGCTTTTCCGAATCTGCCAAACGTCGATCAGGGCGAGCCGCCGCTGGTGCAGTACGCGCGCGGTATCCGGGTCGCAATCTGGGTCGAGAAGGGACTTCTTTTTGTCTTGGCCGGTGAATAAGGGACCACTTTTGGTCCACTACCATCGTGCCTGAAGTTTCGCGTTGGCGGTACGCAGGTTATTCGGTTTCCGCAATCCGCACGCGATCAGCGACCGCCGCCCAACCATTCGCATTCACACGCGCAGCAAGCCACGAAAGCCGCGCGCGGCGTAGTACGACTGCGCGCCGTTGTGATAGACGAACACCTTGCCGTAGCGCCGATCGCAGAACAGTGCGCCGCCGAGTGCCCGGATGTCCGCTGGTGTTTCGATCCAGCTGGAGGTTTTCGTGTCGAACGCGCCGAGTTGCTGCAATTGTCGGTAGCGCGCCTCGGTCAGCAGTTCGATGCCCATCGCGGCCGCCATTTCCACCGCGCTGCTTTCGGGCCGGTGTTCCTTTCTGGAGGTGCGCGCTTCGGCGTCGTAACAGGTGCTCCTGCGTCCCGTGGGGCTTTCAGGCGCGCAGTCGCAAAAGAGTAAATCTCCGGACGCTTCGTCCTGTCCGATGACGTCGGGTTGCCCGCCCGTCGTTTCCATCGCCTGTAGCGAATCGAGCGCGTCCGGATTGGCTTCGAGTTTCGATTGCACATCCGACCACGCGAGGCCGGCGTGTCGATGAGGATGCTGCTCGAATCGAGTTTTCAGTAGTTGGAGCAATGCTGCGCGTTCTTTTGCATTCATGCTGGCTCTGCAGTTTTATGGTTGCTAGGCGTGGTTGCCGTGGTCCATGAGCTTGGCGATGCGTGCGGTGCAACGCAACAGGCGCAGCGAATTTGATGGTCGCCAAGCGTGGAGAAGGTTGGCATACCTACACGGTTCGGCTTTTCTAAACAATGCGCCGCGATGATCTTGGTCAGGAGAAATGAAGTGAGTTTAGGAACAATTTTACTGATCATTTTGGCTTTGATGGTGCTCGGCGTGATCCCAACCTGGCCCCATAGTCAGAGTTGGGGTTACGGCCCAAGCGGAATTCTTGGTTTGGCGCTGATAATTGTCATCGTTCTGCTGTTGATGGGAAGAATCTGAGGCTTTGCCGTTAGCTTGATCTCTCGACAGACCTTCGACCTCTAACTACAACCGAATCAAGATAAATTCATTTCTAGAATAGCGATTGGTCGGCAGCGAATTCATCGTAGTGAATGACGGCGATCTGGTATTTCTGGAAAAGGACTTGAATTGGCTGATGTCCCTTCAGGTCAGGTTGGATCGAGCTCAACGGAGCCCGGCGGGATGATTTTTGGGCGCGTCGTTCTATTTGTCCGGCGGTCAGGCCGGCATTGTCGATTGGCGCGGCGGCGCGCTGTCGGTATCGTCCCCCCTGGCGTCGAACCGGGGCGACTGTTTTACGGGTCTGCCTGCTGGCGCAGATACTCACGCCGCTTCATGTTGAGGTAAGCCGTTTGGTTGACCTCATGCAGTTGGTGAGGATATTGCACCGTAGCGGTGAACCAGTCTTGCAAGCGTTTGTCGAGCCGCGCGCGGGGCGGCGTGTCCACTGCGCCAAGGTAGGCGTCGATGGCGAGGTGGTAACGCATCGTGTTGCGTTCGACCACGCCGTGCATGCCGCCGATATACTCGGGCTGACCGTTTTCTCGCTCACCGATGAGTGTGAATCCGACCTTGTCGCGGCCGACCGTTGCGAGGTAAGTCTTCATGGCGATGCGCCCGGCCAGTCCGAAGGCGTACGAAGACGGAGATGCGCTGTCAACGCCTCGATTTGCTTCCAGTAGGTAAGGTTGCGAACGACTCCGTTACCCACGGAGACGAGTAGCATCACAAACCACGCTATCAGGTATTTCCACATGGCCGGTCAATCGCCCCAGGTCGCGGGTGAGTTACAAGGCGCAATTCAAGCGTGACCGGGAGATACACAACGCCGGCCTGTTCAACGACCGGGGCTACCGGGGCAGTAAAGGCTGGATCGTGCCCTTGGTGTCTTTCTTCAACTTCTTTGCCGCTCTCTTTTCTCGGAGATTCAGGGTAGGTTTCTTTTTGGGTTCCTTACTGGTGTCGCGTGCTTTCGTCATGGCTTCCACTCCTGGAAAACGTTTGTTTCGAAATGGGGGTAAACTTTAAGTATAGTCGCTCGCATGGGCCCGGGATTGGTCCAAGATCGCGATCGCGTTTCTGCCGCTCCCAGGATACTAGGCGCTTAATCACGATACTACGCAAGACGTTTAGTGATTTTGTGCCGCGCGCCAGTCGCCGAATTACCAATTGGCTCAAATATGGATTACATCCGCTGGCGCAACATACCAGCGTGCTCGCGCGGCGTGGTGGCTACTTCTTGTTGCCTTGTGCCGAATCCTGGATGGTTTGATCGGATTCTTCGACGGCCGATGCGCGCGGCTATCCGCCGGTGCGCATCGATCCGGCGCAACGAGTGCTGCCCGATTAAGTGAGGGCGGCAGTGGGGGCGGCGCTCACAAACGTTTTTCACACCCGGACCCGTCGCTGGGACTTTTTCCCGGCTTCGTCGGCGCGGGCGGCGGAGTCGCTAAACTAGCCGGCATGAGGGCAAACAATCCGACGCTAGCCGATTCCGATGCCGTGGCTGTTCGTCCGGCGCGAACGCGATCGTTGCGGGGTGTCTTGGCGCTGCACAATATCGCTTTCGTGATCCTGGTCGGGGTGACCGGCGCGCTCGGCGTGCTGGCGACAGTGGTGTGGCAACGCGCGACGCAGGATTTATTGGCGTTGAACAGCTTGCTGTTGTCGGCCCAGCAGGCGCGCGGCGATGTGTTCCGCGAGATTCGGCAAATCGCTTCGGCCAGTTTGTTGAATGACCCCACCGCGCTCGATCGATATTGGCAACATCTCTATCAGATCGACCGGCGTTTTTATGAACTCGAGGCGCAGGCCACGGAGGTCGATGAGCGCGCGGCGATTGGCACGATGCGCGAGTCCTACGAGGTCATGCAGAGCGAAATGAATAAGTTGTTCGCCGGTGGGGGCGGGTCGACCGCCGCGGTGCGAAGCGTGATCGACGCGACCTTCGAACGGCGCATCCTGGGTGATTTCGAGCGTGCGTTCGCGGTATTGACCGCGCGCATCGAACAACGCCGGGTCGGGATCGAGTCGCGTCTGGGTGATTGGGCGGCGCGCGCGCCATTGCTGATGGCCGTGCCGCTGCTGTTGGCGCTGGCGTTGCTCGCGTTTTCCAGCCACCTGTTACAGCGTCAGTTTGTGCGTCCGATTACTGAGATCGAACGCGGCGCGGCGCGGCTGGGACAGGGTACGCAAGCGCCACCGCTGGTGCCGGAGGGGGTGCATGAGGTGGCGTCGCTGGCGCGGTCCTTGAATCGCATGGCGGGCGAACTCGCGGACAGTCAACGCGCGGTGCTGAAATCCGAGCGGCAAGCGGCGCTCGGGGCGCTGGTGCCGGTGGTCGCACACAATATTCGCAATCCCTTGGCGAGCATCCGCTCGACGGCCCAGGTGCTCGATTTCGTGGCTGAACCGGGCGAACGCGCGGAGCTCGCGGCGTCGATCATAGCGAGCGTGGATCGGCTCGAACGCTGGGTCGGCGCGCTATTGAACTATCTCAACCCGCTGCGGCTGGAGCGGCGCGCGGTTGCGTTTGCAGCGGTTGTCGATCAGGCCGCCGAGGCACTGGCGCCGCGACTCACGGAAAAGCAGCTGGAGTTGGAGCGGCGCGGCTGGAGTGCCACGTCTAGCGCCGAGGCAGTGACGGTCGAGGTGGATGTGGATTTGCTGGAGCAAGCGATCTACGGCCTGCTGAACAACGCGTTGGAAGCGTCGCCGCGCGGCGCGAAGATTGTGCTGTCGCTGACGGCGGACGGCACCGAGGCCGTGCTGGAGATTCGCGACCAGGGCGCCGGTATGCCGTTCGCGCCGAAGCCGACGGACCTTTCGCCCGGACCCTCGACCAAGCGTTTCGGGACTGGCCTCGGCATTCCGTTCGCGTTCAAGGTTTGCGAGGCGCACGGCGGCCGGCTTGAGTTCGAATTGATTGCGGCGGGCGGCACATGCGCGCGATTGACGCTGCCATTTCGCGGAGGGGGCGACGGTGCCTGAGGGCGGGATGAATATCCTCCTTATCGAGGATGAACTGGTGTTTGCCAAGGCGGTGTGTCGCCGCCTGGAGGCCGCCGGGTACCGTTGCACGCACGTCGCGACCCTCGCCGGGGCGTGGCAACGGCTGCGATTGGAGACGCCGGATCTCATCCTGCTCGATATGCGCTTGCCCGATGGTGGCGGGCTGGAATTTCTGCAGCGGTTGCGCGAGGACGAAAATCGCGCGGTGGCGGTGGTCGTCATGACCGCTTATGGCGAGATCGAGGACGCGGTCGCGGCGATGAAACTGGGCGCGCTGGATTACCTGAAAAAGCCGCTGGACCTCAACGAACTCCTGCTGGTGATCGAACGCGCGGCGCGGCAGTCGGCCGCGAACCGACGGCTGGAATATTCGCGGCAACGCGAGGCCCGCGCTGGCGCGGCGGTCGAAATGCTGGGCGAAAGTCCGTCACTGCGCGCCGCCCGCGAGCGCCTGGAACAAGTCGCCATGCTCGCGGACCGCGCCGGTGATCCGCCGACCGTGTTGCTGCTGGGCGAGACCGGCATCGGCAAGGATCTGGCCGCGCGCTTGTTGCATCACCATAGCCGCCGCCGTGAGCGGCCGTTCGTTCATGTGGATTGCGCCACGCTGCCGCGCGAACTGATCGAGGCCGAGTTGTTCGGGCACGAACGCGGCGCTTACACCGGCGCACAGACGCAGCGAGTGGGGCTCGTCGAAGCGGCGGAGGATGGCGTGCTGTTTTTGGACGAGATCTGCGAACTACCGCTGGAATTGCAGACCAAATTGCTGGCGTTGCTCGAACGCCGCGTGTACCGCCGCCTCGGCGGCACTCTCGAGCAGCGCACGACGGCGTGGATTGTCGCCGCGACCAATCGCCCGGTGGATCAAATGGTCGCGAGCGGCAGCCTGCGCGCGGACCTCTATTATCGCCTGCGGGTGCTGACGCTGCGTCTGCCGGCCTTGCGCGAACGACGCGACGACATTGCGTTGTTGGCGCGACACTTCCTCGAGCGCACCGCGCGCCGGTTTGGTCTGGCCACGCCTCGGCTGACGCCGGAATGCATCGCCGCGCTGCAACGGTATGACTGGCCAGGCAACGTGCGCGAACTGGTCCACGTGATCGAGCGCGCGGTGTTGCTCGGCGGTGACACATTGTCGGTCGTCGATCTCGGGCTCGGCGACACGACGTTCGCGCCGACGCCGGCGAACGCCGAGCCGCCCGATTCCGCGGCGTCCACGCTCGACGCCGCGGAAGCCGCGTTGATCCGGCGCGCACTCGAACGTCACAGCGGCAACGTCTCCGCCGCCGCGCGGGAACTCGGCATCACCCGGATGACCTTGCGTTACCGGATCGAAAAGCACGCGATCGCGACCAAGACCGAGCACGCCGGCTAACGCCCGTTGCAGGAATCGATTCGACCGGTGGTGCTGGGGTCTTGTTGTGTATCGTTAGCCGGAACATTGCGCGGGGAGAATTTGTTAAGCGCCCTTTCCGTTCGGGGTGTCGCGGGCCGGGTGTTCGACCGCGCGTGCCGCATTCCGAACGACTCTGGGCGTGGCGAACCTCGCCAGGGGAGCGGCATAGCTCGCGAGCAGCAACAGCATCGCCGCGCCCGCCAGGTACGGACCGAGGTCGGTCGCCGCGGTGCGGCGTTCGGCGAATTCGGCGCGGCGCAGATAGCGCGCGGCGTCGTCCGGGTCGCGCAGCCGGTGATAGGCGAACCCCGCCTCGCGCGCCAGTGCCCGCAGATAGTCCTCGTGCAGCGCTGAGAGGTGCTCGGTGCCGCGTTGAATGCGGGCCGCCAGGTCGCTCATGTCGACGCCGGTCATCGCTTCTCCGGTCAGGTCGCGCCCGCGCGAGAATACATCGACCTGCTCCAGATCCTCGGGTTGCCAAAACCCGATCGGTAGTCCGTTGTGGTCGAATTTCGGGATCGGTCTGGGATCGTCGCCGCCGATGCCGACGATGACACCGCGTTGATTCGCGACGACGGGGGTCGGGTGTTGGCGGAATTCCGGGTGGATCGGCGGTGCCTCGTGCCCGTCGGTGAACAATACAACGCGCCCGGGCCGCGCCAGTTTCGCGTTGAGGTCGATGGCGGAGATCAGTCCCTTGGCGATCTCGCTGCGCGACCGCCACGCGAGGCGCCAGTCGATCGTGTTCAGTACCGCGTTGATTTCCGTGTAGTGCGCGCACACTTCGACCGGAGCAAACAAGAGCAGGCTCCGGTGTTCGGTAAACAGTGCCAATCCGATTTCCGAGTCGCAGGGCAGGCGGTCGAGCATGCGTCGCGCGGTATGTTTGGCGGCCGCGAGCCGCGTGAGCGGCGCCGCCGCGGTACCCTGGTCGGCCACATTCATGCTTTGCGTGATGTCGAATACCAGCACGTAGCGAAAAAATCCGCGCGGCAGTGACAGCGTCGGTTGGGCCAGGCTCGCGCCGAGCAGTAGCAACGCCGCGAAGGTCGCCCACCCGCGAAAGCGGCGCGCCCGTGTCATGGCAGCTCGCGGTCCACCTGCATCGAACCGGCTGCGTTCGGGCTGCGTTCCGGCATCACGTCTGCCACCTGGGCCTGTTCCGGCAATTCGGGCGCGAGTTTGAGTGCCTGCTCGAGGTTGAATTTTGCGTGCCAATGCGTGGGGTCGCCGCGCAGCAGTTCGCGGTAAAGGTGTTTGGCGAGTTCGATCAGCGGCAGCGCGGTGGCGTCGTCGCCGAGCTGGCGCGCGCGTTGTCCGCGTTGCAAATAAAGTGTCGCGAGATTAAAGCGCGCGGCGGTGTGCAAACGCGAATCCGGGGACGGTTCGAGCGCGCTGTAAGCCGTGATCGCGGCGTCGAACTCGGTTTCGTGCACAAGCCAGGCGCGCACGAACAAGGCCTCGGGCGACGCAAACGCGGCGGCGACGGCGTAATCGCGCTGCGCGAGCGCATGATTGAACGCAACGGCCTCGCCGCGTTCGCGCGCCGCGAGGACCAGCGCGCCCGACGCAACGGCGGCGATGATCCACGCCAATGTTCGCCGAGGTGTCAACGCCAAGCGCTCAGCTCCAGGCCGCGCGCGAGCAACACGAGCGTGACCAGAATCATGCTGAGCGCGATAAGCGGGCGGTGTAATTCCGCCCGCGGAATCACGTCGTCGTACAGCACCGGCAGATTCTGCAAGCGTCCGACATCCTGTACCGCGCGCCTGAGGTCTTCCGGATTTTCCGCGGTATAGACCCGGTACGGCGCGTTCGCGGATTCGAAGAATCGATGCAAGGCCTGATGCGGTGCGAGGTCGGTGGCGTCGCTCTCGGCGTCGATGGCGCGTGTATTGCGCGAGCGAATGAAGATCCAGTACAGCGCGACGCGGTGGCGTTGAAGCTGATCCTCGATCCGTTGCTTCGCGCCCAGGGTCAGATCGCCGGCGCCGTCCGAGATCAGCACGATGACGCGCGAGCCGGTGTAGGGCTGGTCGCGAAAATAGTCCAGTGCGCGTTCGATGCCGGCCCCGATATCGGTTTCCGCGAGACCGCGGCCGACGTTACCGGCTGCGATCGCCGCCTGCACGATCGGTTGTTTGCCCGTCAGCGGCAGCACTGGGATCGCATAGGTGCTGAAGACCACCAGGCCGAAGCGATCGTTGTTGCGCGCCGCGACAAACTCGCTGAGTACCCGTCGCGCGACATGACCCTTGGTGTCCTGACGTAGCGTCGGCTGTGCGAGCGCCGGCACGGCGTCGCGTTGTGCGCTATGAAACGGCTCGTCCATGCTGCGGCTGCGGTCCAGCAACAAGATGATTTGCGCGCCCTTGCCGGTTTTTTCCTCGGTTTGTTCGGGGACGTACGGTCCGGCCAACGCGAGCGCGATGAGCGCGAGTGCCGTCGAGCCGAGCATTCGCACGGCCCGATGACCCCAGCGGGAAATCGCATCGCTGGGTAACAGTGTGAGATCGGCGACCTTGACCGATGGCTGACCTCGACTCAACCACGGTAATAGCACCGACGTCAGCAACAACAGGAACCAGGGTTCGGAAAACGCGAGGTTCACGTCGTGTTTCGCTCCAGCGTGCGGCAACGCGCGCAGAGCCGTGCGATCGCATCGAAGTCCGGCGCGTTCGCGGCTGCCTCGGGCTCGAAGAACAGCGCGTCCGAGCGCTCGAAGGTCGCCTTGACTTCCGCCTCGAGCGGGCGAAACCGTGGGTGGCGCGCGATGAATTCGTTGACGTCGTCGCGCAGCAACACCCGGCCCGCGGTCTGGTCGAACGCGCGATGAACAAGGCGCAACGCGGCGCGGTCGCGTTCCGGACCCGGCGGCTGATGGCGCAGGCGATGCAATTCATTCGCCGCCTGCGCGAAGGGCCGCTTGCGCCGGTTCAACCACGGCGCGACGACCGCGTCGTACAGCAGCCAGGCCAGTGCCACCGCTAGCGTTACAGCCGTGGCCGCGATGATGCGATCGGCACGCGCATGATCGCGCAACGGTGGAGGAAAAGGCGCCTGCAACGGCAGGAAGGCGTTCGACTCCGATGTGTGCGGCAACGTCAGTGGCGTCACGGTCAGGCTGAATTCAGGCACCAGGAGCATGCCGCGCGCGTGCCCATCGGTGTAGGCCAGCTCCAGGTTGGGAAGCGTGACGCGGGTCGGCTGCGCGCCGGCATTGAATAGTTGGTAGTCGAGCGTCAGCGTGTAACGACGACTGCCGCCCGACAGGTGCTCGTCGATCGTTGGCGGGCGTAACTCGAACCAATGGTCGGCCCGCCCGCCGCGCGGCAGTGAATCCGACGCCAGTTGGTAGGGGGCGGCGAATTGCACGGTGAGACGCCGCTGCACGACATCGCCAATCACATAACCAAAGTCGCGGGGATTTTCGATTGCCTGTTGCTCGATGATTTCGCCGTGCCCCCAAACGGGTAGCAGGAGCAGCATCAGGTTGCCGACACGAATGCCTTTCATGGGGTCAGGTCGCTCGCGACGAAATGACGCGTGACACGATCGGCGTGATAGTCGCCCAGCAGGATGAGCGGACGCAATCCGAATTGGCGGCAGCGCTGGCGAAAGCGTTCGCGGTGTGCGGCATGTGCGTCGCGGATCCGGGCGCGCAGCGCCGGCCGCAGCCACAGCACGCGGTCGAAGGCACTTTCAGCGTCGCGTACCCGCAGAAATCCGAACCCGGCCGGTCCGTCGACTTCGGCTTGCGTCGCGAGCAACACGGGCACGACGTAATGACGTTGCAGGCTCGCCAATGTGGCGTCGAACAATGGGTCAGGAATCATGAAATCGGAGACCAGGAATACGAGTCCCGGGGTCGTGCCGAGGTAGCGGCAGGCTTCAATCAGGCCGGCACCGTCGTGTCCGTTCGGTACATAGGCGCCGAGGCGTATGCTCAGTGCGTGAAACGCGCGGCCATGCTGGGCGGGTGGCAGCAGGAATTCGGGTAGCGCGCGTTCGGCGCACCCGATGAAGCCAAAGCGATCACCTACGCGCCCCGCGGAAAAGCCGAGGTCGCGGGTGAATTCGGCGAGCATTTTCATTTTGCCGTCGGGTTCCGGCGCACCCATCGACGCGGAAAGATCGGCGATGATCGCGACCGTGATCGACGCACGTTGATTGAAATTGCGCACCAGCAGTTCGCCGCCGGGATTGGCCAGGCTCGCGCGGATATCAATACGGCGCGGGTCTTGCGCGCGCGATAGACCGACATGGCCGCGAAACTCGAATCCGCCGCCGATCTGGGTCGAGGCATGCGCGCCGGGATGAACGCCGCGCGCGCGTGCCGGGAGGCGGTAGTGAATGAGGTCCAAGGCCGCGTCGGATCGCTGTCAGGGGGTCGCGACGTGGTCCAGAATCGCGCGCATGAGTTGCGGGATCAGGCCGTCGCGCCGCAGTTCGTGGATCGGATCGAGGAATACGCGGTGACCTACCGTCACCTGGAATACGTGGCGCACGTCCTCCGGTGTCACGTGTTGCCGTTCGTCGAGCCAGGCCGCGACGCGAGCCGCCCGCAGCAACAGGCTGGTGCCGCGCGGACTGATGCCGGCCAGCACCAGACGCGACACGTCGATGTCACTCATGCGGATCCCGAAGTCCTGTGGACGGCGGGTCGCCTGTGCGAGATTCAGCAGATAACGTTGCAGTGTCGCGCTCGTGTGGATGGTCTGTTGCAGGTGGGCGCCGATCGCGTTGAGTTCGCGGTAGGGCAAGATCGCTTCGGGCACCGAATCGATCAGGACGTCGGTGTCGTGGTAGCGCGGATTCAGCATCAAATCGAGTTGAATCGCCGGATCGTCGGGCGTGCGCACGCTGAGTTCGAACATGAAGCGGTCGCGTGCCGCCGACGGTAGTTCGAAGGTTTCCTCTTTTTCCAGCCGGTTGCGATCCGCGTACACCTGCAAGTGCGGAAAGCGGTAATCGCGATTGAAGGCCTGAAGGCTGCGTTCCGCCATCACGCGCAACAACAAGGCGTGTACCTGCGGCCGCGCGCGGTTGATCTCATTGAAAAAAAACGTGGCGAGCGCTTCGCCGTTCCGCAGCAGCGGACCGGGGTCAACCTTAGGCTTGCCGTCGCCGTCGAGATAGGTGTAGTAAACGAGATCGTTCGGCATCAAGTCGATCGTGCCCTCCATGCGCGCGTAGGCACCGCCGATCGCACGCGCGAGGGCGCGCAACAGCGTTGTTTTGCCGACGCCGACGTCGCCTTCCAGCAAAACATGGCCGCGCGCGAACAGCGCGATCGTCAGCAAGCGGATGGTCGAATCCTGGCCGACCACCGCGTCGCTCATGGCGCGTTCGAGCGCTCGCGCCCGCGCGAGCCAATCGCTCAGGAAATTTTCACTGTGCATCGACTTCTTCCAAGGTGTCCAATCGTGGCGCTCGGGTATAAACCCCGCGCGTATCGAATGCGCGCATTAAATGGGCGAGCGGCGTACGCGGGAGGCGCGCTCAAAGGTAAACAAGCATTCAAAAGGCGGAGACGATGAAATCAAATGTATTGACGAGCGTCCTGTTGATTCTAGGCGGGTTTGGCGTTTCCGCCATCGCGGCGGACGATGCGCCGGAATCGTTTTCGCGAGCCAATCAGTTATTGTTTTTCACCGACCATTTGCGAGGGGTCGAGGCGCCCTCGGTGCTGCACTATGCGTACGAGCGCAAGGCGCCGGGCGGTCAGGGCTTCGTGGATCGCATCGACCTTCAGGTCAAGCAGCCCGCGGCAGGCGAAGGCAAAAACGTTCATGTCCGTTATTTCACCGGACCGCGCGCGCGCGAGCTACCTGATCTCGAAAACGTCACTGGGAACCCAGTGCTGTCGCTTTTTCTGCAGCGCGACGTGAATCAGATGGCTCAAGCGACCGGCGGAAACTTCCGCTATTTCCAGAATCGGATTAAAAACGCGCTTGAGGCGTCGGCTGAGGTCAAGGCGGTACAAGTGCAAACCGCGCAGGGATCGCAACCCGCGCACGAGGTGACGATTTATCCCTACCGCGACCCCGCGGATAAGGACAAGTTGGGGGCCTACATCGACAAACAATACCGCTTCGTGATTGCCGCGGCGTTACCGGGCGCGCTGCACGAGATGCGTAGCTTCAACCCCGGTAATTCAACGGTGCCGGCGGAGGAAGAGCGGGTCACCTATCAAGGTCGCGATCGGGGTGAATGAGGCGTGCCCGGGGTGGCGTGAGTCACACCCGCGCCACTCGGCGCGATCATCGCGCCTGATCGACGATGTTCGCGATCGCGTCGACCACCATTTCGGGTTGGTCGAACTGGATATAGTGGCCGCTTTCGCGGGCCACGACCTGTCGCGAGCCGATGCGGAGAAATAAATCGCGTTGCAGTTCTTCCCAGGTGCGTTCGAGACGTTCGCCCTGTTCGGTGGCGGGCCAGACGCGGCGGCCGCGGGTCAGCACCGTGACGGGAATTCGGCGCCCGGGGGCGGCGGTGCGTACCTGCTGCGCCGAGCGCTGAAAATAAGCGGTTTCGTTTTGCAGCGTCACGATCGCGTTCGCGGATTCACTCAAGGGTAGCGCTTGGTTACGCACGGCTTCCGGCATGCTCGCGGGGAGCGAAACGCCACTCGTCATCATGGTTGGATTCATCCGCCGCAGCGGCAATCCGGCGGCCTCGAAGCGCTCGAACTGATCTTCGTGCGAGGCATCGACCAGGACCATGCCCGCGATCTCGTCCGGGTGTTGACTCGCGAACAAGCGCACGACGTAGCCGCCGAACGAGTGACCCACGAGCACATACGGCGCCGGAATCTCGGCTTGTAGCATTAATTCGTGCAATTCCGCCGCGATCCGCTCGCCGGTGCGCGGCGGATGACCGAGCTCGCTATAGCCGTACCCCGCGCGGTCATAGGCGCAGACCTGAGTGAATTGGCTGACCGCGGGCAGGACTTCGGACCAATCGAACGACGATCCACCGAGGCCGGCTTCGAGGATGACGGCCGGCGCGCCACGGCCGGCGCAAAGCAGGTGTACCTGATGACCATCGACATTGAGGAAACGTCCCGGCGGCGAGGCCGGCGTGGCTGCGGCAGGGGCGATTGAAGCCGTGTTCAGCATGAACAACAACAAAGCGGGCAGTATCGGCTGCACAGTCCAGGGCTCTCCATCCGGCAATCTCGCAGGGGATGATGGTAACCCAACGGCGTTTGTGTTTGAATTTTTCGGTGAAGATTGAGGACACCTCCAATAATTCGCTGAAGCCGCGATGGCCGCGTTGGATATGGGCTCAAATCGCTCATTTGCTACGGGTGGACTCCGCTTTTTATTCGAGACAATCCGCCCCGAACCCTACGGGCCAGCCCCTGGGCAATTACGGTTGGCTCCAGGCGAATGGGACGCCTAGTCCCGTTTTGCCTGCACGTCTTGATCGAAACAGTAGCAGTGCCTTCAGGCGAATCCGGATCGGTCGAGTGATCGCGTCCTGGGCGATCGGCGCGGCGTGCGGTGTGCTTGTGTCCGGGCTGGCGTTCGCGGAAACGCGCTTCACGCTGCATGGCTCGAAATCGTTCGACGACGCGCGGGAGGATCTTGAATTCGCGATCACGCAACATAATTTCCGCGTGACCGGACGCAACGAGATCGGCGAGGCGATCGTCGAGCGTGGCGATACGACACTGCCGCGCGCCGATGTCATTCATTTCTGCAATCTCACTCTCGCGGCGCGTCTGCTGCGCGCGGCACCTGAATACCTGCTGTACATGCCCTGCCGAATCGCGCTGAGGGAGACGCCGAAAGGTGTCGTCGTCGAGACCTGGCTGGTGCCGGCGGACGTGGCCGAAGTGGCCGCGCAAGTCGATGAAATCAATACCATACTGCGCGATATCGTGCGCCAGGCCGCCGAATAGGTGAGCGGGTCGGGAAGTATTCCCATGGCGTGTTGCCTAGACTCGTTTCAGCTAACCTGAATCCACGGTGGAACGCGATGTTGCTGAAGCCTTCATTGGGAATCTTTATCACCCTGATCCCGGCGTTTGCGTTCGCGAATGATTTTCCGACGCAAGCGCGGGTCGAGTTTGTGCTTGGTTGCATGGACCGGCAAGGCGGTCAAAGTTATGAAAACATGTATGGCTGCGTGTGCGCGATCGATAAGATCGCGAGCATGATGAGCCACGAACGCTACGTGCAGGCCGACACGCTCGCGGTGATGATCGAAACGCCTGGCGAGCGTGGCGGTGCTTTTCGCGACGCGCCCGGCGCCCGTGGTTTGGTGCGCGAGTACAAGGCAACCCTCAAGTCGGCCGAGGAAAAATGCTTCGTCAAGGCCGTCGTGCCACCCAGCGCGGCAAAGAACTGAAGCGGGGATGACTGCGATGTGCGCGTTCGCTCGATTCATGCGTCGGTCGGCGAATGGAGGATGCCGTCGCTCGGGTCCGCGACCGCGGCGCGGGCGTTAGCCGCCGGCTGGGTACGTATACGTTTCGGTAAACTTCATGCCCTTGCTATCGCTGATTTCGGCGGTCAGTTTGCCCGGTTTCCGTGGCACGAAATAGAATCTGAAATTGGGATTCTCACTGATCGAGATATCCGTTTCCGCTGAAAATACGGGTTCCCCTTCGAATTTCACCTCGACCTTCTGCACGAAATGCGCCGGAATGAACAGGAGGCTGAGCTGATCCTTCTGCAATCCGGTGAGGTTGGGGTGGCTGACCGCGAGTTGCATCTGCACCGGACCATCGGGCGAGGCGTCGGTCGTCTTGAAGCGAATCTTGCCGAGTCGCTTCGCCGCCGCCTCGAGATCGGTACCGACGGGCGCCGAGCAACCGCCGCTCGCTTTCACATAGTGGCTGGCCATCAACAGTTTGCCGTCGTTGGTTTCAGCGATCGCGCGGACCTGGCTGTATTCGTTGACCCGAATTCGGAACGAAAGATCGACCTGACCGCTGTTAGGGGTGAAGCGGAATATGCCGCCGAGCGGTGTCGGGTTGCGGTCGATCAACACGGTCAGGGTCTGAATGTAGCGCTCGGGGGTCTGCGGAAACGCGGCGCGTATCCGAACCGGCACCGCGGCGCCGTCCTCGGCGCGATCGGGTAGCTCCAGGCTTATCGCGTCCGCGGCCGGGGCAATCTCGCGATCGCCAAAGAAATGTTGCTTGAGTCCGCCCAGCCAGGCGGCGTCGCGTTGCTCGTCACCGAGCGCGAGTGGTCCAGCCAGCGCCAGCGCGATCACCGCAGCGATTATAAAGATTTGCTTCATCATTCCGGATTCCTCATGGATTGGAGGCTTGCGGCACGGTGCTACTCCCACTCGAGTTCCCGATAGACATACGATACGTTGCGGCGGTGATATTGGTTGAACAGCGCCACGGTTTGGTCGGGATTTACGCCCAGTGTCACAAGCGCGCCCGCGAGATCGCCATCGCGCGCGATCCAGGCGCGCACGTCGTCTCGCAGTGCTTTCAGATACCGCAGTTGCGGCGCGTTGGCGGCCGCCCAGTCGCGCTGGGGTGGGCCGTGGCCGGGCACGGTGAGTCGAATCGGCGCCGGTGCCACCGTGTCGGTCAGTTCGATCCAGCCCGTCGCGCTACCGCTGCCGCCAAGCACCGGAATATGGTCGATGAATAGCAGGTCGCCCGCCCAGAAGGTGCCGGTGAGGGGGTCGAAGACGGTCAAGTCATTATCCGTGTGTGCTTTTGGATGGGCCGCTAGCATCAGGGAGCGGTCACCGAGATCGAGTCGGGTCGTGGTGTGGACAAGCTGGTCGGGTGACACCAGCGCGTCGATTGGTAGCGGTGTCGGCAGCAGCGCGTTGGCGCGCTCAATATAGGTCGGGCCGAGCATCGCGAGCGCCCGCGGCAATTGGTGGTGGCCGACGAACGCGGTGCCCGGTCGCCGAAAGGCGATATTGCCGAGCGTGTGATCGGGATGATCGTGGGTGTTGATGACGTAGCAAATCGGCGTGTTCGTTACCGACGCGATCGCGCATCGTAGCGCGGCGCCCTCATCTGGCGATCCGCCGCTGTCGATCACCGCGACGCACCGATTGCCGACAATGAATCCCGCGTTCGCGATCTCCCGCTGCTCGAATAGCACCCCCGCGTGCCCGGCGCGCAGGTAATTACCGGGCGCTATTTCGCGGACCGGTGCCGGGTGTTCGCACGGCGCCGCGGTGCCCGCCGCCGCGAGCGCGAACCACAGGCAGGCTACCGCCACCACCGTCAACGCCAGGTGGGTCCGAATCATTGTGCGAGGCGCCTCCGCGTTTCGTCTCGTTACCTTCTAGCAAGCAGCGTTCCACGTCTACTGAAGTCAACTCGCGTCATGCAAGCTGTTGAATCGATGCGCGGATTCAATCGCGCTCGCGCCACCAACCCCACCGCGGCAAAGCGCGCGCGATAACCGCTTAAGTATGCGTGACACACTCCGTCGCAACCTTGCGACGCGCGTCACGGTTCATATCAAGGTGGCTTTCGAGAAAACATCCCGAGAATCACGGTCCAGCATCCCGCGATGTTCGGGAAAATTTCTCAACCGGCTGAAAAAGCGATCAAAAATTCCCCTCGGTTGATCGTCGTCCGAGTCTGGCACGTGAATTGCTAATTACCCGTCAGCCGCTGCATGGCGCGGCGATGACTCGACTATCACCCTTAAGACGGAGGCCCGGAATGAAACGTTTCACCGTAACGACCGTAGCGCTGACGCTACCGCTTATCGCGGGGTTGGCGGGCGCCAATAATTCGGTCATGGAGGCGACCAGTAATCCCAATAACTGGGCTATTTGGGGCGGCGATTACGCCGGTACCCGTTACAGTAAGCTTGATCAGATCAACAAGGATAACGTGAAGGATCTGCAGGTCGCGTGGACATTCTCGACGGGCGTGCTCCGCGGTCACGAAGGAGGACCGATGGTGATCGGTGACACGATGTTCGTGCACACGCCGTTTCCGAACAAGGTCTATTCCATCAGTCTTAAGGACCAAAGCATCAACTGGATGTATGAGCCCAAGCAGGACGCGGACGTCATTTCGGTGATGTGTTGCGACACCGTCAACCGCGGACTGGCCTACGCCGACGGCAAGGTTTTTCTGCAACAGGCCGACACCACATTGGTCGCGCTCGACGCCAAGAGCGGTAAAGTGGTTTGGAGCGTGGTCAACGGCGACCCTAAAAAGGGCGAAACCAACACCAATGCGCCTATCGTCGTCAAGGATCTGATTTACACCGGTATTTCGGGCGGAGAATTCGGCGTGCGCGGTTTTCTCGCGGCCTACAGCATCAAGGACGGCAGTCTGAAGTGGAAATGCTACAGCACAGGTCCCGATGCGGAAATGTGCATAGACCCGGAAAAAACCATGGAATGGACCGGCACCGAGAAAGGCATGCAACCGGTCGGCAAGGATTCGAGCCTGAAAACCTGGAAGGGCGACCAGTGGAAGATCGGTGGCGGCACCACCTGGGGCTGGTACACCTATGATCCCGCCACCAACCTGGTGTATTACGGCACCGGCAACCCGTCGACCTGGAACCCCGTGGTGCGCCCCGGCGACAACAAATGGTCGATGACCCTGTTCGCGCGTGATGCCGACACCGGCATGGCGAAATGGGCCTACCAGATGACGCCGCACGACGAGTGGGACTACGACGGCGTGAACGAAAATATCCTCGCGGACCTCAACATCGGTGGCAAGGAGCGCAAGGTGCTGGTGCATTTCGACCGCAACGGTTTCGGCTACACGCTGGATCGGATCAGCGGTGAATTGCTCGTCGCCGAGAAATTCGACCCGGCCGTCAACTGGGCGACCCACATCGACAAGGCGACCGGGCGTCCGGTCGTGGTGGCGCAGTACAGCACGCACAAGCAGGGCGAGGACGTGAACACCAAGAACGTTTGCCCGGCTGCGCTTGGTACGAAGGATCAGCAACCCGCCGCGTTCTCGCCGCGCACCAAGCTGTTCTATGTGCCGACCAACCATGTCTGCATGGACTATGAGCCGTTCAAGGTTGAATACGTCGCGGGTCAGCCGTATGTCGGGGCGACGCTGTCGATGTTCCCGGCCGGCAAGGTGACGGGTGACGGCACCGAGCATCTCGGTAATTTCATCGCCTGGGATGCCGCGACCGGCAAGATCAAGTGGTCGAACAAGGAACCGTTCTCGGTCTGGAGCGGTGCACTCGCGACCGCGGGTGACGTCGTGTTCTACGGGACGCTGGAAGGGTTCTTGAAGGCGGTGGATGCCAACACGGGCAAGGAACTCTACAAGTTCAAGACCCCGTCCGGAATCATCGGTAATGTCAACACCTATGTCTACGATGGCAAGCAATACGTGGCCGTGCTATCGGGCATTGGTGGCTGGGCGGGCATCGGCATGGCGGCCGGTCTGCAAGGCGACACCGAAGGACTCGGCGCGGTGGGTGCGTACAAGGGGCTGTCCAAGCACACTCAATTAGGGGGTGTGATGACGGTGTTCGCGTTACCTGACCGGTAACTCGTATTGATTCCCCGCGACCGTCATTGATGGTGCAACGAGGCAGTCGGGCGTTATTCGCCCGACTGCCTTGACCGGGAAGGTTGGGGAAGTTTTCCCGCGCCAAATCGAGCGACGGCATTAATAATCTTACCGACACGCGCATCCCGCCGGACGCCGGCGAGGTTGCAATCAGAGGCTACGAGGATAACCAATCATGCGATTTTTCTTGCCGCTAGCACTGGGTGCCGCATTGTCGGCGGGAGGCTTGCTTGTTCAGGCCGTTGGCGCCGAGGCTAAACCGATTCCCGACGACGCGCCCTACAAGGATCATGTCAAATGCGAGCAGACCGCCGACGGCAAGCGTGATTGCAGGGTCGATCTCTATGCGATGCGGGGGTTTCGCGCATTCAGTCAGTGCCAGGTTTGTCACGGCATTGATGGGCATGGCAGCAGTTTCGCGCCGAGCTTGCTGGCTAAGATGAAGGAGCTCGACAAAGGCACCTTCATCAACGTGGTGGTAAATGGTTATCGGGGGCAAATGGGTGTCATGCCCGCCTGGAAGGATAATCCCAACGTCATGAATCACCTCGATAACCTATACGTCTACCTGATGGCCCGCGCCGATAACATGTTGCCGGCGGGCCGGGTGGAACGATTCGACCGGGAGTGAATATGGCCAGGAGACGTGTTTTCGATCCTCTCATGTTCGTGCCGTACCTGTGTGCGGCCGTTTTTTTCGCAGCGAGCGTGCAGGCGGACGAGCCGAAACGAACGGCATTGAAGGTCTGCGCGGACCCGAATTACGCGCCTTTCTCCACCCGTGACGGCACCGGCTTTGAAAACCGATTGGCGGCGCTGCTCGCGGCCGATCTCGGTCTACCGCTCGAGTACGCGTGGTTTCCGCAACGGATGGGATTCATCCGCAACACCTTGCGCGCGAAAAGCGAGGACGGCGAACAGTTCAAATGCGATCTGGTGATGGGCGTGCCGCATGAGTTCGAGCTTGCGATCACCACCGAACCGTATATGCATTCGACCTACGCCTTGGTGCTACCGAAAGGTGGGCGCCTCGACGGGATCGACTCCGGCAAGGCCCTGGTCGCGCTGAGTGATGAGCGCAAGGCGAATTTGCGCATCGGCATGTCGGAGCGCAGTCCGGGCACGGTCTGGTTGGCCAAGTACGGCCTGTACGATCAGATCAAGGCGTATGTGGCGCAATCGGGTGATCCCGCGGAGTATCCGGGTGAGCCTATCCTGAAAGACCTCTTGGCGGGAAAACTTGATGCGGCGGTGGTCTGGGGGCCGACCGCGGCGCATTTTGCAAAGGTCGCTCAACAGGCTGATCGGGCGTTTCGCGTCGTGGCGCTCGAATCCGAGCCCGGGGTCCAGTTCGATTTCAGGATTTCCGCCGCGGTGCGGCACGCCGACACCGCATGGCGCGATGAAGTGGATGGATTGCTTCAGCGTAACGCGCCAAAAATAAAGGACTTGTTCACCGAGTATGGCATTCCGCTGGTCGATGACGCGGGCAAGCTCGTGGCGCGATGACTCGCGCGCGGCTGCTGGGCGTACCGTTGGGCATCGTGGCCGATGGCGGACACGATCGGCAAGCGATGCCACGGATTGTGCCGAGGCTAGCTGTCGCCCGCTACGAGGCGGTTCGGCGCGGTCCGCGCGCGGTGATCGATGTTATGCTCCGCAGGTTCATCGCGGCGGTGCCAGATGCAACGAAATAACCGCGGCTTCACTCTGTTCGGACGCTGGACGCTACTCAATGGCCTACGATCCCGATGATATGACCGGCGTGATCCTGGCGGGCGGCCAGGGTAGTCGCATGGGCGGCGAGGACAAGGGTCTGGTCGTGTTTCGCGGCCTTCCGTTGATTGAGCACGTGCTCGAACGTCTGCGGCCGCAAGTCGGTACCGTGTTGATCAGCGCGAATCGCAATCTGGAGCGTTATCGCGCGTATGGCGTGCCCATCGTGACGGATACGATCGCGGATTTTCAGGGGCCGCTCGCCGGATTCGCGGCTGCGCTGGAAGTCGTCACCACGCCGTGGATGGTCACCGTGCCGTGCGATGGACCCGAGCTCGCCGAGGATCTGGTGCGGCGACTATGGCAAGGGGCCTTGGACGCCTCGGCCGAGATCGCGGTGGCGCACGATGGCACGCGCATGCATTCCGTTTACGCGCTGATGCGGCGCGAGGTGCTGCCGGAACTGAATCGATTCATGGCGCGCGGCGAGCGCAAGATTGGGCTTTGGTTCGAGGCGCATCGCACGGTGCGGGTCGATTTTTCGGACGCACCGGGATGCTTTTTCAATCTCAATACGCGTGCGGATATCGAAGGCGCCTGAGTGCGGTCTTTGCAGCGATCGGCGGGGCGAAGCGAGGAGGCGAAAATGGCAAGGGTCTACGTCAGCATTGGCACGTGTATCGAGCGCCAGCGGAATGTCCGCGCCGCGCTGGATGCGTTGCGTTGGCGTTTTGGTCGTATCCAGCGTTCGTCGGTCTACGAAACGGTTGCGGTCGGGTTCAGCGGCGATCCGTTTTACAATCTGGTGACGCGCTTCGATTCCAGCGAGACGCCGCGGGCGCTGAAACAAATCCTGCGCGCGATTGAGTCGCGACAGGGGCGACACCGTGCAATGCGGATGCCGGGGCCTTGTCCACTCGATCTCGACCTGCTGCTGGTCGACGACTTGGTCATCCAGGACGAAGACTTATGTCTGCCGCGCCCGGACATCTTGCGTCATGCCTATGTGCTGGAGCCGCTCGTGGAACTTGAACCCAGCGGCATTCATCCCGTTGCGCGACGCGATTATACGACCCTGTGGCACGAGTTTCAGCGCGCGTATCCGGCCGCCAGGGGGCTGCGATTGGCCTGGGACCCGCTGGCGCGGCCGCGTGATGGCACCTGGGGCTATCCCGATTACACCCTGGCGACCCGCTTCCGACTTTGACGGTGGCGTTGCGGTGTCAACGCAATGAATAATTCAGCGGGATCGTGAAGGTCCAGTTTTGCCGCGCCAGCTCGACCGGAAAGGGCAGACGGCCGTCAACCCCGCGTACCGCTTCGAGCGCTGCCTCGTCCAAAAAATCGCTGCCCGAGCTGTTGACGATCCTGAGCGATCCGATCGTGCCGTTGCGATGCAGCGTGAATCCGAGCACGACCTCGCCCTCGTGCCGAAGGCGCCGGGCCTGGCTTGGGTAGCGCTTGCCGGCCTCCAGCGCGGCCCGTAGCGTGGATTTGTAGGCCTCCTCGATACGACGTTGTTCCGCGCTATCCGTGGCTGGCGTCGGTGCCGGCGTCGAACGCGGCTCAGCGATAGGCGCGGGTTGAGGCGCCGGGGCGTAGACCGGCGGTGGGGTTTGCGTGGAGATTTCGGGCGCGGGCGCGGTGGGCGTGGTTTCCCTGCGCGGCGCGGCCCGTTTCGGCGGCGGTTTCGGTTCGGGTTTGGGCTCGGGTCGAGCTACGTTGCGCGGGACGGGGGGCGGCTCGGGTGCCGGCGCGAGTATCGGTTCAGGTGGCAGTTCGACCCGTGGCGGCGGTGCGACTTCGACCGCCGGCGGTGGCGCGAACATCGACAGCGAAACCCGCAGCGGTTCCTCGCGCGGGGGGGCTTCCTGCTCCACGAGTTGGGTTGCCGCGAGCACGAACGCCGCTAGCGCGAGATGTAGCGTCGCCGAGGTTGCCAGCGCGGGTAGGTGGCGTTGTTTCGCGTTCATCCGCCACGCCGGGTGACGATGGCCAAACGATCGAACTGGCGAGCCTTCAGCAAATCGATCACGCCAACGAAGTGTTCGAACCGCGTGCCTTGATCCACATACAGTGTAATGCCGGTATCCGGTGTGAGTTCGTCGAGGCGACTGCCCAGCGCGTCGAACGCGATGGGTTGCTGGTCGAAGCGAACCGCGCCGTCGGCATCGATCAGGATCTCGGCGCTCTGGTCGCTAGACAGCGGTTCGGTGTTTTGCGCGCGCGGCAGGTCCAGTCCGAGCTTTTCCTGAGAGATGAACGTCGCCGTCGTCAGGACGATCGCGAGCAGTACCAGCATGATGTCGATGAACGGAATCACATTGACCTGGTCGAATCGCTTCATGCTTGCTGCCGTTCGCGCCAGCGCGCGCTCAGAACGTCGACCTTGCGCAGCAGGCCGTTGTAAAACAGGATCGATGGAATCGCGACTACGAGTCCGGCCGCGGTGGCCTTGAGCGCCAGCGCAAGCCCGAGCATGATGGTAGAGGATTCGATGCGGGCGCTGTGGCCCAGGTCGTAAAAGGTGATCAAGATTCCGAGCACCGTGCCCAGCAGGCCGATATAGGGCGCGTTGGCGCCGATCGACGCGATCGTGGTGAGGTGGTTGGTCAGGTCCACGTTGAGACTGTCGGGATGACGATAATCATCGAGCCGGATTCGGGCGTAGAAGATATAACGCTCAATCACCAGCCAAACCATCACGAAGCTCATCAGCCCGAGCAGGCCGAAGATGAAGTAGTCCACGTAGTCCCTTAAATAGTCCACGCTTGAAGACTCCCGGCGGTTCGTTTACGCGTATGCGATGCGCCGAGCGACATCGGGTATTCGCATCGGAACGCACTATCGCGTCGGCATGCGCGATGGACTGGGGCGTCGACCGCGTGCCCGAGAAACGGCGCCCAGTTGCCCGCGGGTCGAATGCGAAATGCTCGCCGAGCATGTGGTAGTTCCATCCCGCGTGGCAGCGAATGCGCCCCTGGCGGATCGGTCGTTGCGCGGTCGCGCCCAGGCGACCCGATCGGATCCATAAAAGCGGTCGACGGCTCGGCGGCATGCCGAGATCTGGCCCCAGGCACCGGACGCCTAGCGGAACGCGTAGCGTGCGCCGACCCAGATTCCGCGCGGCGCGCCGGGCGATAGAAATCGACCGCTGTAGTCATCGTCGTCGCCGCCAAGTACATCGTCCGCTTCGCCATATAAACCGAATGTCTCGTATTCTGTATCGAACAGGTTCCTGATCTTGCCGAAGAACGTCAAGCGCTTGCTCGCGCGAAATTCACCGCGCAAGTCGACAAGAGTATATCCATCGATCGTCTGGTCAAGATTGCTCTCGTCGCCTCGCAGGAAAATATCCGAACTGTATTGCAGGTCCGCGCCGAGTGCGAGCCTTGGTGTGGTTTGCCAGGTGATGCCGGTTTTTAGCAGGTTCTCGGGAATGCCTGGCAGGCGGTCGCCCCGGACCACCGCGATTTCTCCGTCGACCGCGAGTGGATTGTTCGGACTCGATAGCCTCAGGTCGTCCTCGAAGGTCGCGCGTAGCCGAGTGTAGTTCACGAACCACTGCAGCTTGTCGTCGAGCGCGACGCCATGCAGACCAAGTTCGATTCCGCGCCGCGACGTCCGGCCGACATTGTCAAAATAGCCTTGATTGGTTAACGCACCGGCGCTGATGAAAATAATATCGTCGTGGTTGCGAGTCTGGAACGCGCCGAGATGCCAGCCGATACCGGCGTGCGCGCCGCGCCACCCGGCCTCAATCGTCTTGGCGACGACCTGCGCCAGCGGCGGGTCGGAGAGAAACGCATTCGGTAAACGACACGGCGCGTCGGGATCGGCGCACGTCAATTCCACTGGCGTTGGCGCGCGGCTCGATTCGGCATAATTGGCATAAAACTTCGCGGCGGGCGCTCGATTATAGGTAACGCCAAGGGCGGGGTTGACGCGACTGAAGCGGTGGTTGCCGTTCAGTTCCGTGCCGAGTTGATCGCGTAGTTCAACCCGCGACCGGTTGTAGCGTCCGGACAGCGTTATCGCGAGCTGCTCGGTGACCGACCAGGTGTCGGTGAAGAAGACACTCGCATTCTTCGTGATCGCCTCGACTTCCGTGAATGACTCGTCGATCCGCGTGCCGCTGCCGATGGCGCGGCGGGTGTCGTCGAGGCGGCCGAGTTCGGTGTTGGAGTTGAAGTCGGATTGGCTATGATCCGCGGCGATTCCGACGATGAGTTGATTGTCGCGACCGCCGAGCGGTTGCGAAAACACGCTCTGAGCGCTCAGGCCGTACGTGTCCTGGCGGGTCGCGGAGCGGTTGATCGTGGCGCCTTCGACGCTCTCGTCCGCAATGATCGGATTGCCGGTTTGATCGAGGGCGATCTCTTCCTCGTCACCTTCGCTTTCGCAGATTAGTCCGGCGTTTGCGGCGGACTCGCAGGCCTCGAAATCGGAATCGTCTCCGTTCAATGTATCGATGTCGCTGTTGCGGTAAAACGCCATGCCCTCGACGGTTAGATGTTGGCCGATGGCCCGCTGTCCGCCCAGGCGGAACAAAGTCGCTTGCTGCTTGGTACGGTCGGGTCGGGTGAAGATTGCCTCGCGATCCTCGTCCAGCAATTCCTGGGGTAACGCGCCGTTACCGATCAGGCGCGTATCGGCGTGACTGAGCATTGCGTCGAACGCGCTCGCGCCTTTGCGCCAACTCAGGTTGCCGAGTACCTGGCGCGCGTCGGTTGGCGAAAAGTCGCGCCAACCATCCTCCTTGAGATAAGCGCCAGTGATGAAATATCCGAATTGGTTCTGGACGCCACCGACAGAGGCTTCCGCGGCGCGCCGCCCGAACGAACCGGCGAGTATCTCGGCCTCGGCGCCCGGATGGGAGAAGCCGGTCTTGGTTTGCAGCGACAGCGCGCCGCCCAGTGTATTCAGGCCGAACAATGGATTCGAGCCGGACATCAGATTGATTTCGGCGATCGCCGATTTGGGTATGACCGACCAATTGAGCGTATCGCCAAAGGGCTCGTTGATCCGAACCCCGTCGACATACGCCGACAGTCCCTGCGGCAGTCCGAGCAGCGGCGAGGCGGTGAAGCCGCGATATTGAAGGTCCGGCTGCAGCGGGTTGTTTTGTGCCTCGTTGAGGAACACGCTGCCGAAACGTTGATTCATGAAATCCGAGAGATCGAGCGATTGCTGGCTACGCAGCGTTCGGTCGGAGGCGACTTCAACATGAGTGGCTATCCGATCGCGTTCGAGTCCGGCGCCATGCAGCGGCGTGGTGCTGACGATATCGATCGCGCGCAAGCGATCGGGCGAATCCGGTGGCGCGGCGGCGATCGTACCACCACTGATGAGTCCGACGACCGGGATCGTTAACGCGGCGCGTAATGACGGGAATATTGGTTTCACGGTCGGAATCTCCTCGCCCGAATTTCGATTATTGTGTCGTCACGATGAACCTAGCTGAGGCAAGCCGATTCGGCTCGGGATGGATTCACGACGTTTCAGGACGGATTCCCGAAATGCATTCGCGATACCGGCGGCTATTGCTCGCTGACTGGCTGAATGACGCCGTGGCGGATCGCGAGGTGTACCAATTCGGTGGTGCTTTTAACGTCGAGTTTGTTTTTGATCTGGGTGGTGTAGTTGGCGACGGTCTTATAGCTCAGGGCCAGTTCATTCGCAGTTTCTGTCGCCGAGAGTCCACGCGCGAGCAGGCAGAAAATCTCGAACTCGCGGGTCGTCAGACAGGCGAAACGTTCGCGACCGCCACAGGCCTTGCGCAGGGCCAAGCCTTGAGCGAGCGCTTGATCGAGGTAGATTTTGCCCCGCGACACGAGGCGTACCGCTTCGAGCATCATCTGTGGCGCGCTGTTCTTGGTGATGTAGCCATGCGCGCCGGCTTGCAGTGCCTTTTCGACGAACGCGGTGTCGTCGTGCATGCTGAATACCAGGATCGCGGCGCTATGATCGCGCGCGACGATGCGACGGATCGCCTCTAGTCCGCCGATTCCAGGCAGCGACAGGTCCATCACGACCACGTCGGGGGCCTTTTCCGCGTAACGCTGGCAGGCCTCTTCGCCCCTGGCCGCTTCGGCGACCACTTCGATATCGGGCTGGGCTTCAAGCAGGGTGCGGTAACCCGCGCGCACCACCGCGTGATCGTCAACCAGCAGCACTCGGATCTTGTTCATGCGCTTGCTCTAGCCCTGTTGCGGGAATCGTGATGTCGATCGTTACACCCACGCCGGGTCGCGCCACAAGGGACAATTTCCCATCGAGCGCCTGCACCCGCTCACGCATGCCGAGCAAACCCATGCCCATGCGTGTGACCTCGGTCTCGAAGCCCTGGCCGTCATCCTGGATCATCAGTGTGATCGCACCGTCGACCGCGCGCTGAAGCCGAACCGAGACGGTGCTCGCCGTGGCATGGCGCGAGACGTTGGTCAGCGCTTCCTGCACGATGCGGTAGAGCGTGATCGCGCTGTCGTCGCCGAGGTCGTCGAACTCTCCGCTCACCTGAAGCGCGCAAAAGGTATCCGCGTGGCGTCCGTTCCAGTCGTCCACGAGGCGTTCGAGCGCGGTGACCAGGCCGAGCTCCTCCAGCATCACGGGGCGTAACCGGTGCATCATTTCGCGCACCACCGCGTACATCTGATTGCAGACGTCGAGAATTGCGCTGGTGCCGCGCGCATCGCGCCCCTGGCCGACCGCCATGACTTTCAGCGCGGTGATCGACTGGCCGAGTTCGTCGTGCAGCTCGCGCGCGAGGTGGCGGCGTTCTTGTTCCTGAACCTCAAGCAGGCGTCGGTTGAGCGCGCGGTTTTCGCCTTGCTGTCGTTCAAGCACTTCGGTCATGTGATTGATGCGCGCCGCGAGAAACTGCAACTCGGGCAGGCGAAATCGCGGCAGTCGACTTGCGTAGTCGCCGGCTTCGATCTCCTCGAGTCCATGAATGATCCGTTGCATCGGCCGCAACGCTTGGCGGATCGTCAACGCGATCAGCACCAACGCCAGCAGCGTGAAGCCGAGAATCAAGCCGAAACCGATTCGGGCTTCCTGCCAGACTTCGGCGATCTCGTCGTTGGGATTAGGCACTATTACGATTTCCGACGGAATCAGGCCCGGGCTCACCACTCGCCTTCGGTATTCCACCGGCAGTGGGGCCACCAGGCGGCGAAACCAGTCGGGCACGCGACTGGCGCCGCGCTCGCGGTTATCGCTGAACGGCTGGATCACGGTGCCATCGGCGCGCAACACGGCGATATCCAGATGGCGAATATTGCGCAATTGCTGCAAATGGCGAATCAGAATATCCAACGATTCCGCGTGATCGCTGACCTGGCCGGCGATGAACGCCGCGGAAACCAACTGCAGGGTCAGTTTCGCGCTGGAGTCGAGCTCGCGCTCGACCGTCTGCTTGGCGAAACGGAGCTCGATGAACGCCGCGCTCACGAGCAGACCGAGCACGACGAGCACCACCACGAGCAGCAAGCGCAGCGTCAGGGTCATCGATCGGGTCGCCGCGCCGGCACATCGAAACGCGCGAACCACTGTCCTGGCGCATCGCCATGGCCTAGGTCGTGATACAGCGCACTGAGTTGCAAGCGCCCGGCAGCGCCGAGTTCGGGGCCTGGCAGCAGGCTGTGAAAATCGGTGCCGCCGAGTAATTGATGGCTCAAGGTCAGATACACGCGATGCAGCATGCGGTCGCGTAACATCGTATCGAGCATCCGCGGACCCGCGATCAGATACAGGCGCCGATATCCGAGCTGTGCCAGGGCTTGCACCAACGCGCGGCCCTCGACCTGCCTCGTGGTGCCGGCGGTGATAACCTCGAAACCGCGCTCGGTCCAGGATCTGCGGCGTTGCGCGTCGGCGCCCGCGAAGGTCGCGATCAAGACCCGTTGCTCGCCCGCGATGATCGACGGCGGTATCTCGAAATCGAGCGACGCACTCGCGATCACCAGGTCGGGCTGCGCGGATAAACCGCGGGCCAGCCGCCATGCGCTGAGCGTGTCGGCGACCGGATGCACGCCGACCTGTAGAATATTGCCCAGGCGACGCTCCGCCAGTGCGCGTAGATATCCGCCGTGGGTGATCAGGCAGTCCGCTTGCGCCTGCAGTTCGAGAAACAGCCGAAAATCGCGCACATTGCTCAGTTCGCGCGGAACGTACGACGGTTTGCCATCGGCACCCTGCAACGCGATGCGACCATCCAGGCTGCTAACGAAATTGGCATACACAAACGGGTGGTCCGAGATTTCCACGCCCTCGAGTTCACGCAAATAAAGCCCTTCGAGTGGCAGGGTCGCGTGCGGCGCGGGAAACAATCGCAAAACATTTGCCATACTGTCGAGTATACCGTTTGCCGACCAACGCGAGCATTCGATGCCAAACTCCCCACGCCCGCTCATCATGGGCATCCTCAATATCACCCCGGATAGTTTTTCTGACGGCGGACGTTTCGTTCGTATTGATCGTGCGATCGGCCACGCGCTGGCGATGGCCGAGGCGGGCGCCGATTTTATTGACGTGGGCGGCGAATCGACCCGCCCAGGTGCGACGCCGGTGACGCCGGAGGTGCAGTGCGAGCGGGTCGTCGAGGTGATCGAGGCCTTGCGAGGGGCCTTGCCAGGCGCCGTTCGCATCAGTATCGACACCACCCTGACGGCGGTCGCGCGGCCGGCGCTCGATGTCGGCGCCGAGGTCGTCAACGATATTTCCGCCGGACGCGACGACCCCGCGATGTTCGCGCTCTGCGCCGAACGCGAAGCTACCTTGGCGCTGATGCATATGCGGGGCAGGCCGGCGACGATGAACCTCGCGCCGCGGTATGACGATGTCGTCGCCGAGGTATTGAGTTTCTTGCGTGCGCGCGTGGCGCTCGCCGAAGCCGCGGGCATCCCGCGCGAGCGCATCTGGCTTGACCCGGGCATCGCATTTGGCAAACGGCGTTGCGACAACCTCGCCCTGCTGGCGCATCTTGGCGGCCTCGTCGCGACGGGTTATCCGATTCTGCTAGGCGTGAGTCGGAAGCGTTTCATGGGTAGTGTCGTGCGTGAACAGGATCCGAGCGCGTTGCTGCCGGCGACGCTCGCGGCGACGGCGTTGGGCGTCATGGCGGGGGTGCGGATTCTGCGCGTGCACGACGTCGCCGAAAATCGTCAGGCGGCGGACACCGCGTGGGCGGTGCGCGAAGCGATGCTGGCGAGCGGTGATTGACCGCGATGGCCGCCGCGGCGGTTCATTCGTTTGGTAATCCTAGAATCCTCGGTTGACCGCTAATTTAGGCGCTTTACATGTTGACCACGAAGATTTTTTCTCATGAACCTGGCTTCACCTTACGCATGAGTACGCTACATACCG
Organism: Thiotrichales bacterium; assembly: GCA_050329935.1. Taxonomy (GTDB): domain Bacteria; phylum Pseudomonadota; class Gammaproteobacteria; order UWMA-0217; family UWMA-0217; genus CAYSFW01. The sequence goes on along the minus strand of JBHJOI010000144.1, from coordinate 9,348 downwards.
GATTGCACGGACTTCGCGGCGCATGGCTGCGTTGCAACGCCTTGGAATGGAACAACCATTCCGCGTCGTTGCGCGTTGCGGATACCCTCCATGGCATCCGCCCTTCGGGCCAGCCACGGGCTGTCCAAATCCGCTCCGGGCGGATTTGTGCCCTGCACCACGAATCCCGCGCACTCCGGTACGTCCAACCGAGGGTTCTAGGATAATTCCAGCGCGTGCTCCTGGCAGATTTGCCGCGAATCGCCTTCCGAGAGTGGCTCGCCGGTCAAGCCGCAGCGGAACTCGATGTCCCCGATTCTTTGAAAATGGCGGCAGGTGCGGCATTCGCCAAAGCTGCGATGTCCATTACGCACCTGGAGGCCGCGTAGCAGTTGTTCCAGCGTGGCGGTCGCGGTCCGCGCGGCGGTCGGATCGAGCTGCCCATAGGCCTCCATCCAACCCGATCGCGCGGTGATATCGGCCGCGAGCATTGCCCCTTTCGGTGTCAGTTCCAGCCGTACCATGCGGCGATCGTGCGGGTCGGGGCGCAACGCGACCAAGTCATTCCGCACCAACACATTGAGCGATTGCGACGCCGTGCCCTTGGTCACCCCGAGGTACGCGGCAACGGCGGAGGGCGTGTTGCTGTAGCGATTGCAGGTCGCCAGATAGCGCAATACCTGCCAATGCACGGGTTGCAGGTGTTCCATGCCGTGCGCGCGCTGCGAACTGCGGATCAGGCTACCTAGTCGCTCGATCAGATCGAACAGTTTTTCGTTCATTCGATTATGGTATCGACACGATACTATATTGACAACCCTAAGCTCGCTTGATTAAGGTATCGACTCGAAACTAAATTGCTGGAGAGTCAATCATGAAATTGAAACTGATGATCGTCTGTGGTGTGTTCGCCCTGGCGAGTGTTACTTCCATCAACGCGGAAATGGCGGCGAAAGTCGATTATCCAGTCGACTATCGCGGCTGGGGCCACGTTAAGACCTTGCTGCTTCAACCGGGCCACCCGCTGGCGGATCCATTCGAGGGCATTCACCATATCTACGCGAACGCTGCGGCATTGAAAGGTCTCCAAGGTGGCGCCTACGCCGACGGCGCGGTGTTGGTGTTCGACCTGCTCGCCGCGCAGGGCGGTGAGCACGCGGTTCAGGAAGGCGAACGAAAATTCATTGGCGTGATGCAGCGCGACGCCAAGCGATTCGCCGCGACCGGCGGCTGGGGTTACGAGGGTTTCGCCGGGAATAGTAAAACCGAGCGGATGGTGACCGACGGCGGAAAGTCTTGTTATGGCTGTCACGTGGCACAGAAGGAAACGCATTATGTGTTCAGCCAATGGCGTGACTGACGTGCTCGTGGTGCAAAGCGCGGCGGTGTCGATCAAACGACGCTGACCGTATGCGGTTGCCGGGTGGGCTTGGAACGCGCGGGCCTTGTCTTACGTTGGATGCCGTATTCGCAACGCGCCGCTCCAGGTCGGGTAAGCGGGAGACGCTGTGAACCCGTCCCGGAGCGGCTTTTCCCTCTGGGGCGGCGTCCTCACCATTGGCATCAAAACGCAGCGCGCACCGTCGCGGTCGGATCCAGGCTCGCGCACGAGGTCAAGACACGTCCAGTTTGAGCCCCACGAGCACGATATTGGCGCCGTCCATTTCCCGCACGGTCAGGCGCAGCTTCCCGAATTGCACCGAATCGCCGACGACGGGCGGATTGGGCAAGATTCGCTTAATCGCCGCGTCGAGCGTCAGGCCATGCAGAGGGTCTGGCAGTGCGACGCCATATGCCTGCCCGAGATCGTCGAGCCGGACGTGGCCCTCGATCGAGAAGTCGCCGAAGAATCGTCGCGCGTCGAGCGTATGCGGTTTGCGCGCCGGACCCGAGAAGAACGCGCTCAAATCCGGAATCAGATCCTCGCTGACCATGAGGCAGACGATATCCCCGGATTGAAAGGTAAATTCCGGGCCGGGCGTGCGCATCGCGCCACGGCGCAGCACGCCGGCGATTTGTGCGGCGCCCGCATGAGGGATGGCTTCGGGTGAGCGTCCGATCGCATCGGCGTGCGTCGTCACGTCGAATTGCACCATTTCCAGCAATGGTTCAATGGGTAGATCGAGGTGAGCACGGTGGCGCGGTTCAACCGAGCGGGGTACCTCGACCTTCAGCAAGCGTGCCGCGAGAGAAACCGAGCTGCCTTGAATCAGGAGCGAGACGATGACCACAACGTACGCGACCTCGAAAAATCGCGCGGCGCCGTCGATGCCATACATGAGTGGAAACAGCGCGAGCACGATCGGAACCGCGCCGCGCAGCCCGACCCACGCCATGAACAGGATTTCCCGCCAGTTGAAATGGAATGGCAACAGGCTGAACCAGACCGCGATCGGTCGTCCGACGAGCAGCAGTAACAGCGCGAGCGCAAATGAAGGCCACAGTTGGTCCATTACCGCGCTTGGCGTTACCAATAGGCCAAGAATCAAAAACATGCCTGCCTGGGCGAGCCAGGCAAGGCCGTCCATGACGCGCAGTACGTGATACGTGCCGCGATTACGCGCCGTACCGATGATCAGGCCGGTGAGGTAGACGCCGAGAAATCCGCTGCCGCCGAGCTCGTTGATGATCGTGAACGCAAGTAGGCCGCCGGAGGCGATCAACAGCGGGTAAAGTCCTTCCGTCAGACTGATACGTCGCAGTAATTCGCGTAGCAGCCACCCAAACGCACCGCCGAGCACGGCGCCGAGTCCGAACTGTTGCAACAGAAATAGCAGGATTTGCGGATTGGCCAGACTTTGATCGAGCCGTATCGCTTCCAATAGTGTCAAGGTCAGAAAAATTGCCATCGGATCGTTGATGCCGGATTCGATCTCGAGCGTCGAGCCGACCCGTTCGTTGAGCTTGATGCCACTGTTGCGCAGCAATGCGAAAACTGCCGCTGCGTCGGTCGAACCAATGATCGCGCCGACCAGCAAACCGAGGCGCCAGTCCAGGCCCAACAACAGCACGGCGAATGCGCCGAGTATGCCCGAGGTGAGAATCACGCCGATCGTCGCGAGTGACAAGGCAGGCTTCAGCGCGACCCGGAAACCTCGAATATCCGTGCGTAAGCCCCCGTCCAGCAGGATGATCGCAAGGGCAAGGTTGCCAATCAGAAAAGCGGTTTCGAAGTCGTCGAACTGGATCCCGCCCGGCCCATCCTCGCCCGCGAGCATTCCGACACCCAGGAATATCAACAGCAGTGGAAAGCCGAAACGCGCCGACGCCACGGTGGCCAGGATACTTGAGAACAGCAGCAGCGCGCCGATCAGGATGATGGAGTTACTGGCGTCCAATGCTAGTGCGGCCCCTGAAGATTGGTTGGATGGATGATTTACGTCGTCGATCCTATCTTATCAGATCACCCACCGGTTCGACTCCGTCGACGTATCTTCCACGCTTGTCGCGTCGATCCCTGTGAATTTCGGTTCGCGTACTGCATGCGCGTTTCTGCAGAACAGATCAATCAGGGTCGGCAGGCATGGGATGATGCTTCGAACCTAAATAAAGTGCGAGCGCGCACGGGTGACTTGTTTTGGGCTGTGAATGTCAGAAATTATGATTGTGGCGAAATCGTGAAGAAATATTGCATCCGGATTCGATGGTTCGTCGTAACTATAGGTGCATGGAACAGGATACCCAGTGTTCCGAAAAATCTGGAATATCCATGCACTTAAAACCACCGAGTATGAGGAGATTGCAATGAAACTGTACACGCCAGCATTAATTTTGGGCAGCATGCTGCTCGGACTTGCGAACGCATCGTTCGCGGAATCGTTCAAGGGAAAAATCGTGGGCCATGACTGCGCGCACAAAGGCGAGACCTGTCCCTTAGATAGACTCGATCCGCACGTGACACTCGAGCGCGATTTCGTGCTGTCGATAGGTGATGATTATTATTTCCTGCCGAACTTACCGCGCGACGTCAAGGTTCGCCATGTGCTCGAAGAAGTTTCGATCGAAGGGACCAAGAACAGCCGATATAACTCGATCGACGTCGATAAGCTTCGGGTCACGCAAAAAGGAAAATCGACCTTAATATGGACCGCCGAGTGGGACAAGCAAATATCCGATTTTATGGCGAAAGGTCTGCATTTTTCGGAAGGGTATAACGCGAACTGAAATTACCAAGTCGGTAGCGTCCGTGCGGGTAGGGATATCCTCGCGGACGTTTTTTGCTTTTCTTGAGCCTCGCGGCAGGCGCCGTGACAGTCTGCTTGTCAGAGCACATTTTGTGCGCTTGGCGCGTCGCTGCGACGTCTCGAAACCGCGTTGTCCGGGGGCGATGCGAGCTGTGTTGCCGGCTGTGAATTTCCATAGGAATCTGGCGGCGAGAAATGGTGGCGTAAATTGGCGTCGAGGCGTTGTCCGACAGCACGGCGTAGACGACGCAGGGGGCCGTGAGGCCCCCTGCGGTTTTGGTGGTAAGAGTGGATCAGAACGGTGGATCTGAGATCTCGACGTCGTCACGCGTGACGCGCTCATTCTGGAATTTTCCGAGCAGGACGACCTCGTAGTGGGTCCAGATGCGCTCACGCAAATCGTCGAGCAATTCGATGACGGCCATGACCTGCTCGGGCGACCAGTTCGGATCGATCGACAGGGGGAGGCCGTGGCGCAGCCCGGAAGGCTGATGATGTCTCATGCTGGGGTTTCCCTGGTCTTGCGTTTCCTTGATTTGGCGGCCGTGCGCTCCTGCGCCTCCTTGCGGCGATAGGACTCCCCCTTGATCGTCACGATCTCGGCGTGATGCACCAGACGATCGATCATGGCCACCACGCAACTGGCGTTCGGAAACACCTCCGACCACTCCGAGAACGCCTTGTTGGTTGTGATCAGCGTGCTCTTTCGCTCATGGCGGCGGTTGATCAACTCGAAGAGAAGGTCGGCATGGCGATTCGAATAGGACAGGTAGCCGACCTCGTCGATGACCAGCAGGTCGGGGGCGGCATAACGGCGCAGGCGATAGCGCAGCGCCGAATCGCTATCCAGACCGGCCAGATCGCCGAGCAACTGGCCGGCGGTGGCGAACAGGACGGTATGGCCGTTGATCACCGCCTGATGCGCGATGTTCCGGACAATCATCGTCTTGCCCAGACCACTGGGCCCGACCAGGATGGCGTTGGTGGCCGAGGCCAGGAAGTCCAGACTCATCAGTTCGGCAATGGCACGCTGATCCACCTGTTGCGGCCAACCCCAGTCAAAGTCGGCCAGCGGCTTGAAACGCCCCAGATGGGCGCAACGCAAGCGACGCGCCAGCGAACGCCGTGCGCGTTCGGTCTCCTCCCACGTCAGCAAGGGATCGAGCCACGGGGCCTCGGCACACTCCGGCCAGTGGGCCAGCAGGCCATGCAGTTGCAAGGCCGTGGCACGGGAGCGGTCATCAGTCCTGGCCATCATCGCTCTCCATCAGTCGGTCATAGTCATTCAGGGCATGGGGACGCACCGGAACATCACGGCGTTTCACCTGGGCGGGCAAAGAGACCGTGACGGGCGGTGGCTCCTCCCGGGCCTGCCGCCGGCGCTCCAGTGCCAGACGCACGGCATTCGGGTGCGGCACGCCACGCGCCATGGCCTCGGCGATGGCGGCAGTGAGTTCGGTTACACCATAGGCGTCCAGCAACTCCGCCAGTGCCCGAACCGTTCGCCCCAGCGGCTCTCCGCGTTCAGTGGCCTGGGTCAGCAACTCCCGGCTGGCCGGGATCAGGCTGATCAACTGATCACTGCCACGATGCGCACCGGCCGCGCGCTTGTGTTCGACCAGGGTTTCGATGTGCTCCGGGCACTCGATCTGCTGGCTGCGATCAAAGGAGCGCGGATGCGTGGCGATCACCGCCTGGCCGTCGAGAGTGCGTACCGTCGCCAGATCGGCAGCGACCGTCAGCGTTCGACTCACGCAGTCGTGCGGGATCGAGTAGTCGTTGCGGTCGAAGCGCACATACGGCGTCTTGCCAGCACTGACGGCCTTGATCTCGTCGGTAGGGAAGAATTCGTCCGGCAAGGGCAGCAGGCGTTCTCGCTCCTGCACAAAGGCGTCACCCACCGACAAGGTGCTCGTCTTCAGGGCAACGCCGCTCACGGGCGAGCCCCGAGGTCCAGGCTTCGGTCTGGGCGTTGAGGTCATCGATATCCTTGAAACGACGACCGGCGAAGAAGGCATCGCGGATGTAACGAATGGCGCGCTCCACCCGGCCTTTTTGGTTGCCGCGGGCAACGGCCACCGGGCGGGGCTCGAAGCGATAATGACCGGCCAGTGCCAGAAGGGTCGGGTTGAAGCGGATCACCGACCCTTGGCGTTCCAGTACCGCACTCTTGAGATTGTCGTACAGCGCGACTCTGGCGCAGCCGCCCCAGGCGGCAAACGCATCGACATGGCCGCGCAGGAAGTTCTCCAGGTGGGCGCCGAGGTAAAAGCGCAGGAAGATCTCGCGCGACCAGGACAGCACGGCGACAAAGCCCATCAGGGGACGTTTGGCCTGGCCGATGTTCAGCTCCCCGAAGTGCCCCCAGTCGATTTGGCACTGTTCGCCGATCAAGGTGCGCAGGCACAGGTAGGCTTCCGCTTTCGGTCGCGGTCGGTGACGGGCAATGAGATGCCGGAAGTGATCGGGCCGACCAGGGTAGCCGCGATCCTTGACCATGGCGTAGAGCCGACTGGCGCGCAGGCGGGGGAACTGGGTCAGGGTCTCGAGGATGAATGGCAGGTAGGGATCGATGGCCGCAGGGCGCACGATCCGGTTGAGGGTGGGCAGGCCGGCCTGGGTCAGCACCCGGACAACACTGTCGCGGTGCAGGTTCAGTTGGCTGGCAATAGTGCCGGCCGGCCAGTGATCGGCATGGTGGCGACGCAGTATTTCAGCTTCAGTTTCGGGGGTAAGGGCCATGGGTGCTCCTGTGTTCGGTCGGAAAGAATGATTCCGACCGCGCAGGAAGTCCTGTCGCACCCACGCCGATAGCGGGCGATGGCAGCGGCAGCAGTGACCCGGTAAGGGGTTCTCCGGCGCCGTCGGTTCGGTCGCGAGTAGATCAGTCCGCCCGATCGGTGGTGAACCCTGATGCGTCACTTTCTGCATTCTTGCCCGGTAGCGGCGTTGGCGCTCGGCATGGGCGTGCCGGCCCCGGCGGCTACTTTGGTAACGTTGTCCGGCTTCTCGCACACCACGTTTGCGCGCGGCTTGCGAACAGGCGCGAGTGCAGTAGCGATTGCCGCGATCGCAGTGGCTGCAGATCACCACCGCCGTGCGGCAGCCCGCGCACAGGTAGCGTCTTCCGGGAGGTTCCATCGGCAACTCGGGCCAATGGGTCTCGTCGGCAACGCCCGCTTCGTGACATACTCCGCCTGCAACGTTGCCTGCTGGCTACGGGCGCGGCGCTGGTTCTGACTTGGCGGTTGGGTCCAGCGTCGCGCCCGCATCTTCCACCGGCCAGACAGCTTTCTACCCCATCCGCTTCGCCACTGCCGCGCTTCGCTTGCCAGACAGTCCGATCGCTACGCGATCACACCGCCGGATGCCCTGCCGGCGGCAAACCGCAAAACCGGTATATCCATACCTGAAAACCGAGAACCCAAAACCTCGGTCAGATCGTCAACGCCAGATTCCTACGAAAACCGAGAACCGTTAACAAGCTGAATATATTCGTGCCTAGCATCGTGGCTCCGTTCGTTTGTAGCTGTCGGAGCGCTGCGCGTGGTTCGGAATCAGTCGGGGTGACGAAGGAAACTCAAGCAATCCGATTGGCTGAGTCGTGTTGTTGGGGTTCGCATGCTCACCCGCAACCTACGGAGAGGTCGGAAAATCGCTACGTAGGTCTGGCGTTCGTAGCGCCCGGGGCGCGGACATGGTTCGCGCGATTCCCAGCTCCGGGAACGGTATGTTCCGTTCCCTTGCCGCGTGATTCCGCTCGTGTTGTTATTTCGAGAAAAACCGCCCGAGCCAATGATCCAGGCTGAGCTTGCCGGGGCCAGTCAGTAGTAGCGGCACGAACATGATGAGATAGACCAGCGGTAGCTTGAATCCATTGTCACACACGTTGTAGCCGTTGCCGGCATGCACACTGATCCAGGCGACGATCGTGAGGATAATCAGTGAAACGCTCGCGAAACGGGTGCCAAGACCCAGCACGAGCGCGATGGGTGCGAGTATTTCGGTCCAGGTCGCGATCTGCCAGCTCCATTCGGCGGGGAGTACGCTGAAAGGGAAAGGGAATTGATCCCGAATGCCCTCGAACCAGTTTTCGCCACGTAGCTTCTCAATTCCGGCTTCCCAGAATTCGTAGGCGAGGAACAGACGAAGCCCTAGAGGCGCGAGCCAGGCGCCGATGCCATCGAGCCCGGAAAATAAGCGAATGATTGGGGTTGCAAACGTGTTGCCGTTCATATTTTGCTCCTGGTTTGGTTATGTGAGACTTGAGGTTGACCCGCGCGAACGATAGCGGTGTAAGCCGATGACATTCACGAACAGTGATTGACGCGAACGCGTAGCGAATTTTTTTTACGCGCATGACTGATTGAAGGTAACTGAATGTAGGCAGGTTCTCATGCGTGTTCCTCGCGCGTCGGAACAAAATCAATACCGTCGAAGCGTACTACGTACGCTGGCTTAATTAAGATGCAGCCTCCAGTCGGCTTCCGACTTGGTAGTTCAGCATCCTGCAATACCCATGGATCGCCGCGCCATGTCCTTTGCGGTCGAGACATTGTCGGATGTTAACGGCGGTCAATTTCCGCACAAATTTGGCGTCAACTAAATTTCTGGCGTGAGTTTTGCTTGATTTATGGCCGTATCAAGGGCGGGCGATAGCCCGGCGTAGCGAACCCTTGATACGGCCATAAATCAGAACATGCTGGGCATGGCTGTAAGCGGAGCGGTTTTACGCTTACAGCCATGGATGCGCATTTCGCCGCCATTTCTCGCCGCCAGATTTCGACGGATTTACGCCGCCGGCAACATCGGATGCGACAGCCACGGATTTGACATGGAATCCAGGTGATAACGCACCGATCTCTCGGCCAGCCTGGCGATGCGATGCGAGGTGACGCGGTGGTCATGGTGAGGGTGCACATCCGCACCTGCTACTTTCCGCGCCTTGCCCGCCAATCTGCGCTGATGCGCGGGCTCATGATTCCGATACCCGGTACCCAGCAAATGCGCCAGCCAGAACCGACGCCAATCGGTGAGGCGTTGCCCAGGTCAGCACGCCGTTCGCGCTCAGGCAACTGCGATTGCGACCGGCCTGCTTGGCCGCATAGAGCGCCTTGTCGGCCGCCACCAGCACGCTGTCCACATCCGGTAGACTGGCTTCCTTGCAAGCCACGCCAACGCTGAT
>JBHJOI010000143.1:0-17588 GCA_050329935.1 Thiotrichales bacterium | reverse complement strand
TTGTTATGCATTATGGAAAAGGCGTGAGGTGAAATGGGTATGTTGAGCAAAGAGCTCGAACATACGCTGAATCAGGCGTTCAAGCAGGCGCGTGAGAAGCGACATGAGTTCATGACCGTTGAACACCTGCTGTTGGCGTTGCTCGAGAACGTGACCGCAGCGCAGCTGCTGCGCGCATGTGGCGCGGATACCGAAAAGCTGACGCGTGAGTTGCGGGCATTCATCGAAGCCAATACCCCTTTGTTGCCGCCGGATGAGAACCGCGACACCCAACCGACGCTGGGCTTCCAGCGCGTGTTGCAACGTGCCGTGTTCCATGTTCAGTCCTCGGGCAAGAAAGAGGTCACCGGCGCCAACGTACTGGTCGCGATTTTCGGCGAACAGGAGTCACACGCGGTGTACCTGCTCGCAAAGCAGGACATCACGCGCCTCGACGTCGTGAACTATATTTCGCACGGCATCACCAAGGTGCGTGACGATGAGCCCGAGCGACGCGATGGGCTGGGCGATGAACCCGAGGTGGCGGAAGAGCCCCGTTCCAATCCGCTCGAGGAGTTCGCCACCAATCTCAATCATCTCGCCCAGATCGGGCAGATCGATCCCCTGATTGGGCGCCAACACGAGATCGAGCGCACGATTCAGATTCTCTGTCGACGGCGTAAGAACAATCCGCTCTATGTCGGTGAGGCGGGTGTGGGAAAAACCGCGATCGCGGAGGGTTTGGCGAAAAAAATCGTCGAAGGGCAGGTGCCCGAGGTTCTGCGAGACGCAACCATTTATTCGCTCGACCTGGGGGCGTTGGTCGCCGGAACCAAGTACCGAGGTGATTTCGAGAAGCGCCTGAAGGGCGTGCTCTCGCAGCTACGCCGTAATCCGGGCGCGATTTTATTCATCGATGAGATTCACACCATTATCGGCGCGGGCTCGGCTTCCGGGGGCGTGATGGATGCATCGAATCTGATCAAACCAATGCTGGCCAATGGGCAAATGAAATGCATCGGTTCGACCACCTACAGCGAATTCCGTTCGATTTTCGAGAAGGATCATGCGCTTGCGCGCCGGTTCCAGAAGATTGACGTGGTCGAACCCACCGTCGACGAGACCTACGAGATCTTGCGCGGGCTCAAGGGGCGCTTCGAAGAGCACCATGACGTCAAATACGCGAACGCGGCCTTGCGTGCGGCGGCGGAGCTGTCGGATCGCTACATCACCGACCGGCATCTGCCGGACAAGGCGATCGATGTGATCGACGAAGCCGGAGCGCGGCGGCGACTTGAGCCAGCGGCAACCCGGCGCAAGGTGATCGCGGTTCATGATGTCGAGGAGATCGTGGCCAAGATTGCGCGCATCCCGCCAAAGAACGTCTCCGCGTCCGACAAAGAGGTGCTTCGAAATCTCGAGCGCGACCTCAAAATGGTTGTGTTTGGGCAAGACGATGCGATTGGGCATCTGGTGGCGGCGATCAAGATGTCGCGTTCGGGGCTTGGCGATCTGCATAAGCCTATCGGTTCGTTCCTGTTCTCTGGGCCAACCGGCGTCGGCAAGACAGAAGTCACGCGCCAACTCGCCAAGATCATGGGCATCGAGTTGATACGATTCGATATGTCGGAGTACATGGAACGGCATACCGTGTCGCGTTTGATCGGCGCGCCGCCTGGCTACGTCGGTTACGACGAGGGCGGGCTGTTGACCGACGCCGTGCTCAAATCGCCGCACTCGGTGTTGCTGCTGGACGAAATCGAGAAGGCGCACCCCGATGTCTTCAATTTGCTGCTGCAGGTGATGGATCACGGCACGCTGACGGATACCAATGGCCGCAAGGTTGATTTCCGTAATGTCGTGTTGATCATGACCAGCAACATCGGCGCGCAGGAATCCAGCCGATCGTCCGTGGGCTTTACGCAACAGGACCATTCGACCGACGCGATGGAGGTCTTGAAGCGCGGTTTCTCGCCCGAGTTCCGCAATCGCCTCGATGCGATCATCCAGTTCAAGCCGCTGTCGCCACGTTACATCCGCAATGTGGTCGACAAATTCATCATCGAGCTGGAGGCCCAACTCGAAGACAAAAAAGTATCATTGATCGTCGAAGACTCCGCGCGCGCCTGGATGGCAGAGGTCGGCTACGACGAAAAAATGGGTGCTCGACCCATGGCGCGCGTCCTCCAGGAGCATGTGAAAAAGTCCCTGGCGGAGGAAATCCTGTTTGGCCGTCTTATGAAAGGGGGCGAGGTCAGGGTGCGCTACGAGGATGGTGAGTTGAAGTTTGAGTACCTCGGCGCCGAGGTCGCGGAGACCTGATGGGTTCGGCGGAATCGGTGAAACGCGGAATCGCTACGCGGACGACTCACTTGTTGCGGAATGATATGCGCCCTTTGCTAAGGTCATAGGGCGTCATCTCGACGGTGACGCGGTCGCCGGTCAGGATCCTGATGTAATGTTTGCGCATCCGCCCCGATATATGGGCGGTTACGACATGGCCGTTATCCAGGCGAACCCGGAACATGGTGTTGGGCAGGGTGTCGGTGACTGTACCTTGCATTTCAATAACGTCTTCTTTTCCCATCGATGCGGGTGTCTCCCAGATTTACGAAGGCGCAATTATCAGCAAGGTCGGCAATAAATCCAAGTGATAGAGGATACGAACTCGTTTTTTTTCGCGCGAGTTCAGAAATTGGGCGTCAATGCGGCGGTTTCGCGCAGTACCGTTCGGACGCGCGACAGGGTCCGGTAGTCCGTTGATGCCGATCGGCGGCGAAAGAATCTGCGGCGTTTAGTCGGAACCCGGGTCGGGAATCGCCAAAATACCTGCGCCCCCGCTCGCGATCGAAATGAGCGTATCCAGACTTTGGTGGTCCGGCTTCATTCCTTCTTCGATCCAATCGCGGACCGGGACGAGCAGATATCCGAACCCTTGGCGCAACTGTTCGAGCGTCGTTGCGAGCGTCGTTGCGTGGAGCGTGTCAGGGTCGGGCGCCGCCGCGAGCAGCAGGATTGGTTGGGCTGTCAGGATGTTTGTCGCCCCCTGGATCACGCCGTGCAGGGTATTCGTCAGTTCGATCCGGATAAAGCCGGGTAGCTTATCTTCAGGCACCAGATCATCGAGGCGTCGAGTCGCCACCGTGATGGCGCTGTAACCGTCGTCGTTCGTTTCGAGCGAAATCGCTCGCGCGCCTTCCACATCGCTCAACTCGCAATCGTGAATGACGACCTGCGGAAACTGGGTACGCAACCAGGCAGCCTTGTGCGGATCGGTTTCGAACGCCAGGTGACGCCCATTCGGTGCCAGCCGGGTCATCTCGCGCAACGCGGCGCCCATATGGCTACCTACGTCGATACAGTTGGTACTGCTATGAATGATTCGGCGCATGGCGACCGCCGCGCGACGCTCCTCCATCAATGCTTCTCGCAACGAGATCGGATGCATTCCCGGGCAGTGATCCCTATGTGTTGTCGAACTTGGCTGCGAGAACAATTCCGCGGCCGTCGGAGATGGGTAGATTACGCGCGGGCGAGGCTGTGAATCCATTTGTTTGTACCGTCATTCCATTAGGCGGAGTTTTAGAACATGGTAATGCAGGGGCGCCGCGACCGTGCGGGCATGGTGTGCCGGCTTCGAAAAATATGCGATTCAGTCCGGTCGATTGCGCTGTTAGTTTGAGCTGTTCAACATAAATGGGTCGCCGATGGCGCGGGTGTGGTGCGCTCTGGCGGCTGTCTCAAGAGCTTCGGGTCTGCGCGGTGGTTGCGCTGGATAGAGTGCAACCCCTAAACTTTCCGGCTTGGTTTCTTGAAATTGAAGGGTAATTGCCTATGTCCATACGGTGTGCTGCGGTTTTTCCCGGCCAGGGTTCGCAGTCGGTTGGCATGCTCAAGGCGCTGTCGGAGCACTCGCCAGTGATCACGCGAACTTTCGAGGAAGCATCCACCGCATTGGGCACGGATCTCTGGGCGCTGACCCAGCAAGGACCCGAGTCGCTACTCAATGCGACCGAGAATACCCAGCCGGCGATGCTGGCGGCGGGCGTTGCGGTTTGGCGGGTTTGGCAGGCACGCGGTGGGGTCACGCCGGTTGTGATGGCTGGCCATAGTCTCGGTGAGTATACGGCGCTCGTGTGTGCCGGTGGACTCGACTTTGCCGAGGCTGTCAAGCTGGTTGCGGAGCGCGGTCGACGCATGCAGGCCGCGATACCGGAGGGGCAGGGTTCGATGGCGGCGGTGCTGGGGCTGACCGACGATCAGGTGCGCGAGGCTTGCGCGCAGTCAGCGCAGGGACAGGTGGTCGCCGCGGTCAATTTCAACTCGCCCGGGCAGGTCGTCATCGCCGGCGATACGGCGGCCGTCGAGCGCGCGATGGCGGCGGCGCAGACCCTGGGTGCGAAACGGGTGCTCAAGCTGCCGGTTAGCGTGCCGTCTCATTGTGCGTTGATGCGTCCCGCGGCGGCGCTGTTCCGTGCGTCGCTCGATGCGATCGGGATCAGCACGGTCAACGTTCCCGTTATTCATAACTACGACGTTGCAATTCATTCCGATCCCGACGAGATACGGGCGGCGTTGGAAGCCCAGTTGTACCAACCGGTCCGCTGGGTCGAAACGGTCCAGCGTATGGCCCGGGAAGGGGTGACGCATCTCATCGAGTTGGGGCCCGGCAAGGTACTGACCGGGTTGGTCAAGCGTATCGACAAGCAGCTCGATGCGGCCTGTGTTCACGATCCGGCGAGCCTCGAAGCAGTGTTTGCCACCTGTACTGGAGCATAAAAGATGAGTCTCGAAGGTCAAATTGCGTTGGTGACGGGCGCAAGTCGTGGGATCGGGCGAGCGATCGCGGCCGAGCTGGCGCGTCGTGGTGCCTCGGTGATTGGAACTGCCACGAGTGACGCGGGCGCAGCGGACATCGATCAATGGTTGGTCGCATCGGGATTCAAGGGTGCCGGAATGGTGCTGGATGTGGCGAGCGAAGCGAGCGTCAAAGACGTGATCGAGGCGATCAATCAGCGCTTTGGCGCGGTTACCATTCTTGTCAACAATGCGGGTATCACGCGCGATAACTTGTTGATGCGGATGAAGGACGACGAATGGGATGCGGTGATCAACACCAACCTGAGTTCCGTCTACCGCCTGAGCAAGGCCTGTCTGCGCGGGATGATGAAGGCGAAACGCGGGCGTATCATCAATATCGCGTCGGTGGTAGGCGTTTCCGGGAACCCTGGCCAAGCGAACTACGCGGCCGCGAAGGCTGGCATGATCGGGTTTGCCAAGGCCTTGGCGCGCGAAGTCGGTTCCAGAGCGATCACGGTCAACACGGTTGCGCCGGGTTTTATCGATACCGATATGACTCGCGCGTTACCGGACGACCAGCGTCAAGCATTGCTGCAGAATATTCCGCTGCAGCGCCTGGGTTCCGCCGACGAGATCGCCAAGGCGGTCGCGTTCCTTGCCTCGCCCGACGCGGCCTATATCACCGGCGAAACACTACATGTGAACGGCGGCATGTACATGGCTTGAAGCGGCCATGCGCGTTCGCCTGGGATCATCGGAAATGAAAGCCTCTCCGGGCCGGGTAGACGGGAGACGCCGTGTACCCATCCCTGGGGGCACGACGGCCGCGCCCTTGCGGCAGACGCGCCCGCCTACCCAACTAGGAGCGGCACTGCCTGTTAATCGGACTTTTCACGTTAAAGTGATGGGATGCGTGGGAGAGTAGCCGACGAATGGCTAAGTCATTACAATGCGCGTCTCGTCTTGATCAAAACCCCATTGTTTTTATAGGGAACAGAGCATGAGCAACGTACAAGAGCGTGTCATTAAGATCGTATGTGAGCAGCTTGGAGTCAAAGAAGAAGAGGTCAAGGCCGAATCTTCGTTCGTCAACGACCTCGGCGCGGACTCGCTGGACACGGTCGAGCTGGTGATGGCGCTCGAAGAAGAATTCGAGACCGAGATTCCTGACGAGGATGCAGAGAAGATCACCACCGTGCAGCAGGCGATCGATTACATTCTCGCGCATCAGGAAGCCTGACGATCGGGGCGCCAGTTGCCGGCTGTCGGCGACTGGCGCGGAGCCTATTGATTTCGCTGGAATACACTGTGACCAAACGTCGAGTTGTCGTAACCGGGCTGGGTATCGTCTCGCCGGTGGGATCTACCGTTGAAGGCGCGTGGCGTAATATCTGCGGCGGCATGAGTGGGATACGACGCATTACCGGTTATGACGTTTCCGAGTTTCCGGTGCAGTTCGCGGGTACGGTCGTTGATTTCGACGCCGATGCCTACATCGGTCCGAAGGACCAGAAAAAGATGGATCCGTTCATCCATTACGGCATCGGCGCCGCGATCGACGCGATCAAGGACGCCGGTCTCGTGGTCACGCCGGAGAATAGCGAGCGGATAGGCGTTTCCATCGGCGCGGGGATCGGCGGCATTGGTTCGATCGAAAAGAACCACCTGGCGATGGTCAATGGTTCGCCGCGAAAGATCTCGCCATTTTTTGTACCGGCTTCGATCATCAATATGATCTCCGGCAATCTCTCGATCATGACTGGAATCAAAGGGCCCAACCTTTGCACGGTCACGGCCTGCACCACGGGCACTCACAACATCGGGCTTTCCGCGCGCACTATCGCGTATGGTGACGCGGATGTCATGATCGCCGGAGGCGCCGAAATGGCGTCCACGCCGCTAGGAATCTGTGGTTTTGCCGCGGCGCGCGCGCTCTCCAGTCGCAACGACGCACCGGAGCAGGCGAGCAGGCCTTGGGACCGCGATCGCGACGGATTCGTGCTCGGTGATGGCGCGGGGGTGTTGGTGCTTGAATCCTACGACCATGCGGTCAACCGTGGCGCGCGAATATATTGCGAGCTTGCTGGGTTCGGCATGAGCGGCGACGCATTCCACATGACACAACCGTCCGAGGGTGGCGAGGGCGCCGCGCGTTGCATGCTGAACGCCCTGCGCGACGCCGGGTTGAACCCGGATCAAGTCGACTATATCAACGCGCACGGGACTTCGACCCCGGCCGGGGACGTCGCTGAAACGCTCGCGGTCAAGCGTGCATTCCAGGCGCATGCCTATCGACTCGCGGTAAGTTCGACCAAATCCATGACCGGTCATCTGCTCGGCGCCGCTGGCGGGATCGAGGCGGTGTTCTCAATCCTCGCGCTACGCGACCAGATCATTCCCCCTACGATCAACCTAGAGAATGCCGACCCGCAATGTGACCTCGACTACGTGCCAGGCAGCGCACGACAGGCTCGGTTAAACGCGGTGTTGTCGAACTCGTTCGGCTTTGGGGGCACCAACGGCACACTGGTTTTCCGGCGGGTCTGACGGGATGTCCAAAAGCGCGGCACCAGCATCTCGCGGTTGCTTCTCGGGCGACCACTAGGCGAACGACGGCACGCCGGCCGTGCATTACACGTTACCATCGTGCCGGCGAATGCCGTTTTTCAACGCCTTCGTCGTATCCCGATCGCGCAACCGAATCGCGCCGATCCCATTCCGCGACCGCGCGTGTAGGTGGTCGCATCCACCCGCTCGGCCATGAACGCCTCCGCACCCGCGATGGTTTTAGTCGATGGCAAGCCGGGCGGCGAAATCGACCCTCGGGACCGCGGTCTGCAGTACGGCGATGGCGTTTTCGAAACGATCCGTATCCAGCAAGGACAGCCGCTGTTCTGGGCGGCGCATCTGGAGCGCTTGCGCCTTGGGTGCGATCGACTCGGTTTTATGTTTCCGGGCGTGGAATCACTCGTATCGGACCTGCGCGCCCTGCTCATGTCGGCCGAGTCTCGGTGCGTGGTCAAGTTCGTGGTTACGCGCGGCGTTGGCGGGCGTGGTTATAATCCTGCGGGATGTGTGACGCCGACGCGGATCGCGTTGCGGTATCCCTGGCCGAGTTATCCTGATGATTATCAGAACGTCGGGGTGAGATTACGATTGTGTCGCATGCGTCTCGGGCTTAATCCCGCGCTTGCGGGCATCAAGCATCTCAATCGTCTGGAACAGGTACTCGCGCGCAGCGAATGGGGTGACGATTACCAGGAGGGATTGCTACTGGATGCATCCGGTCACATCGCCGAAGGGACCATGAGCAACATTTTTTTTGTTCGTCACGGACGCTTGCTCACCCCGGGTCTCGCGACCTGCGGTGTTCGCGGAATCTTGCGCGCAGCGGTATTACGCGAAGCCTGTGCGCTGGGCGTCGAGGTTGAAGAGGGGGACTACCCATTGGAGCATCTCATGCAAGCCGAAGCGGCTTTTCTAAGCAATGTCGTCGTCGGGCTTTGGCCTGTGCGAGCGTTTGAAGGGCAGACCTGGGCACCGCACCCTTTATGCGCCATGTTGCGAACTCGCTTGGGGCTCGACGGATGAGGTGGTTGTTCGGCTTTTTGGCGACGGTCTTCACCGGGATCATCCTGATTGGTGTGTTCGCGACGTGGGCGAAACACGAGGTCAACCGCCCACTGAATCTGCCGGAGTCCGGACTGGTCTATGAGCTCAAGCCCGGCAGTTCGCTGCGCGCGGTGAGCCGTGACCTGGAAGCCCAGGGTGTGCTGCCGAGCCGCTGGTACCTCGAGCTTTGGGCGCGCTGGCAAGGTGACGCAGTGAGTATTCGCGCTGGCGAGTACCTATTGCACTCGGATCTGACGACGGCGACCTTGTTGGATTTGCTACGTAGCGGCGAGGTCGTGCAACATAAGTTGACGATCGTCGAGGGGACCACGGTGCGCGACGTTCTGGCCGAACTGCGGCGCCTGGGCGAGGCAGGGCTGGTGCGGGCGTCAATCGAGCCCGACACGTTCGCCGCCGATTTTCGCGCATGGACCGGCGAGGACCATCCCGAGGGCTGGATTTACCCCGATACCTACCTGTTCGGGCGCGGAATCAGCGATAAGGAGTTGGTGCTGGCGGCCTACAAACGGATGCGTGAAACACTGACCGCGGCATGGGCCGCGCGTAGCGAGGGCCTGCCACTCAAGTCGGACTACGAAGCGCTGATACTCGCATCGATCATCGAAAAGGAAACGGGCGTCGCGCACGAGCGCCCAATGATCGGCGGGGTGTTCGCCAATCGCCTCAGGCAGGGGATGTTGCTACAGACCGATCCCACGGTGATCTACGGGATGGGTGAGCGCTATGCCGGTAACATCCGCAAGTCGGACCTGCAGGAGGCCACGCCTTACAATACCTATGTCATCAAAGGCTTGCCGCCAACGCCGATCGCCCTGCCGGGCAAGGCGGCGATCGAGGCCGCGGTCAATCCGGAGCAGACCGACGCGCTATACTTTGTCGCCAAGGGGGGCGGCGCCCACCACTTCTCCCGAACGTACAAGGAGCATCGCGAGGCCGTCGTGAAATACCTGTTGGGTGGCCGCGCGGAGCGTTACACCGGGGATCGCAACCCTTGAAGCCGGGATATTTCATTTCGCTGGAAGGTGGTGAGGGCGCCGGCAAGACGACCCAAATCGAGTATCTGAAGGCAGCGATCGAGGCGGCCGGCGTCGAGGTTGTGACCACACGTGAGCCAGGCGGCAGCGCGGTGGGCGAGGCGATCCGCCACCTGTTGCTCGACCGCGCGCTGCCGGCAATGCATCCTGACACCGAACTGCTGATGATGTTCGCCGCCCGAGCGGAACATGTCCATCGGGTCATCAAGCCCGCGCTGGCTGCGGGACGGTGGGTGATTTCAAGCCGTTTCACCGATGCCAGTTTCGTGTATCAAGGCGCGGGTCGCGGCGTGGCACCCGAGCGATTGCAGGCGCTCGCCGATTGGACCCTGGAGGGATTTCAGCCGGATTTGACCTTTGTCCTCGATCTACCCGTCGACACGGGCATGGCGCGAGTGCTGGCGCGTGGTGCCGTGGACCGATTCGAGGCCGAGTCGGTCGCGTTTTTCGAGCGCGTGCGCGAGGGGTACCTGCGCCGCGTCGAGGCTGAACCGCATCGGGTCAAACGCATCGACGCGACGGAGTCAGTTGCGCGAGTGACCGAGAACATCATGGAACACCTGCGCGCATGGCTGAGTCCGACCACCTGACGCCCTTGCCGTGGCAACGCACGCAGTGGGTTCGGCTGCACGATGCCCGCGACCAAGGGCGTTTGGCGCACGCGGTTTTACTACAGGGCGTGGCGGGGCTGGGCGTCGATCGGTTCGCCCAATGTTTCGCACAGAGCCTGTTGTGTCGAACGCCACGCCCGGATCGTACCGCGTGTGGTCTGTGCGCCGCGTGCCGGCAATTTGCTCAGGGGGTCAGTGCGGACTATCGGGCGCTTACCATACTGAAGGACAAGACGCAAATCACGGTCGATCAAGTGCGCGAACTGATCGAGTTCCTCAGCTTGACGCAGGGCAGCGCGAGTTCCAAGGTCGCGGTGATCGAGCCTGCGGAGGCCATGAATATCAATGCCTCGAACAGCCTTCTGAAGACGCTGGAGGAGCCCCCCGGCGCAGTCGTGCTGATGCTGGTGGCGGCCAATTCCGGGCGGTTGCCGGCGACGATTCGGAGCCGCTGTCAGCTCATCAAGTTTCCGCAACCGGATCCTGCTGAAGCCCACGCGTGGTTGGCCGGGCACGGGGTCGCGGAGCCCGAACTAGCGTTGCGGCTGGCACATGGCGCACCTTGTCGCGCTTTGGAGCAGGACAACTCGGCCGAGCGACAAGCGTTTCGCGAAGCGCTCGACGCGGCGGTCGGCGCGCTGAAGCGACGACCGGGGCTCGGCGAGTTCGGCAAATGCTCATCGAATATCGGTTTGCCGCGCCTCGTGCAGCTGCAAATGAGCTTGTTGCGCGACCTGTTGCGATGCCAAGTCGGAGCGTCGGACGCGAGTTTTGAGAACCCCGTCGTCATTGGCGAATTGCGGACCTTGTGTCGGACGCTAAACTACGTTGAATTGAGTTCCGCGTATGATCGCTGCGTGACGATGCTCGGAATGTTGAACCATCCGCTCAGTCCGGATTTGTCGCGCGATCGGGTTCTAGTCGACTGGATCGATCTCGTTGCGCGCCATTGACCCGCCTTTTCAATGCCAAGGATCTGGAGTACACCTAAGTCATGAGCGATGAGTCCAAGCGTTCGCCTACCGTCACTCAAAGTATCCTCTCGCTTTCGATTCGGGAGCGCTCGTCGCTTTATGCGGCCTACATTCCGTTTGTCAAGAACGGCGGCTTGTTCATCCCGACCACGAAAGGTTATGCGCTAGGCGACGAGGTTTTCATGCTGGTCAGCCTGATGGAGGAAGTCGAGAAGATTCCGGTCGCCGGCAAGGTGATTTGGATCACACCCAAGGGCTCGGCGGGCAATCGCACACCGGGTATCGGTGTGCAGTTCAGTGAGCTCGACAAGGGGCAAACCCGCAACAAGATCGAAGCACTGCTGGGCGGCATGCTGCAATCGGATCGTGCGACCCATACGCTCTAGCGACCTAGGACTAGCGCGGTTCGAATCGGTCGCGGGTGTCCGCGCCGAATCCTGACAGGCGTCGATCGCGTCCGAGATCCGGTCCCTTACCACTGCTTACTCTGATTACACCCGACGCTGGTTTGATGACAACTTCGATGAGTTGTCGAATGCGAACCAGGTGCCCCCGTCGGCCAGCTTTCCAGGCCGTTGCGCATGGGGCGGATATCAGTGATAGCCAACCGCGGTGCTGCGATCCGCTCGGATCCGAACGGGTTTTGTTGGGGTTTTGCGACAGTTTCGACGCTGAGTCGTCTATCGGCGTGATGATAAACCCTCGACCACCCCGTTTAGTGAGCTACGTTCCATTTTCAGAAACTTTCTGTATCATTCGCGCAACGAAACTTATTCGCGTAAGCGCGGTCTAAACGCCCAATTTCTATGCTTCACGGTGCCTTGCTAGGCGCTTCGACCCTATTTTTTAAGCGTATTTGTGGGCAGATATTCCTATTATTTCATTATTAACAAATACTTAGTTGATTGAAAAATAATTTTCACAAATTGAGTGTTGTTAATTTGAGACAATCTTGCGCTTAAGCTTTAGTATGAATATCAGAACTCTCGAATGTTGACCGGACTCACATCGAATCCCGACGAAACGTCCTATTATCATCGTAGGCAGAGAAACTTTGAGAAATTCATAGGCATATTGAACGACATCTGCGGTTCTAGGTCATACGAGTGCTGCTAAGTGCCTGATTATGTTAATAAGCAATAAGTCGATGCACGTGCGTGCCGTCGGACTCGCCAGACGTCGTGTCTTTGATGAAAAACCAAGCGGGAATAAGTAAAGAACATGCGCATCATGTGTGCAGACGGTAGCGATAGCGGGCGCCCGTCGCGGGTAGGTGGGCAAAGCGGGCAAGGATTGGCTCGGGGGATTATGTCGGCCGCCGGGCTTTTGGTGGCTTCGATGTTGTTCGCCGCCGGGGTACAAGCGGCCACGCCGGTGCTGGAGCTGACGACGCGTGCGTTGCCCGCGACGCCGTCCAGTTACGTCGGTCCGGACGGTCTTACCTATAACTACGGCACCGGTAACGACGTTTATGTCACTAGTGTCGGCGTCACGGTCGACGGCCGGCGCGAAATCGTCGTGCCCGCCGCGACATTTGACAAGGTCAACGTCAAGCGGGTCGAGTCGAACCTCTGGGGCACCAACGCTTCCAATATTCAGGGCGAGCGTCTCTATTTTCAGTACGAAGGCGTTCGCGAGGGTAATGTCGTCAATATCCGGTCCAGCCGGTTTTTCTCGATGGAGGACACGCTGGGCACGGTTCAGGTCAACTCCGGGAATGGTGATCTGTTCTGTAACGTCGGTGCGCGCCCGAACAACATCGAACGGGTCGATATTCTGACGACCCGAGGCATGTTGGCGCCTACGACCAACGAAGGTATCGCGCGATCCGGGTTCGTCATCGGCGAGCGCTTCGGTAACAATTTCTACAAGGTCGCGGCCGTGCTCGCGATCGATCCCGCCGGCAATCCGACTGCGTTTGGACCGCTGGTGTTGGGAGACGTTACCAACTACGGACCGCCGCTTTACTTTCCCGATGGCACGCTGCGGATCCTGCGTACACCAGCCGACAGCACGCAACCCGACCAGTTGCCCGCGGAGCAATTCGATGTGGTCGGTCAAGGTTGGCAGGCGCAGTTTCATTCGTTGGATGAACTCGGGCTGCTACCCGGGCAACGTTTCTATGGCTACTCGATGTTCCATAGTGACGTCAACGATGCGATGGACCTGGTCGGTCTGAGCGATGTGCCGCTCGATACTTCCGATGGCGCGCCTGAGTTCGATTGCGGCGACCATTTTGGCGGCGGCGGTACCTTCTATTCTCCGGCCGATCTCGCATTCGGCAATGTTTCCGGTTACGTCTGGAACGATGTGAACGCGAACGGTACCCGTGACAGCGGCGAGGCGGGATTTGGTAACGTCACGCTGGACCTCGTCCTGGACGCTAACGGTAACGGCCTTCGCGACCCCGGCGAACTCGCGGTCGCCAACACCGTCACGGCCGGCGACGGCGCGTACCAGTTTGTCAATCTCTCGCCGGGTCGGTATCTGGTTGCGGTGAGTGACAGTGGCAACGTCCTGGTCGATCAGATACTGGTCTCGGGCGTCAATCCGCGGCCGATCGGGATTCTGCCGGGTCAGGATCTGACCGAGCAGAACTTTGGCTATCGCACGAATGTCGCGATTGGGGCCGCGAAACAGTTAGTTCAGATCACCCAGGTCGACAATACGGTATCCGACATCGATCTGTTGTTCACGCTACGGAATCTGAGCGTGACCCAGGTGGCGCCGAATGTGCAACTGATCGATGATCTTGTCGCGACCTTTCGCGGCGTCGCCAGCGTCGTGGTCACGGGTCCGCCCGTGGTCTCGGGCGGGTTGACCGCGGTCAACCCGGGCTACAATGGCGTGACCGATACCCGGATGCTCGCGGGCACCGAATCCTTGGCGCCCGGTGCCACGGCCACCATCACCCTGCGGGTGCGCGTCGATATCGGTCCAACCGGTGAGGGTATCTATTACAACCAAGCGCTTTTGACCGCTTCGCCTACCCCTGGCGGTCCGCCGATCTCGACCGATCTGTCCGACAACGGCACCGAGCCGGATCCAAACGGCAATGGCCGTGCGGACGATCCCGGAGAGGATGATCCAACGCCGATTCCGCTGACCACACGGCCGGTGATCGGTATCGCCAAGCAGGCGACGATGCTCGACGCCTACGGACCAGGCATCTTCGTGTCGCGCATCACACTGGTGGTGGACAATCTCGGGGGGCGTGAGTTGTTCGACGTCCAGGTCACCGATAACTTGTCGAATGAATTCGGTACCGTCGTTCCGCTGGCTGAATTGGCGCAACCTGGCCAGTACGCCGTCAGCAACGTACGGTTTGTTCAGAACAGCCGGTCGCCGTTGGTGCTCAACCCTGCCTATGACGGTACGCCCGCGAACGAGGGACTATTGAATCCGGCCGCGGGCGGTAGCCTCGCGATTGGCGAGAGCGTTGTTCTGAGCTTTGACTTGAGTTTCATTCCTCGCGCGCCGAGTGGCGTCCATTGGAACCAGGCGATCGCCAGTGGCGACGTCGAGCGTGACGGCGTGCCCGATGGCGACACGACGGACCTCTCGGATGACGGACTCGTTTCCGACAGTGATCGCGACGGTAATCCGAACGAACCCGGGGAGAATGATCCGACGCCGATCGAATACCGCGAGCAAGCGTCGCTCGGCCTGGCAAAAAACCTCGATCAGCTCGATCTGGTCAATGTCAATGTCGTGGATGGACGCTACCGGCTCGAATACGAGGCGCGTTTCACGCTGGTCGTTGAGAATCTTGGCAATGTCGAGATTCGCGATTTGCAGGTCACCGAGAATTTCCGCGAGACGTTCCCCGCCCCGATTCAAATCACCGCGGTTAAGGACATCAACGCGACCGGAACGCTTCGTCTGAACCCGGGCTTCAATGGGCAGACGGATACCGGTCTGCTCGACCCCACGCGCAGCACGCTGGCCGCGGGCACGAAGCAGACGATCACGCTGGCGGTGCGCTTCGTTCTCAATGGTGTCGAGGGCGAATTGGTTAACCAGGTTGTCGGCACGGGCGTGTCGATCCTGGGTACGCCGGTTCGTGATTTGTCGGATGACGGTTTGATCCCCGACAGTGATGGCGACGGTCGCGCGGACGGGCCCGGCGAGGATGATCCAACGCCGATTCGACCGTCGGAACAATCAATTATCTCGCTGGCGAAGTCAGTCGGCAAAAACGAAGTTTCGATCGGCGACATCGTGCCGTATGTGCTACAGGTCCGAAACAACCTCAACATCGTCCTGCCGCAAGTTCGGGTCGTCGATTCAACACCGCCGGGCTTCAGTTTCGTGAGTGAATCCGCGTTGTTGGTCCGTCCCGGCCCGGATGGTCGATTCGAGACCGCGGACGATATCGTCTCGCCAATCGTGCCGGCGGTGAACGGACGTGACCTCGTGTTCAGCGGATTCGATCTCGATCCGCGTGAGCTGGTCGAGTTACGTTATTTGCTTCGGGTCAGCACCGGCGTCAATACCGGCGACTACCTCAACACCGCGGTCGTACAGGATCTCGGCGATACGCGAATTTCCAACCAGGCGCGCGCGGCGGTGCGCTTGACCCAGGACCCGCTGCTCGAACAAACGACGATCATCGGCAAGGTCTTCAACGACCGCGATCGTGACGGTTTTCAGGATCCTGCCGACGCGACCCGTGTCACACTCGCGGGCGGCGAGTTCGGCAGTTCTGGCAAGGTGCTGGGCGACATCGCCGGGCGCACGCATGAAACCGACCCAGTCGAGCCGCGTCAATTGCGGGTGCCACTCGCGCGTGGCGCCTACCGCGTGGCGACCGCCGAGGGCAGTTTGCTCGAGATCGATGCCGGCGGAAGTGTCACCGCGAAGCACGTGGGCGACATGGCGCGCGGGATGACCGGGCAGAATATTCGTCTCGAATACGTCGAGGAGGGCGGTCAAACCTATCTTGCCGTGACCAACCACGGTATCGCCGAGGAAGGCATCCCGGGTGTTCGCGTCGCGACTGTCGACGGCATGCTCATCGAAACTGATCTTTACGGTCGCTTTCACATCGCCGGGGTCGATACTGGGCGGATCGAGCGCGGCACCAACTATATCGTCAAGGTCGATCCCGCGACCCTGCCCGCTGGCGCCGAGTTCACGACCGAGAACCCTCGCGTACTGCGGCTCGGCAAGTCGCTGATGACCCGATTCAATTTCGGCGTCAAGCTGCCGGAGCAGGGCATGCCGGAGCAGATCATCGAGGAAACGCAACAAGTGGTCGAGCGCAAGCGCGTACCGCTGGTCGGTGTGCCAAACGTGAATTTCGATTCCGGCAAGAATGATCTGACCGCGCGGGCCGTGGGCATACTCGACACGACAGTCGAGCAACTGCGCGACAAGGAAAACATCGAGTTCGATATCACTGGCCACACCGATAGTCAGCGCGTCGGCAAGCCCGAGACTGTCCGCAAGTTTGGCAACAACGTGCGCTTGGGCGAGGCGCGCGCCGATCGCGTCGGCGATTATCTCAAGGACAAGCTCGAGCTGCCCGATGCGGCGGTTACCACGCAAGGTTTCGCGGAAACGCGACCGATCGCCACCAACAAGTCGCCGCTCGGCATGGCGGAAAACCGTCGCGCCGAGATCAGTGGCGCCTATGACGAAAAGACAGTTCGCGACGTCAAGATCGAAAAGACGGTTAGGTTGCCGCACGGCGGGGTGCTCTGGGTCACCGAGGATCCAGCCAAGGTTGATCCTCGACTGGTCGTGCAGGCGCTCAAACCGCTGTTGCTCGGTCGCGACGGCAACCCCGAGGCGGTGCCGTTTCAAATCCATAGCAATTACGCGAGTTTCATCGCGCGCTGGGAGATTGCAATTTACGCGGATAACGACCGCGACCTGGTGCGGCCGTTGAAAGTACTGTCTGGTGAGCAGCTGAGTAACGCGGTTGCCGTGGAGTGGGACGGGCGGTTCGATAATGGCGACGCGCCAAGGCCTGGCTCACAGTTGAGTTATGTGCTGCGGGTATACGATACGGCGGGACGCTGGGACGAAACGGTGTCGCGTTCGCTCCAAGTGGTCGAACGACGTAGCGTGCGCAAGGACGACAAGAGGATCGCCCGCATGATGCAGCAGGCCGCGGACGCGATTCATGGTCAAACCCAACTTGCCAAGCAGACGATTCCGGTTGCCGGTTCGCGCGTCCGTATCCACGGCGCCGACCTCGATCCCGACTTCACGCTCACGATCAACGATGAACCCATCCGCGTGGGTGAAAACGGGCGCTTCGCGATCGAACAACAATTGCCGGTTGGTAACTATCTGTTCGACGTTACCGTGACGGATAAGGACGGACTGCGCTGGGATCGTAAGCTCGGCGTCGATGTCACCGGCAAGTATTTCTTTCTGGTCGGCATCGCGAACCTGACTGTCGGGCAGAACGACGTCAGCGGTAATATCGCGCCGCTGAACGGCGACGATCATTTCGACGAGGATGTGTTCGTCGACGGCCGCGCGGCGATGTATCTCAAGGGCAAGATTCAGGGCAAGTATCTACTGACCGCGCAGTTCGACACGAC
>JBHJOI010000142.1:0-7393 GCA_050329935.1 Thiotrichales bacterium | reverse complement strand
CCGAGTTTGTGGCATTCGATCGCGGTGTCGATGGCGTACTCCATAAAGATCACAGGGTCGTTGTAGGTGAAGGCGACGCTGCGACAGCCGAGACGCCGCGCGGTCTGCGCCAGCACCCGCGGCGACGCTTCATCCATCAGGGTGTCGAGTTCACGCGACTTGCTCATGTCCCAGTTCTGACAGAACTTGCAGGCGAGATTGCAGCCGGCGGTGCCGAACGACAGCACCGGGGTGCCCGGAAGGAAATGGTTGAGCGGTTTCTTTTCGATCGGATCGATACAAAATCCGCTTGACCGGCCGTAAGACGTCAATACGATCGCGCCATCGTGACAGGCTCGCACAAAACAGAGACCGCGTTGCCCCTCATGCAGTTTGCATTCGCGCGGGCAAACATCGCATTGCACCCGGCCATCGTCAAGCCGGCGCCAGTAACGGGTGGGAAAGTTCGAATCGGTGGCGTGCGCGGCCATTTTCGGCACCTCTTTCAGCGAGTATCGGCCGATGGCTAGTGCTGGATTCCCTAGGGTAAACGTAAGGAAATGCTAACCAATTGGCTGATTTCTTGCATTTAGGCTGTGTGTATTCAATATATAACACATAGCCAACAAGAAGACGTCTCATGGTTGAAGGTATCTGGACCTTGCAGAAGCGTGTTCGACCAGCGGCGGTCGCGGGTACGTTTTATCCTGGCGATGCCGGCGCGTTGCGCGAAATGGTGCGCACGCTGATCGACGCCGCGCGCAGTGACGCGCCGGCACCGAAGGCGATGATCGTGCCGCACGCGGGTTATATCTATTCCGGTCCGGTCGCGGCGAGCGCCTACGCGCGTTTGCTCAACCGTGCGCAACCGATCACGCGGGTCGTGCTGCTGGGGCCCGATCATCGCGTGGGCTTCCGCGGGCTGGCGATTCCCACCGTGGACGATTTCGATACTCCGCTGGGTCGAGTGCCGTTGGATCGCAAGGCGCTCGAGCGGATTGGTCGCCTCGCCGGCGTGGTGAGCTTCGATCGCGGGCATGCACAGGAGCACAGTCTCGAAGTCCACCTACCGTTTCTGCAGACCGTACTCGATGGGTTTCAGTTGGTGCCCGTGGTGGTGAGCAACGCGACCGCGGAGCAGGTGGCCGCGGTGCTCGATGTGCTCTGGGGCGGGCCGGAAACACTGATCGTGGTGAGCTCGGACCTGAGTCATTTTCACGATCACGCCACCGCGCAACGTCTGGATACGGCCACCAGCGATGCGATCTCGCACCTGCAAGGCGAACGCCTGACCGGCGAGGATGCCTGTGGCTATCTCCCGATCCGCGGTTTGCTGCTGGCCGCGGCGGCGCGGGGCTTGACCGTCACTACCATCGATCAACGCAATTCCGGCGATACCGCGGGCGCCTGCGATCGCGTCGTGGGCTATGGCGCATACGTCGTCCCATGAGTTGACCCTGGAGCAACAACAGCGCTTGCTGGACCTCGCCGAGGCTTCGATTCGTTCCGGTCTGGTCGCGGGTAAACCTTGTGAAGTCGCGGAAGCGACCCTGGATGACGCGTTGCGCGCACCGCGCGCGACCTTCGTGACCTTGAAGCACCACGGCAAGCTGCGCGGCTGTATCGGCACCTTGAGTGCGCATCGATCGCTGGCACGCGACGTCGTTGCTCATGCCTATGCGGCGGCGTTTTCCGATCCGCGCTTTCGGCCACTGCGAGGCGAGGAGCTGGCGGGTCTCGAGGTCAGCATCGCGATCCTATCGCCGCCCGAACCGCTGCGATTCCGGGATGAAGCCGACCTGTTGCGGCAGATTCGCCCGGGCGAGGATGGCCTGATTCTGGAATCCGGCAGTCATCGCGGCACCTTCCTGCCCAGCGTCTGGACCCAATTGCCGCAGCGCGCCGAGTTTCTGCGCCAGCTCAAGCTCAAGGCCGGGTTGCCCGCGAATCACTGGTCGGAGACCCTCGTGATTCAGCGGTACCGAACCGATACGATTGGGCCTCGCCGTATTGACTGAACGAGGGGCGCCCCACACAGGTCGAGTGCGCGGGACGATTGACTTGATACTGGCGAGACGACAGGCTAGCGCGCGTCTCGCGTCGATACCCATCACTCGGTGACGGGGGAGCCCACGGGTTGGCTTGGACATGTCGACGAACGCGTTGAAGCGGAAGGAAAAGGACCACGGTGCAGCACGAGCAAGAGACCGAATTTTTGGCGGACGCGTTACGGAATCGGATCGACGCGCACGACTTCCGGGTGCCCGTGATTCCGGAGGTGGTCTGGAAGGTGATGCGTATCGTCAACGATCCCGAGTCCAATGCCACCGAATTGGTCAACGTCGTCCAATCGGAACCGGCGCTCGCGGCGTGCGTCGTTCGCGTTGCCAACTCGGCGGCCTATTACCGCGGGTCGATGGTCGATGGCCTGCCGCTGGCGATCGCGCGGCTCGGCATGACCTTGGTGCGCGATATCGCCTTCGCGACCGCGGTCCACGCGAAGATGTTCGATACCGCCGGATTCGATCGGCAACTCCGACAAATCTCGCTGCACGCCCTGGCGAGCGCGTTATGGGCCAAGGAACTCGCGCCGTTGACCCAGCGCGATCCGGAAGCGGTATTTCTGTGCGGCTTGCTGCATTCGATCGGCAAACCGATCCTGGTGCAGGCGCTGCTTGAGATCGAAACGTTCGACCGCGACGCAGTCGACGTCGACGCGCTGCTCGAGGAGATCGAGCACTTGCATGTCGCGGCCGCGACGATCGCGTTGAAGCGCTGGAACATGCCGGCCGTGATCATCGACGCGATTTCGCATCAGAATGGCGCCGAGAGCGCCACCCTCGCCAAGACAGAAGCCCGTGTCATCCAGGCCGCGCGCGCGCTCGGCGGTTACACCTTGCGCGGCGACCCGACCCGTCAGGAAATCGAATTGCTCTCCGTCTTCCCCAGGCTCGGTCTCACCTCGGAGCAGGTCGATACGCTGCTCGCGTCGCAGACCAAGGTGTTGCTGACGCTTGAAGCGATTCGCGGCTAGCGCGAAGCTGCGCGCAATCCGCTGGACGCCGCAACGGTGGTCCCCCTATATTCACAGGCCCGAAACGAAGGACCCGAGTCCGCGCCGCGGATTGGAGTAAGCAACGATGTCCAAAGAACGCTTGATCATTTTCGATACGACCCTGCGTGACGGCGAGCAAAGCCCCGGCGCCTCGATGACCCGCGACGAGAAGGTGCGCATTGCCAAGGCGCTTGAGCGGATGCGAGTCGATATCATCGAGGCCGGTTTTCCGATCGCGAGTCCGGGCGATTTCGAATCGGTCAAGGCGGTGGCCGAGGCGGTCAAGGACAGTACGGTGTGCGGGCTCGCGCGTGCGCTCGACAAGGACATCGATCGGGCCGCGGAGGCCCTGAAACCGGCGCGGTCCTCGCGCATCCACACCTTTCTCGCGACCTCGCCGATCCACATGGAGCGCAAACTGCGGATGACCCCGGACCAGGTGGTCGAGCAGGCGGTGCACGCGGTCAAGCGGGCCCGAAACTACACCGACAATGTCGAGTTCTCGCCGGAGGACGCGGGCCGGTCGGAGCTGGATTTTCTGTGCCGCGTGATCGAGGCCGTGATCAAGGCCGGCGCGACCACGATCAATATCCCGGACACCGTGGGATACAACATCCCACAGCAGTTTGGCGAACTGTTACGCAAACTGATGGAGCGGGTGCCGAATTCCGACCAGGCGGTGTTCTCGGTGCACTGCCACAACGATCTTGGTCTGGCGGTGGCCAATTCGCTGGCGGCGGTATTGAACGGCGCGCGGCAGGTCGAGTGCACCATCAATGGTCTCGGCGAACGCGCCGGGAATGCCGCGCTGGAAGAGGTCGTGATGACCGTGCGCACGCGGCAGGACGTGTTCGTCTGCGACAGCCGGCTCGATACCACCCAGATCATGACCTGTTCGCGTCTGGTTTCCAGCATCACCGGGTTTCCGGTGCAACCGAACAAGGCCGTGGTCGGGGCCAATGCGTTCGCGCATGAGTCCGGCATCCACCAGGATGGCGTGCTCAAGTCGCGCGAGACCTACGAGATCATGCGCGCGCAGGATGTAGGCTGGGCCGATAACAAAATCGTGCTCGGCAAGCACTCCGGGCGGAACGCGCTCAATGCGCGCCTCAAGGAACTCGGCATCGAACTCGGCTCCGACGAGGAGTTGAACCAGGCGTTCGCGCGCTTCAAGGAGCTGGCGGATCGCAAGCACGAGATCTTTGACGAAGACTTGCAGGCGCTGCTCAGCGACACCTTTCAGGACCGCCCGCAGATCTACAAGCTGCTGTATTTGAAAGTGACCTCCGAAACCGGCGAGCGGCCGTTTGCGACCATCACGCTCAGCGTCGACGGCGAGGAACATGTCACCGAGTCGGCGGGCGGTGGTCCGGTCGACGCCGCGTTCAAGGCCATCGAAGCGCTGGTCGGCAGCCAGAGCCAGCTACAGCTCTACTCCGTCAACAACATCACCACCGGCACCGACGCCCAGGGCGAGGTCACGGTGCGGTTGGAAAAGGACGGTCGCATCGTCAACGGGCAGGGCGCGGACACCGACATCGTGGTCGCGTCGGTCAAGGCCTATCTCGATGCATTGAACAAGCTGGCTTCCCGGCGCGAACGCGAGCATCCCCAGCTGGGCGACGTGTAATTCTGGCTCGCGGCGGGTCGGCGGCGACCGCAACCGACCCGGCGCTTCCGGTGCGACGGTTAAAAAAATACGTACGGAGCGATACCAAACCGCGACAGTGGCCGATGCGGTCGCGGCCGCTCAGGGATTGGATCGCGTGCCGCCATTGCCCAGCAGCGCGAGCAGGATCTGCCCGTCCACCGGCGTAAGCAAGTGTTCCTGCACCACGGGAACGACTTCGCTGCGGCCCCGCAGCGTTGGCACTTGGTTCATATCCTGACTGAACGCGGGGACGATCATGTCGCCGCCCATGTTGTATCCGGCGGTGCGGATGATCGAAACGTAACGCAGATCAGGATGCGCTTGCTGATTCATCCAAAACAGCAATGAGCCCGGTATCGCGGGGCCGAGGTCGGCGAGTAGACCACGCGAGCCCTCCACCGCGTGATAGGTGTCCGCGCCGATGGCTTGCTTGGTCAACAGTTTTTTGAACGGGCCGAATAATCCGCCGCCGTTGGTGGCCTCAATGGCCTGCCAGGCGCGCTCGGTGCCGAGGTGTGGCGAGGCGATCGTAATCAGGCTCGCGACGCCGCCCGGCCCATGCCGCAGCAACTTAAGTCGCGCGACGACTCCGCCCGCGGAGTGCCCGATCAAATGCAATGGGGTATCGGGATGTCTGGCCGCAACGGCGCGAACGATTGCTTCAAGCGCATCGGTCTGCACCGTGAGCGGCGCCCCGGCGGGGAGCGCGACCGGATAGTAGACGTCGCTGGCGATCGCCGCTTGCTCGGCGAACAATTGTGGCCCTTGCGGCTGCGCGACCCAGGTGCCCGCCTTGCCCCAGCCGCCGGCGCTCAGGGTTTGTTCGACCCCCGCCACTCGCCACGTGTCGCCGCTGCCGAGATACCCATGAATCAACAACGCGACGTCCGCCCGCGCCTGAGGCGACGACCACAACAACAGGGGCATCAGGAGTGCGACGAGAATGCGTGGCAGGGACGAAGGCTTCACGGTGAACGCTCGCGGTAGTGACATCGCCGCCTAGTATAACCGCGCCCGCGCGCGCCGAAAGGCTCACCGGGGCGGTTCAACGCCCCGGATCGCGCGCGTTTAGAACTCGCCCTTGGCGGCTGATTCCATGATCGTGGTGAGGGTGGTGTTGACCCGCTCGGCGATGGCTTTCAGCTCGGGCGGCAGCGGGGTGTTATTAATCAGCATGTCGAGATTCAACATCATCAGCCAGACCTTTTTGTCGCTATCTTCGACCAACGCGATCCGGCACGGCATATAGGCCGCGAATATCGGATTGAACTTAACCATCTCGTGGGCGTCCATCGGATTACAGAACTGGAAGATTTCGAGGCGCCCGCTCGCGACGCCGCGCGCCTCAAGTTCCTTGGACAACGGCTGGTGCGCGACAAACTTCATGTTCAGTTCGTTGGACTTGGACTTCATCGCCTCGATCGCGTCATCGGGACTGACGCCGTCCGCCAATTGTTGCTTGATGACGGTTTGATTGATGTCGAGCGTGGTCGGCGCGGGGGCCGTTTTCGCTTCCTTCTTGGCATCGGCATGCGCGGCACCGGTCAAGGTCGCAACCAGCAGGACGCAGGCGAGCATTATGTTTCTTGGCATGGGCGTTTCTCAGATCTTGGGTATACGGGACGGTAGTCCAGACGCTGTTTCGCGCCGGGCTCAACCGCGCCGTTTTCATGGATATCGAGCGCTAGCGCAGGCTGTCCTTGGCGTGGTGGCGGCGATCGTTGATCGCGTCCAGGAACTCATCGAAACTCACCAAGCCATCGCCATTGCGGTCGAGGTGCGGAAAATGACGTGTCAAGCGGGGATTCAGGTGGTCGATCTCGAGCGGATCGAGGCAGTTGTCGCGGTTGAGGTCGGCTTGGCGAAACCGCTCGCGGGCCAAGGCGCGCAACTCGTGACGGCGGGCATCGATCTCGGGTCGATCGGGCTCGGCCGTGGTGGACCAGCGTTCGATGTCCTGGCGCAGCGACT
This sequence comes from Thiotrichales bacterium, assembly GCA_050329935.1. Classification (GTDB taxonomy): domain Bacteria; phylum Pseudomonadota; class Gammaproteobacteria; order UWMA-0217; family UWMA-0217; genus CAYSFW01. The sequence goes on along the minus strand of JBHJOI010000142.1, from coordinate 737 downwards.
GTCGCTCCTCCGGGCTGAGTCGACTGGCGAGGGTCGAAAACGGTGGCGGTAGCGCCTCGGCGTTCACCGTCGCGCTTGCGAGCAGGAACGCACCCATGAGGATCAGGCGCTGTCGGTCTGGTCGATTGCTCATTCCTCGGGGATTCGCACGCAGTTCCGTCTTTAGCCGTTATTGATTTGTTTGCGTGATGCTAACAACAACCCGTTAATGTTGCCGGAGGGATTCGCGGTGTTGGAAAGGGGGAACACTTCGTGGGGGAGGACACCGAGCCCGAACCCCTCCTGCAACGGAACCAATATTACGCCTAAATCGTAAATAGAGTTTTTCCGGCGGTTGTTGAAAATGTAACAAAAGATTTCTGTGAAGTGCGGCGCGACGCGCTACACAATAGCAATGCCCCGTCGAATTCGGCGCGGTATGGAGGGTCTTCAAGAATGAACGATACATCGTCGCGGGTGCTCGTGGTGGACGACGATGCGCGGCTGCGCGAGTTGCTCGGGCGTTATTTGCGGGAGCAGGGTTTCGATGCCACAACGGTTCCCGATGCGGCGGTGATGGATCGTGAGCGCCGCTTGCATCGCTTTGATCTTTTGGTGCTCGATCTGATGTTGCCGGGCGAAGATGGGCTATCCGTGTGCCGCCGGCTGCGCGGGGCTGCGGACGATATACCCATCGTCATGCTGACGGCGCGTGGCGATGACGTCGACCGCATCGTCGGGCTGGAAATGGGCGCGGA
>JBHJOI010000141.1:0-4785 GCA_050329935.1 Thiotrichales bacterium | reverse complement strand
ATCGACAACGCGACACAACAAAACGCCGCACTGGTTGAACAAACAGCCGCGGCCAGTAAAGCGCTCGGCGATCAAGCCCAGAACCTGACTGAGCTGGTCGCGTTCTTCAACGTCGCCCACGGTGGCGGCACGGCCCATGCGGGCGCACTCGCGCTTCGCGCGCCCGCCGCCAAACCGCTCGCGCCATTCGTCGAACGCCGGCAAGCCAATCGCCCCTGGTCGGCCCCACAGCCAACCCAAAAAGCACCGCTCCCGATACAAAAAGCAGTCGGTGATTACGGCGCCGAGGCGGAGTGGGAAGCGTTCTAATGCTCATGTGCTCATGGCGACGGACGCCGCCCAGGTCGATAAAAGCCACTCCGGGTTGCGTAGGCGGGAACGTCGGCCGCATCGATACGGCCGTCGAGCCCCTACCGACGAGTTCGCGGCGTTTCCAGCCTACCCAGCGACGACAAGCTGCAACCAGGTTTTTTTAAACCTCATTGCCACTTGAACAGGCGCGCCGCGATCAACAGCGCGACCAGGGCGACGCCAAGCAAGATCGCGAGCTCGCCCCACACCTGAGCGAAACCCGCGCCGTCGATCATCACCGCCCGCGCGGCGGAGATAAGATGGGTCAATGGCAAAAGTTGCGCGAGATGTTGAACAAACGCCGGGCTACCGTCGAGCGAAAACCACATCCCCGAAAGCAGCATCATGGGCCAGGACAGCAGGTTCAGCAGACCGTCGGCCAACTCCTCGCTACGGGTGCGCGCCGAAATCACCAGACCGATGCAAACAAGACTCAGCGCACCGGCGAGCAACACCAGCGCAAGCACGACATACGATCCGCGCATGGTGAAGTCGAGCACCAGATCGGTCCCGACAAACACCAGTATCGAGACGGCCACGATCACGACCAATCGCGACAGGACCTGCGCGCACAGAAATTCCGCGGCGGTCAATGGGGTGGCGCTGAATCGCCGCAACACCCCGTTCTTGCGGTAACGGACGATCACATAGCCGACGCCCCACAGCGCGCTGAACATCATGTTCATCGCCAGCACCCCGGGCACCACCCAATCGACGTAGCGCAAGGCACGGCCGGTCACACTCTGGCGCTCGAAATCCGGTGACGAGGCACCGGTGTCACCCAGCAACAGGCGTTCGGCCAAATAGCCGCGCGCGGAATGTTCGTTGACCCAATAACGCACTGCGTCTGGCTCGACCTGCAGCAGCAAGTCGAGCTGGTGTCGCTCGACCTTTGAAACACCGGCATCGACGGCGACCACCGGTACTCGGGTGATGTACGCGAGATCCAGCAGCACCGGCCGATGTTCGCTCCCTGAAGGGGATTCGACGACACCCACCTTGAACACATCGGCTTGATCGCCGCTGAAGATCGTCGCGAACGCGAACACAATCAACACCGGCATCGCCAGATTCCACAACAACGACGCCTTGTCGCGATAGAACTCGCGGGTTCGTGACACGAACACGGCCTGGATGTGACGAAACTTCATGAACGGTCTCTCGCTGATGAGCGCAGTCGCCGAGCCACGCGAATCAGCCGCGAAGCGCCCGCCCGGTGAGTTTGAGGAACAGGTCGTCCAGTGTCGGCCGAGTAATCCGCAGCTCGTGCAGCGCGACACCGAGACCTTGCAACGCCGAGATCGTGCCGTTGACGTCGTCGGTCGCGATCTCGACCTGTTCGCGGCGCTGTGTCACCTGTCCGGGTAACCGCCCGCAATCGTCGACCGCGTGTACGGGCAGCCGAATCAACGCGCCGGCGAAATGCTCCGCCAACAACTGGCGGGGCGAACCCTGCGCGACGATTCGGCCGCGATCAACGATCGCGATCTCATCACACAGGATTTCAGCCTCGTCCATATAGTGCGTCGTCAGCAGAATGGTCTTGCCCCGCCGCCGAATCATGTCGATCAAGTCCCAGAAGTTGCGGCGCGATTGCGGGTCAAGTCCGGTGGTCGGTTCGTCAAGAAAGACCAACTCGGGATCATTGATCAGTGCGATCGCGAGCAACAACCGCTGTCGTTGTCCGCCCGATAGACGGCGCGTGTCGCGTCCTAGCAGATCCTCGAGGTGACACAGCGCGACGATCTCGTCGAGATCGGCGCGTTTGCGATAGAAGCCCCGAAACAGCACCAGCGCTTCGCGCACCGTCTGAAAGTCCTGTAACGCGGTGCTTTGAAACTGGATCCCGATCGCCTCGCGATAACCGGCGTCGCGCGGCTCGCCGCGAAAGAATACCTCGCCCGAGGTTGCGGTCGTGACGCCTTCGAGAATCTCGATGGTCGTGGTCTTGCCCGCGCCATTCGGCCCCAGCAGCCCGAAACAAATACCGGGCGCAATGCCGAGCGATAGGCCGTCCACCGCCCGGACCTCTGGGTATTGCTTCACCAGATCGCGTACTTCAAGCAGATAGCTCATTTCGTCTTGCTCCGCGGCTGACGCAAACGGTGCTGGCCGCGCCTGTCAAACACGACGCCTGATCGCGCCGCGCGCCGACTTCTGGTTCCCGTTCGGCCTCGGCGGAACTCGTCGGCGCGCTTGATCAAGCCTGAGCGGTGCCTATGCCATGCCGTGGTTGCTAAGGGCGACTCGGTTTCGACCCGTCGTCAACGCCGTCTTGTCCGAATGCGACTTGCACGACAGCCTCGCAGCCCTCGGCACCGCGACTGTGCTAGTGCGCCTGACCGTGCCGGTCGAGACGCGCGAGCCAAACCTCCAAACCCTGCGCATTGAGATCGAGGTCCATTTTAAGCAACGCGTCGATCTCGATCTCCGCCAGACGGCAGCCGTGTGTCCGCAGCTCGCCGAGAATGAGTTTGCGCAGCTCGGCGCGGATCGTTCCGTACCGGTTGTGCGCATGCCTCGCCGCGCGCGCAATCGCCGCGTAGTCGTCGATTCGGCGGTGCAGTTCACCGGCCAGATGCGGAATGCCATCGATCCGGCCGAAATGCGTCAGATACATGTACTCAGGATCGAATGCAGCCAACCGCGCCACCGACGCATGCCAATCATCGGGGTTGAACTGCACCGGTGTCGTCGGCGGAAACAGGTAGGACCGACTGTCCATGGCGAGGTCTGGATAGGCGATACCAAAGGTGTCGCCGGTGAAAAAACCGCGGCTCTGCTCGTCCCACACGCAGTAGTGGTGACTGGCGTGACCGGGCGTATCGAGGAACCGCAGGCGACGACCGCCCAGTTCGAGTACCGCGTCGTCCTCGACCGTCAGCACCCGATGCTCCGGTACCGCGGGTAGTTCGCCGAACGAGTCGTGAAACCCTGCCTCGCCGTATACAGCCGTCGCCCCCGCGATCAACCGGGAGGGGTCGATCATGTGCGGTGCGCCGCGCGGGTGCATGACGAGCTTGGCGTTCGGCAGATGACGCATCAACAGGCCGGCGCCACCGGCGTGGTCGAGATGCACATGGGTTGGCATCACATAATCCACGTCGGTCTCGCTCAATCCGACCCGCCGCAAGGCCTCCAGCATCCGCGGCACGCTATGGGCAGTGCCGGTGTCGATGAATGCCGCGCGGCCCTGCTCCAACACCAGGTAGCAGGCGGCGAACCGTTCGCGGTTGTAGCCGGTATCGATGCAGGTGATGCCATGTCCGAAATCGCTGAACACTGTGCTCATGTTGGGCTCCTTCAGCGCTCCAGTTGCGATACGTCGCGAACCGCCCCGCGCGCGGCCGAGGTCGTCATCGCCGCATAGGCGCGCAGCGCGGCGCTGACCTCGCGCTGTCGGCCAACGGGCTTCCAGGCATCGCGGCCCTTGGCTTGCATGACCGAACGGCGTTCTGCCAGCACCTCGTCGCTTAATTTGACGTTGATCGAGCGACGCGGAATATCGATCTCGATCAGGTCGCCCTCCTCGACCAGAGCGATCGCGCCGCCCTCAGCCGCCTCCGGCGATACGTGACCGATCGAGAGGCCGGAAGTGCCGCCCGAAAAACGCCCATCCGTGACCAACGCGCAGGCCTTGCCGAGTCCCTTGGACTTCAGATAGCTGGTCGGATACAACATTTCCTGCATGCCGGGGCCGCCACGCGGGCCTTCGTAGCGCACGATCACGACGTCGCCCGCCTTGATTTCGTCGCCCAGAATCTTGGCGACCGCTTCGTCCTGACTTTCACAAATACGGGCCGGACCACTGAACACCAGGTTCTCCGGATCGACACCCGCGGTTTTCACGACACACCCGTCGAGCGCAAGGTTTCCGTACAACACCGCCAGGCCCCCATCGCGGGAATACGCGTGCTCCAGGTCGCGAATGCAGCCCTCGGCGCGATCCAGATCGAGGTCCGCCCACTGCCGGTTCTGCGAAAACGCCTCCTGGGTCGGCACGCCACCAGGCGCGGCAAGGAACCGCGTGCGCGCCTGGGCGGCTTCGGTGCGCGCGATATCCCACTGCTCGAGCGCGGCGCCGAGCGTCGTACTGTGCACCGTCAACGCGTCCCGATGAATGAGGACGGCGCGATCCAGCTCACCCAGTATGCCGAGCACTCCGCCGGCGCGGTGGACATCCTCCATGTGATACTTCTGCGTCGACGGGGCTACCTTGCAGAGATGCGGCACCTTGCGCGACAGGCGATCGATATCGGCCATCGTGAAATCCACTCCGCCCTCCTGCGCTGCCGCCAAGAGGTGCAGAATCGTATTGGTCGACCCGCCCATCGCGATATCCAGGCTCATCGCGTTCTCGAAGGCCGCGATACTCGCGATGGCGCGCGGCAGCGCCGTCGCATCGTCACGCTCGTAGTAGCGCTTTGCCAGATC
>JBHJOI010000140.1:0-18733 GCA_050329935.1 Thiotrichales bacterium | reverse complement strand
CGCCCGGAGATCGAGATGATCGGCGACGCCTGGATCTGGATTACCCAGCTTGCAAATAGCAAGATCGTCGCGTTGCTGATCTTCTTCACCCTGTTCGTCGGTATCCTGCTGTACGTTTTCACAAATCGTCAGCGCGGCGAGCGCCTTGAGTCGTACAAGTACATGCCGTTTCAGGACGAGCCGTCCGAGCCGGAGCAAGCACAAGGTAAGGATAAATGAATCAAGCCGAACGTCCACGTAAGCAATCGGTCCAAACCACTGGTCACGCGTGGGATGGCGACATTCAGGAATACAACAATCCGCTGCCCAACTGGTGGGTCTGGGCGTTTTATGCTTCGGTCGTATTTGTGCTGATCTACTGGCTGCTCTACCCCGCGTTTCCGTGGGGTAAGGGTTTCACGACGGGGATGTTCAATACCATTACCTTTACCAACCGCGCAGGCGACGAGGTCACTACCCACTGGAACACTCGCTCGTTGCTGATTGCCGATATGCAGCGCGGTGACGAAGCGGTGCGTCATCGCGAGTATATGAGCAAAGTCGCGGCGACGCCGTATGAAGCCATATTGTCCGACCCGGAGATGATGGGTTTCGTACGATCCAGCGCCAAAGTCATGTTCGCGGATAACTGCGCCGGTTGCCATGGCGCGGGCGCAAATGGGGTGGTCGGCTTGTTCCCGAGCCTCGTCGACGATGACTGGCTCTGGGGTGGCAGCATTGATGAGATTCACGAAACCTTGGTGCAAGGACGGCTCGGGTTCATGCCAGCCTACAGCGGTGTGTTCGACGCTGTGCAGCTGGATGCAGTCGCGCAGTATGTGTTGAGCCTGAGCGGAATCGAGGGTGGCGAATCCGTCGCGATCGAAAGCGGTCGCGAAATCTTTCAGGGAGAGGTCGGTGGTTGCTATTACTGCCATACACCGGCGGGCACGGGTCTGAAGTCCCAGGGAGCGGCGAACCTGACCGACGCGGTCTGGACGATCGTCGACGTGCCCGGCGCCGAGTCCTACGAAGCGAAACTCGGTGCCGTCAAGCGCGTGATCAGCGACGGCGTGCAGCGCAAAATGCCCGGCATGAAGGATCGCCTGTCACCAGAACAAATCAAGCTGCTGACCGTTTACGTACATCAGTTGGGTGGTGGCGGCTAGTCTCGTCTTAATTGAAGCCGAGGCGCGCGGGTCGAACCCAATACCCGTGACGACACGCCCAATATGACGGATAACGCGACACAAGCGGTCAGATCCAAGTGCTATCCGCGTTCGGTTTCGGGGCGGTTCAGAACCATCAAATACGCGATTCTTGCCATCGCGTACGTCACCTATTATGGCCTGCCCTGGCTCCCCTGGAGTCGTGCCGCTGGACCCAATCAAGCGATTTTGTTCGATATAGTCGGGCGGAAATACTACCTGTTCGACTTGGTGGTGCATCCGCAGCAAATCTTTTGGTTGGGCGGTTTCCTGATGATCGCGGCACTTCTGCTGTTTTTCGTTACTGGCATCGCTGGCCGGATCTTCTGCGGATATTTCTGCTTCCAGACGCTTTGGACGGACATGTTCATGCAGATAGAACACTGGGTGCAGGGCGAGCGCCCGGCCCGGATTCGGCTCGACCAGCGGCCATGGGATCTGGCGAAACTGCGCAAGAAAGGTTTGACCCATCTACTTTGGTTGTTGATCGCGTTCTGGACCGCGTTGACGTTCACGCTCTATTGGGGACCCGCGGGCGACTTGCTGACTCGCTTCGTGACGGGTACCGCGCCTATGCCGATGTACGTCACGACGCTGATTTTGACTATTTCGACCTATACCATGGCGGGTTTCGCACGGGAGCAGGTTTGCACGCACATGTGCCCCTATGCGCGATTCCAGAGCGCGATGTTCGATCGCGATACCAAGCTGGTTGCCTACGATCGCGTGCGTGGAGAGGGCGCGGCAGGCCGGTCCAAAATCAGTAAGGAGTTGAAGAATCGGGAGGTTCGCCACGCGGCGGGTGTCGGCGACTGCATTGACTGCGGCTATTGCGTCCAGGTCTGCCCGACCGGCATCGACATTCGCAACGGTTTGCAGGTCGAGTGTATCCACTGCGGGCTCTGTATCGACGCGTGTGACACCATCATGGAAAGCATGGATTGGCCGCGCCGACTGATTCGATTTCGGTCGGATACCGAGGACCAGGGTGGCAAGGTCAACTATTTCAAGCTCAAGAACCTTGGCTATGGGGCTGCGCTCATACTGATCACGGGCATCTTGTTGTATAGCGTGTTCACGAATTCGACATTCGAAACCGCGATCTCGCAGGTTCGCCAGCCGTTGTTCGTAACCTTGTCGGATGGCAGTATCCAGAATAGCTATGACATCAAACTCGCCAACCTCGATCAGGCCCCGCTCACCGTCGCAGTCGGGTTGCGTGGTCTCGATGGCGCGGCGATCGACACAGGGCGGTTCGATCAAGTGGAACTGCGAGCTGAACATCAGGTTCAGATCCTGGTAAAAGTCAAACGTCCGCTGAACGCGAAGTCGTTGAGCAAGGTGACGGATTTCGGATTCCTGGTTCGCGATCTGGCGACAGGTGCCATCATCGCCGACATCCCGGCGCGGTTTTATACCCCTTGATATGATCCTGGAATCCTCGGTTGATCGCGCTTCATTAAGCGTAACATGGCGTTCACACGTGTGTTTCTGCTTGGGTGTGGCTTCACCTTCCGAGTTGGTACGCGCCGACACGACCCATCGAGGATGCTAGGATGATTGATTTGGTATTTATATTGGGTGGCGGGGTAGCGCTTGAGATTATTGCGTTCGTCTTGCTTTATCGCTGGTTGGCGTGGCCCGGAAAACAGATCGCCCTGATCGTTGGCGCGACGGCGCTATTGATTTACTTGCCGTGGGGCGTGCTCCACTGGCGGGGATTGGACTATCTCGCTATCCACCTCGCGTTCTTTGTGACCGTGCCGTATGTCTTGGCAATCATAACTGCGCCGAGTGAGCAAAATGGAACGCGGTCGCAGCCGATCGGCAGACGCTGGTTCCATTGGGGGCCGGCGACGCTGGTAGGATTTTTTTTAGTCATCGCGACGGTCGACGCAATCATCTTGACGCTGGCCGAGCGCGGGCTGTCTGGTTCATTGGCCAGCCGGCTTCTGCCGGAGGTGGCGTCGAACGAGAAGGTTTCATCAATTTTTCCGGGTACGGTATTTCACGATTACCACAAAAAGGAGTCCCTATTCAATGCATATCTGGCTGGTCGCGAAGCGCAGGAGCAGCGCGGTTGGCGTGTTCGCAAAGGTTGGATAGGGGAAGCGCGCGCAGGCCGATCCGCGACCTTCCGAATCGAGGTCGTGGACGCGGACGGCGCACCGATCGGAGGTGCCGTACCGCGCGGATACTTCTTGCGTCCGTCCGATCATCGGCTTGATCATGAGTTCGAGATGCATGAGCGAAGCGCGGGTGTCTATGAAGTTGAAGTGGTCTTGCCGCGGCCCGGACGCTGGACGCTGGTGTTACTGGTGGAGCGTGGTGACGATTGGCATGAGCTGCGCGCCGCGACGACGCTTGAGGCAGAAACCTAGTCGGTTGTCCGCGCTCGTGGACTTCACCGAAGTTTCGCAGATGGAGGTGGCAAGGGTATTAGGCACACGCCGGTGTGCAGAGTATTGATTCGCGACGAGGAGCATTTCCGGCTCATTGACGACAGGTGATTGATTTTTATGGAAGTGTTGTATCTACTGATCCCGCTGGCAGTCGTTCTCGCTGGCGTTGCGATCGCCTTTTTTGTGTATACGGTCAAAAGCGGGCAATACGATGACCTCGAAGGCCCCGGTCATCGCATTCTGATGGACGACGACGATCCTCGAATTCCCGAATACCGTCCGAAATCCAAACGCAAGGACTTGTCCGAGAAACCGTAGTTCGATAGATTAAACGCGCCGTTCACATCCGTTTCGTTGGTCGGAGTTTCAACCCCATGTTTTCGTTTCAAAATCTCCCGCTTACACTGGTGATTGCACTGATCGTGTGGTCATGGCTGAGTTTTTTTTCCGTCATCGTTGCCAATTGATCGCCTGGACGCCGGGCTCGCTTGCGATAACTGTACCGGCGCGGCTAATCCGTTTCTGGCGAATCTCATGATGCCGGGCTAGTTCGCCGGCATTTCGCTGGCGGATCGGCTACAGATTTTTGTGCGCTGCTTAACAAAAACCGATAGGGCCGCAGCCTGTCGGGATATCTCCCTCGTAATCGCTGTCTCTAACGTGAATCACCAAAATTTTCACGGGGTATCAGCGTGTCCAGATTCAAGTCCAGGCCCATGGTTATTCTGTTGGCGTCCTTCTTTTGCTCCGTGCAGGTTGCCGCCGACGGCGTGCCGGGCTCACTTGATCTTGGTTTTGGCAACGAAGGCAAGGTTATCCTGCCGATCGGTGTGGACGGCAGTGATGCGCGTTCGCTGGCGATTCAGAGCGATGGCAAGATCCTCGTGGCGGGCAGTAGCACCGCGCCGAATGGCAAACTCGACTTCACCGTGGCGCGCCTGACACGCTCCGGGCTGATTGATACCGCGTTCGGGCAAAACGGGACGGCGCGTGTCGAGGTGAGCGCGGCGAGTGACTACGCACGCGACCTTGTTGTTCAGGGAGATGGCACGATACTCGTTGCGGGTTATAGCAACGTTGCGTCAAACGCGGACTTCGTCATCGTTAAACTGCGGGTTGACGGTCAGTTGGACTCCAGCTTCGGCACGGCCGGGATCGTGTCGATTCCGATGGGCACTGGCAATGATCAAGCCTACGTGCTCGCGCTGCGCAGCGACGGTCGAATCCTGATCGGCGGTTTTTCGAACAACGGCGTCGATGATGACATGGCCTTGGTCAGTCTGTTGCCGAACGGTAGTCTCGATCCTGCATTCGGTCAGGCGGGTAAACTGGTGCTGCCCGTGGGACCAGGCGACGACCATGTTCGCGCGATGACGGTAATGCCTGACGGCCGAATCATGGTCGCTGGAACATCCTTCAATGGTACCGATCAGGATTTCGCATTGGTACGCTTGAATGCCGACGGTACGCTCGACGCAAGTTTCGGTGCCGGCGGACAGATGATCGTGCCGCTCGGCGGCAGTCCTACCAGTAACGACCGAATCTTTTCGCTGTTGGTACAGCCAGACGGAAAGATCGTCGCCGGAGGACACGCCTACAACGGCCGGGATACTGATTTCGCGCTCGTGCGATTGCTCGGCAATGGCGCGCCTGATCCCGCCTTTGCCGAGGGGGGGCGTCTATTGATTCCGGTCGGGGAAGGCAACGATTACGCGCGCGATTTGGCGTTGGCGCCGGATGGCAAGATCGTGATCGCAGGATATACGGAAAATGGCCTCGTCCGTAATTTCGCCGTTTTTCGACTGCATGCGGACGGTCGCTTCGATACCAGCTTTGGCGACGCCGGACGGCGCCTGGTACCGATGGGCGGCGGTAATGATCTGCTTCGTGCCGTTGCAATGCAGCATGACGGAAACCTCTTGCTCGCGGGGCTCGCGGAGGAACCCAACGGGGCCGGTGGTAGTAACTTTGCACTGGCTCGACTATACGGTGAGTCGTTTGATCTTACCCCACTTCCATTCAGTTTCGCGCCGCTCGCGAACGTCCCCCGTGGTTCGGTGAATTTGTCACACGCGGTGTCGATTCAGGGGCTGGGCGAGGGCGTAAGCGTGCCCGTTCGCATTCAAGGCGGCGAGTATGCGTTGAACGGTGGTACGTTCACCGCGGCGAATGGTTGGGTCCGCAATGGGGATCAGATTGTCGTAAGGCAGGTTGCATCCCAGGACGGCGGGACGTTGACGCGTAGTCTGGTGGTCGTGGGCGGAATGCTCGATCAGCGAAGTCCGTTGTTGAATCTTGGCGGAATCAGCGCGCCGTTCGAAACGACTACCGAGGGCGTTGCGCCTGGATCGATTCGAGCCTCGACGGGCGGTGGTCTGATCGGTGGATGGGCACTGATGTTGGTGGCGCTGTTGGGTGCGGTCCGATACGGGTGCTTTCGACGTATACCGTCGACGCGGGACTAGCGTTTGCGTCGAGGCCACGGCCGCGAATAATGAAGGTCACTTCGGAAAGGCTTGGCGGGAGGCGCCGTGAACCCTTCATTGAGGTCTGGACGGTCGCATGCCAGCGGCCGTCCAGCTCGGATCGGTGGTGCTCCCCGAAATACGCTCTTTTGCGATAAAGTGGATGCCCACCTAATGTGGGAGGCGTCATGCCTCCCGCCGTTGATCATGAAGGGCAGAGCCGTGCGCATCGAGTGTTGCTGCGCGCGCCCAACATCGTGCCGGCTTAATCTTGCCGTCGGGGCCGGTACATTCGGCCAACGGATCGGTCGTTCAATGGCGCGGCTGGGTTCTCAGCGCGTCCGCCAAAACGCCAAACGTGCCGCCGCCGATAGCCAATGCGACCAAACACTGGTCGCAGTATGCCCAAACCCAGTCGCCAAACCCCAGCGCCGTAAGCGAGACCACCAGCGATAACCAAATCGCGGTACCCATGACGGTGCCGACGGCTGCATTCAAAATGGTGTCTGTATTCATGGTGAGACCTGCCTGTTGTATTTTTTATAGGGAGCGGCAATAAGTTGCCGTCGCGCATTTGTAACAGGAGTGGCTCGCTTCGTTCTGTCGATTGGTCGCGCTAATGGCCGGCGCCCATCGCGGGAACCGAATCAACGGCAGCATCCGTCGTACGAGTTGCGTATCCGGCCTAGCGAGTTGGGGCGTTAGTCCGTCCGTTGCCTACCTGGACGCGTGGTCGGTCGCGATGCTAGCCGGCCTGAAAGGGTGCGGATTGAGTAACTGGTGGACATGGCGGCGCTCCTTGCCATCGTGGTGACCGCCGCGCAGTCGCGGCACGGCGTATCTGGCTGGAGAGTTTTAACCGGATAGGCGCGCGCCTAAGCGTTCGCCCATGACCGTTGCCTCGAATCGACCCGTGGGCTTCCGAGGTGCGCGTTAGGCGCTTTGGGTCGCGTTGGCGCGCGGTAGGTAGCGCCGGATGTGTTCCGCGTACTGTCGGACAAAAAACGCGGTCGCCAAGGTACCTACCAGCACGAAATGCACCCAGTGATGATTCGTCGGCGACCACAGCTCAATAAGGTCCTTGGAGAAGTACGCGGCTAACAGAATGATCGAGTAGATCAATTCAATGTAGCGATGTTTGATGCTGTTCGACGCCAACCATAGGTAAAGGAATCCGAGCCCCGCGATGCTGCCGAGTGTCAAACCAAAAATAAAGCCATCCAGGCCATGGTAGTGATAGCCGACTAGACTGAGCGCGACCCGTGAAATCGCGGATATGAACGCGGCCAATGCGCCAACCTCAGGTTTGCCGAAGGAGATCGCGACCTTCTGGAACATATCGTAGATTGCCATGAACCAGACCATGACCGCGAGTGCCTGAGCGATTTCGCCGGCCGGCGCGTATTCTGTCTTGTAGAGATAGGCAAAGAACAAGGGCGAGATCGCGACCACTGCCAATGACATGATCAGCAAAATCGGCAGGATTTGGCGCAAGGTCTCGACCAGTCGCTCGCCGAACGACGCCATATTGTTACGCGCGGCCTCCGACAGTGAAGGGTAGACGATTTTCTCCGTCAGGCTGGACGCAAACCACAACACGATCGTGGCCAGCGCCGTGGCGAGCGCGTAGAGACCCAGTTCCTCGACGGATGCGAGTTTGCCGACGAAAAGTTTGTCGGACTGTATGATCACGAAATGAAACAGTGTGGAAAAGAAAATCCACTTGCCGAATCCAAAGATCTCGCGAAGGTATTGGGGTACGACCGTGAATCGGTGCGTGCGTAGCGGAAATGGCGTGACATAAAAGCTTGCCGCCAAGTAAAGCGCTGCATTGATAATGTTGGCATAAATTAGCGCCCAAACGGTCGGTTCGTACACGCATATCGCGAGCACAATCAGCGTGCCGAGGATTTGAACCACGATGTCGACTACGACCTGGGTCTTGATCTGCTGGTTTCGTTGCAGCAAGAAGTAGCGCGTGGAGCCGAAACCATACAGCAGCAGCGAAATGCCACCGATCTTCAACGCGGCTTCCAGTATTTCCTCGTTATAGAAGTCGGCGACGTATCCGGCGCTGGCGAAGAGCACCGCGTATAGAATAAAGCCACGAACGACCTGGATTGCGTAGGCGGAGTAATAAAATTCCGGTTGCTCGCCCTTGGCGTTGCGAACAATGCTGTCGCCGATACCCACGTCGGACAGCAACGCAAGACCGGTCAGCACGGTGCCCACGATGGCCGCGATGCCAAAGGCTTCGGGCACAAGTAGCCACGCGAGAATGATGTTCGAGCCGAAGCGCAGCGCCGTGCTTAACAACTGCGCGGCGATGATGAGCGAGCTTTTTCGCAGTACGCTGGGTTCGTTCGCGTTGTCGGAAGGCGTCGTCGCTGGGTTGGGTTCGGGCATTGTCGGTGCTTGTTGTTACTTCACGGCTCATGATCCGCCATTTAGACGCATCCGATGCGCATGTTTGCGGTGGGTGAAGAATAGTCTACACGCCCTGGCGGTGTCTGGATGCTAGTCACAGTTAAAGGGTGTTCCGTGATTTGTGACACCGATTTAACGACGGATCGATCAATATCTGATCATTTTGAGTGTTTCAGGCGTCGTGACGTAAACTCAGAACGTAACTGATGCGAAACAATCGCTCGGCGTCGCGTCCGAGGACAACCGGGATCAGGCTCTGGAGCGCATAGTCGTGTCGTATTCGATCTTGCCCGACTACTCGGGAAACAGCATCGTCAATTTGATGCAATCGCTGATCGAGGGGTGTGGCGGACAGCCGAGTTATCCAGGCGCCGTTGCGCTTCCGCCACCCGAGGTCGCTGCCGCGGGCAACGTTGTCTTCTCGGTGATTGACGGATTGGGATTCGATTGGCTAGTCGCGCAATCTGGCGGCAGCTGTCTCAAGCACCATTTGCGGGGATGTTTGACCTCTGTTTATCCGTCCACGACGGCGACAGCGATTACCAGCTTTATGACCGGCATGGCACCGTGTCGGCATGGCATGGTCGGTTGGTACACGTACCTGTCCGAAGTGGATGATGTCGTTGCGGTTCTACCCGGGCGGCGGCGGGGTGGCGAGATCCTCGAGACCTACGATCCCTGCGCCATGACTGGCCTCAGGCCGGTGTACGATCGGCTTCCTATCCGCAGCTACGTAATCGCGCCCCAGCGTATTGCCAGGTCCCGTTTCAATCAGGCGCATCTTGGGTGTGCCAAGTCGCTGACCTATCGCACTTTGCCCGAAATGTTCGATCTGGCCGCGCGAGTGTTGCGCCTGGCGCGGGAACGGACGTTTCTGTATCTATATTGGCCAGACCTCGACGCCGTGGGTCATGAGTTTGGTATCGAAAGCGACGAGGCGGCGAAGCAGCTGCACGCGATCGATTTGGCCTTCGAGAGTTGGCTGGACGCGATCAAAGGCAGCGACGCGTTGGTCGTGGTGACCGCCGACCATGGACAGTTCGATACGCGCGAGTCCGACCGCTTGGTGCTGGAGGCGCATCCGGAGCTGGCGTCGTGTCTTTCGCGCCCCTTGTGTGGCGAGCCGCGCGCGGTTTACTGCCACCTGCACCCGCATTCGCATGACCGGTTTATGACCTACTTAGAGCATCATCTCGGCGAATACCTGACCTGTCATCCAACAGCGGAACTCGTGCGCGACGGCTGGTTCGGACTGGGTGTGTCCCATCCGTCGTTGTTGCAGCGTATCGGAGACTACGTGCTGGTGATGAAGGATCGCTACGTGCTCAAGGACTGGTTGCCGGGCGAGCGTCGCTACACGCAGATCGGCGTGCATGGCGGCACGAGCGCTGCCGAGATGCGCGTACCGTTGCTCGTTGCGCGAGCCTGACTGCGAGGGCTCGATTGCGCTCGTTCCCAGCAATGGGGCACCGAGGTGCGGCGTATCAGGCGTGGGCTCAATTGGGCGGGAGGATCGATCGTTGATAGGGGGTGCAGGCCACCAGTTCGCGATATGCATGCCAGCTCGCGTAACCGAGCACCGGAAAAACCACCACCATTCCAACAAACACGCTTGCGATGCCGACCGCGTTCAGGCCGACGATCATTCCGGCCCAAATCAGCATCGGCCGGGGATTGGAGGTAACCGCGTTCACGCTCGTCAGGGTCGCGCTCACGGGATCGATCTCATGATCGAGCAGCATGGGCAGGGAAATGACGCAGGTCACAAATACCGCGGCAGCCAGTGCGCATCCGAGACCGAACAGCAGCAGCAACGCGACCACGCCATCGGCCGAGTACAAGATTCGAGTGGTATACGCTTCCACGCTCGGCGCGATGGCGCCAAGCTTCAGTGCCACCACCAACGATGAAAGTCTGAGCCACGCGATCATGACGAAACCCAGCACGATCGCAAGCAAGCCGATCGGGAATAGACGTTGTCGAATGCGCCCGATTGAGGCTCCGATACTCGCCGGTTCGCCCGCCTCACGCCGCCGGCTTGCCTCGTACAATCCAATCGCGAGAAACGGGCCGATCAACAGCAGGCCAGTGACGAACCCGAACACGAGTTGCGGTTGTTGCCGCGCGAGATTGGCGACCAACAGACAGCCTAAGGCAAGTAGTGCCCCGTATAGCAGGCTATGGCCGGGCATGGAAACAAAGTCGGTCCAACCGGCACGAAGCCAGCGTAGCGGCGCCGTTGGCGCGACACGGTTGACGCGGAATCCGCCCGGTGGGTAAGTGTCCGGGCCAAATCGGGTGGGCGAAGCAGTAATGGACGGCATGATTTTGACTCCGGTCGGCGTTCATAAACCAATGGTTGACCGTATTTGTCAACATTACGGAGAAAGTAGTGCCGTTCCCTGGATGTCTCAAAATTAGATCTGCGATCAAAGGGAAAATCCGACGATGGGCTGTCCGCGCCTGGCCGCCGCGGTGCCGATCGTGGCGGGAAGGCTCAGGCGATTCCAGCCTGGCTGAATGACCGCCCGCGAGCACTAATGCTGATCAGGGTGTGGCAGCCCAATCTCGTGACGCGATCCCGTGCGCGGACCGGGCAGAATTTGGAGGCGGGTATTTCGGTCGGTATAGTGCCAACGTCATTCAAGCCCGGAGCGTCGATGGACATCGTTTTCATTCAGGATCTGCGAATCGATACCACGATCGGTATTTTCGACTGGGAACGGAAGATCAAGCAAACGCTTGCGTTCGACATCGAAATGGCAACCGACATTCGCAAAGCGGCCGCGACCGATTCGATCGAGTACACGCTCGATTACAAGGCGGTCTCGAAGCGGGTGCGGGCGATGGTTGAGGAAAGCCGCTATCTACTGGTCGAGACCGTGGCGGAAAAGGTCGCGGAGATGATCCGGGACGAGTTCGGCGTCCCATGGCTGAGGCTCACCCTGCATAAACCGGGTGCGGTTCGCGGCGCGAAATCGGTGGGCATCCGGATTGAGCGCGGCACGCCGGCCTGACATGACGCGGGCGTATGTCAGCGTCGGCAGCAATGTCGAGCGCGAGCGCCACATCGGGGCGGCACTCGCCGCGCTACGTGCCCGTTTCGATTCGATGGAAGTATCTTCGG
The DNA here is from genome assembly GCA_050329935.1 of Thiotrichales bacterium. Lineage (GTDB taxonomy): Bacteria > Pseudomonadota > Gammaproteobacteria > UWMA-0217 > UWMA-0217 > CAYSFW01. Next base: position 7,125 of record JBHJOI010000140.1, on the reverse strand, counting down.
TTTTCGAAACGCCGGCGGAAGGGTTTGCCGGCGAGCCGTTTTTAAACCTGGTCGTGGCATTTGACTGCGACATGAGCGCGGCGGCACTTGCGGCCTGGCTCAAACAGGTCGAAGCGGAAAACGGTCGGGTACGCGGCGAGCGCAAGTTCGCGCCACGGACGCTCGATCTGGATTTAATTCTTTACGGCGATGCAATCATTGCCGATGGTGACATCCGCGTGCCACATCGAGACATCCGTGCCTACGCCTTTGTACTGGAACCGTTGCTCGAGCTCGCGCCCGATTTGATTTTGCCCGATAGCGGTGAGGCGGCGGCAGAAATCTGGCGGACGGCGCTTGCGAGCGGACGGATGCGGCGTGGCAACAAGGTCGCTGATGGATTCGCGCGCGTCGCCGAGCGCGGCACCCAGAATTCAATTTGACAGCGTTCGGCCGCCGTCCACGGCGATGATCTGGCCCGTGATGTAAGGCGCGTCGAGGACCAAAAAGCGTATTGTTCGCGCGATGTCGCTCGGCTGCCCCTCCCGCTTCAGCACCGTGCGTTGAATGATTTCCTGGTGTTGCGCCGCGTGGTGAGGCTCTTCCGGCCACATGATCGCGCCCGGCGCAACCGCGTTGACGCGCACCGCCGGCCCCAATTCGCGCGCCAACGCTCGGGTCAGGACCACGAGTCCACCCTTCGCCGCCGAGTACACTGGATAGTCCTTGAGCGGGCGTTCGGCGTGGATATCGACGATATTGCAGATACAGCCGCCGCGCCGCCTGAGTTCGGCCGCCGCGGCTTGGGCCAGAAACAGGGGCGCGCGCAGGTTGGAACCGATCAGGTCGTCGAACTGCTGCGGCGTAATCGTGCCCATCGGGGTGGGATAGAAACCCGAAGCGTTGTTGACCAGAACGTCGAGTCGCCCCCAGAAACCGATCGCTGTTTCGATCAAGCTCGCCAGCGTCGCGACGGTTGCGAGGTCACCGGGCAGCGTACGCGCGGAGTTCCGGCGTTGCGTATTCAGCGCGTGCGCGAGGGTCTCGGCGTCGGTGGCGGAACGGCGATAGTGGATGATCACGTTAAGGCCGGCGGCGTGCAGCTCGCGCACGATCTCGGCACCGATACGACGCGCGGAGCCGGTCACCAGCGCAACTTTCGGTTCCGGGGCGGCCGAATCGGCGGTCATTTGTGTAAACTCCAGGTTGCGTTGATCAAGGGACTCACGATGCGCCAAACCTTACCGGAGCCGACCGCGGACGAGCAAGAACACTCCGCGCGATTGCAGGAAACGATTCGTGGTGAAATCCAGGCCGCGGGCGGCATGATTCCGTTTACACGCTACATGCAGCTCGCGCTCTACGCGCCGGGGCAGGGGTATTACAGCGCAGGCGCCAGCAAGCTGGGCGCGGCCGGCGATTTTGTCACCGCGCCGGAAGTGTCACCGCTGTTCTCGCGCTGTCTTGCGCATCAGTGTGCCCAGGTGTTGCACGCGCTCGAAGGGGGCGGCAGCGTGCTCGAATTCGGCGCTGGTTCCGGCGTGATGGCGGGCGATCTGTTGGCGGAACTGGAGGTGTTAAATGTCTTGCCCGATCGTTACTACATTCTCGAAGTCAGCCCGGATCTGCGTGCGCGGCAACGGCAATGGCTCAAGTCGCGTGCGCCACGTTGGTTCGATCGCGTGCGGTGGCTGGACGATCTCAACGGGTTGACCGTGCCCGGTGTGGTGCTCGCGAATGAAGTGCTCGATGCCTTGCCGGTGCAGTGCTTCATGATGCGGGGCGAAGGCGTGTTCGAGCGGTGTGTCGGCGAGGTGGATGCCGGATTCGGTTGGGTTGAGCGCGAAGCGGATGTCAAGCTGCGCGAACGAGTCGAATTGCTGCGCTTGCAGACGGGACCATGGCGATTGCCGTATGGCTCGGAGTGGAGTCCCTGGCTCACGCCATGGATGCGCCGGGTGGCATCGGTATTGCAACGTGGCGCGATGATCCTGATTGACTACGGTTACCCACGACGTGAGTTTTATCTTCCCGAACGCAGCATGGGCACGTTGATTTGCCATTACCGGCATCTCGCGCATGAGGATCCGTTCAGTCACGTCGGCGTTCAGGATCTTTCCGCCAGCGTTGATTTCACCGCTGTCGCCGAGGCCGGCGCCGAAGCGGGATTGCATCTTGCCGGGTACACTCACCAGGCTGCGTTTCTGCTCGCGAATGGTCTCGATGAGCTCTACCAGGCGGCGTTTGACGTCCCGGAGCGCGAGCGTATCGAGCTCTCGCGCCAGGTCAAACTGCTTACGTTACCGTCCGAAATGGGCGAGCGCTTTCAGGTGATCGCGCTGACCAAGGGACTCGATTTTCCGCTGCGCGGCTTTGCCTTGCGTGATCTGACGCACCGTCTGTGAAGGCGCGTGCGTCTGCCGCCTCATCGCCCAGCGGAGCAGCGCTAATCGGGGTGCAGGCTGTGGCGCGAGGCCGAGTCAGCCGGCCTTGCCCAATGCGCGTACCGCGGCGACCCGCGCGGCGTGAATCTCGAATTTCAATGCCTCGCCCTGCAAGCCTCGTCGCGCGATCGAGGCGACGTCGACGCCTCGCGCCGCCTCGAGCACCCGCTCCAGCCACGCGCGCTGCGGGTAGGGTCGATCTTCGAGCCCGGTCCGTCCGCGGCTATCCGCCTCGCAGGCCAACAGGAATTCCTGGAAGCGATCACCCCGCCGGAAGGCATCGGTGCGCTCCAGCAGCGTGACCAGTGTCGCGGGTGTAAGTTCAAGCGCCCGATGTAGGTGCAAGTGATAGCGCGTGGCCAGCACCGCAAGATCACGATAGGCATTGGGCACGCGCAGTCGCGCGCAAAGCTGTTCGACCAAGGGCACTCCGTGTGCTTCGTGGCCGCGATGTGATGGCCATTCGGCCGGTGGCGTCACGCCCTTGCCGAGATCGTGTAGCAGCGCCGCGAAGCGTACGGTTGTCGCAGGGGACAGTCGGGCCGCTTGCTCCAACACGAGCAGCGTGTGCAGCCCCGAATCAATCTCGGGGTGATATTGTGGGGGTTGCGGCACGCCGAACAGGCGGTCGAGCTCGGGGAAGACAACGGCGAGCGCGCCGCACGCGCGCAAGACCTTGAAGAACTCGGCCGGCGCCGGTTCACCGAGCCCGCGCTGCAATTCCTGCCAGACTCGCTCCGACACCAATGCATCGACTTCGCCCGCCGCGACCATTTGTCGCATCAGTTCGATGGTCTCGGGCGCCACCTCGAAGCCCAAGTACGCATAGCGCGCAGCGAAGCGCGCGGCACGCAGAATCCTCACCGGATCCTCCGCGAAGGCGGGCGAGACATGGCGCAACACGCGTTGTTTCAAGTCCGCGAGGCCACCGTGAAAATCGATGATTTGGTCGTTCTCGTCCCGCGCGAGCGCGTTGATGGTGAGGTCGCGGCGCGATAGGTCCTCGCGCAAGGTCACTTCCGGCGAGGCGTGGACCACGAATCCTCGATAGCCGGGTGCCGTCTTGCGCTCCGTGCGCGCAAGCGCGTATTCCTCGTGGGTGCGGGGATGCAGAAAGACCGGGAAGTCCTTGCCGACCGGGCGGTAGCCGAGCGCCACCATCTGCTCAGGAGTTGCCCCGACGACCACCCAGTCCCGTTCGCTGACGGGACGTCCCAACAATTGATCGCGCACCGCGCCGCCGACAAGATAGATTTGCATGAGTGTTAGCGTAAACCCGCCGCGCGGTCGGGGCCAATGTCTCGACTTACGGCGCTGTTAGCTGTCCGTCACGCGTTCGGTTCGGCGTTGTCGAGGTACTTCGACAGCAACAGGCTTTGCCCGATCACGAAGAGCAGCATCAGGCCGATGCCACCAAACAGCTTGAAGTTGACCCAGGCATCGGTGCTGAAATTGAACGCGACGTAGAGATTGGCGAAACCCATGAATAGAAAAAAACCTACCCAGGATAGATTCAGCCGTGCCCAAACCGCGTCGGGCAGTTGCATTTGCGCGCCCATCAGCGCGCGAATCAGGTTCTTGCGCAACCACAACGCGGATAGCAGTAGCGTGGCGCCGAACAACCAATATAGTACCGTCGGCTTCCATTTGATGAACGTATCGTCGCGCAACAACAACGTGGCGCCGCCGAACACGACGATAATGCCAAGACTCACCCAAAGCATGGTGTCGATCTTGCGTCGTCGCAGCAGCAACCACGCGACTTGGGCGAGTGTGGCGAGGATTGCGACACCGGTCGCCAGCAAGATGGGCGCTTGCTGCGGCGTCACCAGGCCGCCGAGCGCACCGAGCAAACCTGTTGCCAGGGCGACCGAAGCGTCGGGTTGCTGCTCCGCGACCTTGAACGTGACGAAAAACAGGATGACGGGAAACAGGTCAAACAGGAATTTCATGGACCGCAGTATACCGATCATGGGTCCGACGGGTGAACTGACGCCGATAAAACGTGGGGTATGCGACCGATGGGCCTCAGCATTTAGAATGGTGGTGTGGGCAGACCTTGAGAAATGTAATTGGAGCGGTGCATGCGCGGTGTCTTGAAGTGGATTGTGCTGGCGGCCGCCAGTCTGGCGATACTCGGCTCCTGCGTCGGCTGCGGCACGCTGGAGTACTACACGCACAGCGCGCGCGGTCACCTCGACCTGATGAGTCGGCGGGTCGCGATCGACGAATGGGTGCGGCGTGAGGATCTCGATGCCGATCGGCGCCAGCAGTTGATCGCGGCGCTGGAAATTCGCGACTACGCCTCGCGGCGACTTGGATTACCCGAGAACGGCAGTTATCAGAGTTATGTCGAACTCGGGCGACCGTTTGCCGTTTGGTCGGTCGTGGCCGCGCCCGAGCTGTCGCTGAAACCCAAGGAATGGTGCTTTCCGGTGGTGGGTTGCGTGAGCTATCGCGGTTACTTCGATGAGGCTCGGGCCGAGCAGTTTGCCGAATCGTTGCGCGCCGAGGGCTACGAAGTGTTTGTCGGCGGGGTGCAGGCATACTCAACCCTGGGCTGGTTCGCCGACCCGCTATTGAGCTCGATGGTTGATCGCGGCGAGGTTCTGATGGCGGAAGTCGTGTTTCATGAGCTTGCGCACCAGTTGTTGTATTTCGCCCACGATACCGAGTTCAACGAGGCGTTCGCGACCGTCGTTGGCGAGCAGGGTGTGCGGCGCTGGCTCGCCGAGACCGCCCCGGAGGATTTGACTCAGTATGAAAGCTGGCTAAGCCACAAGGACGATTTCATCGGTCTGCTGAAATCGACCTCGGAACAGTTGCGAGCGGTTTACGCGGACGAGGCGTTATCGGAAGGGCAAAAACGTGAGCGCAAAGCAGCGTCCTACGCCGAGTTGCGGCTGCGCTACGAGGCCTTGAAACAACGTTGGGACGGGTTTTCCGGCTACGATCGTTGGTTCGAGCGGCCCGTCAATAATGCCCGGCTCGCCTCGATCGCCGTCTACCGAGATCTGGTGCCGGAGTTCACGCGTTGGCTTGCCAGTTGCGACTACGATTTCGAGCGCTTCTACATCGCGATGGCGCCGTTCAAAACACTGGAAAAATCCGAACGTCACGATCGCTTGAAACAGTCGGCGCAGTGTGGTGAGACTTCGTCGCGGTTTAACGTCGATGCGCACCGCGCGCGCGACGGTTAGCTGCGAACCGTTTCCCGATTGCGTTGCCGGTTTGAGTCGAGCGCCGCGTTGCCAAGGTAATGCGGCACCACGGCGTCCAGCGCGGTCGGGCAGTTGCCGCCGCCGCGGCAAACACTGTCGATTTGCATCGAGCGATAGTTGTCGAGCGTGAACGGTTTGCCGGGCGCGAATCCCATGATCCGTGCCTGGAGTTTCGAGGCCCAATTGGGCAGGCCGATGATCCAGCGCTTGAGGCCGATCATACGGGCGGTGTAGGCCACGAGTTCGCGCAGGGTGAAACTCTCTGGGCCACACAAGTCGATACGCTTGTCCGTCAACGTCGCGTCGTCGAGCGCGGCGATGAAGGCGTCGGCGACGTCGCCAACATACACCGGAGCGAACCGCGCGCCGGGGCAGGCCAGCGGCAACGCCAGCGGAATGCTCCGCAGCAACCCCGCGAACAGATTCAGAAAGCCGTCGCCCGGTCCGAAAATCACCGAAGGTCGGAAGCTCGTGACATTCATGAATTGACCGCCGACCTCATGCACATAATCCTCCGCCGCACCTTTGCTCCGCAGATATTGGCTCGGCGCGTCGGTTGACGCATTCAGCGCGCTCATGTGCAGCAGGCGTGCGACTCCGGCATCGCGGCAGGCTTCGACGACTCGCTTTGGCAATTCGACATGCACGGTTTCGAATCGGCGTGCACCGCCAAACTCGTTCAGGATGCCGACCAGATTGATGACCGTGTCGCAGCCCTGGAGGTGGAGCGACAATTCGACCGGGTTATGCACGTCACATTCGATGAGTTCGAGCAATGGCAATACCGTGAGTTCACGGTGGCGGTGCCGATGGCGAGTCAAGACCTTGACACGATGCCCACGGTTGACAAGGCGGGTAGCTAAATGGCTACCGACAAAACCGGTGCCGCCAAGGATGCAGATGCTATGTTGGGTCATTATCGTGGGCGCGGGTGATCGAGTGAATCGAGTGGCGTTAGTCTATTGTAATCGGAGGCGCGATCAAACCGCTGTGAGCCGATGTGGCTCCAGCGCGGCGCGATCCAGGCGTGGCTGAAGCGGAATCGCCGCGTCACGCTTTCATGGCGAGGACACCGCCCCGGCGGATGAAAGCCGCTCCGGGCCGGGTAGGCGGGCGACGCCGTGAACCCATCCTTGGGGCCTCGGCGGCCGCGTTTCTGCGGCCGACGCGCCCGCCTACCCAACCCGGAGCGGCATTCCCTGAAAATCGGGAGTTACAGGCTAATAGCCAAGATCCAGAGGAAGGCGGCCACGACGAACCAGGCTTGGAAACTCTGTCCGATCGGGGTAAAACATTCCCGCCGACAACCACAATGAGAGGCTCGAAATGACTATCGGAATCGTGGGGCTGGGGCGCCTGGGGGCGAACATGGCGCGTCGCTTGCGCCGCGCGGAGGTGCCGCTGGTTGCGTTCAATCGCAGCGAGGCAGTGACTCGGCGTCTCGGCGACGAAACCGGCTTGATCGTGGCAACTTCCCTGGG
>JBHJOI010000139.1:0-17181 GCA_050329935.1 Thiotrichales bacterium | reverse complement strand
GTGGGTAACGCTTGCCAGCGGTAGTCGACGAAGCCCTCCAGGGGCTGGAAGCGAATCTTGTAGTTCATTTTGGCGCTGTCGCGGATCCAGTAACCGAGATGCACATAGCCGAGCTTGCGGCGGTGGGCTTCGGCGATTTGCCACAGGATCGCGTAAGTGCCAAGTCCGCGTTCGGATGCGTCTGGGTCGTAAAACGTATAGACCGACGACAGGCTATTGGGCAGGCAGTCAACCACGGCGACGGCCAGGAGCGTGCCTTGGGCGCGGAACTCGATGAATTCGGTGTGGCACCAGTCCGAAATCAGGAATTGCTCGAAGCTCGCGGGGGCCGGATTGTCCATGCCGCCACCGGGATGACGCAGCGCGAGGTAACGCGTGTAGAGCGCAAAGTATTCGTCGGTCAGTCGTGGAGGCCGCACGCGCACGTCTAAATCCTGGTTTCGACGCCAGCACCGGCGTTGGGCGCGGTCGGGCACAAACTTATCCGCCGGGACGCGGCATGAGACACACCCGCGACAGGCGGGGCAATGCGGTCGATACAACTGACATCCGCTGCGACGGAATCCCACGTCGATCAATTGTCCGAACAGCGCCATGTTCGGGGTGAGCATCGGATTGAGTACGGCATTGACGGCGACGCGATCCGCAAGATAGCTGCACGGATGCGGAGGCGTCGCGAATATCTCCAGTTGCCGAATGGTCATGTCCGCTTGAATAACGGCTTGCGCCCACAGATAGCGTTATCGTTTTCATATAACACCAAGTTCAGTTGCCTGCCACTGGCCAGGTCAGTCATAGGTGAAGCGGGCAGTGGCCGAATGGTCGCGCTGAGTGGCCCGCGTTGGCCTCGATAGGCGTGGGTGCGTTCGCTGACACGATCCCGATTCCTGCGCGCGGCGTTGCCGTCATGTTGCACTGCGGAGTAGTCTTACGAAACTCCGATCACTTCATCAGGCCCAATCGTCATGAGCGAAACAGTCCTCGTCGTGGGCGCCAGCCCAAAGCCCGACCGTTATTCCAACAAGGCGATTCGTGCGTTGAAAGCGCACGGCCATCGGCCGATACCGTTGCATCCGCGCGAGCCTCGCATCGAGGATCTGGATTGCGTACCGAGTGTCGCGGCGATTGCCGAACCGGTCGATACCGTGACGCTGTATGTCAATCCGCAACGGCAGACCGAGCTCATGCCGGACATCGTGGCGCTCAAACCACGTCGAGTCATTTTCAATCCGGGCACCGAGAGTCCGCTGTCGCAGCAAATGCTGACCGACAACGCCATACCTTGGGAAGAGGCCTGTACCCTGGTTCTTCTGAGCACGAACCAGTTCTGACCCATACCGTGGGGCGACGAGTGGCGCAATCGCGAGGCCCGTGCATGACGCGCTGGCGTTCGCGTTTCGCAACGTGGCTCTGTTCACAAACCGGACTAAACTTTCGAATTAGTCTTTACACGCAGTTTAATTTCACCCACCACGCGATCCCTCTGGAGAAAAGAACATGAACCAATACATCATCGGACTCGATGAGCTTGGCATGCACGACGTGCCCATCGTTGGCGGCAAGAATGCCTCGCTCGGCGAAATGATCCGCAACCTGTCGGATGCCGGGGTTGCCGTGCCGTCCGGGTTCGCCACCACCGCGCACGCCTTCGTCGAGTTTCTGGAGTCGCGCGGTATCAGCGCGAAAATCTACGCGGCGCTGGCGAAACTCAACGTCGACGACGTCAACGCGCTGGCCGTGACGGGCGAGCAGATTCGTCAGTGGGTGTTGGAAACGCCGTTTCAGCCTGCGCTGGACGAGGCGATCGAAGCCGCCTATGCAAAACTCGAAGTTGAGTACGGGGCTGATGTGTCGTGGGCGGTACGTTCGTCGGCGACGGCCGAGGATTTGCCCGAGGCCTCGTTCGCCGGGCAACAGGAAACCTATCTCAACGTGCGTGGACTCGAGCACATCAAGCTCGCGGTTCATCGCGTATTCGCCTCGCTATTCAACGATCGCGCGATTTCGTATCGAGTGCATCAGGGTTTCGACCACAAACAAGTGGCGCTATCGGCCGGCGTGCAGAAGATGATCCGCAGCGACCTGGCGACCTCTGGCGTCATGTTCACGCTGGACACCGAGTCGGGTTTCGATCAGGTCGTGTTCATCACCGCGAGCTATGGACTGGGCGAAATGGTGGTGCAAGGCGCGGTCAACCCGGACGAGTTCTACGTGTTCAAGCCCGCGCTTGCCCGGGGTCACAAGGCCGTGTTGCGGCGGAATGTCGGCGGTAAGGCGATCCGGATGGTGTTCGACGGTGATCCGAAACACCCGGTGCGGACGGAGTCGGTGCCCGAGCCCGACCGGCATCTGTTTTGCGTCAGCGATGCGGATGTCGAGGAATTGGCGCGGATGGCGGTCGCGATCGAAAAGCACTATGGCCGGCCGATGGACATCGAATGGGCAAAGGACGGCGTCGACGGTCGCCTCTATATCGTGCAGGCCCGGCCCGAAACGGTGCAAAGTCGCCGCGGCAACGTGATCGAACGCTTCACGCTGAAGGCGCACGGGCCACGCCTCGCTAGTGGGCGCGCGATCGGCAGCCGCATCGGTCGCGGCAAGGCGGTCGTGATCAATAACCTGAGGCAGATGGACAGGATCAAGCCCGGCGACGTGCTGGTGACCGACATGACCGATCCCGACTGGGAGCCGATCATGAAACGCGCCTCGGCGATCGTGACCAACCGCGGCGGGCGTACCTGCCATGCCGCGATCATCGCGCGTGAACTGGGTGTGCCGGCGGTGGTCGGCTGTAATGATGCGACCGCGAATATCCCCGACGGTCACGAGGTGACCGTGTCCTGCGCCGAGGGTGACACCGGCATCGTCTACGAAGGCCTGCTCGATTTCGAGCACAAGGAGATCTCGCTGGACGCGATGCCGGAGATTCCGGTCAAGCTCATGATGAACGTCGCCAATGCCGACCGCGCATTCAGTTTCGGCCGGATCCCGAGCGCCGGGGTTGGGCTCGCGCGGATGGAGTTCATTATCAACCACATGATCGGCGTCCATCCGCGGGCGCTGTTGGAGCCGGAAAAAACATCGGCGGACGTGCGCGCGCTGGTCAACGAACGGGTCGCCGCCTATGGCGATCCGAAATCGTTTTACATCAGCAAGATCGTGGAGGGCGTGGCGTGCATAGCCGCGTCGTTCTACCCGAAGCCGGTGATCGTACGGATGTCGGACTTTAAATCGAATGAGTATGCCAACCTCATCGGCGGCAAGGCATTTGAACCGCACGAGGAAAACCCGATGATCGGATTCCGCGGTGCCTCGCGCTACGTATCGGAGAGTTTCCGGTCCTCGTTCGATCTTGAGTGCGCCGCGCTCAAACGGGTCCGCGATGAACTCGGCTTCACCAATGTCGAGGTCATGATCCCGTTCGTGCGAACCGTCGACGAAGGACGCGAAGTCGTCGAGATTCTCGCGGCGAATGGGCTCAAGCGGGGTGAAAACGGCCTGCGCGTGATCATGATGTGCGAACTCCCGTCGAACGCGGTGCTGGCCGACCAGTTCCTTGAACATTTCGACGGCTTCTCGATCGGCTCCAACGACATGACCCAGTTGACGCTCGGACTCGACCGCGACTCCGCCGCGATCGCGCACGTCTTCGACGAACGCAATCCGGCCGTTTTGGCGATGCTCGAAATGGCGATCGCCGCCTGCCACAAGGCCGACAAGTACGTTGGTATCTGCGGCCAGGGGCCTTCGGACCACCCGGACCTCGCCAAGTGGCTGCTCGATCGCAAGATCACCAGCATCTCGCTGAATCCCGATACGGTGCTCGATACCTGGCTCTATCTGGCCGGTCAAGCCCAGGGCTAGGCTCGAAGCGCGCACAGCGACGCAAAGCGGCGAGGCGCTAATTGCGCCCGTCGCGTGCGGTCTCAATGCGCGCAGGCGACCAGCGACACAGGAACGGCGGTTGGGCTGAATACCCCGCCGCCAGGCGTAACGGCCCGGGTTGACGCACCGGTCGGTGCCGATGAACTCGCTTTTCACGCACCCGTTAGACTTCGGACTCAGTCTGGGACCGCGTGTGCCCATCGCGTTCGACGGCGCAATTTCGACATATTCAACGGTCGCGGCGCCACGCGAGCGCATGGCGGGTAGCGTGTGTAGTTGAGCGCCGTGTCGCGCCGACTCGGCATGGCAAGGTGACTATATCGATCGTCATAGGTCAATCGACAAATTGTTTGATATTCCGAGCTCACCTATCGTTTCAAGATGGCGAAGAATTCCCCGGCCCCGCGCGCGCTGGCCGGTAAAGTGACGATGCGACACGGCGGCGCGGGGTGTGGTCGCTACCAGTGAGGGCTCAATCGTGATTGGACTGTTCAAATATCAGCTACCCGTGGCGAGCACGGCGTCTACCGCGTCCAAACCGAACCCGATGCGGCCCTCGGCCGGGTCCGCGACCCCCGCGCCAGCGTTGTGCGCGAACTGGAAGGGCGGGGCCATGAAGGGCTTGGCGGGGCTCGCTCAGTCGTTGCTTATGTGTCCCCGAGAGCACAACTCGGGGTCGGGAAATTCGCGTCCGACCGGTGGCGGCGGGCAGTCGACCAAACCCGTTGCCTCCACCGGTGATGACCCGATCGCGACCACGCTCGCGATCGGCGAAGAGGATGGCGGTTGCCCACCCGGCGCGGGTGCTGGTGGCAAACCCCCGTCCGGAGATGATCCGATCATGACGACGATGGCCGTTGGCGAGGAAGATGGTGGACTGCCACCGGGTGGTATCGGTAAGCCAGACGATCCGATTGCGACTACAAAAGCGATGGGCGAGGAGGATGGCGGGTTGCCGCCCGTGGCGATCAAGCCTCCACCCGGGGGCGGTCCGATCTATACCACACTCGCAATCGGTGAAGAGGATGGGGGCTTGCAGATGAAATGAGGCGCGCCCGGTTCCGAACCCGCTGAACGCTCGTAAAACGATCTGCAAGGCGTCCGGATGGCTGCGTTGCGCTGTGGGTGCGCCGTACCGTCGGACCGCTCGTTACAACTTTTTCGCGCGCGTTGAGCGAAAATCCGTCCAACGGGTAATCTAAGAAATCCCGACGACCGATCGAATGGGTGAACGTCGAACCGTATTGGTGTCCGGCTATGCCGGGCAGGCCCAAACACAACATCAGATCGCGACGTTGCGTCGACTGGGTGCCGACGTCGTCGTGTTGACGCCGTACGCGGGACCCGCCGAGTATCCGGTCCTCGTCTGGCACGGCCACCAGATCGAGTACTGTGGACGGCCGTTCGACCTTGCAGCGATTCACGCGGTGCTCGTCAGTGCCCAGCCGCCGGAGCTGCCATTTTCCGATTGGTTCGAGCAAGCCCCGGACGGGCGGCTCGACTGGGCGGACTGGTTCCAGCGCTATGGCGTGCAGCGTGATCGCAGCGACGCGCTGCTGAGCGTGCTGCTGACCCTTGAGGGCTTGGGCACGCCAATGTTCAATCCGCCCGGGCGCACGCTGTTGTCGCGGCGCAAGCCGTTTCAGTTGCAGGCGATGGGGCGTGCCGGGTGTTCGTTGCCCGATACCCTGGTGACCAGTGATCCGGCGGCCGCACGTCGGTTCATCGCGGCGCACGGTGACGTGATCGTCAAGCCGGTTGCGGGTGGGGCGCTCACGCAATCCGCCAGCGCGTTGTCGGCGCTGACACTCGAACGTGTACGCGACGCACCGGCGATTTTTCAGCGCCGCGTGTGGGGCTGGGATGTGCGGGTCGTGACGATAGACGGTCGGGTGGTATCCAGCGTGATTGTCGAGGTACCGAACGACAGCATCGATTTTCGCGGTGATCCGGACTACCAGGCCGGGCGTATCGCCTACCGGTCCGTGGTGCTGCCGCCCGCGATTCAAGCCCAATGCGCCGCCGCGACCCGCGTGCTCGGATTGCGCTTCGCGGGGATCGATCTCAAGCTCACCGAAACGGGCGACTACGTCTTTCTCGAATGCAATTCCTCGCCAATCTATCTCGACGTTGAACGCAAGCTCGGGCACGCGATTACCGAGCAATTGTGTCGCGCGTTGCTCGAGGCCGCGACGGTTTGAGGGATCGCCCGCCGTCCAGCGCGGCGACGGGATTTTCTTGACCCGGTTCGCATGGCATCGGACCGTCAGCCGCTAAGATGTCGGAAAATTCGAACAGGCGGTAATGACGGTGGGGGCCGGTCCATGCTGAATTCAGTCGCGACACTTTGGGTACCATCGAGGCGGATCCCTTGGCGCACGATACGCATCAGCCTGTTGATGCTGACGTTGATGTTCGTCAGTGGCGAAACCTATCTCAAGCAGTGGGAAGCGACCGACTGGGTCCAGACGCTGCCGGTGATCGTATATCCGATCAACGGCGATGGCAGCGACGCCACGGCGCAATACATTGCTCGGCTCGATTCGACGACGTTCGCGCCTATCGAGCACTTCATGCAGCGGCAGATCGCGCAGTACGGCAAACGCGACTTTCAGCCGTTCGAGCTGCGTATCGGCCGCGCGCTGCAGTCGCGACCGCCACTGCGGCCCGATGCGTCGGACGTCCTGACCGCGATGCAATACAGCCTGCGGTTACGGTTCTGGGCCTGGCTCAATCAGCCGGAACTCGGCGATAGCGTCATTCGCATGTACGTGGTCTACCACGATCCCGGAACCGCGGACCAGGTACCTGATTCGCTCGCGTTGCACAAGGGCATGTTGGGATTGGTTTACGCCTATGCCGACGTCGATTTCGAGGCGGGCAACAATTTCGTCATCGCGCACGAGCTGCTGCACACCTTGGGCGCGACCGACAAGTACGACGTCGATACCAATCTTCCGCTCTACCCCGATGGATATGCGCAGCCGTTCAAATCCGAGTTGTATCCGCAGCGTCAAGCCGAGTTGATGGGGGGGCGGATCCCGCTGTCTGCGCGCGACGCGGAGATGCCGGCCTCACTCGACGATGCGATCATCGGCGGTCTCACGGCGCTCGAGATTCGCTGGATTCGCTGACGGGTCCACCGTGGGCGGCTGATCGCCAGCCGCGTCCCGACGGGTAAAGGGGACTCGGTCGCGCGAGACCGTTCCGCCCGAGACAATGAAACTCATCGCCTCATCGAGCGTCCAATCCGTCGCGATAAGCTGCTCGACCGGCACCAATTCAACGTAGCCGGAGGTCGGGTTCGGTGTCGTCGGGACGTATACCACCGCGATCTGCTTGCCGGTGCGTTCGTCTTCGAGCACGCGGGTCACCAATCCGACCGTGCGCATCTCCGGCGATGGAAAATTGATCAACACCACGCGTTCGATCGATTCGGGTTTCTGCTGCAACGCGGCCATCAGCTTCTTGGTGCTGCCGTAGATATGCTGCACGAACGGGATGCGGCCCATCAGGTAGTCGAACAGGCTCAGCAAGCGACGGCCGATCACGCGGGTTGCGAGCCATCCCAGCAGGTACAGCGCGATCACCGTGAACAGGGCTGCGAGCGCATAGCGCAGGTTCGAGTCGGTCAGCCAGGTCGCCAGCGTCGGGGCGTAGGGTTCAAGCATCCGGGCCGCTGTGCGGATGCCTGGCATGCCGAGACTGGAGAGCTGGCGAAAAATGAAGTCGAACACGATAAACGTGATCCAGATCGGGATCACGGTCAGAATGCCCGCGATGAGGTAGCGCTGTAATCCCGGCACCACGAGGTGCGATCTGTGTTTCTCAGTCATTCCGGATTGTTGGATGGGAGGTGATGGGACGCAGTTAGGCGTTCGGAACGGCGAAATGTCGTGAGATCATCATGAATTACGCATCTTGGCGTCAACCCGGAGTAATGCCGCCGCCGCAATGGGTCGCGGCCGCGAAAGGCACGGTCGGCCGCGAGCCGCGTTCGCGGGAGCGCGCATCATCGCATTGCGTGCGCTATCGCGGCGATTGCCGTTCACTGTTCGGTGGCGGGGTCGTCATGGGCGGGTGTTCGCACCGCACCTTGCCATGGTCGACCTCACCCACCGGATCCTGATGCACGATCACCTCGGCCCCGGGAAACGCGCGCGCGATCGCGTCTTCGACCGCGTCCGCCACGCGGTGGGCGTCGCGGAGTCGCAGGTCATCGTCGAGTTCCAGGTGCAATTGTATGAAGTAACTCGATCCGGATTGGCGGCTTCGTAGATCGTGCACGCCGCGCACCTCCCGAGCGGCGAATGCGATTTCCACGATGCGTTGCCTAACGGCCTCGGGCAGCTCGCGATCCATCAGGAGGTCCACTGCCTCGCGGGCGATGCCATAGGCGCTGTAGAGGATGTAACCGGCGATGACGAGGGCGAACAGCGGATCCGCCAGATGCCAGCCGAACGCGGTGAGGCCGAGCGCGATTAATGTCGCGGCATTGGTCGCGAAGTCAGTCGCGTAATGCAGCGCGTCAGCCTTGATGGCGGTGGACTGGGTGCGTTTGATGACATGGCGCTGGATCAGCAGCAGCACCAGGGTCGCGGCGATCGCGAACACGATGACGATGAGTCCCGCCGCCACCGCGGTCACTGGCTGCGGGTCCAACAATCGGCTGCCGGCCTCCAGAACCAGAAACATTGCCGAACCGGTGATGAACGCCGCTTGCGCCAGCGCAGCCAGTGCCTCGGCCTTGCCGTGTCCGAAGCGGTGCTCGCGGTCGGCCGGTTGCAGCGAAAACCGTACCGCGACCAGGTTGATCACCGAGGCCAGTGCGTCCATCACCGAGTCGACCAACGAGGCCAGAATCGTCACCGATCCCGTCATCATCCACGCCGCGAGCTTCGCCACGATCAGGATGCTCGCGACCGTGACCGAGGCGCCGGTGGCAAGGTTAAGGAGCCGGGCGCGTTCCGCCGGTGCGAGGATGGGTGGGTTGTTCATCACGCGTAGTGTCAACCGGCGCGGCGTTGCTTGGCAAACGCCCCCACGCGCATGGAAGGCTTCCCGTGGCGACCGCGCGTTGGTTCTGTCCCCGGAAAAGAAAAGCGCCGCAGATGCGGCGCAATAGCGGGGACAGAATGAGCCGGAGTCCTGGGGATTGAATCCGACTTGCAACTGTCGAGGAGATTCGACCAGTTCCTACCGAAGGAACGCCCACAGTTTACGAATTCAAACTTAACGACAGCTTAATGCACCGAAATCGAGCGCAACCGACCTCAAATCGATTCGGCCGGGCGCGGTAGTTGGAGGTGGCAGACCATGCCGCCGAGGGATCGCGAGCGGTCAAAGCTCAGTGTGCCGCCATATTGCGCGACGATGTCATCGACGATCGAGAGTCCAAGGCCGTGACCGGGGGTCGATTCATCGAGGCGCAGGCCGCGGGTGGTGATTCGGGCGAGTTGCGTTGGGTCGGCGCCTGGACCGTCGTCCTCGATGAGCAGGTTCAGTGGCGCGTCGGCGCCTGCGCCGAGGATCGATACCCGCACGCGCGACCGCGCCCATTTGCAGGCGTTGTCGAGCAGGTTGCCCAACAACTCGAGCATATCTTCGCGGTCGGCCGGAAACAGGTGGCTAGGCGGAATTTCGAGTTCAAATTGTAGCGTCTTGTCGCCGTAAAGCTTGCGCAGCACGTTCGCCAGGTCACGGAGACCCTCGCTGAAATCGAAGCGTTGACCCAGCGCGACACCCCCAGCCAGGCGTGCGCGCCGCAACTCGGCATCGATTAGCGTCTGGAGTCGGTTTTGGGTATGCGCGATCTCGCGTCGGGTGTCCTGGCCGATCGCGCTGCTCGGGTCCTCGACGATCTGGGCGAGCTGGGCGAGCGGTGACTTGAGGGCATGCGCAAGATTGCCGGTCGCCTTGCGTGAACGGTCGAGCCGCTGTTTGAGGAGCCGGAGCAATCGATTCAGTTCGGTGACGAACGGTTGGAACTCGGCCGGCAGGCGACGCTCGATGCTATCGCCGCTTCCGCTCGCGATCCGCTGCAATTCGGAACGGGCTGCTTCCAAGGGTCTCAAGCTGCGCCGGATAAGCCAGGTCTGGACCGCGATCAGCGCCAGCGCGGTGCCAAGAATGGCAACGAAATACCGCCGCTGCATGGCTTTGATTCCCGATTCGACATGCGCGGTCTCCTCGGCGATTGCGATGGTCACCTCGCGACCCTTAATCTGGACGCCAAACACTCGCACCAACAAGGGTTGTTGCTGCGGCCCGATCCGCCGTTCGATGCGGGTAACGCCGGGTGCGGCAGCCTGCACCGAAAAGGGCTCGCTCCATAGCGAGCGCGAGCGCAGGATCGCATCACCACTCTTGATGATGAAGTAGTGGCCCGAGTAGGGCTTGTCGTAAATGGGCGGTAGCGGTCCGCGGGCAATGACAAGGCGTTCGTCCGGCGCGACCCGCAGGCGGGCGAGCAGCCCTTCGCCATCGTGCTGCAACCGGGTCTGTATATATTCCTCGGTCAGGGCGCGGGGAAATGTGCTGACCAGCCAGGCGTGTAGCCCAAACAGCAGTAACAGGCTGGTGGCGAGGCCGAACGCAAGTTGCCGTTGCAGCGAGGTCACGGTTCGGGGCGCGGGTAGACATAGCCCTGGCCACGTCGGGTCTCGATCACTTCCTTGCCGAGCTTCTGTCTGAGCCGGTTGATGTAGACCTCGATCACGTTGCTGTCCTTGTCGCTGTCGTAGGCGTAGACGTGCTCGTTGATCTCGGATTTCGAAATGATTTTGCCCGGATGGAGCAGGAAATAGCGCAGTAGTCGAAACTCCGTGCCAGTGAGCGGCATCTCGTCGTCACCGTCGAGCCTGCGCAGGGATTGGGTATCTTCGTCCAGCGACCAGCCGCCGACACTCAGGCGCGGTTGCACGGTCGGATTGGCACGGCGGATCAGTGCATTCAAGCGGGCCAGAAGCTCCTCGTGATGGAACGGTTTGCCGAGATAGTCGTCGGCACCTGCCTTGAAGCCATCGACACGCTCAAACCACTGATCGCGGGCGGTGAGGATCAACACAGGCAAGGGCAGGCCCGCGGCGCGCCAGTTGCGCAACACGTCGAGCCCGGAACGCGCCGGGAGTCCCAGGTCCAATACCACGACATCGTAAGCTTCTGATTCGCCTAGATACTGTGCTTCTATTCCGTCCTGGCACCAGTCCACCGCGAAACCGGCGTGGCCCAAGGTCGTTTTGAGGCGCGCGCCGAGATCGGAATCGTCCTCGACGAGCAGCAAGCGCACGTCAGTCGTCCTCGCCGCGTTCGATCGCGATGAGCGCACCGGTCCGGGCGTCGTAAACGACCTCGCGCAGCCGGCCTTCGGGGTCGAGCCACTTCAATTCATACTGGTAAGCGTCGTCGTGACGCGCCAATTCAACTCCGATGTATCGGCCGTGCAAGCGTCGCGCGGTTGCGTCGATCAGCGGTTTCAGCGGTACGAGACGGTACTCGGCGGTGAGTTTCTCGATGTCTTGATGCGTCAGATAACGGTCCTCCGCGTAGGTCGGCCCCGTTAACAACGCGATGAGCGGAAACAAGAATATGCAAGGGTTCACAGGCGTCGACCCGTCAGGCATTTGAATCAGGTACCAATGGTCGCCGAGACACCTGAACTGCAACTGAAAATCGGCTGACGGCACGACGCGCGGCTGAACGGAGGTGCGCGCGATGACGCGTCTCCAGTGCGGCCTCAGATTCTACGTTGTAGTCGATCCGCCAACAGCGTCTCGGCCGCGGCAACGGCTTTGTCGGTGTTGCCGATCAGGGCATAGCTGCCCTGCGACGCTGGGCGCAGTACCGAAATCAAACCGCGATGCACGACGCGCGCTTCGCGCTGCACGACGTGGTTCGGCAGTAGCGTCGCCACGACTCGACCATACGGGGTATCGAGCGTCAGATGCGAGCATTCCATGCCCGCGAGCACGCACGGCTTGAATTGGGAGACGGCGGACTGAGTGGCGATGGGTGTGCCGACTTTCGCCAGTCCGTCGGTCGCGAGCCCCGGGTCTGACTTTCCGAAGGAATCGTCGAGGCTCTGAACGATTTGCAGCAAGCGGTGAGGCAAATCATGCGTCGTTTGATAGGACCAAGTCACCATCGATCCGAGCAACACGGCGGCCACTGCGCAGGCCGTGATCGCATAGAAGCGGCGCCGCACGCGGCGCTCGCTCGCGTCAGCGGCGGTGTGGCGTTGCGGGAGCAGATCGGGCGAGGGCGAGGAGTGGAGAGCGGCGCGAAGTTGGTCGATATAAGGGTCTTGCGAGCGGGGTGGAGCATCTTCGCTTGCCTCCGCGCGGTGCGGGCGATCGCCGGCGAACGGCGCCGAGCCATTGGATCTATGTTTCATGGGTCCCAATTGGTTTGGATAAAATCAACTGCCATCCTGGTCGCGAACAAACACCTCGCCGACAGCCGCTATCCGTAGCTGTCGCGCCTACTTCTTACTGATTATGACTAAGCCTTTTGGCGGTATGAAGCGCGATTAATGATCTGGATCAATCAATTAGCGCGTGCGGTCGGAGCCGCTGTCGACTGTCTCATTTTTCGGACAAGTTGTGGATAGATCTGTGGCGTAATACGCAGTAATGCGGCGAGTTTCCGCACCGTCAATCCCTAGCGTAGTGATAACGCGACAGTGGTAAAAAGCGCCATTTCCGATACCACCGCAATGCTTGCGGTCGCCGATTCATTCCCCAGTCGCGGTCAAGGGGAATCGGATGCGACGGCCGCGTGCATCGTAGAATCCCGGCATGTGGGATCAGATCTACGGCGGCGACGATTATGCGTACGGCACCGAGCCGAATACGTTTCTGACCCAGTGCGCCGATCGCCTACCCGTGGGGCGCACCCTTTGCATCGGCGAGGGTGAGGGACGCAACGCGGTTTTTCTCGCTCGCCGCGGGCATCGTGTGACTGCGGTGGACGGTTCCCGCGTGGGTCTCGCAAAAGCGGAGCGGTTGGCGCGCGCTGGGGGCGTCGAGGTCGATATCGTGATCACGGATCTTGCGCATTTTGCGTTCGACGCCGCGGCATGGGATTGCATCGTATCGATTTTCTGTCATCTGCCGCCGTCGCTACGCGCCGTCGTGCATCGAGGCGTCGTGCATGGATTGGCGCCGCGTGGGGTTCTGTTGCTGGAGGCTTACACGCCGCGACAACTTGGGTTCCGCACTGGTGGTCCACCTGTCGCCGAGTTGATGATGAATCTATCCGATCTACGCGGCGAGTTGGCCGGCTTGCGTTTCGAACAGGGCATAGAGATCGAGCGCGAGGTTCATGAGGGGTGCATGCACCACGGGCGGAGTGCCGTGGTGCAGGTGCTTGCGGTGAAGGATCCTTGAACGAATACCAAGATCCGAAGCACGATGACTGAAACGACTCCGCAACCGGTGCTGTGGTACTTCGCCGATCCGATGTGTTCGTGGTGCTGGGGATTCTCGCCAGTAATCGAGGCGATCCGTAATGAATACGCTGATCGGTTGCAGGTGGCGCTGATGTTGGGCGGCTTGCGTCCCGGGGTGGCCGAGCCGATGGCCCCGAGCCTGCGTGCGGAGATCCTGCATCATTGGCGCGAAGTCCAGGCCCGCACCGGGCAGCCGTTCCGGTTCGAGGCTGCGTTGCCGGAGGGGTTCGTCTACGATACCGAACCCGCGAGTCGCGCCGTCATCGCCGTCGCCGAGTTGGCGCCGAGCGCCACATTTGCCTATCTCAAGGCGGTCCAGTCGGCGTTCTATGCCGACGGAAGGGATGTCACGCAGACCGGCGTGCTATGCGACCTTGCCGCCGCGTTGGACGTGAATCCTCAGGATTTCGCCAGACGGTTCGAATCGGAATCGCTTCGGCTCAAGACCCGCGCGCATTTCGAAACCGCGCGGAAATGGGGCGTTCGTGGCTTTCCCACCACCTTGCTGCAATTGGGCCAGTCCGGCCATTGGCTCGCGCGCGGTTACCGGAGCCACGCCGAGTTGGTTACTGCGCTCGACCGCTGGGTGGCAGCAAGCGGTGAGACTTGAGCGCGCTTCGCGCCGGGTGTGGCTACCGCTCGTCGCCTGATCGTGCCCGTAAGCGCGGACGTCAGCCGTATTACGGCGCGGTTGTGATTCCGAACGCGGCAAGCGGATGGCGAATTCGGCACAGTCGCCGCCATTCCTGGTACAACGGCAAAAATCAAAATAACCATGCTGCCACCTGCGATCATCGAAATCGTCGCCTCCGGATTCGGACCCTCCAGCTATCCGGTCGAGATCGGTGTGGTTGGCGCGACCGGTGCTGTCTACTGCACGCTGGTGCGTCCACAACCGGACTGGACCCAGTGGGACTCGCCCGCGCTGGCGTCATTCGGCTTCAGCCGTACGCTGCTGAAGAAGTTCGGTAAGTCCCCGCGCGAAGTCGCGTTGGATCTAAACAGTATCCTGAGCGAAGACAGTGTCTTTAGCGAAGATTCCGCGCTCGATCAAGTTTGGCTCGACCAGTTGTTCAACCGCGCCGCGGTCGTTCAAAATTTTAGCGTCAGGGCACTCGATACCCTGCTGACCCAGCGTCAACGCACCCACTGGCGCCGGGTCAAATCCCGCGCCGGCGTTTCTGCCGCGCCGCAACGTCATCGTGCCAGCGGCGAAGCGCGCTTGGTGCAATCAACCTATATCGAGTTGACCCAGGCGTGCGCGCCAACGGAGATCATGGAATTCCCCACTGGATTGATCCTGCCGAACTCGTGAATGGGTGCGATGAGGCGCGGTGGCCGTGCGTGCGCGTCAGTGGCCTGCCGAACTCGTCGATGTGCGCACGCAGGTGAGTGAAATTTAAATAATATTTATCGTCGTGCGGGATATCGGCGCGATGCGCGTTGGACCTCTTGGGGGCTTTTTTTTCAGGCCGTCGTTCGTGTTAACCTCGCGCCATCGTTGCTAACGGATGTCACCCAATGCCCAAACTCAATGCCTTATTGTTCGATGTCGACGGCACTTTGGCCGACACCGAACGCGACGGCCATCGCGTCGCGTTCAATCTTGCCTTTGCCGAAGCCGGGTTGGATTGGGATTGGACGGTTGAACGCTACGGCGAGTTGCTCGAGGTTACGGGCGGCAAGGAGCGGATCAAGCGCTATCTCGATCGTTATCGGCCCGATTTCGAAGCGCCGGGCGATCGCGATGCGTTCATCGCGGCGCTGCACCGGAGCAAGACCCGGCACTACGTCGCATTGCTCGAACAGGGTGGGATTCCGTTACGTCCAGGCGTAGAGCGATTGTTGCGGGAGGCGCGGTCAGCCGGATTGCGGCTTGCGATCGCGACCACCACTACCCCGGAAAACGTCACTGCATTGTTGGCGTCGACACTCGGCACGGAGGCCATCGAATGGTTCGAAGTGATCGCTGCCGGAGACGTCGTGCCCGCGAAAAAGCCCGCGCCCGATATTTTCCGCTACGCGCTCGAGCGGATGGACCTTGAGCCCGCCGAGTGCCTTGCGTTCGAGGACTCGGAGAACGGCATCCGATCCAGCCAGGGAGCGGGTCTGAGGACGATCGTGACGGTGAATGACTACACCCACGATCATCGTTTCGAAGGTGCGGTGTTGGTGCTCGATCATCTCGGCGAGCCCGACCTGCCGATGCGCGTGTTGTCCGGCGACGCCGGAGCGCGGTCGATGGTCGATGTTGCGTTGCTGCGCTGGATCGCGGACGCCGCATGATGTTGGTCGGGGGAATCGCGGTGATCGCGCGAACGCCTGCCGCCGAGGCGACTGGCGTCATTCGCTGAAGCACCCCGCCTTGCAGCGAGGATGGTGCTCGATCCGGATCGGCTTCACGTCGCGTCGCGTCGCGTCGCCACGGCACCGCGTCGACCCGCGTGCGGGTTCTGGAAATCGACGACTGCTTACTCTAAGTTGTCGAGATTGAGTCAACCAGGGCGAGGAAGATGAGCGAGATCACCATCATCGGTGCTGGATTCGGTGCCATCACCGCGGCGCTGGCGTTACGCAAGGCCGATCGCGACGCGTCGATCACCGTGATCGCGCCCTCGGCGGAGTTCGTCTACTACCCCAGTTTGATCTGGATCCCGACTGGATTGCGCAAGGGCGACGATCTGCGTTTCGATTTGAATCCGCTGTTTCGTAAGCATCGAATTCGTTTCGTGGCGGATCGCGTGACCGGACTCAAGGCTGGCGGACGGGTCGTGGTCACCGATGCGGGTGAGGTTCGAAATGATGGCTTGATCATCGCGAGCGGCGGACGTTTCCTGAAAAAACTGCCGGGCATCGAACACGCGCTCACGGTCTGCGAGGGCATCGAGCCGGCGCAACGAATGCGCGAACGTCTGACGGCACTGTCGGGCGGCACGATCGCGATCGGTTTCGGCGCCAACCCCAAGGAGCCGTCGGCCGTGCGTGGCGGTCCGATGTTCGAGATCCTGTTTGGAATCGATACCTACCTGCGGCAACAGGGGCGGCGGGAGCGGTTCGAGATCGTGTTCTTCAACCCGGCGCAACGCCCGGGCCAGCGTCTCGGCGAACGTGCCGTCGATGGCCTGCTGGCGGAGATGAAACGGCGCGGAATTCGCACGGAATTGGGCCACAAGCCGGTGCGTTTCGAATCCGACAAGGTGGTCACCGAAGGCAGCGAGTTCGCCGCCGATCTGATTTTATTCATGCCGGGGATGACCGGACCCGCCTGGGTCGAGGGTAGCGAATTGCCGTTGTCCGAAGGCGGCTTGATCAAGGGCGACCAGCACTGTCGCGTACCGGGATTCGATCGCGTGTACGTCGTCGGCGATTCCGGCAGCTTTCCCGGACCGGACTGGATGCCGAAACAGGCGCACATGGCCGATCTCCAGGCGCGTGCGGCGGTGCGCAACCTGCTGGCGGAACTCAGTGGGACACAGCCGAGCCACATCTTCCGTGTCGAATTGATTTGCATCGTCGATACCTTAAACAGTGGCATTCTGGTCTATCGCAGTCCGAAACGGGTGATCGTTTGGGAAAGCCGGCTGTTTCATCCGGCAAAGAAGTTTTTCGAATGGTGGTATCTGCGGCATCTGCGGCGCGGTAATCCGAAATCGGGCGAGCACGCCGCGAGCGTCTAATGCGGGCCAATTGAGTATTCGATCGCGCCGCGACGGATCGCGTTAATATTTCGGTAACGATTATTCGCTATCCTCTGTACCTGAAATAGACAGGTCAAATGAAAAATGAGCGTCCAGCGGGGCTGGGCGCACCACAGAGGAATACGAGATGGCATCAGGTATCAGAAGAAC
>JBHJOI010000138.1:0-8140 GCA_050329935.1 Thiotrichales bacterium | reverse complement strand
CCGACGACCCGTCGCATCGAGATCCCGGCGGAATACAAGACAGTGACCATTCGCAAGATGGTGACGCCGCCGCAGGAGCGCGCGATCGAAATCCCGGCCAAGTACCAGACGGTCAGCCGCACCGAGAAGCTTTCCGATCCGGTCACGTCGTGGCACATGGTCGGCGCGCAATCCGTGGCGACCGCCGGTACCCCGACGGGCGACGTGTTCTGTCTGAATCAGCGTCCCGACGAGTACAAGACGGTGACCCGTCAGGTCGTCGATACGCAGGCCCAGACGCGCAAGATCGCCATTCCGGCGCAGTACACCGACGTCAAGGTCAACAAGATGGTCAAGCCCGCGGCCGAGCGTCGGATCGCGATCCCAGCTTCTTACCAGACCGTCACGCGCACCGAGAAGGTGTCGGAAGGTCGGATGGAATGGAAATCGGTGATCTGCCAAGTCAACATGACGCGTGAGCGGATCATGGACATCCAGCGTGCGCTGACCGCGAAGGGCTACTACAAGGGTCCTATCGACGGCATCGTAGGTTCCATGACGATCAGCGCCATGCAGAAGTTCCAGGCAGCCAACAACCTGCCGACGACTCGTTACCTGACGACTGAAACCATCACCGCGCTGGGCGTGGCGACACGGTAGTCTCGGTTCGAGTTTGTTAGACTGAAAAGGCCGAGTTCATCTCGGCCTTTTTTTTGCGCTTTTTTGCGCCCTTCGACACTGCTTATTTCGGTGGTGCTTGCCGAGTCCCAGCCTTTTCGATTACGCGTTTTGGTGTTGCGCCGAGGACGAAGTCGCTGGACATTGGGCGGTGCCTAGATCGCGCAACTGGGATTTGAATAGCGCCCAATGATCATCTTGTTCACCGATTTTGGCATCAAGGGACCCTATGTGGCTCAGATATCCGGCGCGATCCTGCGGCACCATCCCGGAGTCCCTATCCTAAACCTGCTCGATGATGTTCCGCCCTGGAACGTCAAGGCAGGCGCCTTCTTGCTCGCCGCGTACCGTCAAGACTTTCCACCGGGATCCGTGTTCTTGTGTGTCGTCGATCCCGGCGTGGGTACGGCGCGCGAGGGAATCGTACTGAGAGCCTTCGACCAGTATTTCGTGGCGCCCGATAACGGGCTGCTTTCGCTGGTTCAGCGTCGCGCGGCGCAGGTTCAGGCCTGGACAATCAGCTACCACGCCCCGACGCTATCGGCGACGTTTCACGGACGCGATCTATTCGCCCCGGTCGCGGCGATGATCGCTCAGGATGGCCGCGTGCCGGGTCGCGAAATCGATCCGGCGGCGCTGGCGGAACCCGGATTTCCAGATGACCTCTTCGAGGTAATCTACCTCGATGCTTATGGCAACGCACTCACGGGGATCCGTGCGGCCAGCATGGACCCACGTGCGGTGGTTCAGCTCGGGGAACGTCGAATGGAAAACGCGCGTACCTTTGCGGAAAATCCCGTCGGTACTGCGTTTTGGTACGAAAACGCGAATGGCTTGGTGGAGCTCGCGGTCAACCAAGGCAGTGCGGAATTGCTATTAGGATTGCGGGTCGGTGATTCAATCACGGTGGAGCTACCTCGGCAGGACTGAGTCGAAGAGGTAACAAACTGAAATTGCGTATAAGTTTTCCAAACCTTCATGCGACTGGCGCGAAATGCGCGCCCGCGATCGCTCGAACGATTACAATCTCGTTTCCCCACGGACCACGGACGCCAGCATGACTGTTCCTTCGATTAAATCGCGATTTGCACCGAGCCCCACCGGATTCCTGCACCTTGGAAATGTCCGTACGGCGCTGTTCAATGCCTTGCTCGCGCGCAAGGTGGCTGGCGTTTTTCTACTCCGAATCGAGGATACCGACATCGAGCGGAGCAAGCATGAATATCAACTCGCGTTGCAGGAGGATCTCCGCTGGCTGGGGCTTGAATGGCAGGAAGGTCCCGAAGTGGGTGGCGCGCAGGCGCCCTACAATCAATCCGAACGCGGTTCGATTTACGACGCGTTTGCGGACCGCCTGATCGCGATGGATCTCGCCTATCCGTGCTATTGCTCCGATGTGGAGCTTAAGATGGTGCGCAAGTCGCAGCTCGCGGCCGGGCAGCCGCCGCGCTACGCCGGCACCTGCGCACGTTTGACCGAGGCCGAGCGTGCCGTGCGGCAAGAACGAGGGCTTCAGCCCACGCTCCGATTCCGGGTGCCAAAAGGCATGCAGGTCGAATTCGACGACGTGGTACGCGGTCGGCAAACGTTCAAATCCGATGACATTGGCGATTTCATTATCCGTCGTTCCGATGGCTCGCCTGCGTTCTTTTTCACCAACGCGATCGATGACGCCTTGATGGGGGTGACCCATGTGCTACGTGGCGAGGATCACCTCACCAATACGCCACGGCAGTTGTTGATCTACCGGGCACTCGATCTAGCGGAGCCTCTGTTCGGACATATCTCATTGATCGTTTCCGACGAACAGAATCCGCTGTCCAAGCGCGAGGGCAGTTTGTCCGTGCGTGCGCTGCGAGAAGAGGGCTACCTCCCGGGCGCGCTCGTGAACCATCTGGCCCGTTTAGGCCACGCATTCGACGTGGGCGACTATTTGAGTCTCGATGGGCTGGCAAACCACTTCGACCTGAACCGGCTCGGGAAATCGCCGGCTCGCCATGACCATCAGCAGTTATTACACTGGCAGCATGAGGCGGTGTTGCACGCTTCGGCGGCGGAGATCGTTGAGTGGCTTGGGGATTTTCACCTCGAGCAGGTACCTGAGCCCGACCGTGAGGTCTTTATCGCGATGGTACGGCCGAATCTCACCTTTCCCGGCGACATCGCGCAATGGACTGCGGCGCTGTATTCACCGACATTGAAGCTCGAGGCCGACGCACAGCAAATCCTGCTCGATACGGGACCTGAGTTTTTTGCTGCCGCGCGGTCGTTGGTCGCGCAATACGTGGGTAACTATCGCGGCTTCGTCGACGCACTCAAAGCAGCCACTGGGCGCAAAGGCAAGCAATTATTCATGCCGATACGGGTGGCGCTCACCGGTTGCACCAGTGGCCCGGAACTCGAGCCACTGTTCAAT
Organism: Thiotrichales bacterium; assembly: GCA_050329935.1. GTDB lineage: Bacteria > Pseudomonadota > Gammaproteobacteria > UWMA-0217 > UWMA-0217 > CAYSFW01. The sequence goes on along the minus strand of JBHJOI010000138.1, from coordinate 5,067 downwards.
TTCATGAGTGAAGAACGACTGTTGCAGCGCTTGGCCGTCGAATGAGGGCCAAGCGGCTACTGCTGCAAACACTATCCGGTTCGATGAGACGGCTCGTGGATCAGCGACGGCCGTAGCCACCGTACCTCGGCCGATTTTCGCACTGGCGCTCATGGCGGTGCTTTTTGACGTGACGATGGTGCTTTTTGTGCGGAGGCGCATAGGCTTCGGTGCGATATGCCGGCGCATGGTGAGGGCGGAAGTCGTGGTTCGATACGCGGATTTCCCAACGGGCATTGTCGCGCCAGTCGCCCGCGTAAGCCGGTGCCATGCCGAGACCGATGATCATTGCCACGCCAGTCAGGGCGGTCTTGAGGCTGGTTTTCATGTCGCATACCTTCGATATTGATTGAACACGCGGCTAGCCTAGTCGCAGCCGGATGAATCGCTACTGAATGCAATCGCTGGCTACGAGGATGTCTTTCGCGATAGACAACTGACCATGCGTCAGTTAATCTGGCCGCCGGTATTGAACGATTGGTCAGTCATGCGGCGACGTGCGATCCAGCCCGAGGAAAAGCTTCAGCGGCGCGAGTCCTTGATGGACGTCGCGGAGCGGCTGTGGTTGGAACAACCCGATCGGGTTCTGAACATGGCGCAGGTCGCCGCCGCGGCCGGCCTGGCGAAGGGCACGGTCTACCTTTACTTTCGGAGCAAGGAGGCGCTGCTGCTCGCGGTACACGAGCGCCATCTAATGGCGTTTTTTTCTGCGGTGATCGTTTGCGCCACACAAGACCGGGTTATGACGTTCGATGACATGGTCGCGCTGACCCGTCGCTATATTGTCGATGTGCCTGCCTTTTTACCGCTCGCGAATCTGTGTCTGGGCTGGATGGAACGCGACATCGACGCCGAAGACAGTCGGGCGTTCAACCAGCGACTCGCGACGTCCTTGACTCAGGTCGCCGCGAGTCTGAGGCGGCATTTCGCAATCGTAGACGTCGAGCGCGGTGTTACGTTGTTGATGCAGAGTTACGCGTTGATCATCGGGCTGTGGCAGTTATTGGCACAACGTCCGGTCGACCGCTCAACGCGCGCCGAACCCGGTTGCGTGCCGTGGGCGCTGGATTATTTCACCGTGCTGGACGCCGCGCTGCGAGCGTTGTGGCGGGGATCGCTCGCGGTCGCTCCGGAGCCGCGATCATGATCGCGACCACACCGGCTTTGCGCCGAACCCGGGTAGGCTTTCATCCTCCGCGGCGGCATTCTCGCCATGCCAGTTCGAGTCGTTTGCGTTTGCCGCTTAAGCCGCGTCTCGCCGCCATGCCTTTTCGAAGTCGATCCATCGGTTTTCCGCCGGGTGAGGTACTGGAATGCTACGTTTGCTGATTGTCGGCGCGGCGTTGTTGTTGGCCGCGTGCGAACAACCCCAACCCAGTAAACACGAGGTCCCGCCGACGGTGCGGATTCAAATTGCGCAAGCGGAGCGCGTCGCCGAGCGGTTCACGCTGCCCGGCGAGGTGCGCGCCCGTTTCGAGTCTCCGCTGGCGTTTCGCGTCGCCGGCAAGATCGTTCAGCGCGAAGTCGATGTCGGTCAGGCTGTGACGCCGGGGCAAGTGCTGATGCGGCTCGATCCAGCCGATTACCGCTTGGCAGTGCAAGCGCAGGAGGCGGTCGTCGCCGCCGCCGAATCGGAGGTTCGTCTCGCCAAAGCCGAGGATGCGCGGGTACGCGAATTGCGGGAGCGGAATCTGCTGGCGCAGAGCGACGCGGACAAGACCAAGACCGCGCTCGAGGCGGCACAGGCCAGGCTCAACGCGGCCAAGGCGCAGCTCTCGCAACAGCGCCATCAGAGCGGTTACGCCACGCTGGTTGCCGATACCGCCGGCGTCGTTACGGCGGTGAGCGGTGAGGAGGGGCAAGTGGTCAGCGCGGGTCAGCCGGTGCTCAGACTCGCCCACGCGGGACACCGTGAGGTACTCGTGCATGTGCCGGAGCGGCGTTACGAGTCGTTTCGACAGGCCGAGGAACTCAGGATCCTGGGCGTTGCCGGCGCCGCGGCGAATTGGCCAGGGCAACTGCGCGAACTCGCGCGGCAGGCCGATCCGGCGACGCGGAGTTTCGCCGCGCGAATTGCGTTGCCCGCGAGTGCCGGCGAGCTGCCGCTGGGCGGCAGCGCCGACGTCGAAGTGCGCTCGGCGGATCGCGAGGTGTGGTTGCTTCCGCTCGCCGCGTTGAACACCCAACTCGATCAGCCGGCGATCTGGATCATGGAACCGGAGCGTCACACCGTTACCCGGATCAATGTCACGACCGTCGGTTTGCACGGCGAGCTTGTGATGGTGAACGGCGGATTGGTCGGTGGGGAGCACGTCGTCGTCGCCGGAGGGCATCGCCTGCACGAAGGGCAACAGGTGACGCCGCTGGACGTACGACCATGAGCGGCGATGTAACGGCGAGCGAACGGCACACCCGGTTCAATCTCTCCGAAATCGTTTTGCGCCATCGCCAGGTAGCCTGGTTTTTCGTGTTGTTGGTGGGGGTCGGCGGTGTTTTGGCCTATTTTGATCTGGGGCAACGCGAGGATCCCGACTTCACGTTTCGCGTGATGGTCGTACGCACCCTGTGGCCCGGCGCGACGACCGAGCAGGTCAGTCAACTGGTAACCGAGCGTATCGTCAAGGAGCTGCAAGAAGTTCCGTACTACAAATTCACCAATGCCTATTCGAAGCCGGGTGAGTCGCTGATCATCCTTGAGCTCATCGATTCCTCGCCGTCGCGCGAGGTCAAGGAGATCTGGTATCAGGTGCGGAAAAAGATCGGTGACATCGGTCACGCGCTGCCAGCGGAGGTGATCGGTCCGTTTTTCGACGATGAATTCGGTGATGTATTCGGCTCGATCTTCGCGTTCACGGCCGTGGGCATGACGCACTCCGAGCTACGCGACCAGGTCGAGCGGGTCAAGCTCGATGTGTTGCGTTTGCCTGACGTGTCGAAGGTTGAACTGGTTGGCGTGCAGGACGACCGCATCTTCGTCGAGGTTTCGCACCTCGCGCTGGCTAACCTCGGGGTCAATGCCGAGATGCTGGCGAATGCGGTTCGGGGTCAGAACGGCGTCGTGCAGGCGGGCCGGGTCGAGACCGCGTCTCAGTCGGTCGCGTTGCGGGTCTCGGGTCAGTTCGATTCGCTGGAGGCGATCAGGAATCTTCCGCTCCGCCTGGGCGAGCGGACGCTGCGTCTCGGTGACATTGCCACTGTGACGCGCGGCTATGTTGATCCGCCGGTCACGACGATGCGCTACCAGGGTGAAGCCGCGATCGGGCTCGCGGTTTCCATGGTGAGCAATGGCGATGTTCTCAAACTGGGTGCGAATCTTCAGGCTGTGATGGAGCGTGCGCGTGCCGAGCTGCCAGCCGGGATCGACATCGCTCAGGTTTCAGATCAGCCGCAGATCGTGCGCGAGGCGATCAACGACTTCATGAAGGTGTTGCTGGAGGCGGTCGTGATTGTGCTTGCCGTCAGCTTCGTCTCGCTCGGTTTGCGTACCGGGTTCGTGGTGGCGGTCACGATTCCGGTGGTTTTGGCCGGCACGTTCCTGATGATGCGCCTGTTTGAATTCGACATGCATCGGATCTCGGCCGGTGCCCTGATCATCGCGCTCGGACTGCTGGTCGATGACGCCATGATTGCGGTGGAGATGATGGCTCGCAAGCTGGAAGAGGGTTGGGACAAGCTCCGCGCCGCAACCTATGCCTATCGCTCGACCGCGTTCCCGATGCTGACCGGTACTCTGGTGACGGTCGCCGGCTTTCTGCCGATCGGTACCGCGAAGTCCAGCACGGGCGAATACACCTTCGCGATGTTCTCGGTGGTAACGATTGCACTCATCGTGTCCTGGATCGCTGCGGTCATCGTTACGCCGTTGGTCGGCAGTGTCGTGTTGAAAGCGCACGCTCGCCCCGACGGCGCCACCCGAGACGAGGCGCATGAGCTGTTCGACAGCCGTTTCTATCGCGGTTTACGCAGGGTGATTGAGTTTTGCCTGCGACGGCGGTGGTGGGTGCTCACTGCCACCGCTGTCTTGTTCGTTTTGGGGATAATCGGTATGGGATTGACCAACAAGCAGTTTTTCCCGTCATCGAACCGCACCGAACTGATGGTCGAGCTTTGGCTGGCGGAGGGCGCCGGCATCCGCGCGACCGAACGAGAGGCTGCGCGTCTGGAGGCCATCCTGGCGCAGGATCGGGATGTAAAGACGTTTGCCACCTATGTGGGTTACGGTTCGCCACGATTTTTCCTATCGCTCGATCAACAACTGTTTCGTCCAAACTTTGCTCATGTGGTGGTGTTAACCCACGACATCGACGCGCGCGAGCGGGTGTTGGCACGTGTGCGGACCTTGTTCGAGCAGGATTTTCCAGAGGTGCGCGGCCGCGTGATGCGAGTGCCGCTGGGGCCGCCAGTCAATTATCCGGTGCAGTTTCGGGTTGTCGGCGACGATGCGCCGCAACTCAAGACCATCGCAAACACAGTCGCCGAAGTCTTGCGGGCGTCGCCGCATACCCTGAACGTCAACCTCGATTGGGGCGACCGCGCGTCAGCGCTGAAGGTGAGTGTCGATCAGGATCAGGCCGCCGCGTTGGGTGTGTCGACCGCGACGATTTCGCGCGCCTTGCAGGGGGTGCTGAACGGCGCGCCGTTGGGGCAGTATCTGGAGCGCGATCGCCTGATCGAGATCCAACTGCGGGCGCCGGCGCACGAACGGAACCTGTTGTCGGCGATCGATTCCATCAACATTCCGACGGTCCTCGGCACCACGGTGCCGCTGGCGCAGGTTGCTCGCATTGAAACGGTGCTCGAGGAGCCGATCCTGTGGCAACGTGACCGACGTCTGACTATCACGGTGCGGGCTGACCTTATCGACGGCGTGCAGGCGCCCGATGTCACGATGGCATTGAATCCCCAGCTCGACCCGATTCGGGCTCGGCTACCGGCCGGCTATCGCATCGAGGCTGGTGGCGCGTTCGAGGAGAATCAACGCGCCGAGGCCTCGATCGCCGCCGGCATGCCGATGATGCTTGCGGTGGT
>JBHJOI010000137.1:0-2811 GCA_050329935.1 Thiotrichales bacterium | reverse complement strand
CGTTCCGTAACCCGTAGGCCGTGCGCCTGGATGAAGTGCGGGATACGGACGCGATCGGCAAGTTGTTGGCGCGGTCGGCCGGGCGGATGCAGCCAAATGATCTGGTCCTTTTCCGGGTGGACGTAGAATACGGGCTTGTCGAGCGTGCGAAACACATCATAGGCAGCAATGCTCATGGGTTTCGTGCCGCCAGTGGCGTTCAAGATGATTTCTTCGTGCTCATGCTGCGTCAGTAAATCCAACAGGTGGTCGCGGATGTGTTCGATATCCCAGGGGTGCTCAATCGTCCAGCGGGAAACTTTGACCCCGGTGGACTCCTTTAACACTTGCTCCAGCCAGTCGGCTCGGATTCGCATATTGGGGCTGACCAATAAAATCACTTCGTCGGGCCGCATGACGCTATCCAGCGCAGGGGTCATGTTGGGGGTTGCCTGCCCGGATACCAGATAAAGATGCTTTGTCATTTCATTGCACCTTCTACAGCTTGGTTGCGGAATAGTTTTCCAGTCGCGCGCCGCAGCGACGCATTTCCTCTGCCGTTAACTCCTTGCCCCGGAGCTCGGGGGGCAGTTCGAGCGTAAGATGTAAATATTGCGCGCCGCGCGCATTGACCTCGGCGATCAGATTGACCGGCAAGGTGCCGATCACGACATCGCCGCGCGCTACCCGGGATACATCAAGATGGTCGAGCGCATGATCTACGATGATGCCTTCGGCTGCCGACCAATCGACGGCGCCAGGATGGCGGGTGACGAAGAAAATGGTCATGTTCCGTTGTCGAAAGCGCGGGGTTGATGAGCTACGCGTCACTCCGGGACCAAATCGGTTGATCGGGTAACTGGGGGGCCTCCATGCGGAAACCATCGTGCGCTGCGGCTTGGCGCAAAACGGGTATAAAGTTGCTTTCCAGCCAGTTTTCAAAACGATTCCACATGGCTTCATCAATTGGTGTGAAGCCATGCGCGAGGATTGAGTGATTTCGTGCCCTCAGGTGATCGAGCAACGTCTCGGCTTCGTTCCGGGCGAATTCGGCAGTTGCGCCTTCCAACAGATTTGCCACGAGCCGCCACCCATCGAACAAGCCGGCTTGGCGTTTTCCGTCGCGTCCGGGCTTCAGCGCGATCTCTGGTGGTAGGCGATTTTCAGGTACATTACTGGTGTCGATATCGGCGCGAGTCCGCAGCAACCATTGCGCGGACCACTCCAGGAGCCGATAGGCGCGGGCGACAGCGTCGTCGTAACGCCTTTGCGCGGCGCGCCGCTTCGCATTGAGCCACAGGTCGATCAACCGAGCGGGCTCGTTACGCTTGTCGGCTTTATCAAGGCAGAGAGTCTTTAGGAACGCGATCAATAATCCGGCTTTTTCGCCGATTCGCGGTTGATACAGTTCGAGCAGCTTGCGCGCTTCGAGGTGATCAAATCGATCCCACGCATCGAATGCCAAGCTGAGGTCGCGCGCGATTTGCCATTCGGCGCGTAGCAATGGATCGTGCGGCGGCGAAATCCGCGATAAACCGACGGCGGCTGCGCCATATCCGTATTGCGACCATAGAAAAAGGCTGGGCGCCATGAGTCGACGTAACCGAATTTGCTCGGCGACCGCGGCCGTACCGCTTTGCGTTCCGTCATGCACTTGTTGCAGATTGGCGCGTGCGCCTGTCACCAGACGTAGCTCAACATCCGAGCGTTCCAGCGCAGCGATTGAAAGTCCGGCCGTCATCGTCTTGGTGCCGCCCGTGTAGTCGGCGACCAGGCGGGCATCGGGGAACCGAGACCTTAATGACGAAAACACTGCCAACGCCTTATGCACAACGCCGTCGAGATCATCCGCTGGAACCAAACAGAGCTCGAAAGCGGTTTCGGTGAGGCCACATTGAGTAGGCAGGTTCGGCAAGCTTGGGGCTTTGTCGGCGTGACTCGCCTTGATCACGTTCCCCTTACCCTCAACCTGGGTGCGCGACCCCGGTTGGCCCGTGCCGGGATCGCGATCGGTGCAGAGGAAGCAGACATATATCGGTCCAAGCTCGTTTATGGAGGTGGTAATCGGCTGGTGGGAACCGCCGACAGTGACGATCAGAACAGTGGGCGTCATATTTATCTTCTCATGTGGAAATTGATGGCGTTTTAAGCCGGGTCAAAGTTGCAAGAATTCTACAGCCGATACTCGTCGAGCAGATCGGGGTGCGAGGCGATCCATTCTTGAGTACCCGATTTATCGCCGAGCGTGGCACGCAAAACAGCCAGAACGTCCTCACCGGCGTCGAGACGCTGCTCCGCCTCGTGTTTGATCAAAAAGCGGAGGTTTGATAGATCTTCCCCGCTGCGTAAGCGCTCCGCATAGTCGAGCACCGAAACCGTGCGCCGAACTCGCCATTGGAGTTGGCGATTCTCCCGCTGCTTGGTTTCCAGAAACTCCACCCAACGCGCGGTTAATCGAACGCCATCGCTCCACTTTTCTTTAAGGGAAGCGATATGTGCTGCAACATCTGCCACCACGCCGGATACGACTTCGTAGTCCGTGAAGACCCCCTGCACCAGGACGATCAAAACCGTGAACGCGCGTGCCGCTTCCGCGTCCTCGTCACGCCAGACAAGCCGGTACCCAGCGTCGACGCGCAGGGAATCGAAAAATACGCTCACGCCACCGGGCGCACCGCCCACGGCGTCGCCGGTTCGGTAAATCTCCAACACGCTGTCGAAGCGCTTGGTTTTAAGCTCGATCGGATGGTCCTCGATTTCGATTAAAAGTGTGTCGAACATGCCCATGGTGAAACTTGACCTATTGGGGTTGGCTACGGCGGTTATCGTCGC
>JBHJOI010000136.1:0-6731 GCA_050329935.1 Thiotrichales bacterium | reverse complement strand
TGCACCAGCACTTGCACGTAGACGTCGTCCGGAATCTGGCGCGCCTCGATCAGCCAGCGCAGAAAGTCATGGTCGGGTTGGCTCGCCGACGGAAATCCAACCTCGATTTCCTTGAGACCCAGCTTGACCAATAGCGCCCAGAGCTTGCGCTTCTGCGCGACGCTCATTGGCTCCAACAGGGCTTGATTGCCATCACGCAGGTCGACGCTTGCCCAACGCGGCGCACGCTCGAGGACGCGATTCGGCCACTGTCGGTGATTCAGGCGCAGACGCGGCGCGGGTGGGTACTTGCGATGATCGAACTGACTCATGTTGGTTTTACGCGTGGTTGCTGATAGTAAAGGCCACGCCCCCCGTAGGGGCGCTCCGTTTGGGATCATGTTTCGATCCGTTGACTTCCGGCGTACCCGGGTAAGGTGCCGCCCCGTGTTGCCCGTTGTTTTCGGGCAGGAATAGAATACGTCGATTACAATGATAAATGATTGCGTATTTGTTTAAATCTGGTCATTGAATAGGCAGTTTGTGCTTTATTATGTATTTTATGCGCAATTAATATCGCGGGTGCTGCAAGTGACCTCGTTTCAGTAATCCAGGAAATGTCTATGAAGTTTGATCGCTACGACCGTCACATTCTCGAAATCCTGCAGACTGAAGGAAGGTTGAGTAATCAGGAGCTGGCGGATCGTATCGGGCTCTCGCCGTCGCCGTGTCTGCGCCGCGTCAAGGCGCTGGAGGAAGCGGGTGTCATCGCGGCTTACCGCGCGGTGCTCGAACCGCGCAAGCTAGGCATGAGCCTGATGGCGCTCGTGTATATCTCGATGGATCGGCATACTCCCGATCGCTTCGAGCACTTTGAGGACGCAATGCGTGCGTTGCCGCAAGTGCTTGAATGTCTGTTGATAACCGGGCAGGAAGCCGATTATCAGCTCAAGGTCGTCGTGCGCGACATGGATGCTTATCAAGACCTGCTGCTGAACCGAATCACCCGGGTCGAGGGCGTGAGCGGCGTGCATACGAGCTTCGTGCTGCGCCGCGTGGTCGAGCGTACCGCGTTGCCTATCGTTGACGATTAAGCGTCCGTTGCCGGCTTGAACGCGGCCTTGATCACGCGATGCGCTCGCGTGCGTGCTTCACCTCGCGCGCCAAGCCGGTACAATGACCCGCTTTTAGGTCATGCCGCGCCGTCAGTTTGTTGAACCGCTCGATCCTCGCCCCCGAAATTGCGCTCCGGCGCGCGTCAGCCATCGCTCTGCTCGTGTTCCTGTTGCTACTGACGGGCTGCGGCTCGCGCGAGTCGACCACCGTGCTTCGGTTCTGGGCGATGGGGCGCGAAGGTGAGTTGGTCCGGCAGCTGATTCCGGAGTTCGAACGGCGCCATCCTGAGGTTCGAGTCAAGGTGCAACAACTGCCGTGGAGTGCCGCGCACGAGAAGCTATTGACGGCGTTCGTTGGCGAAACCATGCCGGATGTCTTTCAACTCGGCAATACCTGGCTCCCTGAGTTCGTGGCGCTCGGCGCGTTGACCGCGTTGGACGAGCACATCGCCGCGTCGGCGACACTGGCGCGCGCCGAGCTGTTCCCGGGCGTGCTCGCGACCAATGTCATCGACGATCGGACCTACGGCGTGCCGTGGTATGTCGATACTCGGTTGCTGTTTTATCGCAAGGACGTCTTTGCGGCCGCGGGTCATGCCGAGCCGCCGCGGACCTGGGCGGAGTGGCTCGACGCGTTGCGCGCGGTCAGGCAAATGATCGGGCCGGACAACCACGCGCTGCTATTGCCGTTCAATGAGTGGCAAGTATTGGTGATTCTCGCGTTGCAGCACGACGCGGAACTGTTACGCGACAACGGACGTTTCGGTGCGTTCGATACACCTGCGTTCCGGGCCGCATTCGAGTTCTACGTTCAGCTCTTTGGCGAGGGGCTCGCGCCGGCGCTGGGCGCTGGGCAGGTGGGAAACCTGTATCAGGATTTCGCCAACGGATTTATCAATGTTTACATTTCCGGGCCCTGGAATATCGCAGAATTCGCCAGCCGCCTGCCCGCGAACCAACAACCACACTGGGGTACCGCGCCTTTACCGGGCCGGGGGAAGGACTATCCCGGGCAATCGCTGGCAGGCGGCGCCAGTTTGGTGGTTTCCAAACACACCCGTCATCAAGCAGCGGCCTGGAAATTGATCGAGTTTCTCTCCGAACCCGAACAGCAGGTGAAGTTCTATCAGTTGAGCGGCGATCTGCCGGCGAGCCGGCGCGCTTGGCGCGACGCGGCGCTCGATCAAGACCGTCACGCCGCTGCGTTTTGGCGGCAATTGCAGGCCCTGCGCGAGACCCCCAAGATTCCGGAGTGGGAGCGGATCGCGGAGTTGATTGCGCGTCATGCCGAGCGGGTCATCCGAGGCAGGGCGAGCATCGACGAAGGGCTTGCCGCGCTTGATCGCGATGTCGATCGGCTGCTGGAGAAGCGCCGCTGGCTGCTGGCGCGCAAGGCCAGTCAGTGAACCGGGATTCGCTCGCGCGGGAGCACGAGGGGCGCGTCGCGTTTTGGTTTCTCGCGCCCGCACTCGGCATGATCCTGGTGTTCTTTTTTCTCCCGGTACTCGGCGCGCTGCTACTTAGCTTCACTGATTTCGATATCTATGCGATTGGCGATCTGGCGGTCTTGCGCTTCGTCGGTTTCGACAATTATTTGCGGCTGCTGGCGGATCCGTTGTTCTGGCAGGCACTGCTTAACACCGGGTATTTCGTGGCAATCGGCGGGCCGCTCTCGGTGGGTGTTTCGCTCGGCGCGGCATTGCTCGTCAATGCCCGCCTCACGCGTTTCAAGGCCTTGTTTCGGACCGTGTTGTTCGTGCCGGTGATCACCACGCTGGTGGCGGTGGCGGTGGTTTGGCGTTACCTCTATCACGCCCGATCGGGATTATTGAACCACGGTCTCGCGCAACTCGGACTCGACCCCGTCGATTGGCTCGGCGACCCGCATTGGGCCATGCCGGCGATCATCCTGCTGGCAGTGTGGAAAAACTTTGGTTTCAACATGGTGATCTTTATCGCAGGCCTGCAAAGCATTCCGCAGCGGTTATATGAAGCCGCGCGCATCGACGGCGCTTCGGGTTGGCAGCAATTTCGTTTCATTACCCTGCCATTGCTCGCGCCGACGTTTCTGTTTGTCGCGGTGATGACCCTGATCGGTTATTTCCAGCTATTCGCCGAACCCTATGTGATGACCCAGGGCGGACCAGAAAACGCGACCTTGAGCGTGGTGCTGCTGATGTATCAGGAGGGCTTTCGCTGGTGGAACATCGGCTATGCGTCGGCGCTCGCGTTTGTCTTGTTCCTGATCATTCTCGCCGTCACCTGGTTGCAGCTTCGGCTGCGGCGGGGGCGTGCGTGACGCCGCGCGCGCAGGTATTTGCCATCCACGCGGGACTCGTCGCGCTCGCGCTGCTGACCTTGTTTCCGCTGCTGTGGATGATCTCGGCATCGTTGATGCCCGCGGGCGAAGCGACTGCATTGCCGCTGCGGTTCTGGCCGTCGCGCGTGACCTGGGAGCACTACGTCGCGTTGTTCAGCCGCCTCGATGTGCTGCGTTATGCCTTCAACAGCGCGTTGCTCGCGACCGTGGTGACGATCGTCTCGCTCGTCTTGAACTCAATGGCAGGCTATGCCTTCGCGAAGTTGCGCTTCGCCCGGCGCGAGACGTTGTTTCGCGGCTTGCTGGCGGCGATGGTGATTCCGGCGCAGGTCTCGATGCTGCCCTTGTTTCTGTTGTTGAAGCAGCTCGGCCTGATCAACACCTATGCCGGGGTGATCATCCCCGGGATGGCGAGCATCTATGGCATCTTTTTGATCCGACAGTATGCCCAATCGATCCCGGATTCGCTGCTCGACGCGGCGCGGATCGACGGGGCCGGCGAGTTTCGGATTTACTGGTCGATCATGTTGCCGTTGTGTCAGCCAATTCTGGTGACCCTGGCGATCTTCACCTTCATGGGGACCTGGAACGATTTCATGTGGCCTTTAATCGTGCTGACGGACAGCTCGATGCACACGCTGCCGGTCGCGCTTGCGAATCTGGTCGGTGAGCATGTGCAGGACACCGAGTTGGTCATGGCCGGCGCGGTCGTGACTGTTTTGCCCGTGCTGCTGTTGTTTCTGGCGCTGCAGCGCTACTACATCGAAGGGCTGGTTCTCGGCGGGCTCAAGGAGTAACAAAGATGAAGAATAACGCAGTCCTCGGGCTGATCTGGCTGGGCACGATGTGGCCGATACATGCGATCGGGCAGGTTCTGGATGATTTCGAGGCGACCGCGCCCAGCTGGAGCGTTCTAGCGCCGCCTGCGGTACGGACCGAACTTCGATTCGAGCCCGGAGCAAACGGTCAAGCGTTGCGGCTTGATTACGAGATGCCAAAAGTGCAGGACTTCGCCATCGTTCAGACTCCGGTAAAGCTGGCGTTGCCCGACAACTTTGCGTTCACGTTCAAGGTGCGTGCCGACCGCGCGCTGAGCGAGTTGGAATTCAAGCTGATCGATGGCGGCAAACACAACGTTTCCTGGGCGAAGTTTCCCGTGACGAGCGGCGCCGATGCCGGCGGTTGGCAGGAAATTACATTGAAGCGACGGCATTTTTCGCATGCGTGGGGGCCTTCGGCCGGCAACAGCACGCCGCTTCGGATAAGCGCAATCGAGATCGGCATTCCGGGGGCGACCAGTGTGCAGGGCACGCTGTGGCTGGACGATCTGGTGTTCGAGCCGATCGCAACCGAGGTATTCGCGGAGGCTACGATTCAGGCGTCCAGTTCCGCAGCCGGTCACATGGCCGAGCACCTGCTCGATCAGGATGCCGCGACGGGTTGGCGCAGCGCCGGCGAGTCTGGGGCGGAATGGCTGGCGCTCGATCTCGGCGAGTCCAAGCCCTACGACGGAATCGAAATCACCTGGGATGCCGAAGACCACGCGGTTGAATACGAGTTGCGGGTCTCGGAGGACGGCACCGACTGGCGCACGATCCATGTCGCCAAGGCCGGGCAAGGTGGGCGCGATCTGATCTTTTTTCCGGCCGAGCGGGCGCGGCATCTGCGGTTGGAGCTAGTACGCGGTCGGCGCGGCCCCGCTTATGCAATAAGTTCACTGGAGATCCGCGCCGAGGAGCCGGCATTGTCGTTTCAACAACGCTTGCAACTGCGCGCGCCTGGCTTGCCTCGCGGCAGCTATCCGCGCTACCTGCTCGGCGAGCAGACCTACTGGACGGTGGTCGGTGTCGATGGCGATAACGCCGAGGCCCTGATGAACGAGGAGGGCATGGTCGAGGTCGACCGTGAGCAGTTCGCGCTGGAGCCGTTCATCCATGTCGACGGCGAACTGATCAGCTGGGGTGACGTTGAAACGCGTCAGACCCTCGCGAACGGCGATTTGCCGATTCCTTCGGTGGAGTGGCGGCGCGATTGGCTAAAGCTCACCACCACGGCCTACGCCGATGGATTGCCTGGCGCCGCGCGCGTGTTTCTGCGCTATCGGTTGGAGAACGCCGCCCGCGAGCCTAAACAGGTTCGGTTGTACGTCGCGGCGCGGCCGTTCCAGGTCAATCCGCCGTGGCAGTCCCTCAATACGCGTGGCGGAATGACGATGGTTTCGGAGATGCGTTTCGACGGCGAGCGACTCGAGATCAATCGCGAAAAATTCGTGATTCCGCTGACGCCGCCGACCGCGTTTGGTGCCGCACCGTCGATGAATGGGCGCGAGTTCGGCGACTATCTGCGCGCCGGCGAATTGCCGGAAAACACCGAGGCGCGCGACATGAACTGCTATGTCTCCGGGGCGTTTGCCTATGACCTCGAATTGCCGCCGGGTGGGTCGCGCGATGTCTTTCTGGTGGTGCCGTTTCAGGCCGCGGGCGCGCCGGTGCGGCAGGAGCTGACGCCGGAGTTCGCCGCGGCGCGGCTCGAAGAGACTCACCGTTATTGGCGGGCGCGGCTGGGCCAAGTCGAGATCAATGCGCCGCCAGCCGCCGAGCCCTTCTTCAAGGCCGCGCGCAGCACGCTGGCTTACATTCTGATCAATCGTGATGGCGCCGCGATTCAGCCGGGTTCGCGTGCCTACGCCCGGTCGTGGATTCGCGATGGCGCACTGACCTCGGCCGCGTTGCTGGCGTTCGGACTCAACGATGAGGTCAAGCGGTTCATCGAATGGTATGCCGATTTTCAGCAGGCGGATGGTTCGATACCCTGCTGTGTCGACGGTCGCGGCGCGGACTTGACCGAGGAGCACGACAGCCATGGCCAATTCATCTACCTGATCGCGGAGTATTTTCGCTACACGCGGGATTTCGGGGTGGTTGAGGCGCAGTGGCCTCGTATTCAGGCGACGCTGCGCCACATTGAGCACTTGCGCGCGCTGCGCCTGACCGACGCCTATCGTCAGCTCGACCGCTTGGCCTTCTACGGCATGTTGCCGGAATCGATCAGCCATGAGGGTTACGCCGCGCAACCGGTCCACGCGTTCTGGGATGCCTATTTCACGCTGCGTGGTTTGAAGGATGCCGCCTATCTGGTGCGCTACGGCGCCGATTTCTCCGAAATGCCACGCATCGATGCCCTGCGCCAGGACTTTGGTGACGATTTTCATAACGCAATCGTCTGGACCATCGACAAGCACAAGATCGACTATTTGCCGGCCTCGGTCGAACTCGGTGACATGGATCCCTCCGCGATCGCAGCGGCGATCGCACCGC
>JBHJOI010000135.1:0-12780 GCA_050329935.1 Thiotrichales bacterium | reverse complement strand
TCGGCAACAACCGCTGCCATCTCCAGATTGACATCGCCCGAAGCCAACTCGGCCTTTTGCGCCCGGGAACCCTCTTGACTTCCCTACCGGATCTCCCAAGCTGGACATGTGCCGAGCATGTGCATAACGGAGAACCGAATGGCAACCGCTAGCGAACGAATCCCAGTCCTCGTAACCCCCCAGGAAAAGGCCTTGATCGCCCAGAAGGCCCAGGAGGCCCATCTATCGGTAGGCGAGTTTCTGCGCCGCGCCGCGTCTTCATTCCGCCCGGAGGAAGACGAAAGCGTACTGGAAGGCATGATCGATCAAATGCAGAAAACAATGGCCCAAGCCAGTGCCGCCATTGATGACGCCCTTGCGTTTGTCGAGGCGTCGAATCAGCGGATCGCGGCCATGGAAGCGAGGAAGACCCGCTGATGGGCATCACGGATAAAACGTGGGATGCGATTACAACGGTCATCAAGATGAACGACAAAGTGGAGCGCATGGCCGGCAGCATCAAGTCGCAACAGGTAACGATTGAGAACCTGACCGAGCGAGTCATCAGGCTCGAAACGGCGCTGGAGATCGCGCTTGCCCGTCCCGTGAGCAATCACGCGACGGCAAACCAACTGGAACACAAGGGCTGACAGGGAACTGGTGAACAATTTTTTCGAAAACCGACAGGATTTCGATTCTCAAGCGGCCGCCTGAATGAACCTGTTCAGCAACGCGCTTTTTATTCACCCGTCGAGCGTTCGACATAACCATCCAGACGCCCCGTTCGCATCAAACCGAACCGCTTACCGAGCCCAGCCGACTTCAACCCCGAAACGCTCCCTCCTAACCCTCTTGTTGCCTGCCGCGCTGATCGGCCCGATCGCGAGTGCCGCGCTGCTGCCGCAAACCGGCATTGCGCAGGAAGCCGCGCATGCGAAACGATTCGACATCCCCGCCTGCCGAAAGGCGCTGCGCAAGCGCATGCGCGTCGAACTGTACTTGCCTACCGTCATGCCGCTCCGGCGCGACGATGACGCTGAAGGGAGCGGTATCCTCCAGCGGCGCGCTAGAATTTCCATTCTACGCCGGTGGTGATCTGGCGGCCGGGAAGAGGGGCGCTGTCTTTCAGGAACGATAAATGGTTGTAGGCGATTGAATCCTGCAAGTTCTCGCCCTTCAGCCACCATCGCAGCGTTTGGTCGCGCCGGTCCCAGGTTCGCTCAAGAAACAGCGAGAGCCAGTGGTAACCGGGGGTGCGGGACTCGCGTTCGGCGAGGTTGCTTGCCGCGCTGACGTGTTTCAGCGTCGCTTGGATCGACCAATTGCGGGGTTCATAGCGGACGCCAAATTCGCGGTTCATGGGGGAGGAGCGCGGCAAAGCCCCGCCATCGCGTTTGCGCGCAGCCACGCGCTCGATCTGGCCCCAGAGCGTCACTGGGTAGCCCCGGATTTCGAGCGTGCTGTTTTCGTAGCGCAGGGCGCCACCCGTGAAGTCCGCGTCCGTTTGGCGGGTGAACCAAACCGCGCTGAGGTGGAAGGGGTCCGCGAGCGGCAGGCCGTCGCTGCCGTAGCCGGTTTCCTGGTAGATGTAATCGGCAAAGCGATAGTGGAATGCCGAAAGCTGAATCCGTTGCCGGTCCAGCTCCCAGTTTAAATCCAGGTCGAGGTTGACGCTTTTCTCCTTGGCGAGCGTGGGGTCGCCAAAAATGTAACTGTCGGTCGCGTGGTGAAAGCCGTTCCAGAACAGTTCATCGACGCTCGGAATGCGTTCCAGGTAGCTCAAGCTGACATCCCAGCCGGGGTTGCGCAGTTGCGCGGCCTGGGCCAGGCCCAGCGAAAGGCTGATCGCGTTGTCATCGCGGGACGCGTAGTACTCGGGATCCAATTGCGGCGGGTAGTGCCACTGCTCCTGAAGATTGCTGGGGTCTAGCGTCAGATCGCGTCGCTCCCAGTTCAGACCGATGCTGAGATCTCGCTTCGATGCGAGTTCGGATTGCAGCAGTGTGGACAGCTGCAAGGTCTGGCTGTTCGAATCCGGCATGGGGTGGCCGTGGCTGTAGGCGAGGCCGGTGCGGTCGAGGTACTGGATTACAGATTCACCCAGGCGACCGCTACTGCGTGTCGCGTCGCCGAAACCGTCGCATGCGCCATGTTCATGGCAGACCCGAAGTTCGCTGTCTGCCAGCAGCAGCCGGGTTTCGCCAAACCAGTTTTGGGTGCCCCACATCAGATTGACGGCGCCGCTGAGTTGTTTCTGACCGAACAGACCATCCTTGCGGCCGCCTTCGGTTTCGTCATGCAAATAATCGCTGTGCAATAGGTCGAAGGTGACCAATTCCAGCCAATCCGACGTGGGGCGATGCCGCAGTTTGGCCCCGAAGTTCTCGCGCGTCATGTGGATGCGAGTACTGGCATCGGTTTCGTTGGGAATTCCATAGTCTTTTTCCAGCCGGGTGGCATTGAGCTGCCATTCGGTACGCTGGTTGGGTCGCCACCCGATACTGGCTTGGCCTTGCTCCGTCATGAGATCTGAATCGGGCACAACGCGGCCATTGCCGTCTTGGTATGGATCGGACTGTTGATGCAAACCGCCGAGATGCAGCGCCCACTGCTCATCGGCCAGCGTTACCGTTCCATCGAGTCCGCGACTCTGCGGGTCGGGGCGCCAGTCGCCATTCAGCGCACCTTTCAGGCCGGGTTTCGGAAACGGCGCATCGAGGGCATCTTGAACGCGAATCACACCGCCCGCCCGGGCGGCGTACAAGAGCGACGCGGGGCCTTTCAGCAGTTCGATGCGTTCCGCGGCGCGGGGTGCGATGGCTACCGCATGGTCCTGGCTCATCGCGGACAGGTCGGACAACTCGTTGTCGTTCTGAAGGATCTTGACGCGGTAGCCACTCATGCCGCGCACCACTGGGCGGCCCACCGCTTCGCCATAGCTGGCGGAATCGACGTTGGGCAGGGCATCGAGATAGCCGCCCAGCGTTTCATTGCCCGCACTACGGCGGAGTTGTTCGGTGTCTATTCGTTGCACGGCGCCGCCCTGGGTACCGGTGCCGAAGGCATCCGCTTTGACGGTGACGCCCTCAAGCTGGGTCGGCTCTGCCATCGCGAAGGATGCGAGCGCCATGCCGAGGGGAAAAAGGCTTGTTCTAAACATATCGACACTCAGTAGGTGTCCCGGCACCCTTGGGTGCCGGGACCGACAGGTTTCACGGAATGACTAGTGCTCGTGTTCTCCACCGTCACCCAACACCGTGAGCAGGTCCGCGCGAAGGCCCCTGGGCAGGACTGCGGAAATGTGCCAGGTGGAATGCTGGTGAAAGTCGCCGCCGTGCGAATCGACGAGATAGAGTCGCTGGGTATCGGGAATGAAGACCAGCACGCCATCGTCGCTCGCACGAGAAATGGTCGCGCGGGTGCAATCCGCGATCGTATTGACGTTGTCGAGTTTCACGAAACCCTGTGATTGCGCGAGACCAGTCTCATTTTCCGCAAAGAAGTACATCCTCCCGGTCGTGGTGAGCGCCATGTGCACCAGATCTCCGTGCGCATGGTCAGACGACTTTGCCCCAGCGTGTTCCTCGTGTTCCTCCTCGAACTTGAGGTAAGGATCAATGTAGGCGCGGCACAGGGTCTCGCCGGCGGGCAGAACGCTCGCCACTTCCTCTTCCAGTTCCGCTTGCGCCGCGACGTGATTGTTCAGCCGCGTAAGGCCAGCAGCCTTATTGCTTCCGGGTTCGGGGTTGGCGAACTCATCGGCGCTGTGCGCAGCCAGGGTGCCGTCGTGGAAGTGGGTCAGTTGAACGAACTTGGTTGAGTCGATCGCGCTGCCGGGGACGTAGGTCGGCTTCAACAGCAGGTACTTGTCGTCCAACCGTTCCTGACCATTGACCATGCGAAAATCCGGCCACGAGAAAAAATGCCCGATCGTCGAAGTGTCGGAAATGAGCAGCTTTTGCACCGCGCTGTCCTGGCTGCGCTGGGCCTGATCGTTTAGATCTGTGCGTGTGTTGGTGTCGGTATCGAAAAGGTAATACGCCCCGGTGCTGGCGTTGAGCATCACCAGCGACAGACCTTTCGGTAAGTCGACCGCCGCGGCGCCACTGGTGTCCTCGCCCGAATCGCTGGAACACGCAACGAAAAGCGCGCCGCAGGCAATCATCAAGCCGGCGCGCAAGGATTTATTGAGAATCGGTGTCATCGTTAATTACTCCTGATCATTCAAACGCCCTCCCGCACGGCGGGCACAGGCGTGGAACGCGAGCCGGGGCGCCTCGAAAGGCCTTCGACCTGCACGCGTTCGAAAAAAATGCGGTGTGAAACAACCGAGGTCGACGGCGCTAGCCAGCCTCTTTGCAAGCGGAGGGACACCGCCAGACACAACGCCAACGTCAGACAGTCATCGTCCAACGACGCGGCGTCAATTCAAGGTTGTATCGGGAGAACTACGAGACGTGGTGGGGCGCGTGCCCAGAAGAGTATCGGCTTCTCCCACGGACCCGAATCGTGCATCCGTGGGAGAAGGATTTGCTGAGGACGGATGAACGGCAACTGACCGTTCAGAACACCGATATGAGGGGTCTGGTGTTCAACTGCGGCGTAAACGGCACAACTCTCATCGTGCTCGTGAAACGGATGGATCTCCGCATGGATGAGCGCGGCGGTCTGCGCCAGCACGAACACCACCAGCAACACCAGCGTTTGCCAATAGGGCCGTTTCAAAACAGAGAGTTGCCGACGCGCTGCGCTCATATACCTCGGGATCATAGATGCTCGTGTCGCACCGCTCAAGAACGGCGGTAGGTTGCAGCATGCTTTAGGCGCGTGTGCTTGGTTGGTGCGCCGCGTAGACTGAGGCGTGCGCTCGGTGCGGTCAGCGAATTTAATGGACGGATTTTCATGTTTGATGACGGAGCATGGGCATAGGCGAGGTAGACCGGAGCGCGGGCGCTGCGCTCCGGTGCGGGAGAATGGCGTTGGCGCTTGTCCGAGTACCCACGGATCGACTGTCCTGCGCGGGGGGCTTGCCCTCCCGAGTCAGCGCGGCATCGATGACATCGTTTCTGATGAAATAGCCGTTTGCGCGCAGTTCACCGTTGATCGGGAAGTTCGTCGCGCCGCTGAGCGTGACCGGCGTGGTGATTTGGTGGCGCAAGCGTCGCCGGCTGCGGGTCTCGATTGCAAGAAGTGACGCGCTTTGAGTGCGGTTGTAAACCCGCGTACTGCTGGGATGACGACAGGTCATCCACACGCCGGAGGTCAGGTTGTACGCGGTCCAGTCCTCACCGATCAGGTCAGAGCATAAGGCGGATGGAACTGGAACTTCAGCTGCAATGCCCTCCGTCGTAATCGGAGTTGACTCAGGGCCGGACGAGCGCTCGTTGCGCCAAACACGATCGTCGCTGACGCATCTCGCCGATACCCCAGCCAGTAACCATCGGACCAGCGCTCGTCGCGAGACCGCGTCGTCGCCCCGGCAGGGATTGCCGGGGCCCAGTTGCTGCGGATGGCGTGGCGCCTCACCACCCCGTGAATTCGATTCCGGCGCTCCCCGCCGGATAAAACAAAACGGTAGGCCCGAGCGATTATCCGTGGCTGCCGCCACGAATCAGATAATCAAACGCGGCCAGACTCGCCTTGGTGCCTTCGCCCATTGCGACAACGATCTGCTTGTACGGCACCGTGGTGCAGTCGCCGGCGGCGAAGATGCCGGGCAAGTTGGTCTGGCCTTTCGCATCGATCTCGATTTCGCCGAAGCGGGAGAGGGCGACGGTGCCCTTCAGCCAGTCGGTATTCGGCAGCAGGCCGATCTGGACGAACACCCCTTCGAGGGCGACGCGTTGGCTTTGGCCGGTAACGCGATCGGTATAGACCAGGCCATTGACCTTGCCGTTCGCGCCGGTGACTTCCGTGGTCTGGGCGCTCTTGATCACGGTGACGTTGGGCAGGCTGTGCAGCTTGGTTTGCAGCACGGCATCGGCGCGCAGGGCGTCGGCAAATTCCAGCAGCGTGACATGCCCGACGATGCCGGCGAGGTCGATCGCCGCCTCGACCCCGGAGTTGCCGCCGCCGACTACCGCGACGTGCTTGCCCTTGAACAGCGGGCCGTCGCAGTGCGGGCAATACGCTACGCCCTTGCCGCGATACTCCAGTTCGCCGGGCACGTTGAGTTCGCGCCAGCGCGCGCCGGTGGCGAGGATCACGGTCTTCGACGTGAGCACGGCGCCGT
Organism: Thiotrichales bacterium; assembly: GCA_050329935.1. Taxonomy (GTDB): domain Bacteria; phylum Pseudomonadota; class Gammaproteobacteria; order UWMA-0217; family UWMA-0217; genus CAYSFW01. Next base: position 6,569 of record JBHJOI010000135.1, on the reverse strand, counting down.
TGGCGAGGCGCACTTCGTGCAGCCCACCCGCGTCGCCCGGGATCAGCGCGGCGGCACGTTGCTGATTCATCAGATCGACTTCGTATTGCTTGACGTGTTCCTCCAGCGCGCGGGCGAGCTTCGGGCCGTCGGTGTGCGGTACCGAGATCAGGTTTTCGATGGCGAGGGTATCGAGCACCTGACCGCCGAAGCGTTCGGTCAGAATGCCGGTGCGGATGCCCTTGCGCGCCGCGTAGATCGCAGCGGCCGCCGAGGCCGGTCCGCCGCCGACCACCAGCACGTCGAAGGGCGCTTTGTGCGCCAGCCGCTCGGCGTCGCGCGCGGCGGCGCCGGTGTCGAGCTTGGCGAGGATGTCTTCGATCGCGAGCCGGCCATTGGCGAAGGGTTCACCGTTGAGGTACACGCTCGGCACGGCCATGATCTGGCGCGCCTCGACTTCGTCCTGGAACAGTGCGCCGTCGACCATCACATGCTGAATCGACGGGTTGAGCGCGGCCATGCTGTTGAACGCCTGCACCACGTCCGGGCAGTTGTGGCAGGACAGCGAAATGTAGGTCTCGAAGCGGAACTGACCGTGGATACCCCGGATCTGCTCGATCACGGACTGATCCAGCTTCGGCGCGTAGCCGCTCGCCTGCAGCAAAGCGAGCACCAGCGAAGTGAATTCGTGCCCCATTGGCAATCCGGCGAAGCGGATGCGCGCGGGCTCACCGACCCGGCCAATGGCAAATGAGGGGCGGCGCGTGTCGTTGCCGTTTTCCAGCAGCGCGACTTTGGATGAAAGACTGGCGATGTCCTCCAGCAAACCGCGCATCTCCCGCGATTTGGGGCTGTCATCGAGGGAGGCCACCAGCTCGATGGGGTCGACGAGCTTTTCCAGGTAGGCCTTCAATTGGGTCTTGATTGCAGTGTCGAGCATGAGCGGTTCTCCAGATTCGGTAGGTGCGGCTTGCACCAATTCGGTTTGCGTCGGGTGATTTTTCGCGGCATGGGCGACCACCACTCAGACGCCACACGCCCGGGCGCGCGGACGCTGGGGCAATGCGAGAAAAGTCACCCCGGCGCGTGGCCGGGGTCCAGTTGCGTAATCCGGTCGTCCGGACGTCCTTGTGGCCTGGGTTCCGGTGATCCCTGCCGGAACGACGTTACCCGGGTTGGCTGCGACTTGCCGCGCGCGGCGGTAAGCCGGCGCGGCTAACGCAAGGTCAGATCTTGCCGACCAGATCCAGCGACGGAGCCAACGTGGCCTCGCCTTCCTTCCACTTGGCCGGGCAGACTTCGCCCGGGTGCGCGGCGACGTATTGCGCGGCCTTGATCTTGCGCAGCAGTTCCGACGCATCGCGGCCGACGCCACCGGCGTTGATCTCGATGATCTGGATCTTGCCCTGCGGGTCGATGACGAAGGTGCCGCGCTCGGCGAGGCCGGCTTCCTCGATCATGACGCCGAAGTTGCGCGTGATCGCGCCGGTCGGGTCGCCCAGCATGGGAAAGCGGATCTTGCCGATGGTCTCCGAGGTGTCGTGCCACGCCTTGTGGGTGAAGTGGGTGTCGGTCGACACCGCGTAGATCTCCACGCCCAAATCACGGAACTCGGCGTAATGATCGGCCAGGTCGCCCAGCTCGGTCGGGCAGACGAAGGTGAAGTCGGCCGGGTAGAAGAACACCACCGACCATTGACCCTTGAGGTCTTCGTCGCTGATGTGCTCGAACTTGCCTTGGCGGAAAGCGTTGGTTTTAAACGGTTTGATTTCAGTGTTGATCAGGGTTTGCATCGATTTATCTCCCAAATTCAAGTTGCGGTTGAGGTGTGTAATCTGTCGATGGAGGGCACTTTAGGTCAGGCATAAGCATAAGTAAAACGCAATATACTGATCGATTCGATTAGTTTTTTGGATCATGGGTCGGATTTTTTTATGACCGGATCGGATGTGCCGAGACAGGGCGAACGCCACCCGCATGCAGCCGAAGTGCGTGCCGGATCAAGCTGTATTGGCCGCGTGCGCGGCGAAGTGGCGTGTCGGGCGAATGGATACGGGTAAAGCGGTCAGCGGCGAATGCGCCGACCTCGGGCAGTGGAGATCGCATGCTCGGTCGGGTCCAGTTGAGTGAGCCGGAAAACCGGGTTATCTGGCTGGCGATCCGCTCGGAGAGCGATTTAGCTGGCTATTGAATGTACTTGAGAAGCGTTCTCATTTTTCCATCGTCGCTCACCGCTGTCAACCGGGACGCGGTGGCGGTTGGTCCGCTACGCCCATGCCGCGCCGGCGCCGCTCGGCGCATCGAGCGCGATCTCTCGCCGCAACCAGGGCCAGTTGCTACGCCGTCTCGACGACCATCACCTGCGCCGCAATGCGGTGATCGAGCGCCAGTTCGGTGTGGTCGATACGGATAATGGTGACCGGGCGTTGCTGCAACACGTTGACGGTACCGCCGGCCTCCAGCCCGTATGCGCGCAGGTGATGCTGGTGGCGTTTCGACAAGGTGTCGGAAAAGCCCGCGACTTTGACGTTGCGGCCAGGAACGGTTTCTTTCAGGGTCATGTAGAGGTTCCTCCCAAGAATCGGGCAACAAGTTTTTTCCAACCCCGCGCAAGGCTCGAACGCGAGGTGTCGACCAGGGCGTAGCCGCAGCGGGCGCAGCGAAGACTGGCACAACCGGAACCGCAACCGTCGCAGCGATCCTGCTCGACGTGACAGCCGTCCGGGTTCAGCACCTGAATCTGCACGTGGCCGCACATCGGGCAAGTGTGGCGTTCGATCATGGCTAGCCCCATCCCAGTAGGGTCAGGAACTGGTTCAGGGCGCCACCCACGACGAACGCGAGCGGCATGATCAGGGCGATCATCAGCACCGCGATCCGCAGGCCGTATTCCTTGATGATCATGAACATGCTGGCGATGCAGGGGACAAACAGCGTGATCGTGACCATGCCGACCACCATCTGGCGCGCGCTCAGCAGGTTTTCGGTGCTGAGCACGAACAATCCGGTTGCGCCGAAATCGCGGCGCAAGAACCCCATCAAAAACGCCGACGCGGCTTCTTGCGGCAGTCCGAGCCACCCTGTCACCAACGGCTTCGCGGCCTCGATCAGCCACGGCAGCGCGCCGAGCTTGTCGAGGGCGAACATGAGTGCCGTTCCGAGCAGAAACAGCGGGATGACCTCCTTGAGGTACCACTCCAGGCGTGCCAGGGTTTTCGTGATCACATTGGTCACTTGCGGCACCCGCATCGGGGCCAGTTCGACCATCAGCGGCGTGGACTCGCCCGGCATCAACCGACTGGCCAACCAGCCAACGACGCCGAGCATGCCCACCACCGACAGCGCCCAGATCACGGTGGCGGTAAATGACATCCCGGCGAGCAGCCCCATCACCACGCCGAGCTGGGCGGAGCAGGGGACCGCGAGGGCGAGCAAGAAGGTCAGGATGATCCTGTCGCGACGGGATTCGAGAATGCGGGTCGTCAGCGTCGCCATTGTCACGCAGCCGAGGCCGAGTACCATCGGCAGCACGGCCTTGCCGTTCAGCCCGAGGCGCTCGAACACGCGGTTTGACAGCGCGACTAGCCGCGAGAAGTAACCGGAGTCTTCGAGCAGCCCGAAGGCCAGAAAAAAGGTGGTTACGATCGGCAGAATCAAGGCGATCGCATAGGTGGCGCCCATCGTCCACAAGCCGTAATCACCGGCGATAAAATCGGCGAGCAGCGGTGGCAGCCAGCGTTCCGCGGCATTCGCAACCCACGGGTTGATCACCTCGCCGAACAGACCTTCCTCCAACAGCCCGACCAGGGTGCCGGCACCGAAGATACCGACGAACAGATACATCAGGTACAGCACCCCGAGCAGGATCGGCCAGCCCCAGAGCGGATGCGCGGCGAACCGACCGAGGCGGGCGCCGAGACGATGGCTGCTCGGGCCGGTCCGCAGCAGCGCCGCTTCGAGCAGTTCGGCGATAAGCGCCGCGCGGGTGTCGTGGATCAACTCGGCGAACGGCATCGCTGTGGCGCTGGCGAGTGTCGCGCGGGCGGCCGTGAGCTGCGCGAACGCGTCCGCGGCGAGGGTTTCGGCGAGCCAATGCTCGGTCTCGGCGTCTTCACTGAGAAACGCGAGGGCAAGCGACCGCGGCGCGCGCGCCGTCGGCGGCAATTGAGGTATGAGCTGCGCGATGGCCATTTCGACCGGGTCCGGGTAGCTCAGATCGAGCCGTGTCGGTTGCGCCGTGGCCAGCGACGCCACCAGTTGCTCGATCCCCTCGCCGGCGGTCGCGACCGTCATCACCACCGGAACCCCGAGTCGGCTCGAAAGCGCCGCCGCGTCAACCGCCAGTCCGAGCGCGCGCGCCTCGTCCATCATGTTCAACGCGAGCACCATCGGCAGCCCCATCTCGGCGAGCTGCACCGAGAGTTGTAGCGTGCGGCGCAAACTCTTCGCGTCGCCCACCTGTACCAGTGCCTCGATCGACTCGCGCAAAAGCAGTCGCGCGGTGACGCGTTCCTCGTCGGAGTAGGGCGGCAGCGTGACCACCCCGGGGGTATCGATGACAAAGCCGCCGATCGGTGCCCGGGCGCTCGCGCGCGAGATCTCGACCGTGGTCCCCGGATAGTTGGACACCATCACGTAATGCCCGGTCAGGCGGTGGAACAACGCGGACTTGCCGACGTTAGGCTGGCCAACCAGGATCAGATTGCCGGCGGCGGTAGAGGCGTTCACGGTGAGTCCTGACTCCTTACAACAGTGCGCTCACGAGGCGGGTCGCGGTGCGCGGAGCGAGTGCGCTGGATCGTAATTAATCGTCAGGCTGCCGGCGCGTGCGTTCAGCGTCTCACGCTCCATTCCCGGCAGCGCCTGCAGCGTGAGCACAGCCTTCCGCGCGCGCTTGCTATGGCAGTGAAAGTGACGACCCTTGATGCGTAGCCGGCCGGGAACCTGATGCAGGTATTTGAGCGTACTCATGGCGCCTTATTCATTGATCAATGTGAACAAAACCAACGCGAGGGCGCGCCGGAAGGGCGAGCGGCGGCGGTGGGTAATTGGATTGAATAATAATCCTTATCAACTGCAAGAGTAAATGAGAGTGATTATTAAATATGTCGGGGAAACCCGGCGCTCGGGCAGCTCACGCCGGGTGTTTCGGATGAAAGGTTGCGGCGTGCGCTGCGCCATAAAGCCATCTGTCCGCAGCGGCGCCGTACGTGAAGTATCGGTCCGAACTCCCAAGCTCGCGGCCAAGTCGCGCGTGCTGGAGCCATCGGGGTCTGACTCGAATGGCACTGATTTAACGAGTAAATGCTCTATAAAACATAGATATATAATTCCATCGGAACCGTTCCACCTCTGCGAGATTCGATCCAGCACTTGGGTCTGCGGTACGTAAGAAAGGCGGATTTTCCGTGGCGAAGGGTTCAGTGCGTGCTCGCAACCCATTGTTTTTGCGACGTCCCGGCTTAAGTCAGTGCCATTCGTGTCTGACCCCATTTTCCCACCGCTGTTCGGCGATCTCGTCGGCAATCTGGTTGATACGCTTCATGATTCCATCAAACAGGTCATCGATATCCATGGTCGATCGCTCCTCGTTTTTGGTTTATGCCCTTACTTTGTAAGTGCACTTGAACGCGCTAGAGAACGCGACTACTGACCACGCTGCGCGGCTGACGCCATTCAATCCAGCGCGGGAAGCACGTAACTCGCGGCAGCGGTGCTCGATGACTGGCTTAGACTCGGTTTGAATCTCCGCCACCACGCGCCGCTGTTGACCTTTTGCACGCTTTGAGCATCCACCTGCGTGGTTTACAATAGCAAAAGTTATTTCTTTAAATGTAAACCAAACTCATCAATCAAACACGGAGGCGGGTCATGTTCAGCACTCGGTTATTTCGGGCGCGCAAGGCATCCGGGCTTTCGCTGCGCGAGCTTGGAGAACGTGTAGGCGTCACGCACGCATCCATCAAAAAATACGAAGATGGCGTCGCCATGCCTTCGTCCGATATCCTGATTCAACTTTCGCGCGCGCTGAAAGTGCGCACCGAATATTTCTTCCGCCCCGCGCAGATCGAACTGCAAGGCGTCGAGTACCGCAAGCGCAGCGCCCTGCCCAAGAAGCGTCTTGATGCGATCACGCATGAAGTGCTCGACCGCATCGAACGCCGCCTTGAGTTGGAAAATCTGTTCCCGCAGCCGCCGGTAAATGCTTTTTCACTGGTAGAAGGGCTGCCCGCAGTCATCGCGGACATAAACGAAATCGAAGTCGTGGCCGAACGCGTACGCGAAACCTGGGCGCTGGGGCTCGACCCGATTCCGGATCTGGTTGACGTACTGGAAACCCACGGCATTCGCGTCTTCATGATCGAAGCAGACGCCGATACCAAATTTGATGGCCTGGCCGCACATATGGGCAACTTGCCCATTGTGGTCGTGGGTCAGCACTGGCCGGGCGACCGTCAACGCTTTACCCTGGCGCACGAACTCGGCCACCTCATGTTGCAAGGGCGCCTTGCAGAAGGGCTGGATGAAGAGGCCGCGTGCAACCGTTTTGCAGGCGCTTTTCTGTTTCCGCACGCGTCCGTCGTGCAGGA
>JBHJOI010000134.1:0-3002 GCA_050329935.1 Thiotrichales bacterium | reverse complement strand
CGGGTGCTGGCGCAGACCGCGCGGCGTCTCGGCTGTCGCAGCGTCGCCTTCACCTACAACGACCCTGTGATCTTTATGGAGTACGCCATCGACACCGCGATCGAATGCCACAAACTCGGAATCAAGACGGTCGCGGTCACCGCGGGTTACATTAACCCTGAACCGCGAAATGAATTCTTTCGCCACATGGACGCCGCCAACGTCGACCTCAAGGCATTCACCGATGCGTTTTATTGGAAGATCTGTGGCGGGCACCTTGAGCCCGTGCTCGATACGCTGCGTTATCTACACCACGACACGGCAACCTGGCTTGAGATCACGACCTTGTTGATTCCCGGCGAGAACGATTCGGATGACGAACTCGCGCAACTCGTCACCTGGGTCGCGGGGAATCTCGGCACCGAAGTGCCTGTCCACTTCACCGCGTTTCACCCGGATTGGAAAATGATGGACCACCCGTCGACACCGCCCGCAACCCTGACGCGCGCGCGGCGGATCGCCATGAGTCACGGCCTGCGCCATGTCTACACCGGCAACGTGCGCGATCCCGTCGGTGCGAATACCTACTGCCACGCCTGCGGCACGACATTGATCGGCCGCGATGGCTACACCATCACCGCATGGCATCTCGACGCCAATGGTGCATGCCAGCGCTGCGGCACGCGTTGCGCCGGTGTGTTCGAAGCCGCTCACGGCGCCTGGGGCGAACGCCGGGTGCCGGTGCGCATCCACGATCGATCGCTCTGAACGGAATCACCCTTCCCGCCAGCGCTTCCCACCGCGCCAAAAGTTGCTACAATCTTCACAAAAATATTGTTTCAATTCTGAAGGTTCGTCTCACTATTTAAAAAGTGAATGAAGTAACTTGGCATCCATCACACAGCACTGTACGAAGGATCTGGACATGTACAAAAATCTTCTCGCCTCCGCGACCCTCGCGTTCGCGGCCTTGCTGGCCACCCAGGCACCCGCGGTGGTCGCCGCGTCGAATGACGAGTTCGTCAACGAACTGGCGACCGCGGTCGAAAAATTCTACGGCAAGAACGTCGCCGAACTGGATCGCTACATCGCGGTGACCTATGGCGTGAAAGGTCCGGTCGCGCAGAGTGCCGATCAATACAATTACATCGTACCGGCGCAGGATCCTGCCTGCGGTGGACTCAATGTGCAGGTCGACGCCGACAAAAAGGTCACCAGTTGGCACACCTTGCTATGGGAGCGCACCGAGGACCATCAGTTCGGCATCGCCTGCAACAAGCTGTTGCAAGCACGGTGAGGCGGCCGCCGACACGCCGCGAATTCAAGCACACTGCACTTGGAGCGTGTCGGCCTTGAGCGCAAAGTGGCGAAAAAACGGGCGCACAGGACCAAATTGTCGGAAATTCTGACCGCCACTGGCATCCATCCCACCACTGGATGGTCTTGATTGTTAGAATTGTAACCTCGGCTCGATCAGGCGACTGGTGAGCGCGATGACTTCCCACGTGGCGGCCCGGATCACGCGACGCCCACGGAAACCCGGCGCGGACACGGACGAAGGAGATTCTGACTTGAGCGACGGCTTGAACCTCAGCGCGCAACGGTGGCCGGAATGAAAGTCTTCATTCTCGACTACGACCCTTCGATTCAGCTACAGGCGCAACTGCGTAAATCCGGCATCGAGGATTCGGAGCAGCTATTGATCCAGCTGTTCACGACCAGCGCCAAACCGCCATTCACCCACGGCCTGCTGCTGGAACTTCAGATACTGTTTCCCAGCGCGATGGTGGTTGGTTGCACCACCACCGGTCTGCTGCGTGGCGGCGAGATCGTCGAGGACGCGACCCAGATCGCCTTCAGCGTGTTCGCCAAGAGTCAGGTCGCTCACGCCGAATTCCATCCCGCCGTCAACGAAAAGACCGACTGGTTCGAGGCCGGCAGTCGACTCGGCGCCCAATTGGGCGGACCCGAGGCGCGCTTGCTACTGTGCTACGCCGCCGGCCCCTTGTTGAACGCCGAAGCGCTCGCGCGTGGATTGTTGGCCCAGAGTCCAAACGCCGCGCTCGCGGGCCAGTTGGCCTGCGTCGCGCAGGGCGAACAACCGCGGGTGATCAGCGGGCGAACCTCGTGGCCCAATGGCGTCGTCGTGGTCGCGCTTTCCGGCAAGGATCTGCACGTGCAAGTTCATCACAGCCCCGACTGGATGATGCTCGGCACCCCGCTTGAAATCACCGATGCGAACGACAATGTGATCCGCGGCGTCAACAAGATGCGTGCCACGGAACTCTATAGCCGATACATCGGTTTCGACGCCTGCAAGGACGTCCCCGCCTGTTCGGTACGCTTTCCATTCCTGACTCAACGCGACGGCATGACGCTGGCGCGGCCGGTGAAATCGGTCATGGCGGACGGCGCCGTGAGCCTTTGGGGCGATATGCGTATCGGCGATACGGTTCGCTTCGGCATACTCAACCCGGCCGACGCCACCGACCACACCCAGCACCTGCTGCAAACCCTGCGCGACCACCCCTGCGAGCTGTTGTTTCAGTTCTCCAGCATAGCCCGCACCGTATTGATGCGTTCGCTGACGCAGGAACAATTCCAGCAGTACACCGCGATCGCGCCGACCCTCGGCATGTTCTCGGTCGGCCAGTTCTACTACACCGCGCGGGAACCCGCCCTGCTGCACTACACCCAGACCGTGCTGTGCATCGGCGAGGGTTCGCGCTCGAAACCACAACGCTCACGCGATCGCGACCGCGTGAGCTTCTCGCAGGACACCCTCGAGATGCGCGCGATGTCACACCTCGTATTCACCACGGCCCGGGAACTCGAGGACGCCAACAAGACGCTCGAACGCCTCGCGAACACCGACTCGCTTACACGCGTTTACAATCGCCACAAGGCGCAGCTGCTGCTGGAGCAGGAATACCGTCGCGCCCAGCGCTACGCCCGGCCGCTGACCCTGATACTGTTCGACGTCGATGACTTCAAACGGGTCAATGACACCCTCGGCCACAGCA
>JBHJOI010000133.1:0-6413 GCA_050329935.1 Thiotrichales bacterium | reverse complement strand
GCGGTCTTCACCGCGTTTTTCGGCTGGCTGATCGCGGCGTTGATCTATCGCATCGTCGCGATCGGCATCAACCGCCTGCTCGCGGATCAGCTTGAGCGCGGCCAGTCGGTCTGCTCGCTTGAGCCGCAGCATCTGGTGTATGCCCTGCTATTGACGCTGGCCGCCGCGGTCATGGCTGCGGCGATCGCGGGCTATCGCGCCGCCAAGATCGAACCTGCGGAAGGCCTGCGCGAGATGTAATCAACCGCAGTCTGGACGCGTCCCACGAGGTTCGCAGGACGCGAACGGTCGGGCTTCGACCGACGCCCATGCTCGCGCGCGGCACGACGACACGTTCCGCCGCGATTGACCTTCGGGTCACCACTCACGATCGACCACTTGCTACAATCGAGCCCATGTCAGGAAATACTTACGGCAAACTCTTCACGGTCACCAGCTTCGGCGAGAGCCACGGACCAGCGATCGGCTGTATCGTCGACGGCTGCCCGCCGGGGATGGCGCTCCGCGAGGCGGATCTGCAGGACGACCTCGAGCGTCGGCGCCCCGGCAAGTCGCGCCACACGACCCAGCGCCGCGAACCGGATCAGGTCAAAATCCTCTCGGGCGTGTTCGAGGGCGTCACGACCGGCACGCCGATCGCATTGCTGATCGAGAACCTCGATCAGCGTTCCAAGGATTACTCCGACATTCTCGACCGCTTTCGCCCCGGGCACGCCGACTACACCTACTACAAGAAGTTCGGCCTGCGCGACTACCGCGGTGGCGGCCGGTCGTCGGCGCGCGAGACCGCGATGCGGGTCGCGGCCGGCGCGATCGCCAAGAAATACCTGCGCGAGCGTTTCGGCGTGCACATCCGCGGCTACATGAAGCAGCTCGGTCCACTGGCATTGGAGTTCAAAGACTGGGACGCGGTCGAGGACAACCCATTTTTCTGTCCGGACCCGGCGCGTGTGTCCGAGCTGGAGGCGTTCATGGATGCCCTGCGCAAAGCGGGCGACTCGGTCGGTGCCCGCATCAACGTCGTCGCGACGGGCGTGCCGCCGGGTTGGGGTGAGCCGATCTTCGACCGCCTCGACGCCGATATCGCTCACGCGATGATGTGCATCAACGCGGTCAAGGGCGTGGAGATTGGTGCCGGATTCGACTGCGTCGCGCAGCACGGCACCGAGCACCGCGATGAGCTGACCCCCGAGGGGTTTCTCTCGAACCATGCCGGCGGCGTCCTCGGCGGCATTTCCAGCGGCCAGGACATCCTGGTCAGCGTCGCGCTCAAACCGACCTCCAGCATCCGCATCCCGGGTCGTACCGTGAACCTCGATGGCCAGCCGGTCGAGGTCGTTACCACCGGCCGCCACGATCCCTGCGTCGGTATTCGCGCCACACCCATCGCCGAGGCGATGCTCGCGATCGTGCTGCTGGATCATGCCCTGCGTCATCGCGGCCAGAACGCGGATGTGACGACCGCGCTGGCCGACATCCCGGCCGCGGCGGACTGAGGCGTCGAATCTCGCGCATGAAGCAACCCCTGTGCATCCGGCGCGCGCTTTGCAGCGCATCCGGAGCGGATGGGATGGCAAACACGCTTAACGCCGCGACGCCGAGCGCAAGCATCATCGCTCGCGTCGCCACCGCTCCGTGACCGCCAATACCCCCTACTACCGGCTCTCGTCGTTTTACCTCTTCTATTTCGGGAGCCTCGGCGCATTCGTGCCGTATTGGAGCGTGTATCTCAAGGGCCTCGGCTACTCCCCGGCGCAGATCGGGGAGTTGGTCGCGGTCACGATGGTCACCAAGGTATTTGCGCCTTATCTGTGGGGTTGGATCGCGGACCACACCGGTCGGCGCCTCGGCATCATCCGTTTGGCGACATTTTTCGCGGCGCTCGCGTTCGCGGGCGTGATGTGGCGCCAGGACTACCTCTGGCTGATGCTCATCATGACGCTGTTCAGCTTCTTTTGGCATGCGGCGTTGCCGCAGTTTGAAGCCTGTACGTTCAATCACTTGGGCGAGGACCGGGCGCGCTACAGCCATATCCGGTTGTGGGGGTCGATCGGCTTCATCCTCGCGGTGGTCGGCCTGGGCTACTGGTTCGAAACGCGGCCGCTAGCGCACCTGCCCTGGATTGTGACGGTACTGCTCGGATTGATATTCGTCAGCACGCTCTGGCTACGCACCACGCGCGAGCCCCCGCCCGATCACGCGGCGCAATCGATCGTGCGCGTTCTGAAACGGCCGGCCGTGATCTCGCTGCTGGTCGCCGGCTTTTTGATGCAGGCAAGCCACGGGCCGTATTACACGTTCTTCAGCGTCTACCTGGAACAGCACGGCTACAGCCGTGGCAGCGTCGGTCAGTTCTGGGCCGTCGGCGTGATCGCGGAAATCGGGGTGTTTTTGGTGATGCATCGCCTGTTGCCGCGCTTTGGCGCCGTGCGGCTGTTTCAGCTCGCGATTCTCGTCACCAGCGTGCGTTGGATATTTACCGCGACACTGGTCGACTCGTCGGTGATTCTGTTCTTCGCCCAAACGCTGCATGCCGCGAGCTATGGACTGTACCACGCCTCCGCGATCGATCTGATTCATCGTCACTTCCCCGGCAAACTGCAGGGGCGAGGTCAGGCACTCTACGCCAGCCTGTGCTTCGGCATCGGTCACGCGGTGGGTAGTCTCGGCAGCGGTTACCTATGGTCCGGCCTGAGTCCCGAGGGCTCGTATCTAATCGCGGCCGCGATCGCCGCGATCGCGTTCGCGGTGAGCTTATTCGGACTGCGGCGCACGACCGACAGGTCGACGTCGTGACGACGATCCCGATGCTGGCGCCACTTCAGCCACCCTTGTCGCGGCTCGATGTCAAACGGCGCTTGAGCCAATAGGTATAGATGGCCGCGTTCACCACCAGCACGATTCCGCCGAACAGCCATTGCAACTCGCGTGTGAGATCGTGCGGATAGATCAATGGCAACAGGTAGTGCTCGATGAATCCGCCGTCGTAGCCTTCCGCGCCGGCCAGGTGGCGAAAGTGATTCTCCAACGGTGTCAGCGGGCATAGCCCGCCGCTGAACTCGATCCAGGCCCCCCAGATCACCGCGGGCACATGCAGCCAGACCAGCCGCGGCCAGCGCAATAACAGCAGTCCACCCAGCACCGCGAACAGGATAAAGCCGAGGTGCAACACCAACACGCCATCGGCCAAGCCACGATAGAGCATGCCAAGCTCAACCGTGACGGAGCTTCAGCCCAAGCACGACCGACGCCAGCATCAAGGTGATGCCATTGGCGATGATCACCGGCCACAAGGTGAGCACGATGCCGTACAACAACCACAAGAAAACGCCGAGCGTGAACAGCAGATACATCGACAGCGAGATAGCGCGGGTATCACGGGTACGCAGCGTCTGCAACACCTGCGGCAGAAAGCTCAGCGTGGTCAGCGCGGCGGCGGCCACGCCGAGTGAAGTGATGGCAATCGAGCTCATACCGAATATTCGTAGCAGGCGATGGTTGAGGAGTGTAGCACCGCCTCGGATCCGCTCTCAGGCCCGCTCGAACGGAAACGCGAGCACCCGATCTATGTGGTCGACACCGATGAGCTTCATCAACAGGCGATCGAGCCCCAGTGCGACGCCCGCACACTCGGGCAGGCCGTGCCGAAGCGCGGCCAGCAAATGGTCATCGGCGGGTACGTCCGGCAAGCCTCGTTGTGCGCGAACCGCGCGATCGGTTTCGAATCGGCGGCGCTGTTCGGCGGCATCGGTCAGTTCGTGGTAGCCGTTGGCCAACTCCAGGCCGCCCCAAAACACCTCGAAGCGGGCCGCGGTCACGCCATCGTCATTGAGTCGGGCCAACGCGGCCTGACTCGCGGGGTAGTCATGCAACAGCGTGAGCTGGTCGGCCGGGAGGCGAGGCATCAGGCATTGTGCGAGCAACAGATCAAGCCAAGCGTCACGTTCCAGGTTGCATTCCGGCGCCACGCCCAGTTGCTCGGCGCAGTGCCTGAGCGCGGCGGTCGGCGCCGTCAGAGGGTCGAAGCCCAGCCCTTCGAGAAACAAGGCCCGGTAGGCAATCCGTCGCGCGACCGGCCGCGTTTGCGCGCTCGGCACCAACGCGTGTATCAACGCCCCGACCTCGTCCATCAACCGCTCAGCGTCGAATCCGAGCCGGTACCATTCAAGCAGGGTGAATTCGGGGTTGTGATGGCGTCCCCGCTCGCCTGCGCGAAATACCCGTGCGACCTGGAAACAATTCCCGCACCCCGCCGCGAGCAGACGCTTCATCGCGTACTCGGGCGAGGTTTGCAAATAGGCCCGGGCCGCATCGACCGCGCATGAGAGGCTCGCCAGCGCGGGATCGCTGGCCGCCGCCCGCGACAGACACGGGGTCTCGACTTCGAGCACGCCACGAGCCATAAAAAAGGCGCGGATACCGTGCAGCATCCGCGCCCTGGCATGTAGCGCGTCGACGGCGGCGGAAGGCCGCCAGGACTCCGTCATCAGCCCTTGACGCGCGACAGATACTCGCCAGTGCGGGTATCGATCTTGAGGATATCGCCTTCCTGCACGAACAATGGCACGCGCACCACTGCGCCCGTCTCAACCGTGGCCGGCTTGGTCGCGCCCTGCGCGGTATCGCCTTTGATGCCGGGTTCGCATTCGGTCACCTTGAGCTCGACATGCGCCGGTGCCGTGACGGAAATCGGCACGCCATTCCACAAGGTCAACAGGCACGTTTCCTGCTCGCGAATCCACTTCAGGGCATCAGCCATCGCGGTCGCGCCGGCCGCGAGCTGTTCGAATGTTTCGGGGTGCATGAAGTAGTACAAATCGCCATCGGCGTAAAGATACTGCATGTCGATGTCGACGACGTCGGCCGCCTCGACCGTATCGCCCGACTTGAATGTCTTTTCGACCACCCGACCGGTCTTGAGATTACGCACCTTGACCCGGTTGAACGCCTGCCCCTTGCCCGGCTTGACGAATTCGTTCTCCACCACGTTGTAGGGGTCGCCATCGAGCATGATCTTGATGCCGGATTTGAATTCGCTGGTGCTGTAACTCGCCATCTCTTCTGTCGCCTGGAGTTGCGGGGTAAGATCGAAGCAGCACATGATACCCGCAATCACCTCCGACACAACACCCGCCTGGCAGCGCGAACTGGCCGCCAGCATCACCGATCCAGAGCTGCTTTTCCGCCAGTTGCGCCTTGATCCGGCCACGCTGCCGGCGGCGTGGGCGGCGCATCGCGCGTTCGGCTTGCGGGTGACCCCAAGCTATCTGAGCCGGATACGACCGGGAGACCCGCACGATCCGCTGTTGCTGCAGGTGCTGCCGACCGGTATCGAACTGGCTCCGCAACCGCCCGATTTCGGCCTGGATCCGGTTGGCGACGGACCGGCCAGCGCGGCACCCGGTGTGCTGCACAAATACCACGGGCGCGCGCTGTTGATCGCCACGGGCGCCTGCGCGGTGCATTGCCGCTACTGTTTTCGCCGCCATTTTCCCTACGCCGCCGCCAACGCCGGGCGCGACGGCTGGCATCGCGCGCTCGACTATCTGCGGCGGGACGAAACCATCAACGAGGTGATCTTGAGTGGCGGCGACCCGCTGGTGCTCAGCGACGAAAAGCTTGCCTCACTCGCGCTGGAACTCGGACGGATTCCACAACTCAAGCGCCTACGCATTCATAGCCGCGTTCCGGTCGTGCTGCCGTCGCGGGTCGACGCGCCCATGCTCGACTGGATCGGTCGCGCCCGCCCGCGCGTCGTGCTGGTGTTGCATATCAATCATGCCAATGAATTGGCCGACGATGTGGTGCATGCGCTGGCGCGGCTGCGCCAGCACGGCGTGCTGCTGCTCAACCAGAGCGTGCTATTGCGGGGCGTCAACGATTCCGCGCTGACACTCGCCTCGCTGAGCGAGGCATTGTTCGATGCCGGTGTGCAGCCCTATTATCTGCACCTGCTGGACCGGGTTAGCGGTGCCGCGCACTTCGATCTCCTGCCCGGCGAAGCGGAAAACCTGTTTCGCGACCTGCGTACGCGCCTGCCCGGATTCCTCGTGCCACGCCTGGTCCGCGAAGTGGCGGGCGAACCCTACAAGTCGCTCGTGTGATGCCGCGGCCAGGACACCCGTGACCCGGGCAATCGGCCGCGGTACGGATCCGCCAATTCGTCCCGATACCAGGCCGCGAGTCGCCACGTCCGGCGCTCCAGCGGCTAAACTGCGAGTTGTATCGTTTTTTTCGGATAAACCCGGGCCACGCCGGCGTATAACTGTGATTCGGATTGACCTATTTCCGGGATTTATCCGTTATTCTTGATCGCCTCATGGAGTGATGCGCACCGTCACAATGAACTTGCACCTGCCACAACTCACGGCGCGAGAGGAGGATCTCAGTCACTCGCCCAACAACCCCAAGGC
>JBHJOI010000132.1:0-4491 GCA_050329935.1 Thiotrichales bacterium | reverse complement strand
GGGCGGTGCGTCGCGGGTGTGACCGGCGGCGATCGCGGCTTCAACCTTCGCTGCATTGGCCGAACCGATTGGAAGCTGGTTGACGACCGCGACGGGCGCCTCCGCGCAGCGACCGACGCAGGGCACGCGTTGCACGCGGACGCCGGGGCCAAGGGTCGCTTCCAGCCGCGCGATCAGATCCTGAGCGCCGAACAACGCGCAACTGACCGATTCGCACACCCGCACCGTGAGCGCCGGCGGTGCCGTCTCGCCTTCCTTCACCACATCGAAATGGTGATAGAAGCTCGCAACCTCGAACACCTCGACCTGGCTCAAACCCAGTTCGCGCGCGAGCGCGGCGAGGTGCGCGGCGGAGAGATGACCATGGCGGTCCTGAATCAGGTGGAGAAATTCAATCAGCAAGTCACGACGGCGCGGACGGTCACCGAGCAGCGCGCGAATCTCGGCGAGCGCATGTGGCTCGACGCCGCGACCCTTGGCCTGACCGCGTTTACGGCGCGGCGTGGTGTTCAAAACTACGGACACGGGTGAAAGTTGCTCTCATGGTTGCGTGAGTTCGGGTGAGGTCGGTCGCGCCGTCGTTCGGGTCACGCACGGCCGACGGTTTAGTTGATGGCGCGCATCCAGCCGATATTCTGTCCCTACGACGGTGTCTACCGCAAACGCTTGCAAAGCCCGTGCCACGGACCCGTCCCACGATCTACACGGATGGCGCCTCGTAAATGACAGTCAGCGCGCCGCGCGTCGCGTCGAGGTGGCACAGACTGTCGCAGTTTTGCATACAAGGCACGATGCGCTAGCCCCACCCGCCGGTGGTTGCCGGAATGGTTGATATCAACCATTCTGGTGGTTCAGACACTGCGTTGCGTGTATGCCCTATGACCTTGGCTTCTTAAAATCAATCGCTTGCGAGTGTGGAACGAAATCTGCATCGCTAATCCCGAAGCAACACCCAGGCGGAAGTCGGTCGGTATGTCCAACAACATAATTCACCAACACGTACCTTCCTCGCTGCTCCTGTGGGCGCTGGTCCCGATCGCGGCCACCGCGCAGTCGCCCGGCGAGGCGCCCACGGTGCTCGAGGACATCACGGTCACCGCGACCCGCGTGGAGAAAAACCCCGATCTCGTTCCCGCGAGCATTGGTGTCGTCGGTCAGGACGACGTGCAGTTCGCGAACCAGCAACTCGGGTTGGATGAATCGCTGAACGCGATGCCCGGGATATTCATGCAGAACCGCTACAATTTCGCGCAGGATTTAAGCATCTCGATTCGAGGCTTCGGTGCGCGTTCGAGTTTCGGCGTGCGTGGCATCAAGATTCTGGTGGACGGCATTCCGGAAACATTGCCGGATGGACAGGCGAATGTCGACAGTATCGACATCGGTTCCATCGAGCGGATGGAGGTGATTCGCGGCCCGGTGTCGTCGTTGTATGGCAACGCATCGGGCGGTGCGATCCTGATCACGACGGAGGAAGCCCCGGAGACGCCATTTATTTCGCTGCGGCCGCTGTTTGGCGAAGACGGACTGCAAAAACACCAGCTCAAATTCGGCGGCAAGCAGGACCGGTTCGACTATCTGGTCAATTTATCGGACTTGAAGTACGACGGGTACCGTGACCAGAGCGCGACCGAGATGACCTCGCTTAACAGTCGCTTTGGCTATGATCTCGGCGCCGCGGGCAAGTTCGGCGCGACGATTAATTACACTGATTCACCGATCGCGGACGACCCCGGCGGATTGACCGCGGCGCAAGCGGCGGCGAATCCGCGGCAGGCATTTGCCAATAATGTGCTGCGCGATTCCGGCGAGGCATTGGAGCAAACGCGGCTGGGATTGACGTACTCGCGCAAGGTCGGTTCGGCGGGTGAACTGATGTTGCGCAATTATTATGTCTGGCGCGACCTTAAAAATCGGCTGCCGACCGGCGCGAGCGGCGAGGCGGTCAATCTCGATCGTTTCGCGGTCGGCGGCGGTGCACAATATACCCACACGCAACCGGTAAGGGGAAAAGATAACCGAGTCACGGTCGGCGTTGACCTCGATCGCCAGGACGACGACCGAAAGCGCTTTAATCTCGCGGGCGCCGCGCTCGGCGCGATGACGCAGGACCAACAGGAAAAGGTTAATAGTGTCGGCCTCTATCTGCAGGATGAATATAGCCTGACACCGCGTCTGGAGTTGACGGCCGGCGCACGATACGACCGCCTGGAGTTTTCAGTCGCGGATCGGTTTCAAACCGACGGTGATCAGTCCGGCGCGCGCGATTTCACGCGCGTGAGTCCGTCGCTGGGATTGCGGTTTTCACCGACCGCGGACCTTAACCTTTACGGCAATATTTCGCGTGCGTTCGAGACGCCGACCGCGCGCGAACTCGGCAATCCGTCGGGCGGGGGATTTAATCAAGACCTCGACCCGCAGATCGCGACCAATTTTGAGATCGGAATCAAAAACCAGGTGACCCGCAATACCCGGTACGAGCTGGCGGTGTTTCGCATCAACGTTGAGGATGAACTGGTGCCGTTCACCCTCGGCGGGACCACGTATTACGAGAACGCCGGAAAATCCCACCGCAACGGGGCCGAGTTTCTCGTCGCGTCGCGGTTCAGCAAGAATCTGTCGGGCACGCTCGCCTACACCTGGTCGGATTTTCGGTTCGATCGCTTCATCGATGACGGCGGCAACGATTTCGGTGGCAAGACGATTCCCGGTGCGCCGGAAAATGTCGCGCACGCGGATCTGACCTATACCCACCCCAAGGGTTGGTACACGAAATTGGACGCATTGTACGTGGACGATTTTTACGCGAACAATGCGAATACCGCGGTCAACGATGCCTACGCGGTCGCCAATTTGCGCCTCGGTTATACCCGGTTGCTCGGGAACTGGGAGCTTTCACCGTTCCTGGGCGTCAGCAACGTGTTCGACGAACAGTACAACGGCAATGTTCGCATCAATGCATTTGGCGCGCGCTACTTCGAGCCGGCGCCGGATCGCGATCTCTACGCGGGGTTGACAATACGTTACGACTTTAATCGTTGACCGCGTCCGCCGAGCGCGAAATACCCGGTGGTGCCCCAGGTGCGCGGGGCAGGGCACGTATCTTGCACTAGACTGAGTCATTAGCTGTGCAAACCTGGAGGATGATCCGATGTTGACCGTACCCGAGGACTCTGTTCTGCGTCGTCACTACCTCGGCGCGATTCGCCGGGGTCAGTCAGTACCTGGCATGCCACAGGATTCGACGTTGCGCCGCCACGCCGCGAGCGCGCTCGGTATCAAACCGCCCCCGCGCGCGACACCGACCGCCGGTGTGGTCAACGCCGAGACCAAGACAAGGCCGGAGCCCGCCGCGCGCCAGGCGAGCGCAACGGTGGCGCCACGGACCACGACACGAACCGAATCCGCGTCCACCGTGCCGCGTGCGTCCGCGGCGCCGCTCGGCCACGCACCGCGCGAGCGCGCAGCGTCGGGCGGGTTGCTGGGATGGTTGCGGCGCCTTTTCGGCGGTTGAACCGCCTGACATTCACATTCAATGAGGTAGAAGCATGGGTTGGCGCGAACGCAAGGCCGAGGAAACCTACGCCGAGGACGAAATCACGCAGCGGCTCAAGGACGAACTACCGGGCTGGTATTTCGAGGACGGCTGGATTCGGCGCAAATACAAAACGGCGGGCTGGAAAGGTACGTTGATGGTCGTCAATACCGTCGGTCACTTGGCGGAGGCGGCGTTTCATCATCCCGATCTCACGGTGTCTTATGCGTTTGTGATCGTGAAATTACAAACGCACTCCGCGAAGGGCATCACCAACAAGGATTTCGAGCTGGCGCGCAAGATCGAGGAGGTGGTGATGTGGCAGCCGGGCAAAGCCGGCGGCGCGCTCGAAGGTGTGCCGGACGATCCGAGATTCAAGTACATCAAATACGACGCCTAGACCCATAGCCCGGCCAGGCGCGAAGTACCAGGAGGAAAAGCCAATGACCACGACTGATGCCTGTTGCTCGCTCGGACCTTATTTCAAGGTACACGCGGGTCAACTCGATGCATTCAAACGGCTTTGCGAACGCTTCACGGCGCAAACTCGGTCTGAGCCCAAGTGCATGTACTACGGATTTACGTTTGACGGCGACCGCGCGCATTGCCGGGAGGGCTATGTAGACGCGGATGGATTGCTTACGCATCTGGTCAACGTCGATTCGATACTGAAGGAAGCGTTGGTGATCGCGGACATCACGCGCCTCGAAGTGCATGGACCCGCGGACCAACTCGCGCTGTTGCGCGGACCGTTGGCCGGGCTGAATCCGGAGTTTTTCGAACTCGAGATTGGCTTCAGGAACTAGTCGGCTTTTAATCCAACGGCCGAGAACTAACGCTGCCGACGTGCGTCGTATAGGGGGCCGGGCAACGCGAACGCGCGTGGTGAATCTCTGAGTACCGTGAAGCGCGGGAATTCCGCCGCGCTGTTCAAGTCGTTTACGGTCACCCTTCGA
>JBHJOI010000131.1:0-6437 GCA_050329935.1 Thiotrichales bacterium | reverse complement strand
CCGCGCGCGACAGTTTGACGTCATCACCACGCGCCGCGCGGGGGGCGTTCACCGAAACGACAGCCAGCGCGTGGGATGCACGTCCATGATGTTGTCGACCCAGCCTTGGACGCGCGGGCTGACGAGGTGTTGCGTGGTGTAGTGGTAGAGCGGGATCACGGGGAGGTCTTCGAGCAGGAGGCGCTCGGCTTGTTGCATCAGCGCGGCGCGGCGCGCGGTGTCGAGGGTACGTTCGGACTCGGCGATCAGGGCGTCGAATCGCGGGTTGATATACGCCGACGGATTCATGTCGCCGATGTCGGATTTGAGCAGGCCGAGAAACGAGTAGGCGTCGTTGTAATCGCCGATCCAGCCGCCGCGAATGATCTCAAAGGCGCGACGTTTGCGCGAATCGAGGTAGACCTTCCATTCTTCGTTGCGAAGCCGGGTTTTTACGCCGAGCACTTGCTTCCACATCGCGGCGACCGCGATCGCGATTTTCTTGTGATTGTCGCTGGTGTTGTAGAGCAGCTCGACCGAGAGCGGACGGCCTTTGTCGTAACCACTTTCCGCGTACAGCCGCCGGGCGAGGTCTTCGCGGGCCGATTTATCGAGCGTGGCTTCTGGGAGATTGGCCGGGGCGTAGGCGCGAACGCCCGCGGGGACCCAGCTCCAGGCGGGAAGTTCGCCGCCGCGCGTGACCTTGGCGGTGAGGATCTCGCGATCGATCGCAAGCGTGAGGGCACGGCGCAGTTTGGCGTCGTCGCGAAATGGCGGGCGCGTCAGATTGAACGCGAGGTAGTAGACGCCGTTGTACGGCGCGTTGCGAAACGCCTCCGGATACTGCGCCTCGACCCACTGGATCTGCGCCGACGGCACATCTTCGGTGATGTCGAGTTCGCCGGCGCGAAAACGCTTGAGTTCGCTGTTCTTGTCCTCGGTCGGGTAATACGTCACCACATTGATAGCGACCGTCGCGGCAGAGTGAAACTGTTCGTTACGCACCAGCTTGATGTGCGACTGAGGCACCCATTCGGCCAAGCGGTAGGCACCGTTGCTGATGAGATTGCCCGGCCGGGTCCATTGATTGCCGTGCGCCTCGATCGCCCGACGCGGCACCGGGTAGCTCATGTGGTGGGTCAGCAGATCGAGAAAATAGGGCGTTGGCGCGCCGAGCCGGATTTCGAGCGTGCACGGATCGGGCGCGCTGACGCCAAGCGCCGTCGGGTCGCGCGTTTCACCCTTGCTGTAGCCCTCGGCGTTCGCGATCGGCCATAGAATGAAGGCGTAGTCGGACGCGGTTTCGGGCGCCAACGCGCGGCGAATCGCGTAGACGAAATCGCCGGCCACCACCGGCTCGCCATCCGACCAGCGGGCATCGGCGCGCAACTCGAAGCGGTAAACCAGGCCATCGGCACTCACTTGCCAGCGCTCGGCCACGCCGGGCAGCAAGGCTCCGTCCGCGCCTTCCGTCAGTAGCCCTTCAAACAGGTCGCGCTGAATGGTCGCCTCGGGCACGCCGCTGGAACGATGCACGTCGAGCGTCTCGGGTTCCGCGCCGTTGCCACGGTGCAGGATCGATTCGGCGCCGGCAAGACTGGCCCAGAGCAGAACCAGGAAAACGCTAAATCGCAATCAGTGGCACCCCGGCGAGATAAGGGTGCGCGAACAGCAGCACCGCGTACACGATAAGTGCGATCACCAGCAGTTTGACTTCATTCGACCACGGCGGCGCGACGGCCGGTCTGACCCAGGCCCCGTCGCGGCGATTGATCAACGGCTGCGACACGAGTGCCCACAGCGCCAGGCCACCGAACAACACGATGGACCGCGAATCGCCATTGACCAGCAAGTGCGCGGTCGCCCAGACCACCACACTGCTCAACATCGGATGACGCAACCAGCGTTGGATCCGCGATTGACCGTGCGACGCACCGAACAGCAAGATCGCGAGCAACATCAACGGGGAACTGAGGTAAGCGCCCCACTCGGGCGGCAGGTACACCGTTTGCGCCGGCGCGCCACGCCAGCCAAACACGATCAGCAACAGCGCGAGGCCGATAACGAGCGCGAACAAGCCCTGATACTTCGTTCCCAGCCGCGCGATCCAGCGCGCCCGAGCGGCCGGCGCGAGCACGGGAAACAAATGCACCGCGCTCCAAAGCAACACGCCTATCAGCAATATCGTCATGGTGAAACCCTCCGCATCGATGAGTCGATCGCGCGGGTTGCCGGGCGTCGGTCACGCCCGGCAACCGACCCCGCTAGCCGACCTTGGGCAAGCGCGCGAGCGCCGCCTGGATCGCCGCGTCGGGATACTCGAAGTCCTCGAGCTCGCCGGCGAAGTATTTGTCATAGGACGCCATGTCGAAGTGGCCGTGCCCGGAGAGGTTGAACAACAGCGTTTTCGGTTCGCCGCTCGCCTTGCAACGCAACGCTTCGTCGACACAGGCGCGAATCGCGTGGCAGGACTCCGGCGCCGGAATGATGCCCTCGGCGCGCGCGAACATCACGCCGGCCTCGAAAGTCGCGAGCTGCGGCACGGCAATCGCCTCGATCAATTTCTCGTGGTAGAGCTGCGAGAGCAGCGGCGAATCGCCGTGGTAACGCAACCCGCCGGCGTGAATGCCCGGCGGCATGAAATCATGGCCGAGGGTGTACATCTTCATCAGCGGGGTGTAACCCGAAACGTCGCCGTAATCGTAGGCGTAGACGCCCTTGGTCAAGGTCGGGCACGACGCCGGTTCGACCGCGACGCAGCGCAGGTTCTGCGCGCGCTTGTCACCCGCCGCCTTGTCGGCGAGGAACGGGAAACTCACGCCGGCGAAATTGCACCCGCCACCGCACGGCGCGAAGATCATGTCGGGATAGTCGCCGACCAGGTCGAATTGCTTCTTCGCCTCCAGGCCGATCACGGTCTGGTGCAACAACACATGGTTTAGCACCGAGCCCAGCGCGTAATTGGTATCGCTACGCGAGGCCGCCTCCTCCACCGCCTCGGAGATGGCGATCCCGAGACTGCCCTGGCTTTCAGGATCGTTGGCGAGAATCCCGCGGCCCGCCTCGGTCATGTTGGTCGGACTCGCGAACACCTCGGCGCCCCAGGTTTGCATCATCGAGCGCCGAAACGGCTTTTGCTCGTAGCTGACCCTGACCATGTAGACCCGGATCTCCATGTCGAACATCTGGCCGGCAAGCGCGAGCGACGAACCCCATTGCCCGGCGCCGGTCTCCGTGGTCAGGCGGTTGATGCCCGCGACCTTGTTGAAATAAGCCTGCGGAATCGCGGAATTCGGCTTGTGCGAGCCCGCCGGCGACACGCCTTCATACTTGAAATAGATTTTCGCCGGCGTGCCGAGAATCCGCTCCAGCCGATGCGCGCGCACGAGCGGCGCCGGGCGCCACAAGCGATAGATCTCGCGGACCGGTTCGGGGATCGGAATCCAGCGCTCGGCAGACATCTCCTGCTCAAGGATATTGCCGGGAAAAATCGCCAGCATCCGCTCCGGGCTGACCGGGTTGCCGTCGGGTCCGAGCGGCGGCAACGGCGGGTTCGGCATATCAGCGACGACGTTATACCAATGGGTCGGAATCTCGGATTCGTCGAGCAGAATCTTGGTTTGCGGCATAGCCGTCTCCTTCGGTATCGGTGGCTTTGGGTGTAGTCCAAGTCGATGCTAAACCATTGCACGCACGCGATGCCACGTCGCCACATCAATTATTTTTTCCGAGCCGTGTGGATATTGACCAGATGGCTGATTGCCGAAACGCATACAAAAAATTACCATGTAAAAAAACGTGAATAACAACGGGCAAAGAGACATGGACGAATGCGTGCAGAGCACCGTTCCGGCGCTCATCATGGGGCTTTTGTTACCGTATCTGGCCTATCGCTACACGGCGGGGCACCAGCCGTTCTGGTCATGCGGATTGACCTGGATCGCGGGCGCCGGCAGCGCCATTTCCCTGTTTGGTCACGCTTTTGTCTGTAGTGCGCCGCAGTGGACATTCGGCATGAATGCGCTGTGGTTGGGGGCGCTGCTTGGCGCGCTCTACGCCTTGCACGTCCACGGCATCGAGAATCGCTACGCGGGGCGCGCCGCCGAGATCGATACGCCGGAGTTGTTGCAACTCACGCCACCCGCCGAACTGATGTACTGGCTCGCGAGCTGGATCGCGGTGCTGTGCGCCGCCACACTGCGATCGCCCAGCGTGAGTGGATCGCATCTGGCGATGTTTTGCTGCTCGGTCGTGCTGCTCGCGGCGATGGTGTTGGCGTTCCAACTTCATGCCGCGAAGTTTCGCCTGACCGCGCAAGGACTGGAGGGCGTGAGCAAGTTCGGCATGCCGCATTCGATCCGCTGGACCGAGGTCGCGCACGTGCGCCAAGGCGCATTCGGCATGGCGTTGGCCTTTCACGCGCGCGACGGCAAGACCACCGTGTACGTGCCCTTTGCCGTCGAGGGTTCCAGCGTGCTGCTTGAACGCCTGCGTCGCACCTTGCCCGCTCACGCGCCGCGGGCAACGCTCGATGCGCCGGCCGGCGAACTGATCCTGGATCGCCGCGAGCGGGCGATACCCGACACGTTGGTGTGACTTTGGATCTAGGTGATGGTCTCGTGTTGCAACGGCAGCTCGATTAACGCCGCGAGTCCGCCACCGTTTCGATTGCGTAACGTCAGATCACCGCCGTGCCGGCGCGCGGCACGCTCGACGATCGCCAACCCGAGTCCCGTGCCCACGCCACCGCTGCGCGCCGCGTCGAGGCGTTTGAACGGACGCTTGACCAGCACGAGCTGATCCTCCGGGATACCGGGACCGCGGTCGAGCACGCCGAGCGTTACACCCTTCGCGCCACGCTCACCCACCAGGGCCACGTGAGGCCCCCCGTACCGCAACGCGTTCTCGACCAGATTGACCAGTGCCCGTCGCAGACTTTCGCGTGCGAGCGGCATGCGCGGCAGCGACGCGATTTCGGTTTCGAGTCGCACACCCCGCCGATCGAATTGTCCAGCGATCTCCACCAATAGCTCACCGGGATCGGTATCTTCCAGCGGTGACTGGTCGTCACGTTGGGCAAACTCCAGAAACTGCGCGATCACGCGCTCCATTTCGTCGACGTCCGCGACCATGGCCTCTTGCTCGGCCGGATCGCGCACGTTCAATTCAACACCGAGACGTAAGCGCGACAACGGCGTGCGCAGATCGTGCGATATACCCGCCAGCAGCAAGGCACGATCCGCGTCCTGTTGCCCGAGATCATAAGCCATGCGATTGAAGGCGCGTCCGAGCGCCTGAATCTCCGGCGCGCCGGTTTCAGCCACCTTCGCTGGACGTTCGCCGTGTCCCAGCGCGGTCGCCGCGCGCGTGATCGCACTCAAGGGGCGGTTGATCGCGGCAACCATCAGCCACGCCCCGAGCACCGACGCCGCCAGCACGAAACTGCCCCAACCCGCCAGGCGCCATGGAAACGGCCGCTCCAGCGGGGTTCGCGGCATGATGACCCAGTATTCGTCGGCGTCGATGCTGAAACTCACCCACAGACCTTCGACATCCGCCTCGGTGACGATAACCTGCGTGGAGTCGCCCAACACGCGCTTGACCTCGGTCTCGATCAGGCGAACCAGCGGATCGTCCGGCAGGGGTGGAATCAGATCCTCGTAGGCCAGCGGGTAAATGCGAATGCCCTCGCGCCGCGACAGGTCATCGAGCAAGGCATGGCGGCTTTCCGGACGCGCCGCGATCAAGGCGGCGCGGGTCAATCCGACCACGCTGGCGGCGCGATGCGCGATCTGTCGCGCGCGCGGCTCCTGCTCGGCCCAGCGCCCAAGCAGCAACCAAGCGGTCTGGCTCACCACCAGCACCAGCACGATCAGTAATACCGTGCGCAGCAGCAGCGAGGGTTGACTCCAGCGCATCCGCTACGCCACGTCGGGCACAAACACGTAGCCCACGCCCCAGACGGTCTGGATGTAGCGCGGCTTGCCCGGGTCGTCCTCCAGCAATCGCCGCAGGCGCGAAATCTGCACGTCGATGCTGCGATCATAAGCACCATGCTCGCGGCCTCGTGCGAGTTCCATCAACCGATCACGCGACAAGGTCTGACGCGGATGCTCCACCAGCACCTTGAGAATCGCGAACTCGCCACTCGTGATGACCAGCGGCTGCCCATCGCGCGTCAATCGGCGTAACCCGAGATTGAGTAAAAACGGACCGAACGCGACCGATTCATCTTCGGGCAAGGTCGCAACAGCCTTGCCCGTGCCAGGACGCCGACGCAGCACCGCCTTGATCCGTGCCACCAGCTCGCGCGGATTGAACGGCTTGGCGAGGTAATCGTCCGCGCCCATTTCCAGCCCGACGATGCGGTCGACGTCATCGCCACGCGCCGTCAGCATGACGATGGGTATATCGTCCGCAGCCCCGCGCAGCCGGCGGCACACGGATAGCCCATCTTC
>JBHJOI010000130.1:0-14733 GCA_050329935.1 Thiotrichales bacterium | reverse complement strand
TGACGCTGGATCGCCGCGAGATCCGGAAAGATATCGGCGTGATCAAACTCGATGTTGTTGATGATCAGCGTCCGCGGGTGGTAATGCAGAAACTTGGAGCGCTTATCGAAGAACGCGGTGTCGTACTCATCGGCCTCGATGACGAAGTACTTCGAGGTGCCGAGCCGTGCCGAAACGCCGAAATCCAGCGGCACGCCACCGATCAGGAAGCCGGGATTCAGACCCGCGTGCTCCAGAATCCACGCAAGCATGCTCGCCGTCGTGGTCTTGCCATGGGTGCCCGCCACCGCGAGCACCCAGCGCTCGCGTAGCACATGTTCGTAGAGCCACCGTGGACCTGAGGTGTAGTTCAGATTGCGGTCCAGCATGGCCTCGATGATCGGGCGGCCACGCGCCATCACGTTGCCGACAACCACGACATCTGGCGCCGGTGCCAATTGAACGGGATCGAAACCTTCGACGAAATCGATTCCGGCGGCGTCGAGCTGAGTACTCATCGGCGGATACACCTGGGCGTCCGACCCGGTCACGCGATGACCGGCGGCACGCGCGATCTGCGCCAACCCGCCCATAAAGGTTCCCGCGATTCCAAGGATATGTAGATGCATCTAGTCTCCGTTCCGGCTTGGCCGACGCAACCCGGCTGTAGGTTGAAGGCATACGTCCTGCCGGACGCATTCGGCCAGTTCAGGTGATATCGAAACGCCACTCTATAAAGACCAATACAACTCCGACCAATAGCGCGGTCAAACCATACAGCGGATTGGAATACACCAGCAGAATCAAACCGTTGACCACCAAGGCCAGGCCCAGGAAGTAGAGCGACACACCGGGCACGAGATCACGCTTGCGGCGCGTGTAGCCGGAGATGATGAGATGCAGCCCGACAGTGAACAGACTCGCGAAAAACACCCACCACACGGCCTGGAACAAGGCCTGATGCAGCAGATAGTGCAACCGGCCCGCGCTCAATTCCGACACCATGTAGGCCAGCACGGCGCCGACCCCGATCGCGCCGATCAGGCCAACCAGTGTCGCGACGATACCCAGCACCGAGACCAACCGAAAGTGTTTGATGGTCAGGTTCGAAGAGTCCGGCATTGGAGGTCTCCTAGTGCGGTCCTGGACCGGTTGGATGGATGCGGTGTGCGCGCCAATCGCGCGTGCGCCGCGCGGTTCCGCGTTGAAACATGCGGCAACCCGCCTATTGTGACTGATGCAACCGTAATCGCAACGTCAACAGATACACCAACTCCTGATGCATTTCTCGGCGCAGGCGGCGAGTCTCGCGATCGCTACCGAGCACCTGTAGCGGGTCGTTGACCTGGTCGCGTCGTACTTGCGCCGTTTGGAAGGGCAGGTCCGAGGGCCCCGCGGGCGGCAGCAGCCGATACTGCAAATCCGAGATCAACGCGTATTCCCGCACCCGCAGTTCGCGGTCGACCGAAAGCACGATCTGCGATTCGCGCAACGGGTTCAAATGGAGAACTGGCCGAGTCTCGTCGCGATGTTCGAGCACTCTTACGTGATTGGCGCGTAGCGATTCCGCCACCAACTGGCCGAAACCGACCCCCGTATCAACGCCGTCGATAAACACCTCGGGCAGAACCTGGGCCAACGGCACACCCTCCGAGCCACGCAGGTAAAAGCCGCAACCGGAACCGAGCAGCATGACCCCGCCGAGCAGAACACCGAGTACGAAACGCACGCGCTCAACCCACCACGATGTTCACGAGCTTGCCCGGAACCACGACGATCTTGCGAACGCTCTGCTCGGCGATGAATCGCTGCACGCCAACGTCGCTCAACGCGGCCGCTTCGACCGCGGCACGATCGGCTTTAGCAGCCACGGTGATCCGGCCTCGCAACTTACCGTTCACCTGAACCACCCACTCGATGCTTGATTGCACCAACGCCGATTCATCGACCTCGGGCCACGGCGCGTCAAGGATATCGTCTCCGTAGTCCAGCGCTCGCCAGAGCACATGCGTGATATGCGGTGCGATGGGCGACAGCAGTCGCAATAGAATGCCTATGCCTTCGAGATAAAGTTTGGCGTCCGCGTCGGCATCCGCGGCCTCGCCTTGATCGCCGCTCAACCGCGCCAAGGTATTGGCGATCATCATGCATGCCGAAACCACGGTATTGAATTGATTGCGATTGAAGTCCTCCAGCGCCTTGCGCAGCACTGTGTGAATCTCGCGCCGCATCGCGCGCCGCGATTCATCGTAGGCGACTGGTGTCGCGCCCTGCCGCGCGGCGGCGACGCGCGTGCGGGCCTCGTACGCCAGGGACCAGACCCGTCGCAGGAAGCGGTAGGCACCCTCGACCCCCGAATCCGACCATTCCAGCGATAACTCCGGTGGCGCTGCGAACATCGTGAACAGACGCGCGGTGTCGGCACCGTAGAGCTCGATCAATGACTGCGGATCGACGCCGTTGTTCTTCGATTTAGCCATCTTTTCGATGCCGCCGGGACGGACTTCGACGCCATCCGCGCGCAACACCGCCCGCAGGATTCGTCCCTTCTCGTCCCGCTCCACATCGACCTCGGCGGGATTGAACCAGGTCTTCCTGCCGTCCTCGCCCTCGCGAAAATAGGTCTCCGCGATCACCATGCCCTGCGTCAACAAGTTGGTAAAGGGCTCGTCGTAGCGCACCAGGCCGAGGTCGCGCATGACCTTGGTCCAGAAACGCGAGTACAGCAAGTGCAGAATCGCGTGCTCGATCCCGCCGATATACTGATCGACCGGCATCCAGTAATCAGTGCCCTCATCCACCATCGTCGTCGCGCCGGCGCGAACGCCATAGCGCGCGTAGTACCACGATGAATCGACGAAGGTATCCAGCGTGTCGGTCTCGCGCCGGGCCGGTTTGCCGCATTTCGGGCACGCGCACCGGACGAAATCCTCGCGCTTGTTGAGCGGATTGCCGGAGCCGTCCGGCACGCAGTCCTCCGGTAAAACCACCGGGAGCTGATCATCCGGCACCGGCACGTCGCCGCAGTCGTCGCAATGAATGATCGGGATCGGGCAGCCCCAGTAGCGTTGTCGCGAGACGCCCCAGTCGCGCAGGCGCCACTGAACTTGTTTGGCACCGAGATCTTTCGCCGCGAGATCGCGCGCGATCGCTTCGATCGCAGCCGCGTGATCGAGACCGTCGTAGGGTCCGGAGTTGACGCAAACGCCGACCGTCTTGTCACCATACCAGTCCTGCCATTGATCGGCGGTGAACGCCTCTCCGGGCGAAGGCGAACCGCCGTCAGTGCCCCGCTTGCGCTCAATGACCGGCCGAATCGGCAAATCGTACTTGCGCGCGAAATGAAAATCCCGCTCATCGTGGGCTGGGACGGCCATCACCGCCCCGTCGCCATACCCCATCAATACATAGTTTCCGACCCAGACCGGGATGGACTCACCCGTCAAGGGATGAATAACCGAATGTCCGGTCGGCATCCCCTTTTTCTCCATCGTCGCGATGTCGGCCTCCGCGACCCCGCCGCGCCGGCAGTCCTCGATGAACGCCGCCAACGCGGGATTGGCGCGCGCGGCCCGCAAAGCCAATGGATGCTCGGCGGCGACCGCGCAAAACGTTACGCCCATGATGGTATCGGCCCGGGTGGTGTAGACCCACAGCTTGCCGGCCTCGCCCTCCAGATCATACGGAAACGCGAAACGCACCCCCTGGCTCTTGCCGATCCAGTTCGCCTGCATAGTTCTGACGCGTTCCGGCCACCCAGGCAGGTGATCAAGCGCGGCCAGCAGCTCCTCGGCGTAGCGCGTGATCGCGAGGTAATAGCCTGGAATCTCGCGTCGCTCGACCAGCGCCCCGGTGCGCCAACCGCGGCCGTCGATCACCTGCTCGTTGGCGAGGACGGTTTGATCGATCGGATCCCAGTTCACGACCTGGGTTTTCTTGTAAGCGATGCCGGCCTCAAGCATGCGCAGGAACAGCCATTGATTCCAGCGATAGTAGTCCGGTTTGCAGGTCGCCAACTCGCGGTTCCAATCGATCGCAAACCCGAGCGACTGCAATTGCTGGCGCATGTAATCGATGTTGGCGTAGGTCCATTGCGCGGGCGGCACGCCGTGGTTCATCGCCGCGTTCTCGGCCGGCAAGCCGAACGCATCCCAGCCCATCGGCTGCAACACGTTTTTTCCGCGCATGCGTTGATACCGCGCGATGACATCGCCGATGGTGTAGTTGCGCACGTGCCCCATGTGCAACTTCCCGCTTGGGTAGGGAAACATTGAGAGACAGTAAAACTTCGCACGCGTGGGATCGTCCGCGACTTTGAACGATTCGCGCTCGCGCCAAAAACTTTGCGCGGCCTGTTCGACTTCCCTGATATTGTATTGGTCTTGCATGGATACTGTTTCGCGGATGGCGTGTTGAGGCCGAAGCATAACAACGCCGACGCGCTGCCCTCAATGGGCGCGCCGCCGTCAGGATCGCTACAATCAAGTCAATGCTTACAGAACGGGAGCAAAGCCATGTCCGACGACACCGCCACCGATCGCCGACCGAGCGTGTACAACCGGATGCTTGAAAGAGTCCACGAGTTGTTCGTCACCGCCGAGGAAAAGACCTTGCCCGAGCTTGGCGAGGCGATCCAGCACGCGCGCGACAACGCGGTCCACCTGCAGGAGGCAACCCGCGAGGAAGCGCACGAGATCGCCGACTACCTGCGACGCGACCTGAACGAGATGGGTGCCTATCTGACCGACTCGGGTCGCGACCTGCGCGACTGGCTGCGAATCGATGTGGGTCTGATCGAGGCCAGGTTGCTCGACCTCGTATCGTCGCTCGCTGATCGAACGCGAATCGAACTCGATGCGCTGGAACAACGCAACCGCGATCTCGCGGAGTATCAGGCAGGCGAAGTCGCGGGGATCGGCCGTCTGGTGTGCACCAGCTGCGGACACACGCTGTACTTCTCCGAGACCAAACCGATCCCGCCCTGCCCGCACTGCCAGGGCACGTTATTCACCCGTGCGGCCGATGCCGTCGATGACACGAACGAGGCGAGCCCCGAGTAGTCACGGCAAGGGTCTGAATAAACCTTCAAGGCGAGGTCGCCGCCCGTAGGAAGAAAACCCGCTCAGGGTAGATGGGAGACGCCGTGAACCCATCCCTGAGAGCTCGACGGCGGCCTCCCTGCGGCCGCCGCTCCCGCCTACCTATCCTGAGCGGCGCCCACCGCGAATCCAGTCATTCATGTTAGCGCGCGCGATCGCCGGCCGTACCACCCGCCCGCCAGCACGAACACGGCACACAGAAACAATATCGGCCAGTGATGAAAACGCGCGAACGGTGTCGCACCGTTCTGCGGTGTGACGTCGCCATGCACCACGGCGATCTTGAACTGCGGCGACTGTACCAGCACCTTGCCGCGGTGATCGATCATCGCCGAGATACCGGTATTGGTCGCACGCAGCATGGGACGACCCAGTTCAAGTGACCGCATCCTCGCAATCTGAAGATGCTGCCAAGGCGCGAGCGAGTCACCGAACCAGGCATCGTTGCTCACATTCACCAACATGGTGGCCTGCGGCAACATGGCCGCCATTTCCGCACCATAGGCGTCCTCGTAGCAGATCGAAGCCGCCACGGGTTGTCCCGCCGCCGTCAGCAGGTTCGCCTCGGTACCCGGCGTAATGTCGGCGGCCGGCAGAATCACCATGTCGTCCAGCCAACGCAACCAGTAACGCAGCGGTATGTATTCGCCAAACGGCACCAGATGGCGTTTGTGATAGACCTCGACGTCTTCACCGAGCTTCAGCAGGCTGTTATGGGTACCCAGTTCACTCTTGTAAAGGATGCCGAGCAGCAAATCGACGTCATGCGCCTGTAACTCCGTGCGCAGCGGCTCGAGTACTGAATCCTTAAAAACGTGGTAGCGCCCCGGCAAGGCCGCTTCCGGCCAGACGATCAGATCGACGTCGAGATTGCGTCGCGTGAGTTCCAAATAACGCTCGACGGTCGGGATCAACCAGTCCTGATCCCACTTGTCACCCTGTTGCACATTGCCTTGAATCAGGACCGCCTGGATCGGCGCGCCGACCGGTTGCGTCCAAGGTATCCGGCCCAGGCCCCAGGCGACCGACACCAATATCAACACGCCGCCGAGCGCGCGCCAGCGCCGCCGCCCCCGCGCATTGAATGCATAGGCCAGCAACCCCGCCGCGACCATCACGAACCAACTCACACCCAGGGATCCAAGGATCGGGGCAATTCCGGCGAATGGCGAGTCGACTTGACTATACCCAAGCCAAAGCCACGGAAAGCCGGTCAAAAACCAACCGCGGAACGCCTCCCCAAGAATCCATACCGCTGGCAGGAATATCAGCCAACGTAGCGCGTGCGCGTCGCGGTAGGCGCGCTCGAAACGCGCATGGATCCAACCCGTCAGCCCTGGAAACAGCGCCAATACCAACACAAACGCGAGCGTCAATCCCGCCGCGAAGGGTGCCGGCGCCTGACCGAATTCGTAGACACTGTTAAATACCCATGAAACACCGACGCCGAAAAAGCCGAGTCCGAACAAAAAGCCAAGGCCAAACGCTTGCGCGGGTGTTCGGTCGTTCCACAGCAGGAACAGCAGCGCCGGGCACAACACCGCAAGCGGCCAGAGATCAAGCGGTGCGAAGGCGCCCACGAGCACCACGCCACACACCGTCGCGACGAGCGCGGCAAGCGCAAATGGGAGGGAGGCGAGCGTCACCGGTTTTATTTTGCTCAGTTCAGTTGTTGACGCGCGGCATTACACTCGCTTCTTTCGGGGACGCACCGCGTATTCCGCGGGATCGGGATCACGCCGCTGTCAGCGGAAGTCGCGGCTAGTTTTAGCTTTGCAGCAAAACGGGTTCCGCGCTGCGCATCACCTCGAGCAGATGAATGCGACGGCTATCCGCCTTGACGACCTTGAAAGTATAGCTGCCGATGGTGACCGACTCGTTACGCTGGGGCATATAACCGAACCGACTGGCGACCAGGCCGCCAATGGTATCGAACTCGCTGTCGTCGAAACTCTCGTGGAAGAACTCGTTGAATTCCTCGATCAAGGTCAGCGCCTTGACGCTGAAATGGTTGGGTGATTTCTCAAGTATCGTGCGTTCGGACTCTTCGGTGTCGTACTCATCGTCGATCTCGCCGACGATTTGCTCCAGAACATCCTCGATCGTCACCAGACCCGCGACACTGCCATATTCGTCGACGACAATGGCCATGTGGTTGCGACTGTGGCGAAACTCCTTCAACAACACATTGAGTCGCTTGCTCTCGGGAATGAACACCGCATGCCGCATCACGTCGCTCAGCTCGAAACGCGCACCGTCGCCTGGCAACTGGTAACGCAGCAGATCCTTCGCCAACAAAATGCCCACGACGTTGTCCTTGCGCTCGCCGATCACCGGAAACCGCGAGTGGCCCGATTCGACCACGAGCCGGAGCATCTCATCGAGCCCCATGCCCTCGCGCAAGGTATCCATTTGTGCCCGCGGGATCATGATGTCGCGAACCTTGAGCTCGGCGACCGACAGCACGCCTTCGATCATGCTGAGGCCATCGAGGTCGAGCAGATCGCGTCGATGCGCGCTGCGCAACAATTCAACAAGTTGTTCGCGATCGGCGGGCTCGCCAAGCAGGGATTTGCTGATTCGCTCAAGCCAGCTACGGCTGTCAGCGACCGGAGGGTGGTCTTCGTGCATCCAGTTTTGGGGTTAAACGTGAGTTCTGAGAAAAGATAGTGCTCGCTAGCCCACAATACAAGTGTGGAAAACACGCAACATGCGGAATCCGTTAGGCATTTTTACGACATTCATGACTAGGACGCATAATTTCCGGGGTCGACAGATTAATTAATCGTCGTTTATAGCGTCTAACACGCGAAAGCGCCCATTATGTAGCGACCAAAACGTGAGTCAATCGACATCAAACATCGCAGACTTGGTACGGATCGCTTACGCCGATGCGCGCCAGCAAGGCGATCTCGATCGCCTCCATCTCGCCGGCGGAGCGGTCGTCAAGGTGATCGAATCCGAGCAGGTGCAGCACGCCGTGGACCAGCAAATGAGCCATGTGCGCGCGCGCCGACTTGCCCTGCTCGCGCGCCTCGCGCTCGACAACCTCGGCACAGATCACCAGATCGCCGAGGTGATCCACGGGCACACCGGGTGGTGCCTCGAATGGAAACGAGAGCACATTGGTGGGTCCGGGTTTTCCGCGGTAGCGCAGGTTTAGATCCGCGCTTTCGGTCGTGTCGGTAATCCGGATCACGACGCTGCGCGCATCGTGTTCCGAGAAACACCTGTCGAGCCATTCCTGGAACGGATAGTCGGCTAACGCCGGCAGCGGGTTGGCATCGTCCTGAAGTTCGACCTGAAACGCCATCAGCGAGCCTGTTCCTCACTCCGCTCGTAGGCCTGAACAATTCGCCGCACCAACGGGTGACGAACGACGTCGCGCGCGGTGAAAAAGTTGAAACTGATGCCGTCGATATCCTTCAAGACCTTGATCACATGGCGCAGACCGGATTCCCGGCCGGGCGGCAGATCGGTCTGTGTCACATCGCCGGTCACGACCGTGGTCGACCCGAAACCGATCCGAGTGAGGAACATCTTCATCTGATCGACAGTGGTGTTCTGGGCCTCGTCGAGAATGATAAACGCGTCGTTCAAGGTCCGACCGCGCATGTACGCGAGCGGCGCGACCTCGATAACGTTGCGCTCCTGCAACTTCGCCACCCGCTCGAAACCCAGCATCTCATACAAGGCGTCGTACATCGGCCGCAGGTAGGGATCGATCTTCTGAGTCAGATCGCCGGGCAGAAAACCGAGTCGCTCACCCGCCTCCACCGCGGGACGCACGAGCACCAATCGCCGCACGCGCTCCGCCTCGAGTGCTTCGACCGCGCAAGCCACGGCGAGGTAGGTCTTGCCGGTACCCGCGGGGCCGATGCCGAATGTGAGATCGTGACGCTGCATGTCGCGCAGGTAATTGTTCTGCGTCGGGCCACGGCCTCGAATCAGGCCGCGTCGCGTGCGTACCGCCAGGTTTTCATCGGCCACGGGCGAATCGAGCATCGCGTCCACGCCCGATTCCTGCAGAAACAAGTGGACCTTGGCGGGCACCAGGGTTTCTTCCGCGGTCAGCGCATAAAGGCCGCGCAGGATCTCGAGCGCGGACCGCGCTGCCCGCTCCTCGCCAATGACCTCGAATTTCGCGCCACGGTTGTTGATCTCGACCCCGAGACGGCGCTCCAGCAGCCGCAAGTGCTCGTCGAACTGTCCACACAGATTCGCGAGACGCAGATTGTCGACGGGGTCCAGTTCGAAGCCATGGGATTGTAGTGCGTGTGTCAAAAGCGGCCTCAGGCGGCATTTCGCGTTAAGTTGGGCGTGACCCGTACGAAATCGCCGCGCAGCGAATTCGGTAGGGCCTCGGTGATGCGCACGTCGACGAACTGGCCGATCAAGCGCGCGCCACCATTAAAATTGACGACGCGGTTGTTTTCCGTACGCCCGGCCATCATCGCGACATCCTTGCGCGAAGGGCGGTCGACCAACACGGTCTGTACCGTGCCGACCATCGCGGCGCTGATACGCGCGGCATTGGCGCTGATCGTATCCTGCAGCCGCGCCAAGCGCCGCTTCTTGACCTCCAGCGGCACGTCATCGGGGTAGTCCGCCGCGGGCGTGCCGGGGCGCGCGCTGAAAACAAAGCTGTACGACTGGTCGAAGCCGATCTCCTCAATCAAACGCATCGTCGCCTCGAAATCCGCCTCGGTCTCGCCGGGAAAGCCGACGATAAAATCCGACGACAGACTGATGCCCGGACGCGCCTCGCGCAATCGGCGAATCCGCGATTTGTACTCCAGCGCGGTATGACCGCGCTTCATCGCCGCCAGGATCCGGTCCGATCCGCTCTGCACCGGAAGATGCAAATGACTGACCAACTTCGGCACCTCGGCGTAAACCTGAATCAAGCGATCGGAGAACTCCAGCGGATGCGAAGTCGTGAAACGGATCCGATCGAGCCCATCAATCGCCGCCAGATACTCGATCAACAGCGCGAGATCGGCGATCTCGCCATCGGCCATCGGGCCGCGATAGGCGTTGACGTTTTGCCCAAGCAGCGTGACCTCACGCACACCCTGCTGCGCCAGCAATGCCACCTCGACCAAGACGTCGTCGAACGGCCGGCTGACCTCCGCGCCACGAGTGAACGGCACCACGCAGTAGGTACAAAACTTGCTGCATCCCTCCATCACCGAGACGAACGCCGTCGGCCCGTCGGCCCGCGGCTCCGGCAGCCGATCGAACTTCTCGATCTCCGGAAACGACACATCGACCATCGGCTGGTGCCGCGCCCGAACGGCACGAACCATATCCGGCAGGCGGTGCAGCGTTTGCGGGCCAAACACGACGTCGACATAAGGCGCGCGCGCACGCAACGCGTCTCCCTCCTGGCTCGCGACGCAACCGCCTACGCCGATCAGCAGCTCCGGTTTGCGCTGTTTGAGCAGACGCCACTTGCCGAGCTGCGAAAAAACTTTCTCTTGCGCCTTTTCGCGGATCGAACAGGTGTTCAGCAGCACAAGATCGGCCTCCTCGGGGGTCGCGGCGCGCTGCATGCCGAGTTCGGCCTCCAGTACGTCCAGCATCTTGGCCGAATCGTACTCGTTCATCTGACACCCGTGGGTCTCGACAAAAACTTTACCGGTCATGGGGTTATCCGTGCCTTTCATCGCTGGATTGTGGCACGAACCGGGGCGGCAACCCAAGCCTCGACGATCGCGTCAAGGCTTGTAGCCATTCGGATTCCGCGACTGCCAACGCCAGGTATCCGCGCACATGTCGTCAATACCCAACTCGGCGGACCAGCCGATCAGCTCGCGCGCCAGCGAGGGGTCAGCGTAACAGGCCGCGACATCGCCCGGACGACGCGCCACGATCTGGTACGGCACCTCGCGCTGTGAGGCGGTGGCGAACGCACGCACCATGTCGAGCACTGAATAACCCGTCCCGGTCCCAAGGTTCACGGTCAACACCCGCCCTGCCGCGTCACGCCGCAAGGCCTCCAGCGCACGAAGATGGCCGCGCGCCAGGTCGACGACGTGAATGTAATCGCGCACGCCGGTACCATCATGAGTCGGGTAGTCATCGCCGAACACCGAGAGCCGCGGCAGGCGACCTACCGCCACCTGGGCGACATAGGGCATCAAATTGTTCGGGATATCGTTCGGGTCTTCGCCAATCAGACCCGAACGATGCGCCCCAACCGGGTTGAAATAACGTAGCAATGCGATCTTCCAGTCCGCATCGGAGCCGAACAGATCGCGGAGCATGTCCTCGATCATCAGTTTGGAGCGTCCGTAGGCGTTGGTCGCGCTCAACGGAAAGTCCTCGCGGATCGGCAGACTGGCCGGATCGCCATAGACGGTAGCCGACGAACTGAACACCAGGGTCTTGACGGAAAATCGCGCCATCGTCTCGGCCAGGGCGATCATCCCGGCCACATTGTTGTCGTAGTACAACAACGGCTTGGCGACCGACTCCCCTACCGCTTTCAAGCCCGCGAAATTGATCACCGCATCGATCGCATGGCCCGAAAAGATCGCCGCCAGCGCGGAGCGGTCACGGATATCGGCCTGATAAAACTGCACCGCGCGCCCCGTGATCCCAGAGACTCGGCGCAAGGCCTCGGGGCTACTGTTATACAAATTATCCACGACGACGACATCGTGCCCCGCCTCGAGCAATTCGATGCAGGTATGCGAGCCAATATAGCCGGCGCCGCCAGCAACGAGAATCTTCATGTTGAGTCCTTACAAGGGGTTGAATTCGCGCGCGGACCGCATCCAGCAGCGCGCTCCCCGCCAAGTTTAGCGAGGACGGGCCAACAGACTAAGGAACTACCGCCAAAAAACGCGCACGAGCGCGAAAAACCGTCAAGGCGCGGAATTGCCGGCGCTGGCGGTCGCCTTCTTGAGTTCGATGACTTGCGCCTGCCACACCGCGTTTTCGATCGCGACCTCGGGTTGAAAGCCCTTGACGCCGCGCACCATCAAACGACGCAAGCCGTCCAGATCAAAGCCATCGATCGAACGGTGTAGTTCATGCAGCAACGATTGCAGCTCGCCCCAGGCCAACATTTCCTCTTTCGCCCGCATAATTTTCGGATGCTCGGTGCCCATTGGGCTATCGCCGATCAGCAGCTCCTCGAACAACTTTTCGCCTGGGCGCAATCCGACGTAATCGATCCGAATGTCACCTTGCGGATTACTGTCATCCTGAACCTGCAACCCGCTCAAATGAATCATCTGCCGCGCAAGATCATGGATCCTTACCGGTTCGCCCATATCCAGCACGAACACATCGCCGCCCTGCGCCATCGCGCCGGCTTGAATCACGAGTTGGGCCGCCTCCGGAATCGACATGAAATAACGTGTCACCAATGGATGCGTCACGGTCACCGGCCCACCGGCCTTGATCTGCTCCCGAAACAACGGGATGACAGAACCCGACGAGCCGAGCACGTTGCCGAACCGAACCATGCTGAACACGGTCTTGGCGCCATTCGCTTCGACGGCGTAGCGATTATGCATCGCCTGCAAAACGAGCTCGGCGAGCCGCTTGCTCGCGCCCATGACATTGGTCGGACGTACCGCCTTGTCGGTCGAGATCAGGACGAAGGTCTCGACATTCGCCCGTAACGCGGACTCGGCCGCCACTAACGTGCCAAACACGTTGTTCTTGACGCCCTCGATCTCGTTGCCTTCCAGCAGCGGCACATGTTTGTATGCCGCCGCGTGGTAGACCGTGTGCACATGGTATTTGCGCAGCAGCAACTCCATCAGTCCGCGGTTGAGCACCGAACCCAGCACCGGCGTGATCAAGACTTCGCGCGCACCCGGCTGGGCGCGCAATTGCCGATCGATCTCGTATAGCGCGTGCTCGCTGTGATCCAGCAACACCATGCGCCGCGGCCCCAGACGCACGACTTGCCGACACAGTTCCGACCCGATCGACCCTCCGGCGCCGGTCACCATCACCGTCTTGCCAGCGATGTTGGCGCGCAGCAAGGTGTCATTCGGCGGCACGGCGTCGCGACCGAGCAGATCCTCGATCTCGACCTCGCGCAGGTCGCCGACCGAGATCTTGCCCTCGGCGATTTCGCTCACCGCCGGCAAGACCCGCGCGTGAACCGGAAAGCGCTCGAACTCCCGGATAATCTCGCTGCGCCGGGCGCGTGACGCCGACGGAATCGCGAGCAACACCTCGCGAACGCCAAAGCGCTGGATCAAATCATCCAACTCGCTCAATGGGAACACCTTCAGGCCAGCGACCTCGCGATTGTGCAAACGCCGATCATCGTCGACGAAGGCGACCGGATACAGGCTCGCGCTACGCGTCAACGCGTTGACGAGTTGCACCCCGGCCTCCCCTGCGCCATAGACCAACACGTTGTCACCGGAAAAGCGCGCCCTGAACGGACGCCAGACCAGCTCGCGCACAGTCAACCGACTCGCGATCGTCAATCCGGTCGCCAACACCCAGAACAACACCAGCACGGTCCGCGGCACCCCGTGGATCAGGCCACTCATCCCCGAAAGTTGCGCCACCAACCCCCACAACAGCGTCGCCAGCGCGACCGCCTTGATCACGGCCCATAACGCGTGCTCGCCGAGATAGCGCATCACCGCCCGATAAAGCCCCAATCGTGCATAGATCGGAATCGCGATCAGCGGCAAGGCCACGATCAGCCAGAGCTGCGAGCTCGCGGGCAAGAACCATTCGCCGAATCGCAGCGAATAGGCAATCCACAACGCAAGCCACAGGAGAAAGGTATCCAGAACCGCCATCAATAGGCGTTTGCGGGTTCGCGACAGGTCTCGGAGTCCCGACAATCGATCTTCCATCACGCTCGACACGAACTAATCAATCGGTATAAGTGTATACCGTGCCCGGGTATTCACAAAATGAAACGATTTCCGGGACGTCCCGTGCGCTCTACCCAGGCGACGAAATACGCCAAGAATGCATAAATCAAGCCCCAAACCGTGAACAGCATCACAACGTTGCCGAACGCCCAATCCCGAGCCGCGACGCAGGTCAGTGCCGAAGCAAACATCAACGCGTAATAGAGCCACAAGGTTCGGACGCGCCCCCAACCCGCCAGAACCAAGCGCTGGTAAAGGTGCGAGCGGTGCGCTTGCCAGATTTTCTCGCCTTTCGCCGCGCGCCTTGCCAGAGTCCAGGTCGCGTCGAAGACGAAGGGGGAAAACACCAATAGCGGAACCCAGAATGGGAACAGGCCATCGCGCACCCCCAAAAAACCTAGCGCGGCGGCCAAAAAGCCGAGCGTGGTGGACCCAGCGTCCCCCATGAAGATACGCGCCGGCGGGTAGTTGAAAATCAAGAAACCCAGGCAGGTAGAAGCGATTAGCCCGGCCATCGCCATGTAGGCCCAGTCGCCATCGATCCATCCGAATACCGCCAACGCGGTAAAACCGATCACACCCATGCCGCCTGCAAGTCCGTCCATGCCATCCATGAAATTGTAGAGGTTGATCATCCATACCACCGACAGTGCGGCGACCGCATATAGCGCTACGGTAACGCCACTCGCCCCAAGCGACTGGCCGAACACGTTGCTCCACCCCGCGAGCCACAGAAACCCTGCCGCGCCTACGTGCATCGAAAAGCGAACTAGCGAGGCCACATGCCCTCG
>JBHJOI010000129.1:0-28469 GCA_050329935.1 Thiotrichales bacterium | reverse complement strand
ACGCTTGGGCTCGCAACTGGCAACGCCGCGATGGGCGGCATGTCCGGAATGCAGGGTATGGACGGCATGTCCGGAATGTCGGGCATGGGCGGTATGTCCGGAATGTCGGGCATGGGCGGTATGTCGGGTATGTCCGGCATGGGCGGTATGTCGGGTATGTCGGGTATGCAGGGATCTGGCGGTTACTGGCAGTGGATTCCAACTGGCATGAGTGGCATGTCGGGTATGGGCGGCATGGGCGGCATGTCGGGAATGTCCGGCATGGGTGGCATGCAAGGCATGCAAGGCATGGATGGCATGTCGGGAATGTCTGGCATGGGCGGCATGTCGGGAATGTCGGGAATGGGCGGCATGTCTGGCATGGGCGGCCAGTGGGTTTGGCAACCGTCTGGCATGGGCGGCATGTCGGGAATGTCCGGCATGGGTGGCATGAGCGGCATGCAGGGCATGGATGGTATGTCCGGAATGGGCGGCATGTCGGGAATGTCCGGCATGGGCGGAATGGGCGGTATGTCAGGTATGTCAGGTATGTCCGGCATGCAAGGCATGGGCGGACAGCGCGGCATGTCGGGAATGTCCGGCATGGGTGGCATGGGTGGCATGAGTGGCATGAGTGGCATGAGTGGCATGCAGGGCATGGATGGCATGTCCGGAATGGGCGGCATGTCGGGTATGTCCGGCATGGGTGGCATGCAGGGCATGTCCGGCATGGGCGGTATGTCCGGAATGTCGGGCATGAGCGGCATGTCCGGATACTTCCGCATCACGCCCCAAGGCCAGATCTACTTTTACCCACAGACCGGCATGAGCGGTATGTCTGGCATGAGCGCCATGTAGCAAGAGCACGGCGATCAGCCGATCGAAGCTCGATAGACCTCATTTGAAGCCAGCTACTTGATGGCGTTCGGGGCGACCCGAGCGCCATTTCTTTTGCCTCTGGAATCCGATCGTGTCCGGATATAATCGGGGAATTCCACTGTTGACCGCATTTCCGTGCGCGGTAGCCAGGACAATCGCCGATGAATGAAGCCGCCCAAGGTTCTCGATCAACCCCGCGCCAGGAGCACGTCGTGTTCGTGCATGGCTTGTGGATGACCGGTTTTGAACTGGAGTGGCTGCGGCGCGAGGTGGATCGATGTGGTTACAGGACACACCAGTTTCGCCATCACAGCCTGCTGTCCCGTCCGGAGGACTCGGCGCGACGACTTAAGGCGTTTCTAGCCTCGATCGACGCCGAGGTCGTGCACCTGGTTGGACATAGTCTGGGTGGGATCGTGCTGGTGCATCTGTTTGATCAAATGCCCCAATCGCGGCCGGGACGTGTATTAATGATGGGCACGCCGTTGCTGGGTAGCACGACGGCGAGCGCGTTCGCCAACCGGCGCTGGTTGCGTCCGCTGCTGGGGCGCAGCATCCACCGCGGCTTGCTCGGCGATATTCCTGCCTGGCGCGGACCGGCGGAGGTTGGAATGATCGCGGGCAATCTAGGCGTTGGCGTAGGTCTGATTCTGTTCGGCGAATTGCCGGCGCCTCACGACGGTACCGTCGCGGTGTTCGAAACGCGCGGACAGTTCATCACCCGCCATCTCACCGTGACACGAAGTCATTTTGGCATGCTGTTTTCGCGAAGCGTGGCGCAGTCGATCTGCAACTATTTGAAAATGGGGGATTTCGGCGGCAACGTGGCGTGATACCATTCGGCCGTTTCACCTTTAACACGTATTTTGACAAGAGCAGCGACTATGGCCGGTCACAGTAAATGGGCAAACATCCAGCACCGCAAGAACTCACAGGATGCGCGCCGCGGCAAATTGTTCACCAAGCTGATCCGCGAGATTACCGTCTCGGCGCGCACCGGCGGGCCGGATCCTGGATCGAACCCGCGCTTGCGCACCGCGATGGACAAGGCTTTGACCGCCAATATGACGCGCGACACGATCGACCGCGCCATCAAACGCGGTTCCGGTGATGCCGATGGCGCCAATTACGAGCAGATTCGCTACGAAGGCTACGGCCCGGGTGGCGCCGCGGTCATCGTCGATTGTCTGACCGATAACCGCAATCGCACGGTTTCCGAGGTGCGCCATGCATTCACCAAGATGGGTGGCAATCTGGGCACCGATGGTTCCGTGGCCTATATGTTCAAGAAAATCGGCATCATCAGTTTCGCGCCCGATACCAACGAGGATGCGGTGATGGAAGCGGCGCTCGACGCGGGTGCGGACGACGTGGTGAGTTTCGACGACGGCGCGCTCGATGTCCTCTGCGCGCCGGAGCAGTTTGAAGCCGTCAAGGCAGCACTCGTGGCGGCGGGCCTCGAATTCGCGGAGGCGGAGGTCACCTTCAAGGCCGAGAATGCCTCGCCGCTCGACCTCGAAACGGCGCAAAAGATGCTCAAGATGATCGATATGTTGGAGGATCTGGACGACGTGCAGGACGTCTACACCAACGCCGATTACCCCGATGAGGCACTGGGGGCGGGGGGCTGAGTCGTGCCACCGGGCGCCGTGGCCAT
This sequence comes from Thiotrichales bacterium, assembly GCA_050329935.1. GTDB lineage: Bacteria > Pseudomonadota > Gammaproteobacteria > UWMA-0217 > UWMA-0217 > CAYSFW01. The sequence goes on along the minus strand of JBHJOI010000129.1, from coordinate 25,954 downwards.
GCAACGTATCCTCGGTATCGACCCGGGCTCGCGGATTACCGGGTTCGGCGTGATCGACAGCAACGGCCGCGACAGCCGGCACGTCGCGAGTGGTTCCATTCATCTGCGTGGCGCGAGTCTGCCGGCGCGGCTGGGTGAGATTTTTCGCGCGATCGACGCCGTGATCGTCGCGCATCGACCAACCGTGGTCGCGATCGAGCAGGTATTTTTCGCCCGCAATCCGGATTCGGCGCTTAAGCTCGGTCAGGCTCGAGGCGCGGCTATTTGCGCGTGCATGCAGCACACCCTGGAATTGCACGAGTACGCGACGCGCGAAGTGAAGCAGGGCATCGTTGGCAGCGGCGCGGCCGACAAAAAGCAGATGCAGTACATGGTCGGATTGTTGTTGAAGCAAAACCAGGGGTTGGCGGCGGATGAGGCCGACGCCTTGGCACTGGCGCTGTGCCACGCGCACATCGGTCGATTTCAACAGCGGGTGGTGCAAGGCGTGCGGGAGTTGGGCGGATGATCGCCCGACTGCGTGGCGAGTTGCTGGAAAAGCGCCCGCCCTGGGTGCTGGTGGACGTCGGTGGCGTCGGTTACGAGGTCGAGGTGCCGATGTCCACGCTGTTCGCGCTGCCTGACACGGGTGCTCGGGTGACCTTGCTGACCCACCTACAGATACGCGAGGACGCGCACGTCCTGTTCGGGTTCTTGACCGAGTCGGAGCGGGCACTGTTTCGCCAGTTGCTGAAGGTCACGGGAATCGGCGCGCGCATGGCATTGGCGATACTTTCGGGTATGTCGCCCGAGGAATTTCGGCGTTGCGTGTTGCGCGGCGAGGCGCAGTCGTTGGTACGTCTGCCCGGCATCGGCAAGAAGACCGCCGAGCGCCTGATTGTCGAGATGCGAGATCGGTTGGAGAAAGCCACCTACCTGGCAGCGGATGCGGCGACGGGATCGATCGCGCCGGCACCCGACCCGGCGAGCGAAGCGATCGAGGCCTTGATCGCGTTGGGTTACAAGCCGCCGGAAGCAAGCCGGATGGTGAACGCACTGACAATCGATGGGTTGAATAGCGAGGCGATCATTCGTCTCGCGCTCAAGAGCACCCTCAAATGAGCGACCGCGTCGTCGATCCCGCCAGCAAGCGTGGCGAGGAACCGCTGGACCGCGCCATCCGTCCGAAACGCCTGGGTGAGTACATCGGGCAGGTGGCGGTGAAAGAGCAGATGGAGATCTTCATCGGCGCGGCGCGCGCGCGTGGCGAGCCGCTCGACCATGTTCTGATATTCGGGCCGCCCGGACTGGGCAAGACCACGCTGTCGCACATCATCGCGCACGAAATGGGCGCGAGCCTGCGGCAGACCTCCGGCCCGGTGCTTGACAAGCCCGGCGATCTGGCCGCGATCCTTACCAATCTCGAAGCGGGCGACGTGCTGTTCGTCGACGAGATTCATCGCTTGAGCCCGGTCGTCGAGGAGATCCTGTATCCCGCGCTGGAGGATTTCCAGATTGACATCGTGATCGGCGAAGGGCCGGCGGCGCGCTCGCTCAAGCTGGATTTACCACCCTTCACGCTGGTCGGCGCCACGACCCGGGCAGGTCTGTTGACGTCGCCATTGCGCGACCGATTCGGGATCGTACAGCGCCTGGAGTTTTACACGGCTGCGGAATTGCAGCTGATCATTACCCGCTCGGCGGATATTCTTGGCGTCGGCGTCGATCCCGACGGCGCGGCGGAAATCGCGCGCCGCTCACGCGGCACACCACGAATCGCCAATCGGCTGTTGCGTCGGGTGCGCGACTATGCGCAGGTCAAGGGTAACGGCCACATCGATATCGCGACCGCTGACAAGGCATTGCGCCTGGTGAGTGTCGATCCACTCGGATTCGACCTGATGGACCGCCGACTGTTGCAGGCGATCATCGAGCGCTTCGATGGCGGGCCGGTCGGGATTGATTCGCTGGCCGCGTCGATCGGCGAATCGCGCGATACGCTGGAGGATGTGATCGAGCCATTCTTGATTCAGCAGGGCTATATCGTTCGCACGGCGCGCGGTCGTACCGCGACGGCGCTAGCGTACCGGCATTTCGGCTTAAAGCCTCCCGATGCGCTGGCGGCCGCGCCGGTGTTGGGCGATCTGTTCGAGTCCGGCGAATGACTCCGTTTCGCTGGCCGGTACGCGTTTACTATGAGGACACCGATGCCGGTGGCGTGGTATTTTATGCGAACTACCTCAAGTTTCTGGAACGTGGGCGTACCGAATGGCTGCGTTCACTGGGCTTCGAGCAGGATGCGTTGATGGCCGAGGGGGTTTTGTTCGCGGTACGTAGTGTTACAATAGAATATCGTTTACCTGCACGGTTCAATCAGCTGATCACGGTCGAGAGCGTCGTCGCCGCGCTTACGCGCACCAGTATCACGTTTCATCAAACCCTATGGCATGAACAATTGTGTCTGACGGATGCGGTCGTCAGAGTGGTCTGCATTGATGCGGAGCGCTTCAAGCCGCGCGCCATTCCGATTTCGATTCGAGAGGAACTCACCCAGTGTCGTTCGATGTAACCTTTATCTCGCTCATCATGCAGGCAAGCCCGGTGGTCAAGGCGGTCATGGCCTTACTGGTGCTGGCCTCGATGGCCTCGTGGGCGTTGATCGTGATCAAGTGGCGCGTGATCGGCAAGGCCAAGCGCTGCGCCGAGCAGTTCGAGGAACGGTTCTGGTCGAGCACCGATCTCGATTTTCTGTATAAGGATCTCACTAATCGCGGCGAATCCGTCGGCATGGAGAATATCTTCGTGTCGGGCTTCAAGGAGTATCTGCGACAGGTCAAAACGCAGTCGCACGCGCATATCAGCGCCGTCGATACCATCGGTCGCTCGATGCGAGTCGCGTTGGCGCGCGAGGTCGACGAGCTCGAAAGTTCGCTCGCATTCCTTGCAACGGTCGGCTCGACCAGTCCGTACATCGGATTGTTCGGTACGGTCTGGGGCATCATGAACTCGTTCATGGCGCTGTCCGATGCCAAGGTCACGACGCTTTCGGCGGTGGCGCCCGGCATTGCCGAGGCGCTGATCGCGACGGCGATTGGTCTGTTCGCGGCGATTCCGGCGGTCATCGCCTACAACCGCTATGCCGATGACGTCGAGCGTCTGATCACGCGCTACGATAACTTCGTCGAAGAGTTCGTGACCCTGCTGCATCGGCCGCCAACGGCGAAACCGCGTCCCGCATGAACCGTTACCGGCACAAACGGCGCAAGCCCATGTCCCAAATCAACGTCGTGCCGTATATCGACGTGATGTTGGTGCTGCTCGTGATTTTCATGGTGACCGCACCATTGTTGCAGGAAGGGGTCACGATCGACCTGCCGAAGGCCAGTTCCAAGCCAGTTCAGGCCCCGGACGAAAAGGATCAGGTTGTCATCGCCGTTAATGAGTTCGGTCAGTTCTTCATGGACGGCGAGGGTAAGAACGCGCCACCGTTGACGGCCGTCGAGCTCGCGAACCAGATTGCCGTGAAGCTGGCGGATCGTGAAGATAAACGAGTTTATGTCCGCGGCGACCAGAAAGTCGGCTATGGCATCGTGATGGAAGCGATGACTGCGATTCAGGCAGCTGGGGCCACCGGAATCGGGCTGATCACCGAGCCGCCGGAGCAGCGTCGCTAGGTCGCAACCGATGTTCGAACTCATCCGAAAGCATCCGACAGCGGTCTTGGTGGCGCTCGCGATCCATGTTCTGTTGTTCGCGTTCTTCATTATTCGACTGGATTGGCACCATGAGACGCCGGCGCATGGCGAGCCGATCGAGGCCACGCTCGTGGGCGGCAATCCGGCGCTTGCGAAGCTGGAGCGTCAAGTCGAAATACCAAAGCCAGAGCCGATTCCAGAGCCCGTTCCCGAGCCACCCAAGCCCGTTGAGCCCCCACAACCAGTGGAGCCACAGCCGGATCCAGAAGAGTTGCGTCGAGCGGAACAGCAGCGCCAGGAGGCCATTGAGCGGCAACGCGAATCCGAAAAGCGCAAACAGGATGAAGCGCGTCGCCAGGCGGAACTGACCCAGCGCGCCCAGGAAGAAGAGGCGAAACGTCAAGCCGAGGTTAAACAACGCCAGCAGGACGAGGCGCGTAAGCGCGAGGATGCGAAGAAGCGCGAAGAAGAAAAGCGACTCGCCGACGAAAAGCGCAAAAAAGACGAGGAGCAGCGTAAGCGCGAGGCTGCCGAGACGCAGAAAAAGGAGGAACTTAAACGTCAGCGCGAGCAGGAGCAGCGCCTTGAAAAAGAGCGGCTCGCGAGCGCGTTGGCGGCCGAGGAGTCGGCGTTGGCGTCGGCGGCTCAGGGCCGCAGGATGAACAGCCTGATGGCACAATGGAAATCCGCGATCCAACGTAAAGTTCAAGGGCGTTGGATAAAACCGGCGGGAACGCCGTCAGGGCGCTGTGAAGTTGACGTGGTGCAATCCGCAAGCGGTAATGTGATCGATGTGCGCGTGGTTCCGTCGGCGAGCTGTCCACCGGTCATGCTGCAATCGGTGGAACGGGCGGTTTGGGGATCGGATCCTCTACCGACCGCGCCGGATCCGCGTATATTTGAAAGACAGATACGTTTCTCCTTTGAACCTCCAGCCTGAGAGTAGCGGATTATGAACAGACTGAAAGGGTTGCTCGCACTGGTCCTGCTGGCGTTTTGCCTGCCGGCCTGGGCGGTGCTCGACATTAAAATTACCCAAGGCGTCGATGGCGCGATTCCGATCGCGATATCGCCATTCGCCTCGACCGGATTGGCGCCGATGCCGGAATCGGTCGGCGATATCGTGATGGCCGATCTCAAGCGCAGTGGGCGTTTCAGCCCCCGCGCCGGCGACAATGAACAGAACCCGGATCTTCTACGGTGGCGCGAGCGCGGCGTTGACTATCTGGTTGTTGGTGAAACCAAGGAGGAAGCGCCGGGGTTTTATCGAGTGACGTTTCGGTTGTTCGACACCGTCGGCGGACGGCAGCTGATCGGCTATACCATTCCGGCGGAGAAGCGGGAGCTGCGGATGGCCGCGCACCAGGTGGCGGACCTTATCTACGAAGCGATTCTCGGCATTCGCGGCGCGTTCAACACGCGTATAGTGTATGTGACCACCGAGGGGCCCAAGGATAAGCCGCGCTATCTGCTCAAGGTCGCCGACTCCGATGGGGCCAATGAGCGCACGGTACTCAATTCGGCGAGTCCGATCATGTCACCCGCGTGGTCGCCTGATTCCCGGCGGGTCGCCTACGTATCGTTCGAGGGTAACCGTTCCGGTATCTATGTGCAGGATGTGTACTCGGGTGAGCGGCGACAGGTGTCCAATCGTCCCGGGATCAACGGTGCGCCAGCGTGGTCGCCGGATGGCCAGCGGATTGCTATCACCCTGTCCGAGGGCGGTAATCCGAACATCTATGTCATTGATGCCAACGGCGGTGGTTCCGTGCAAGTGACCCGCGATCGTTCAATCAACACCGAGCCCGCGTGGATGCCGGATGGCGGCACTCTCGTGTTCGTCTCGGATCGCACCGGTTCGCCGCAGCTGTATCGGGTTTCCGTCTCCGGGGGCGACGCACAGCGGTTGACCTTCGAGGGGCGCTACAACACCTCCCCGGTGGTATCGCCGGATGGTCGCAAGATTGCGATGGTCAACGGTGACGGCGGCCGGTTTCGGATCGCGCTATTGGACCTGGAGTCCCGGCAGTACAACATACTGACCAACGGCAAACTCGATGAATCGCCCAGTTTCGCGCCGAATGGTTCGATGGTGATCTATGCGACACGCGAGGGCGGACGTGCGGTGCTTGCGGCCGTCAGCGATGACGGGCGTGTGAAGCAAGTCTTGTTTTTGCGAGAAGGAGAGGTTAGAGAGCCGAATTGGTCTCCTTTCCTGAATTAAGATAATCTAATATTCTAACACGAAGTTTTTTTAATTTTTTACAAATGGAGTGCTAATTGATTATGAATCTCAAGTTGGTGACGGGTTTGATGGCGTCTTTACTGATCGTTGGCTGCGCTGGGCAAAAGGTGAAGGACGAGCCCGTCGCGCCGGCTGCGCCAGATCGGTCGGCGACCGACAGCCAGACCCGCGGGATGACCGGCGGCGCGACCGTAGCGGATCCGTTCAGCGATCCGTCCAATCCGTTGAGCCGCAACGTGATCTACTTCGACTACGATAGTACCCAGGTGCGCGACGTTGATATCGTCAACGCCCATGGTCGCTACGTGGCCGGTAACCCTTCCGCCAAGGTCCGCCTTGAAGGCCACACCGACGAACGCGGTAGCCGTGAATACAACATCGCGCTGGGCGAGCGTCGCGCCAATTCGGTCAGGCAGTTGATGATGTTGCAAGGCGCCAAGGGCACCCAACTCGATTCCGTGAGTTTCGGCGAGGAGCGCCCTGCCGATCCGGGCATGGACGAGGCGGCGTTCGCCAAGAACCGTCGTGTCGAAATCATCTATGAAGCTAAGTAAACTTCTAATCCTGGGGCCACAAGCGATGCTTGTGGCCCTAGGCCTCGCGGTGAGTCCCGTGGCATCGGCCAATCGCACGACCGATGCGCTCGCCAATCTCGATGCGCGCATGCAGCGACTTGAGCGTACGCTGGAAGGGGAGGTTGGATTGCCCCAGATGCTGATTCGGCTCGATGCGCTGGAGCAGGAGAACCGTTCGCTACGCGGCAAGCTCGAGGAGCTCAATTACATGGTTGAGCAGCTCAACCAGCGCGGGCGCGAGCTCTATCTAGACCACGATAAACGTTTGCAGCAGCTGGAGACGCGCCAGCCGAGCGTGTCCGATCCTGGTCTAGGCGGGAGTACGTCGGACGTGTCGCCGGAGATGGGTATCTCGACCTCGATGTCGCCGACAGTCAGTCCGGACGTCAGTCAACTCGATGAGCAGACGCAGTATCGCCAGTCATTCGATTTGCTCAAGAACGGGCAATACGATGCGGCCGCGCAGTCATTTGTGACGTTTATTCAGCAGTTTCCGGGCAGCACCCTGGTGGCGAATGCTCAGTACTGGCTGGGTGAGGCCTATTACGGATCCGGTAGCTATGCGAAGGCAGTGAGCGAGTTCGAGAAGGTGCGCGGCATGCATCCCTCCAGCCCGAAGATTCCCGATGCGAGTCTCAAGCTCGGCTATAGCTACTACGAGCTGAAACAATGGTCCAACGCGCGTAACGTGCTGAATGAGATCGTGCAGAATTTTCCGGGGAGCACCGTCGCGAAGCTGGCGGATGAGCGCTTGCGTCGGATGCAGCGCGAAGGGCATTAGTCGTTGCCGAACGACAGTTCGTTGCGCACTGGCGAACTCGCCGACCCGGGGCGGCTGAAGGTCACCGAGATCTTCTTGTCCTTGCAGGGCGAAACGCGTAGCGTCGGTTGGCCCACCGTGTTCGTGCGTCTGACCGGTTGTCCGCTGCGTTGCCACTATTGCGATACGGCTTACGCATTTAGCGGCGGTGAGTGGTTTTCGCGCGAGCAAGTTGTCGAGCGCGTCCGCTCGTTTGGTGTGCGTCATGTCACGGTCACCGGCGGCGAACCGCTCGCGCAGCGAAACTGCGGCGATCTTCTGACAGCACTCGCCGATGCTGATTATCAGGTTTCGCTGGAGACGAGCGGCGCCTTCGATGTGGCATCGGTCGATCCGCGCGTGGTCAAGGTCGTTGATCTTAAGACGCCCGCGTCGGGTGAAGTCCATCGAAATCTATGGGCCAATATCGATGTGCTTTCACCGCGTGATCAAGTCAAATTCGTGATTTGTGACCGCGATGATTATCAATGGGCCTGCGCACAGATCAGTATCCACCGCTTGGTGGACCGCTGCGAGGTGTTGTTTTCGCCCGCTTACAACGAGCTGCCCGCGCGCGAGCTTGCGGAGTGGATGTTGGCCGATCGCATGCCTGTGCGCATGCAGATTCAATTGCATAAGTATCTTTGGGGCGATGTGCCGGGCCGCTAGCATGATGCCGCTCATCGTGGCGTCTTGAGCGAGTCTGGAGATCGCGGCTGTGCGCAAAACCGTGGTGCTACTATCCGGGGGAATGGATTCAGCGACTGTGTTGGCGATGGCGCGCGCGGAAGGCTACGACTGCTATTCCCTGAGTTTCCGCTATGGTCAACGACATCACTCGGAACTGGTAGCGGCAAGCCGCGTGGCCGAGGCGCTCGGCGCGGTCGAACATCGTGTCATCGACCTCGACCTTGCCGGCATAGGCGGCTCGGCTTTGACGGACAGCCGTATCGCGGTCCCCGAAGCGCCGGGAAGCGGCATACCGGTGACCTATGTGCCAGCACGAAACACCGTTTTCCTGGCGGTCGCACTGGCTTGGGCGGAAGTACTCGCAAGCCGCGCGATCCATATTGGCGTCAATGCGGTCGATTACTCGGGTTATCCTGATTGTCGGCCGGAATACATCGCCGCATTCGAGCGTATGGCGAATCTGGCAACCCGCGCGGCGGTAGAGGGCGCAACGCTCACGGTCCATGCGCCGCTGATCGCGTTATCCAAGGCGGAGATCATACGGGCGGGTTATCGATTGGGCGTCGATTACGCGTTGACGGTCAGTTGCTATCAAGCCGACCCGGAGGGTCGGGCGTGTGGTCGCTGCGACGCTTGCCGGTTGCGCGCGCAGGGGTTTCATGCGGCGGGATTGCCAGATCCGACGCGGTATGTGCCTGGCGGGAATTGATCGGGCCCGGGGCCGCGGGTCATCGCTAAGCCGCCAGCTTACCTGACGCGGCGTACCGTTCGGAAAATGCCATGAAAACATCGAATTGAACGCAAGGCGCGCGGTTGGCTGCGGTGCTTCGGTCCACCCGCGCAACGCGTCCTCTGGCATGGCATTTCATGCGAATTTATCGTTGCTTGTTGCAATCGGGCGTGGCTATACTGGCCTGAGCGCTTGATTTTTATCAAGTCGTGAGCGGCGGACCGAGCATTACGTGGAGCCCGCATTGCGTTGTATCCGTGCTCGAGCCCTCGGGCGTTTATAGGCATCGCGATCAAGCATTGAACCGTGCGGAATGGAATAATTTCATTTCCAAATCCGTCTTTCCGGGGCATTGCGGGTGATAACCATATCGCGTCGCGACACGTATCTGGGGTAGCGAAGCCTCCGGCGCCGTCCGTCTCAGGGTATCGTTAACGAAGAAAATCCATTTTTCCAAAGGAGAAACATATGCTTAAAAAAGCGTGGTATGTGCTACCGATCGCGCTGGCGCTGGCCGGCACGGTGAGCGCCGATTCCAGCCCGGCGCCAGAGGATGTGCTTGAGGGGCTTATCAAGAAAATTGATTCCAAGTACCTGACGCAGAGCGAACAGAACTTGATGATGATGCCGGATAACCCGGCGTTGTTCCTCGCCGAGGACGGCGAGAAGCTGTTCAAGCAGGCGCGCGGGCCGAAGAACGCCACGCTTGAAGGCTGTGATTTCGGCAAGGGACCCGGCGTACTTAAGGGCGCCGTGGTCGAGTTGCCTCGGTATTTCGCGGACACCGGCAAAGTGATGGATCTGGAATCCCGCCTGGTGCATTGCATGAAAACCGTTCAGGGCTTTACCGACGAGGATGACGCGATCAAGAAGCGCCATGGTTCGGGGACCGACATGATGAAGCTTCAGACCTATATTTCGATGCAGTCGAACGGCATGGCTTGGAATCCGCCGTTGAACCACCCCCTCGAGAAGGCGATGCGCGACGCGGGAGAGGTGCTGTTCTACCGCCGCTCAGGGCCGATGGATTTCAACTGTCAGACCTGTCATGCGAGTACTGGTCTCCGCATTCGCGCGTCAGTGCTGCCGAACCTCAATATTCCCGAGGAGTGGACGAAGGCGATTTCGTGGCCGGCCGAGCGGCCCACTAACCAGGCCGTTCGCAGTAGTCAACACCGCTTGCTCGAATGCCTCTGGCAGATGCGCTATCCGTGGCCAAACGCAGGTTCCGATCTCACGATCGCGATGATCTCGTTCTGGACCGACAAGGCACGCGGCCAGCCGGCCATCCTGCCTGACCTGAAGCGCTAATTGCCGACGCACGAGGAGACCTGAAACATGACGAACAAAATCACTACTGTGGCCGCGCTTGCGGCTTCCACCGCCGTTGCGTTGTTTATTGGCGGTTGCGCCGTGGCCACGGCCGAAAAGCAGCCCGACCAAGCCGGGAAATCGGCGAAAGTCGACTACACGACGATGAGCCCCGAGGCGCTCGCCGAGCACCTCATTTTCGAAGCCAAGGGCTTTAAACTCGACCAGCCGACTCAGGAGGGCGGCGTGGCCAAAGCTCGCCTCGTCCAGGATGAGCTGCAAAAAGCCTGCACCACGTCGAAAGGCGGTCCGGTGGACGCGGCGAAACTGGCCAAGGTTGGGGAAATAGCGCGCGCTTCGATCAAGTATCCCGAAGGTGGTATCAAGCTAGGTGACTGGAAAAAGGGCCGTGAGCTGGCTTGGTCCGGATTCGGTTATCGGATCGCACACAACGTGGATGACCACGAAAAGAGCAAGCCCGGTGCAAACTGTTACAACTGCCACCAGTTGGCGACCGACCGCACTGGCGGCACGATCGGTCCGGCCTTGACTGGTTACGGCAAGACCCGCGGCACCAGCGAGGAAATGCTCAAGTACACCTACGAGGTCATCTACAACCCGCACGCGTACTTCCCGTGCACCAACATGCCGCGGATGGGCGCGAACGGTGTACTAAGTGCGCAGCAAGTCGCGGATGTGATGGCTTACCTGTTGGATCCGGAGTCGCCGGTCAACAAGTAGGTCGTCGAGACGCCCACTCGCGCAACTGTGGTTGCGCCTAAAGCCATCGGTCGCGAGATCGGTGGCTTTTTTGTGTGCGCATTCGGCCAGTTTGGCAATGCGAGTGTGACTGTGATTGGATTCCGATAGCGCGTTGTATCAAGGTGCGACGGTTGCGCGGAGATGTCGCTTTCAAGCTCCGGCGGCAGCGTGGGCGCGCGGCGCCGCTCGCGACCACTGACTGCAAGCTTGATCATGCCTCCCAACAACGGAATGTGCGGAGTGAATAACGTATGCCGATGCGATCGAATCGGGTTCATCATCGTCGGGCACAATGCATGGCGAACGGACGGGCTTTGTTTGCAGGCGAGTGGCGAGGCGCTAAGCTTTCGATTCTTTCCGAGTACAGATTGGAGCGACCATGACTGAACCACGCATCGCCGTTGTCACTGGGGGAAACCGGGGGCTGGGGCTCGAAACCTGCCGTCAGTTGGCGCGACAAGGTGCGGTTGTGGTGTTGACGAGTCGCGACCTTGAAAAGGCGCGGGTCGCGGTGGATCGCCTCGCGCAAGAGGGATTACGCGTCGACCCGCAGCCGCTCGACGTGACCGATGGCGCGAGCGTGGCGAATCTCGCCGCGTACTTACAGGGGCGCTATGGCCGCGTCGATATTCTGGTAAACAATGCCGGTATCTTGCCCGACACGGCAGGTGCGTCGGGTGATGGTGCCAGCGTGTTCAGGGCCGACATCGATCTGATCCGCCACGCCATCGAAACCAACACGCTCGGTCCACTTCGTCTGATTCAGGCCCTGGTACCACTGATGCAGGGGTGTGGAAATATCGTCAATGTCTCGTCGGGTATGGGTCAGTTGAGTGAGATGAACGGCGGCTACCCAGCCTATCGGCTATCGAAAACCGCGCTGAATGCGCTAACGCGGATATGTGCCGATGAACTACAGGATACGCGGATCAAGGTGAACTCAGTCTGCCCGGGTTGGGTTCGTACCGACATGGGCGGACCGAACGCAATCCGAGATGTTGAAGAAGGCGTTGAGACGATTGTCTGGTTGGCGACGTTGCCGAGCGATGGTCCAAGTGGGGGCTTTTTTCGCGATCGGCGGCCAATCGCGTGGTGATCCGCCACCGCACCTGCGGCGGATGCGATCGCGCGCAAGCCTGGGTTGGTGTTGAGTATCGCCGTGCGGCGTCGCTGAACCTTCGCGGACCCTCGTGCGGATGCCTTCGGCATGGGTGCTTGATATCATCCATGGCAACTGCTAACGTTCGCGACCCGCCGCCACGAGCCGCGGAATCGCGAGCGATTGCGAGTACCGAGCATGCATCTGGCGCTTACCGCGTCGTCCATTTCTGGTAAATGCTGCTTGCAAGACCGCGATCGCGAATCTGGATGTTGAATGCATGGCCTGTTGTAGGGGTCATTAACGGAGCGGCAACATGCCTAACGTCACACTGCCTGATGGATCCATCAAACAGTTTGAACATCCCGTCACGGTGATGGAGGTGGCGGCATCGATCGGCCCTGGTCTGGCCAAGGCCACCCTGGCTGGCAAGGTGGACGGGCGCTTGGTCGACGCGAGCCACCGGATCGACCAGGATGTGGCGCTGAGTATCGTCACCGCGAAAGATGCGGACGGTCTCGAGGTTATCCGGCATTCCTCGGCGCATTTGATGGCGCAAGCGGTCAAGCAACTTTATCCCGAAGTGCAGGTCACGATCGGGCCGACGGTCGAGAACGGCTTTTACTACGATTTCGCCTCACCGAGGCCCTTCACGCCCGAGGATCTCGCGGCGATTGATGCGCGGATGCAGGAGTTGATCAAACAAGACATCCCGGTCGAGCGCAGCGTCATGGCCCGCGACGACGCCGTACGCTTTTTCAGCGACATGGGTGAGGCCTATAAAGCCGAGATCATCGCCAGCATTCCAACCGACGAGACGCTTTCGTTGTATCGGCAGGGCGACTTTATCGATCTGTGCCGCGGTCCGCACATCCCCAGCACGGGCCGGATACCGGCGGTCAAGGTGATGAAGGTCGCCGGCGCATTTTGGCGCGGCGATTCCAGGAACGAGATGCTGCAACGGATCTACGGTACGGCATGGCCGAGCAAAAAGGAGTTGCAGGCTTATCTCACGTTTCTGGAGGAAGCCGAAAAGCGGGACCACCGCAAGATCGGCAAGCAACTCGACCTGTTTCATTTGCAGGAAGAGGCGCCGGGACAAGTTTTCTGGCACGACAAGGGCTGGACGCTGTATCAAGCGATCGAGCAGTACATGCGTCGACAGCAGCGTGCGCGCGGTTATCAGGAAGTGCGTACACCACAACTCGTTGATTTTTCATTGTGGGAGCGCTCCGGCCACGCCGCGAAGTATCGCAAGGACATGTTTTCACTGGAGTCCGAGGACCGCCAGTTCGCGATCAAACCGATGAACTGCCCCTGCCATGTGCAGATCTACAATCACGGCCTGAAAAGCTACCGCGATCTGCCGTTGCGGCTCGCGGAGTTTGGTTCCTGTCATCGTAACGAGATGTCGGGCGCGCTACACGGGTTGATGCGGGTGCGCGGCTTTGTTCAGGACGACGCTCATATTTTTTGCACCGAAGATCAGATTCATTCTGAAGTGAATGATTTTATTGATTTTCTGCACGATGTGTATGGTGATTTCGGATTCACCGATGTCATCTACAAACTCTCGACACGTCCGGAAAATCGCGTGGGTAGCGACGAGGTTTGGGATAAGGCCGAGCAGTCGCTAGCGGACGCACTCAATGCCAAGGGGCTCGACTGGGTGTTGCAGCCGGGCGAGGGGGCCTTCTACGGCCCGAAAATCGAGTTTACGCTTAAGGACTGCATCGGCCGAATGTGGCAGTTAGGCACGATACAGGTGGATTTTTCGATGCCCGAACGGCTGGGCGCGCAATACGTGGCCGAGGACGGTTCGCGGCGCACGCCGGTCATGTTGCATCGTGCGATCCTTGGTTCCTTTGAGCGTTTCATCGGAATTCTGATCGAACATCACGAAGGACGCTTTCCGCTATGGTTGGCGCCTCTGCAAGTCGTGGTGATGAATATCACCGATCGCCAGGCCGGTTATGCCGAGGATGTGGCAAACACTTTGAAAAAACACGGGTTCCGTGTCCATGCCGACTTGAGAAATGAAAAAATTGGCTTTAAAATCCGCGAGCACACGCTAGACCGCGTGCCTTACCTCCTTGTCGTCGGTGACAAGGAGCTTGATTTACTTACTGTGGCCGTACGTACGCGCGCCGGGGAAGATCTGGGATCGATGCCGCTTAATGAGCTGATCGATCGCCTAGCCGGTGAAGTCGCGAACCGCGGCCGCATTGTTTTGGAGGATTAGCGTATCTCAATCGCGAAGAGCCACCGCATCAATAACGAAATCAGGGTGCCTCAAGTACGACTCATCGGGCGGGACGGTGAGAACGTAGGTGTCGTTTCAATCGATGAGGCAAATCGTATCGCGGAAGAGGCCGCGCTGGATCTGGTCGAGATTGTGCCGAATGCGAGTCCTCCGGTTTGCCGAGTCATGGACTTTGGCAAGTTCAAGTTCGAGGAAGGCAAGAAGGCGAGTCAGGCCCGTAAGCGTCAGAAGCAGATCGAGATCAAGGAAGTCAAGTTTCGTCCAACCACGGATGAGGCGGACTACCAGGTCAAGTTACGCAATCTCACGCGTTTCTTGAACGAGGGTAACAAAGGCAAGGTAACCATTAGGTACCGGGGCCGGGAGATGTCGCACAAAGAGTTGGGCATGGATGTGCTCCAGCGAGTGGAGAGCGAACTCGCCGAGATTGCGATCGTCGAGCAAAAGCCGAAGCTCGAGGGTCGTCAAATGATAATGGTCCTGGCGCCGAAGAAGCAGAAGTAGCCGCATGCATTGATATCGCCAGGCTTGATACGGAGTTGAATTGAACGGCGGACAGACAGGGTTCCGCCGAATTTTTTTTGGAGTGTATGATGCCGAAACTTAAAACCAACCGTGGCGCCGCAAAGCGCTTTCGCCGCACTGCCTCCGGGGCATTCAAGCGGCGTCAGGGTTTTCGTAACCACATTTTGACGAAGAAGAGTACCAAGCGTAAACGTCATCTGCGTTCGCAGTTGCACGTGAACCCGAGTGATGCGGGTGCTGTCGCGCGCTTGTTGCCCTACAGCTGATAGCAAACAGGATTTACTACTATGGCACGAGTTAAAAGAGGCGTTATCGCCCGCGCCCGACACAAGAAGATATTAGACAAGGCCAAGGGTTACTATGGAGCCCGTAGCCGTGTGTTCAGGGTTGCCAAACAAGCCGTAACGAAAGCAGGTCAGTACGCATATCGCGACCGCCGGCAGCGTAAACGTCAATTTCGCGCGCTTTGGATCGTTCGGATCAACGCGGCGGCGCGCATGTGCGGCTTATCCTATAGTCGTCTGATCAATGGGCTGAGCAAGGCCGCCGTGGCGATTGATCGCAAGGTGCTGGCCGATTTGGCGGTGCATGATCTGCACGCTTTCGAGCAGGTCGCAAATAAGGCCAAGGCCGCGCTCGCGAACTAGGGGACGGACGGCGGGGATCGCGCCACTTGCGAGGTTCCCGCCAACCCAGTGACTGCCAACGTTGGACCGTGGGGCAACGTTCAATGTTGAAACGGCTCTCAAGCCCGGGCGGTGTAACGCAATGACATCGCAACTGGATTTGATGATTCCGGTGTTGATCGTCCGATGTTTGCGTTGGCCTTCGTCAGGCACGCGGTGCTTGGCATACGTCGCGTCGCGTGGCAGTTTACGCGGTCCGGCCAAGACAGATCGCGGGGAAAGGACCAAACCTTTCCCCGTTTCGTTTTAGTCCCGTATGGATGACGCCATCATGAGCGCTACCGATCTAACCTCCTCCTTACTGGCGCAAGCCCGCGAGTCGATTGCGGCGTGTCAGGACCTGCGTCATTTGGATGATCTTCGTGTCCGTTATCTGGGCAAGAAAGGCCAGCTGACAGACCTGCTCAAATCGCTAGGCGCGTTGCCGGCGGCGGATCGTCCGCTAGCGGGTGCCGCGATCAACGAAGCAAAGCAGCAGGTTGCCAATTGGCTCTCGGCGCGCAAGGTCGAACTGGCCGAGGCGGCGCTCAATACGCAACTCGTTTCGGAACGGGTCGACGTCACATTGCCCGGTCGCGCGCAACGTGGCGGCGGCACGCATCCAGTGACGCGTACGATCGAACGTATCGTCGACCTGCTGAGCCAGGTCGGGTTCACCGTTGCCGAAGGCCCCGAAATCGAAGACGATTACCACAATTTCGAGGCACTCAACATTCCGTCGCATCATCCGGCGCGGGCGATGCATGACACGTTTTACTTTCCGGACGGAAAGGTGCTGCGCACGCATACCTCACCCGTTCAGGTGCGGGTGATGGCCAGTCAGCCGCCGCCGCTGCGGATAATCGCTCCGGGGCGGGTCTACCGGTGCGACTCGGATCTGACGCATACGCCCATGTTCCACCAGGTCGAGGGCCTATTGGTCGAGGAGGATGTGACCTTCGCGGATCTCAAGGGGCTGCTGGACCAGTTTCTGCGCGCATTTTTCGAGAATGACGAACTTAAGACCCGCTTTCGACCCTCGTACTTTCCGTTCACCGAGCCGTCCGCGGAAGTCGACATCCAATGCGTGATGTGTGGCGGCGCCGGCTGCCGGGTTTGCAAACAGAGCGGTTGGCTCGAGGTAATGGGTTGCGGCATGGTGCATCCAGAAGTTTTCCGCCATGTCGCGATCGACAGCGACCGGTTTTCCGGTTACGCGTTTGGACTGGGGGTCGAGCGGATGGCAATGTTACGGTACGGCGTAAACGACCTGCGGTTGTTTTTCGAGAACGATCTGCGCTTTCTGGCGCAGTTCGCGTAGGTTCGGCGTTGATCGAACTCGATCGCGGCATTGCGCGGCGGGTTTCACGTACCGAAGCGCTACGACTGATACAAGCAATCTTGGTTGGAATCCCGTCATATGAAGTTCAGTGAGTCCTGGTTAAGAAGTTTCGTCGATCCAAACCTGGATGCGGCTGCAATTGGGCATCTGTTGACCATGTCGGGGCTGGAACTCGATGGACTTGTGCCGGTCGCGCCAAATTTTTTCGAGGTTGTGGTCGCGCGCATCGATTCAATTGCACCGCATCCCGACGCCGAGAAGCTGCGGGTTTGTCAGGTTGACGATGGCCGGGGCGAGTTGTCGCAAGTGGTCTGTGGGGCGCCAAACGCGCGCGCCGGCTTGCTAACCGCGCTGGCGCGAGTCGGCGCTGAACTCCCGAATGGGCTTTCGATCAAGCGCGCCAAGCTGCGCGGCGTCGAGTCTGCGGGCATGTTGTGTTCAGGTGCGGAACTCGGTATCGAAGGTGGTGCGGCGGGGATCCTGGAGCTGCCGCCCGACCTGTTGCCGGGCAGGTCGTTACGCGACGCGCTGGCACTCGATGAGCAGGTTTTCGAGATCGACTTGACGCCGAATCGGTCTGATTGTCTTTCCGTTTGGGGCATCGCGCGAGAACTCGGCGCGCTTACGGGGATAACTCCCCACGCACCGGAAATCGAGCCGGTCGCGCCGAGCGCGGATGCGGTGTTTCCGATTTCGGTCCACGAACCCGGAGCTTGTCCGCGGTACGTCGGACGCGTCATTCGCGGAATCCGGCCCGGGGGCCAAGCACCGCACTGGATGCGTCGGCGGCTCGAGCGCGCCGGAGTACGTCCGATTTCTGCGGCGGTGGATATTACCAACTACGTGATGCTTGAATTGGGGCAGCCGATGCATGCATTCGATCTCGCGTGCCTGGACGGCGAGATACGCGTGCGGTACGGGGGCATGGGTGAGCGGTTGACCCTGCTGGACGGTCGCGAGATCGAGCTCTGCAGCCATGATCTAGTGATCGCCGATGCGTCGCGCGTGCTGGCGCTGGCGGGCGTGATGGGCGGCGAGGGTAGCGGTGTGACCGAAGCCACCGTAGATGTGCTGCTTGAGTCCGCATTCTTTTCGCCGTCGGCGCTCGCGGGCCGTGCGCGTGCGCACGGCTTGCACACCGAGTCCTCGCATCGTTTCGAGCGCGGGGTCGATTTCATGCTACAGCGACGTGCGGTGGAGCATGCCACGCGTTTGTTTCTCGAAATCTGTGGGGGTGAGGCTGGACCCGTGCTTGAGCGGGGTGACGATGCGGCACTGCCACGTTTGCCCGCGATTGCGCTTCGGCGCGAGCGAATTCCAAAACGCCTCGGCATCGCTCTGGCCGATACCGAGGTCGAACGCATTTTGGCCGCGCTCGGTTGTGAGTTAAGCCGCACCGCGGAGGGATGGTGTGTGATTCCGCCGTCGTACCGCTTTGATATCCGTATCGAAATGGACCTGATCGAGGAACTCGCGCGGGTTCATGGCTACGATCGCATACCTGCCAATACTCGGCTATGGGCGGCCGCGATTCGACCGAAGCCGGAAGCGCGGCTGCCGTTACGTGACGTCAGGTCGCAGCTGAACCAACTGGGTTATCAGGAGGTGATCAGCTACAGCTTCGTGGATCCCAGGATTCAGGCTGTTCTCGATCCGAGCGTTGACGCACTCGCGTTGTCCAATCCGATATCGAGCGAACTCGCGGTAATGCGTACTTCGCTTTGGCCGGGGCTGGTACAAGTGGTCGGGCATAACCTACGCCGTCAGCAGAGCCGCGTGCGGATCTACGAGCATGGGTTGGTTTTTCGTCAAACCGACGTGGCTTTGCTGCAAACACCGCGTATCGGCGGGGCACTGGTCGGCGCCGTCGAGCCACAACAGTGGGGCGCTGCTACGCGCGATGCGGATTTCCATGACGCGAAGGGTGATATCGAGACTTTGCTGGCGACGGCGGGCCTGCGTGAGCGGATATCGTGGCAGGCTGCCGAACACCCAGCGCTGCATCCAGGTCAGTGCGCGCGGTTGTCACTTGAGGGCCGCGAGATCGGCTGGGTGGGCGCATTACACCCGACCGTGTACCAGGCGCTTGATCTCGATGCGCGTGTGTTTGTTTTCGAACTCGAGGCCGAGGTGATGGGTCTGCGACCGCTGCCGCGTTACCGGCCGCTCAGCCGGTTTCCGTCTGTTCGCCGCGATATCGCGATTTTAGTGGATGATCAGGTGCCTTATCAGCGCATCGAGGACACCCTGCGTGAGCTGGATCATCCGCTGATTAGCGAATTCTCCGTTTTTGATGTATATAGTGGAAAGGGCGTAGCAACCGGTCGAAAAAGTTATGCTTTGGGATTGATTTTACAAGACATATCCCGCACCCTAGAGGACGATGACGTGGAGCGGGCGGTGGTTGCCGTGCTCGACAAACTCAAAACCAAACTGGGCGCTTCATTGCGAGACTCATAATGGCACTAACAAAAGCGGACATGGCCGAGAAGCTGTTCGAGGAGCTCGGTCTCAACAAACGTGAAGCCAAGGAACTCGTCGAATTGTTTTTCGAAGAGATCAGGGGCGCGCTACAGGATGGCGCGAACGTGAAGCTCTCCGGATTTGGCAATTTTATTCTCCGCGACAAATCACAGCGGCCTGGGCGCAATCCCAAGACAGGGGAGGAGATACCGATTACCGCACGTCGGGTCGTCACCTTCAGGCCTGGGCAAAAACTCAAGACGCGAGTAGAAGGATATGCTGGAAGCAGGTAACAATAGCGAACTTCCGGTGATTCCGGGCAAGCGTTACTTCACCATTGGCGAGGTCAGCGAGCTGTGTGGCGTCAAGCCGCATGTGTTGCGTTACTGGGAGCAAGAGTTTCCGACGCTTAAGCCCGTCAAGCGGCGAGGTAACCGCCGTTACTATCAGCGTCAGGACGTGATTCTGATCCGGCAAATCCGGAGCCTGCTCTATGAGCATGGCTACACGATCGGCGGCGCGAGGCAGAAACTGGCGGGCAGCGAGGCGAAGGACGATCAATCGCAGAGCCATCAAATCGTGCGCCAAATCTGTACCGAACTGGAAGATCTGTTGAAATTGTTGAAGTAAGACACTATAGTCCGCCACTCGTTTCATCGGGGCGTAGCGCAGTCTGGTAGCGCACCACAATGGGGTTGTGGGGGTCGAAGGTTCAAATCCTTCCGTCCCGACCAAATATTTCAATAGGTTACGCCGGTTATTTGTCATCGCGATTGAGCGTTGAGACCGGATTGTGACCTAGGCTCAGGTTTTCGTCGGCCATGATCCGAAAGCCTGGGCGCCGAAACGACGCCTTCCTCGTGACTTTACGGACACGCGCTTGTTACCCAGTTGTTGTAGGTCATGCGGGGTCGCCGCGGGTCGCTGCAAAAGCTGATTCGTGACCGCTAAATGGTGCTTTCGCGTCCCGCTCACTCGCACACGTGCCATGGGCCGTTCACCCGCTTCCGACGGGCAATTTGACGATTGCTGCCTTGCGTAGGTACTGCCGGTAATCTGATCCAACACCCTGCCGCACGCACGCCTACAGGAACCGAGACGGTTAACCGCACACGACTGATAAGTGGGTCTACGCCCGCATGTCTGCTAAACGCATTTCTTTAGCTATATCCGGATGCGACCATCAGGAATTGGCCTTCGGCAAGAACTGTCGCTAAAAACGCGTCACGACATCGATAAGAATCAGGTAAAAATCCAATGAGCGATAAAAAGCTGCCTTTTGCCGTCACCGGGCGGTATGCCACCAGCCTCGACGCGGAGAAGGGCGAGACCTACGACCCTGCGTTCGAGGAGTTGGTGCGGGAAATGCTCCTGCGATTCGGCGAGGATCCTGAGCGCGAAGGGTTGAAACGAACGCCCATGCGCGTGGCCAAGGCTTACGATTTCCTGACTAGCGGGTACAACAGCACGGTAGAGGATGTCGTGCGCGATGCGGTCTTCGACGAGGCCTGCGAGGAGATGGTGCTGGTGCGGGATATCGAGTTCTATTCGATGTGCGAGCACCATGTGCTGCCGTTTTTCGGCAAGGCGCATGTTGCCTATCTACCCAACAATCGCGTTATCGGCCTCAGTAAAATCGCGCGCATCGTCGATCTGTTCGCGAGGCGACTGCAGGTGCAGGAGCGGCTGACGAATCAAGTTGCTGACGCGCTGATGGCGGCACTGCGGCCGCATGGGGTCGCCGTCATCCTAGAGGCCAGCCACTTTTGCATGATGATGCGTGGGGTGCAAAAGCAAAACAGCTCGACCGTCACCAGCGCGATGCGCGGGACGTTTGCCGAAAGCGACCGGACGCGGGCCGAGGTGATGAGTCTGATCAAGATCTAGCGCGGTGCCGAGTTCGTCGTTACCGCGGCAAATCTTGCCGTGCGTATGGCGTCAGTTCGCGCGGCAACCAAGGTCGGTAGGCTGAGAGCGTCGAAACTCACTCCGGATTCTCGGCATGACGCGGCCAGTCGTCGGCGATGATCGTGTCCTTGTAGGCGTGCCAGGTCGCGTGGCCGATCAGCGGAATCAATGCGATGAACGCGAAATAGGCGGTCAGCACCCCGGCGGCGACCGTCGCGGCGATGATCGCCGCCCACAACAGCATGGGGCCTTTGTTGCGCAGGACCGCGTTGGCGCTGGTGATGATCGCGGTGACCACGTCTACCTTGCGGTCCATGATCATCGGTAACGAGAACGCGCTGGCGATGAAAATGACCGCCGCGAAAATCGAACCGACCAATGTTCCGACGCCGAGAAACGCGAGCAGCGCCTGCCACCCGGTATCGCTTTCGGTCGGGAAAAAAATATGCACCATCGATGCCGCGCGCGCCCAGACCAGAAACACGACCGTCAGGATCATCGCGAAAATAAGTTCATTGCCGAGGTGGCGTCGGCCTTCGCGCAGGCAATAGCCGAGTTGTGGCGTGCGACCGAGTTGCAGTTGGCAACTGATTGAGTACAAACCGACCGCAAGCACCGGCCCAAGGAAGACGAAACCGGATACCACACCGAGCAACAACGCCAGGGTCCCGAGTTTCCAGGCCAGCGCGGTGATGAGATAGCTCAGAACGACAATGGCCAACCCATACGTCAGACTTTGTCGCGGGGCTCGCTTCAGGTCCGCCCAGCCGCGTTCAAGCCAGCGAAACGGTGCGTGCAAATCCAGCGTGCGGCACGGCGCGACAAAAGGCATTGCGGCTGGCGTGGTTGCCTGAGGTTTGGTTTCGGTCTCGGTCGTGGTCATTGGGCGTTGTTCCTGATCCGTATCGCGATAGACGGGGTCCCGCATGCGCGGGTCTGTTGAAGGTATTTAGACTGCCGGGCGGAATTGAGCAAGCAGGTGAGTGACGTGAATGGGCTCGCTCAGGTACGTAGGCAGGGCGCGACGGCGTTCGCGCCCGCGTTGGATTGGACTACTCGGTGTCAAACGCTCTTGCGCCCTGCCAGCGATAGTCGCAGGCGCCGGCCGACTCGATCAAACCAGTGGCGGTGGCAGCGTTGAAACGACCTTGGAGTGACGCCGCGTCACCGAAGACGATTGCGACCTCTCCAGCGGTGACGTGTCCATCCGCCGTTACGATGCCCGATAGCTCGGTGGTCTGACCCCAGAGGTCCTGAAGCGCGCCGACAAGATTGCCGTCGAGAATGCGTGCCTCGCCGTGCAACTTGCCGCAAGCGCTGCCGTCGTCGGCGTAGGATCGTGCGGGCGTCGCCTCGATCCGCCATGCGCTGGCGCGGGCGACATCGCTGATTGGATCCGAAGCCGTCGCTGCGGTGCGCGGACGTGACACCGCCCAGGAGCCTTGGCAGCCGGAGTTGGAACGCCAGCGCCGTAATAATGGATCGGCGTCGACATGGCCATCCAGATAGCCCGAGAATAGCGCGTCGGAACCGTAGAACGTGCCGGTGAGGAACCCATCTGCGATTCTGATCGAGGCCGCGATATCGAACACGTGGCCATAGGCGGTCTGAGCGCTGCCGGCGAGATGATGAAAATCGACTGCGGTGAGGGTATTCGCAAGCACGCCGCTCGCCGCGAGGCAAGCGCGACCGTGTATATCGACTGGGACATTGGCGTCGATCGAGAGGCCGATGCGCAGCACGAGGCTACCGACGACCGGCGAAGTCAAGCTGCCGGTAGGGACCAGCTGAGCGGTATCGCCGACGGCGTCGGTCGACGGAGCGGGCGCGGCGGCGTTATCGGTCACGCGCACATCGTCCCCGCAACCGGCGAGCATGACGGATATCGCGGCAATCGTCAGCGGATTCTTATGGCGTAACATGGATCGACTCGGACTATTCTACGGGTATGGATAGAAGCTTGTTCCGCAACACGTGTGTGCTCGGGTTACCCCGCGCTAAAGTCGTTTTGATTGTCGCAGAGCACTTAAGTTCAAGTGGCAACGGGCGTGCGGTGTGCGCGGAGGTGCAATGAGACCCCAGGACGCACGTCACGCGGCGGGGCCTGTTCAGGCATTACTGATCGCGGTTACGTGGATCCTGTTGCCTTTGCCCGTGTCGGCCAACCTCGATGTGGATCAGCTTGGTACCTGGATCGAACAGGCCCGGCGCGGCGAGTTCACAGCAACGCGTGACGCGTTGCGCGCCGAGCGCGACGCCGCGTTTCCCGGAATCACCTTTTCTGGCGAGACTTGCCGTGATCGGCCAGATTACGCGCTGATGGTAGCGGCTGAGCGCAAGCTGGTGGCCAAGGACAAAGCGACCGCCGCGAACTATCTGCGTCAGCTTCAATGCCTGTTTGTCGCGCGCGATGAAAGTCGCCCCCCGCGCGCGCGTCTTGACGCAATCGAGCGCTTGGAGCTCCACGAGGCGCAGCGTGTTAATGAGTGTCCGAAACCGTTGGGGATGCCCTTTTTGGAGCGTGCCACGCGGGCTTTGCAGCGTGCACGAGTGGACGCGGCTTGGCGCGAATGGTTGCAGGCTGCCTGCCTGTTGGGCCTCCGGCACGGCGAGGTAGGGCGGTTGCGGGTTCAGTTGCTGGCTACACCCGAGGACGCGGAGATTCAGTATTCAATCGCCGAACCGGAGTCGGCCGCAGCCGAGCCGCCGCGGCCGCTGGAGCCTCCGCTGATCGAGCACCCGCAACCAGGACCCGTCCCGCAGCCCAGCGGGGTTGCCCCACCGACACCGACACCGAGCGTACGCCCGCGGCTCGCGGATGATGCGGTCCGCACGCGATCCGAGCACGCCACGCTTCAGGATCGTATCGCGCGCCAGACGACACCGGGCGAGATCGCGTTCAACCCGCCGCAAACGATGCGCCTGAACCAAGCCGAGCGTATCGAGGTTCGGATCCAGCCTGGTGCGGTCGCCACCGAGGGCATGGTGGGCGCTGGTGCGATTCAGGTCGAATCGATTCCGGTCACGTCCAGCATGACCGTCAAACTGTGTTGCGGTCCTCCAGCCGAAGATCACCCGTTCGACATCATCGGTCAGAGCAGCGAACGACAGGTGGTCGATAGCAGTGGCTTCACCCAATGGGTGTTTGCCGTCACGCCGCGCAAATCGGGCGTGCATACCCTCACCCTGACCGTTGCCGCGCAGTTTCGATTTCCGAACGGCGACGTGATTGCCAAGGACTATCCGGTCAAGATCAAGGAAATCCGGGTCGAGGTCGACACCTCGTCACGCTTCGCCGTTGTGCTCGGAGTTGCAACGGTGTTGCTGTTTGGGCCGGTGTTCTGGGTCTGGCGCCGAGCTCGCCGACAGCCGGCCGGAACGCAGATCTTTGTCAGTTACCGCCGCGATGACTCCGGTGGCTGGGTTCAAACATTACACGATCGGCTCGCGGCACACTTTGGTGATGCAAATGTATTCATGGATTTACAGGACATTTCCCCCGGCAGTGATTTCGTCACCACACTCGATGATTCGCTCAAGAACACCCGGGTCATGCTCGTGGTGATCGGCCGCCACTGGCTCGATGCGGCGAACTCAAGTGGCGAACGCCGGCTGGATAGCCCCGCCGACTGGGTCCGGCTCGAAATCAAGGCGGGACTCACCAGCGGCAAACAAGTAATACCGGTGTTGGTGAACGACGCCGCGATGCCGCCGCCCGAGCGCTTGCCCGAGGACATTCGGGCACTGGCGCGACACCAGGGCGTCAAGCTCTACCCGGACCAGTTCGCGGAGGGCGTGGCGCGTCTGATTCGGGCAATTGAGGCGGGTCGCTGAAGCGACCGGTAGGCGCGGATACCGACCGAAGGTTGTTAACACAATATTTCGGCGGCGGCGACCATGGCAGTGGCATTGCTGGACGTGTACGGTGACGCATAACGCGGCGCGTTTGACGCTACCTTCGGAAAATGGCGGTCCGAGTTTGCGGGTTGCATCACAGGGTGCGACGTTGCGTTCGAGATACAATTCGCGGTGATTCACGCGGCGTTGGAAAGCGATGCGATCGGTGGCGGGATATGACGCCAGGCCGCGTTTGCGAGGGGCCGCGAGAATTCGGGTTGACGTTACATTTACGATACAATGCGCAATAACGAAAAATACCAAGGGGAATCCATGATGCGGTGCACCGGTTGCTTGGTTCGAGAAGACGTCCGCGTTTCGTTGATGACGACCTGAAATCACGCGGATCGCACGGATGGTTTCGTTTTCCGCTTTCGTGATTGCGTTGCTACTGTCGATGATCCTGGTACCACCGGTGATCAGGCTGGCGTATCGCTATAACTTCGTCGATCGTCCCGATCCGCGCAAGATTCATCGTAAGCCCGTGCCACGGGTGGGCGGGATTGCGATGTTCGCGGCGTCGCTGGTGGCGTTTTTGTTGCTGCAAAAATTTACGCCGTTGTTGGCGGGGTACTGGATCGGCGCGCTCATCATCGTCGTGGCAGGGATCCTGGATGACCGTTACGATCTCGATTACCGCATCAAATTCGCGGCCCAAATCAGCGCGATCGTGCTTGCCATTGGAATCGCGGATGTACGCGTCGAGACCTTCCCGTTCGTGCTGACCGATCTGCCAGTGCCGCCTTTGCTGGGATTTGGGCTGGCGTTGTTCTTCATTCTCACGGTGACCAATGCTGTGAATCTTGCCGATGGATTGGATGGTCTGGCCGGCGGTGTCGCGTTGCTTTCGCTGCTGGTGATCGTGCTGATGGCCTACCAGTCTGGGTCGAGCGAGATTGTATTCCTGGGCCTCGCGCTGGCCGGTAGCATCTTTGGTTTCCTCATGTTCAACAGTCATCCCGCACGATTGTTCATGGGTGACACAGGCAGCCAGTTCATCGGCTTC
>JBHJOI010000128.1:0-38032 GCA_050329935.1 Thiotrichales bacterium | reverse complement strand
CACCGCCGCTATGCCACGCGCGCGGCGGCCCAGGCCGAGATCACCGAGTACATCGAAATCTTCTATAACCGCCAACGACGGCATTCAAAACTCGGCAACCTATCACCGGCGGTCTTTGCCCAACAGGCAAGGATGCAACCGGCGATAGCCTAAATGATGGCGTCCACTATTGACGACCTAGCTCAACCTTTCTCTAGTGCATAAAGCTTTAGGCAAATGTAAGGCCTATTGTTTGGGTCGATGGAGAATGCGGCTTTTTTGCCGTCAGAAAATTCAACGCCTACAAATGTGTTGTGCTTATTTCCGCCAGCGAGCGCACCAGCGATTAGGCCAACACCACCAAATAGCAATGCGCCTGCGCCTGCAGCAATTGATGCACCTAGGAAAGATTTGGTTTGTTCCTGCCCCATCTCAGTCATTTTCACAACTTCAGATGGCGTGTATTTTTTCTTGGGCATGGAAAAGCTGATGCCATGAAACTTGTCCGCAACAGGGCCAGACCACAGGACGCCAAATTGGATACCTCCATCGCCAATGAAATCACCACCGACACATTTAAATGGTTGTGTTGCCATCTTTCCTCCAAAGCATGACATACTGAGCGTGACGCTAACGTTTGATGTGAGGGGCGGCCGGAGCCGCAGGCGGAGGGAATTTGAAGCGCAGCTTCAAACCGTCCCTCTCGACGGAATTGTTAGCCACCGATTACCCCTTTGAGGGCCGCGCTTGCAACTTCGGTTGCGACGGACTTGACGAGATCTACAGTCATCTCGATACCCTTGGACGCGAAAACCCTCTTTGTTCTTTCCCAGACGCTATCACTGCGGATGCTGTCGAGAAATTCGTGACCGCTCCAGGTGACACGGCGAAGGAAAAAATCATGAGGGCCACGGCTGATGGTTTTCGACATCTGCCCATCAACAAGACCAGCCTCCAGCAGCAACTCAGCGTGGTAGGAGATTTCAGCAGCGCGTTCGGCGCCAAAGCTCGACAAACTCAATGTGTCGCCAGGAGTGGAGCATTCCTCCATTCTGGTTAATATCTCTCGAACAATGTCCCAGTCGCGTTTCATATGCAGAATCCCCGGATAAGAATGGCTAACGAATGTCGCGTGCGAACGCACCGCAACAGTCGCATATCCGGCGGGCAGCTTCGATAAAACAGAACCTTACGATGACATCAACCACGATACGCCCCCTAAACAAAACGGCAATTACGACACGGCCGCAACAAAGAACTCACATGACTTCGCCGATGGGTCGTGTCTGCTGAGGCTTGGACCACGCCTCGGCGAGTCGCTGAGTTTGACGAGATGATAACGCACGCCCTGACAGGCAAGTGTGAGCCGGATCGCAGTTTGCGACTGCCGTGCCCGAAATTGTCGTGACCACCGGCCCGGATGTTCTCAATCCCGAGGCTGGCGTTCCGCCGGCAAGTGGGCGTAGGGCGGTATCGTTTCCAGCCGGTTGTCGTTGACCGGGCTGCCGAGGGTGAAGTGGTAGACGCTCTGCAACGCGGTGCCGCGCATACCCAGCAATTCATGCACGCTGTCGTCGAAGAAGCAGCCGATGCCCGTGCCGCGCATGCCTGCGGCTTCGGCTTCCAGATACAGCACTTGCCCGATCAACCCGGCTTCCCAGAACAGGTGGCGGTAGATGTGCGCGCCTTCGGTCAGGGCGGTGTCGAATTCCGCCAGCATGCCGAGGCTGAAGGCGCTGGTGGAGGCGATGTCCTGGTGACAGGACAGGGCGCGCGCGGCCTTGCGGGGCCCAAAGGGTCAGGTCTCGCCTTTTGCCTAATAGAAGCGGCCTCGCGACACTAGGCTCACTCGCCGATCAACATCTGAGCAAACAGCAAAGCCCGACTCTCATGCCGGGCGCGTGAACCGCTTTTTGCCAAAACGGGCGCTAATCAATACCTTTCTTGGCTTAACTCCACGCCAGCCACCCATCACCAGCCGAAGTCTTCCCGAAAGCGCTCAATCTGGTGCATACGCTCATGCAGGATGGTGGCGATACCGATGTCGCCGTTGCCGAGCCACTTCCAGTAAACGTAGTGTTTTTCGTACCTGAAGAAGTATCCGGTGACGCCAAACTCGGCCGGAATGGGACGCGACAGCACTTCGTGCGTGGCGATCTTGGCGAAGGCCTCGAACAGCCCGGTCACATACCGGTTCGCCTGCTCGGTTCCACAGCGATCGCCGGTGTGGCAGTAGATGTCGTCGGTGCGACGGAAGGCCGCGTCCTGAACCGGGAATCCACTCACTCCCCGCTGCTGCCTTGGTTGCGGGCGATTACCCGCCGCGCCGACGACGACCTACAACACGGCCAGATCTTCCTACCGTTCTGCTACCACGAATCCGCCGCGAATCTGCTGACCATGTCGAACCGCAAGCCCTCGAGCGTACGCGGCGGGTCACGTGCCAACAGCACACCGACATCGATGATGTAAGGCTAGTAGCTTGTTGGTAAGGCACCTAACGGCAACGCCTCAACGAGCGATTTCCAGGGCACACCCGGCCGAACGCTGCGCTTCTGCTCTGTGTCACGACCTTCAGGCAACCCGCCTACGCGACGCGATGCCAACGACCGTTGACGATGGCGGCATGGCGCGTTGCGTATCGGCGCCATGCGTTCGCAGCGTCGACACCGCCGTGACCAACGCCTTCGCCTGATCGCTCAGCGACTCTGCCGCCGCCGCGGCTTGTTCGACCAGCGCGGCGTTCTGTTGGGTCACCTGATCCATCTGACCGACCGCGGAGTTGACCTGCAGGATACCTTCCGACTGGTCGGCGGAGGCCGCGGTGATCTCGCCCATAATGTCCGTGACGTTTTTTACCGCGTCGACGATCTCCTGCATGGCCGTGCCGGTATTTTCCACGAGCGCGTAACCTTCATTGACCTTGTCGACGCTATTCGAAATGAGTCTCTTGATCTCTTCCGCGGCCGCCGCGGAACTCTGCGCAAGATTACGCACTTCGCTTGCGACCACGGCGAAACTGCGGCCTTGCTCACCGGCGCGCGCCGCCTCCACGGCGGCATTCAACGCCAATAGGTTGGTCTGGAACGCGATGCTGTCGATCACCGAAATGATGTTGCGGATCTTGCGCGAGGCCTCTGAAATATCGCCCATCGTCCGCACCATGTTGCCGACGACGTCGCCGCCGCGCACCGCGATCGCGGACGCGGATTGCGCCAAGTGATTCGCCTGACGCGCGTTGTCGGCGTTCTGTTTCGCGGTGGCGGTGAATTTGTGCATGAGCCTGCCGGTCTGCTCCAGCGACGCCGCTTGCGATTCGGTTCGCACGGACAGCTCGGCGTTGCCAGTGGCGATTTCGCTTGAGGCGATATTGATGGCGTCGCTCGCGTCGCGAATCTGCTCGACGATGTACTGCAGTTTTTCAGCCGTCGTGTTGACCGCGTCGCGCAGGTGCGCGAACAAGCCTTGGTAGTCGCCGTTCAACCGCTGGGTGAGATCACCCTCGGACAACGCGTGCAGCAGCCGTCCGACATCGTTGATGCCGCTCTCCGTGGTTTCCATCACTTGATTGATGCCGTCGGCGAGCTGCAGGAAGAACCCGGCCTTGCCGTCGAGCGCCACGCGTCGTGAGAAATCTCCGGCAGCCGCGGCGCGCACCAGATCGGCAACGTCAATTTCTACCGCGACCTCTGCCGTGCGGTCGTTCCATTCCAGGACCGAACCCAAGCGTACGCCCTGTTCATTAATCACCGGATTGAGCACGATATCCATCGTGCGACCGCCGATGTGCAACGTGGCGTGGTGCGTGGAATTCAACGCGGCGAGCATCCGCGCCTGGTGCGCCGCATTTTTGTGGAAATTATCAATACTGGCGCCCAGCAGTTTGCGTGCGTCGAACTGTGGCAGATCCGCGCGCAGATCGCGCTCCGCCCCGAGCAACATCTGTTGCACCGCCTTGTTCATATAGATGATCCGGCGGTCGGTATCGGCAAGCATCACATTGGCACTAACGTGGTCCAGCGCGATACGGATCCGGAGGTTTTCGTCAGCGAGACGTTTGGTCTCGGTCACGTCGAAATCGAGCCGGGTCTGCATCGCCTTCAGCGATGCGAAGACCTCGCCGATCTCATCGTAGCGCCCGCTGGGGATCTGCTGCGAGTAATCGCCTTGCGCTATTTCGCCGAGATGATGGATCAACGACTGGAGCGGCCTGGCGACCAACTGTCGCGACAGGAAGAACAGCGCCGCACCGAGGACGAGTATATTGATCAAGCCGGCTATTGCGATCATCCAGCCCAGATGTCGCCCGCTCGCCGTGAACTCCTCAACGTAGCTGCCATTGCCAACCACCCAGTCCCATTGGGGCATGTGGCCGAATACCGAGATCTTGTCGCGCGCCTCGCTTTCGCCAAGTTCCTCATTGCGCCACGGGTAGCGGATGGTGCCGGACTTTTTCTCCACCATTTCGCGGATAAATTCGCGGCCGTCCGCATCCTTCGCAGCGAGGAAGTTCTGGCCTTCCTTAGCCGGGTGGACCACCAGAGAGCCCTTCTCCTTCCCTGCATCCAACACTATGACGTAGCCGGTTTCACCGACCTTGATCGAGCGAATCCGCGTCTTTAGCGATTCGAGCTCCTCGGTGAAGTCGAGACCGATGAACAAGACGGAAACGACCGTGCCGTGGGCGTCCTTCACCGGTTCGTAGCGCGTCATGTAATCTCGACCGAATAGTCTCGCGCGGCCCATGAACGGCTCGCCGTTCAGCAGTCGCGCGTAGGCAGGATGCGCCTTGCCAAGGCGTGTGCCCACGGCCCGACTGCCGTCCTCCTTCTTCAGCGACGTGGTGACACGAATGAAATCGTCGCCGGTGCGCGCGAAGACCGTCGCGACCACGCCACCGCTGATCTCGGTGAACCGGTCGACACGCGCATAATCGCTGTTAACCGGTACGCCGCCGATCGCGAGCGATGGCGTCGGCACACCCTCGACCGGAATCGTTTGCGCCTCGTCGAGCCTGATCGCGCCTTCGAACTGCGCGTTGAACAGCGCGGAAAGCTTCATCGTGGTCTGCTCAAGGCTTTCTGCATAAGACTCGATCATGCCGATGACCAACTCGTTCTGCGTACCAAGGTCGCCCAATATAACCTTGTTGAGCAGAGCGTTACTTTGCGCGGTGGCGAATAACACCAGCGCGGTCAGACTCAGCGAGCCGATGGCGAGACTGATGAACGACAGCTTTTTCGCCAGCGAGAGGTCGCGTAACACCGCCCGAAAGCCCTTGCTTCTGAAGTTAGTCTTGCCTGCGCTGATTGCCCGATAGCAGCGCTCCGCCTCGACGATCTGGGGACGTGTCGCCTTGCGTCGAACCGAGATATACCCGACCACGCGTCCCCCTTCCTTGAACGGGCTGATATTCGAGTCAACCCAGTAATGGTCGCCGTTCTTGCGTCGGTTCTTGACCACCCCCGACCACGGCCGACCCTCGCGGATCGTCCTCCACAGGTCTTCAAACACCTCGGCCGGCGTGTCGGGGTGGCGCAGGATGTTTTGCGGAGCACCCATCAGTTCCGCTTCGGAAAAACCGCTCGCTTCGATAAGATCCTGATTGACGAACGTAATCACACCTTTCGTGTCCGTGCGTGACACGATATGCACGCCTTCACGCAACGGGAATTCCTGTCCTGTAACCGGAAGATTTTTTCTCATTGCGTCCCTCATTCGGATTCTGGTCTGTAAACGGGCTTTCACTCACGCACGAAGAATCGTCGTACGTGCATCGCGGCGTAGCCATCCAATGCACAAAGCAGACCACCTTTGGAATGGAAATAAGCGGTCGGCGCGACCACATCCGAGTGAAGCCCATTACAGTCTCGTCGACCGGAATTGCCGGACCGGTGGCAAACGATTGCCGACGCTTAACGCGATTACCGCCTAAAGTGCTTGTTCTCGGGAGGGGTAACATTCGAGATAGGTCCCATAATCGCGCGGCGACGGACAGCAGGGGTCGCGCGGCCGACATTCCGACTACCCATTCCATCCAGCGTGTGATCGGCCTCTCAAGTTCCTCCGACGAGTAGGAATCGTCGAACGATCAATGATATTTTTCTGCGTTGCTCGCCGTCGCAACACCAACGCGAGCGCTGCCCTCGCGGCGGAAATCACACAGTCCAGATTTCAAAGGGGGAAACGACATGCTGGCGATCAAGGTGGTGAGCACCGACGCGGGGTTTGACGATCTGCAAGCGACCTGGGACCGCCTGGCCGAGGCGGCAACGGCCTCGTATTTTTTCATCCTTTCGCTTCGTGCGATCCGCGTGGAAGCACTTTCATAAGCCCGCCGACCGGTTGGCGATACTGGTCGTCCATCGCGGAACCACTCCCGTGGCGATCGCCCCATTTGTAATCACCAAGGCCAAGGTCCACCGCATTCCGTGCCGAGCCCTCGGCTTTCTAGGCATGTGGGGCGGCGACCGTCCCGAGATTCTGATCGATGGCGACCGGGATGAGATCTGGCGCAAAATCGTGACCTTCCTGCTCAACGACTTTACCGCCTGGGACATCCTCGACCTGAGCGAGCAACCGCTTGCCGGTCCCGCCGGCAATGGCTGGGATCTGCTCGCGCGCCCCGGGCTGCAACTGGAACGAAACGACGACGCGGTTGACTACTACGTGCCGCTCGAAGGCACATTCGATGATTACTTAAAATGCCTTTCGGCCAATACCCGAAGCGATTGGCGGCGCAAGACCCGACGCCTGAAGGAGCATCTCGATAGATTTGAAATAGAATGTGTTTCGACGCCCGAGCAGATGCAAAACGCGCTCGGACGCTTCGTCGATCTGGAGCGACTGGGCTGGAAGATCGATGCCGGTGTCGCGGCTGGCCAATCCGAATCCCATCTCGCATTCTATGGCGGCGTCATCGCTCATCTAGCACAAACCGGCGAGGTCGAATTCTACTTTCTTAAAGGCAATGCGACCGACGTCGCCTGCGTGATGAATTTTTACCATCGGGATGTCGCCTACATGCGGCATACGATCTACAACCCCGCTTTCGCCGATTTCTCACCCGGAATTGTCCTGCTGGCCGAGGTGATTGGTCGCCTATTCGGATGCGGCTACAAAGAGTACGACCTGCTCGGCATGCGCGAAAGCAGCGGGCCGCAGCGTTACAAACTTCAATGGGGCAAGGGACGACGCGATACCGTCCAATGGGTGGGCTACCGCGCCAAGGGCCGCCTCCTGCCCTGGCTCGCCGCCAAAAAACTCAAATCCCTGATTCTCGCCAAATCGGCTTCTCAAGCGGCCTAGTCGTACGAAAAAATGGGCGGGCAGGACCAACGAATGGGGTCAGGTCTGCACTTTTGCCACTACGAATCAACGCCTCCATACGGTAACGCCCAGCCCAAGCGACCCGCTCACACCGGCAGTTTGCCTCTTAGCAATACCAGCGCTCCGCCTTCAGTTTTAAGTCGGCCATGGGTTAAGCCCGGTGGCGCGTAATGAAAATCGCCTGCCTTGAGTATCACATCGCCCAGTCGCAGATCACCCTCGAGCATCAAGCACTCCTCGCCGACGGCATGTGGGTGCGCGGGTAGTGAGAATCCCGGACTGAGTTTGGCCAGGTAGGTGATCGCGCCGGTGGATTCATCGGTGTTGAGAATTTTTATCCAGCCTCCAGGCGCGGCCTCGATCCACTCGCCTTCGTCGCGGCGGATCGTGACAAAGCCCGGCAAGGCACCGGCGAGTTCAAGCGCCAGGGTTTGCTCGAGCCGGTGACGCATTTTGTCGACCAGGCCGCAGGGCAGATCCGGCGCACCGACTCCGTCCGCTAGCGCGTCGAGGATGTCGTTGTCGAGGGGGCTCGATGTATCGGTCATGCCCTAGTGCTCCACCGGTCCAAAGGATCGTTCAGCCTGTTTACCCGCCAATAGTTCCCTCAGCGTTTCTTGCGCGCGTCGGAGCATTGCTTTCACGGAGCCTAATGGCATGTCCAGGTATTCAGAAATCTCCGAGTGACTATAACCCCGGTAAAATGCCAATTCGATCACCTGCCGTTGTGTCGGGCTCAAACGTTGCAGCGCGGCGCCAACGATATCGCGTTGCTGATGATCTTGGGTGTGTGCTTGCGGCCCAGAGGTGGCAAGATCCTCGGGCTCGTGCGTGTGCTCGACCATCCGCCCCTGGTGCACGTTGTGCTGGCGTAGCGCATCGATGGCGCGGGAACGGCACAACAACATCAGCCAGCTGGTCGGCGCGGCACGCTCGGCATCGTAGGCGCGCGCTTGCCGCCAAGCCTGCATATAAACATCATTGACCACTTCTTCCGCGAGACTCGGTCGGTTGGTAATGCGTAGCGCCAATGCATACACGCGATGTATGGTTCGATCATATAGAGCGGTCAGGGCCTGACGCTCACCGGCGGCCATGTCCCGGATCAATGCGATCAAGTCTTCTTGAGTTTCCACCAGCGAAAGGCGACCCGTGGCTGCGTTGGTTAAGTTCTCAAGTATATTCAACGGCGCCTTTTCAGCATTTAAACCTGCACGACTCGCGTGTCCTTTGGCAAGCGCCATAAACCCTCGCTTGATTAGGTTCGAAGGCGAGAGGCCGACCCTGGGTGCAGCCTCTCGCTGGGCCCACGGTTCTGAACTATAGCGATTTCATGTATTCCACAACCGCGGCTTTCTCGGAATCGCTCAGTGCATTGACAATACGCCCGGAGTAAATATCCATCACCTCATCGAGCGTCCCAGCGCTGCCATCGTGAAAGTACGGCGCCGTGGCGCTGATACCGCGCAAACCCGGAGTCTTGATACCGCCTTCGAGACCCCCCGCCGGCTTGCTCAGGGTGATGTTCGCGCTAACGACGGGACCTGTGAATTCGGCGGTACGATGACAACCGGCACACTGCGCCTTGCCGTTGAAGAGCTCGAAACCCTGTTCCGCCACTGCTTCGTCGAACGCCTGAGGCGCGGGGCTGACAAGGCTGCGCTGGAACGCTTGCACGTCGCGCAGCGCTTGTTGAGTGATGACGTTGCCGGGCTCTGCCGCTTCCGCATCGACGAGTACGGCCACCAACGCCTCGGGCGGCGCAACGCTCAACTGCGGTGGAAACGTGCCGGTGCTGGTTCCGAACGCGCCATTGGCATGCATCACGAGGTCGTAAACCGCCTCGGCCTGACTCGCGAGCGACAGTTCCGGGTCACCGCTGCTGCGAAACAGCCCGTCCCAGTTGAAGGCATAGCCCTGCGCGGTCAAATCGGGAAAGTTCCATAGCGGCGGGAAACTGGTGGGATTGGGAACATTGTCCTCCAGTGGATTACCCGGCAAGGCCCGTACATCGAACCGACCCGGGCCGAAGCTCTGCAAGAACGCGATCGTGGGTGGGCCTGCGGAGGTCGCGAACGGCGTTGCCGCGAGAATCGCGCCCGCGTCCATGCGCAGGTTCGGCTGACCATCGAGCTTAAGCGCTCCAATGGGCAGCGGCGTCAAAACCCCTGGGGAGATTTCGAATTCGGTGGGTTCGACGTTGACATGGCACAACGCACAGGTAATTCCGGCCGAGGTCAGCGTCGTGCTCTCGGCGTCGGCGAACCTGGCCTTCACGCCGACCACCGCATCCGCCTTCAACAATGCCTGCGTGACCGCCGGATTCCCGAGCGCCGCCTGTTTGGCCGCAAAATCATTGCCAAGCATAACGTTGGCGATGCCTTGCGGGACTTTTGCCAAATCGACCTGGACTCCTGCCGCTACGGCGTCGGCTGGCGAAAGTCCATTCAACACCGTGTGCAAGCCAAGCGTGTCGCCAAAAAATGCCTCGTTACCAAACGTCTCGTCGAGGAAAATGCCTTGTCCGCGCGTTACGCCATCACCACTTTCAGCCTGCAATGCACGCAAAACCGGCCGGTACACGCCTTCGGTCGAGGCCAACGAGACCACCGTGTTGGTCGATAACCGAAAGAAGTTGCTTGAGACCCGTTGCCATTGATTCCCCTCTAAAATCGCCGACTCACCCAGTTGCGGATGGGTCGGTCCGTTCTGGAGCTCGAACTCAAGGCGCATCGGCATGGCCAGCGAAACGTCGGACTCAAAATCCAGCGCGTAGGCGGCACCCGCCGAAGTCATCACGCCATCCGGACTCGCGACGTCTCTCGGGGTAATTGTCACGACGGTATCCGTGTTCAGTGCTCCGGGCGGAATGAACACCGAAAACCTCTGGTCCGCAGACGTGATCATCCCGCCCGCAGCCGCGACAATGTTCTCGCGAGCCACATCGCGACTGGCCGAGTCATTGTCGTTATCGAAGCACCCCGCGAGCAAGAACGGCGCTCCCAGCGCGGCCAGGGCCCAAGGCACTCGCTTGCCTGGGCGGCCGCGGAACTGCCCCGCACCCGCCACGACAGCGAATGGGGTAGAGGCGAAAGAAACAACTCGATGTACCGATTTCATGCTGGAACTCCTGCGCTTGTTGGTTTCGAAGCGCAATACGCAGCGTTACACCCCGTTGGATAAATACGCTGCCCGGCGTAAGGATTTATCAACCGAAGGGGTCTACACGCTTACCAACGCGCGTCGATGCGGTCCCGTAGGACGACGCGAAAATCAGCCCGCTTGACGTCGTTACACCCAGGTCAGCGGATGGAGTATGACATTTGGCTCCACCGCCGAGTCTCCACCGACACAACCTCGCGACGGAGTGCCTAGAATTTCAACTCCAATCCGGTCGTGATCTGTCGGCCGGGCAGCGGCGCGGTGGCCTTGAGAAACGACAAATGGTTGAACGCCAGCGAATCCTGCAAGTTCTCGCCCTTGAGCCACCATTGCACTTCGTAAGCGGCTTTTTCCCAGGTCCGCTCCAGAGACAACGAGAGCCAGTCATAACCGGGCGTGCTCGATTCACGCTCGGCTAGCTTAGTTGCCGCGTTCACGCGCTTGAACGACGCATTGATCGACCAGCTGCTTGGCTCATAACGGACGCCAATTTCACTGTTCAGGGGCGAGGTGCGCGGTAACGCGCCGCCGGCGCGCTTGCGCGCGTCCACTACATCCACCTGACCCCAAAAGGTCACAGGCACGCCGCGAAATTGAGTCATGCTGTTTTCGTAGCGCAGCGCACCGCCGGTGAAATTCGCGTCCGCATGGCGGGTGAACCACACGTCGCTGAGGTGAAACGGGTCGACCAGCGGAGCGCCGTTGGGCGCAAAACCTGTCTCTTGGTAGATATAGTCGTCGAAGCGATAGTGGAACGCGGAAAGCTGGATCCGCTGCCGGTCCAACTCCCAGCTGACATCCACATCGAGGTTGAGGCTTTTTTCCTTGGCGAGATCGGGGTTGCCGAAAATGTAGCTGTCGGTCGCGTGGTGGAAACCGTTCCAGTACAACTCATCGACACTGGGTATGCGTTCCAGATAGCTCAGGCTGAGATCCCAGCCGGGGCTCCGATTCCTGGCCGCCTGCGTCAAACCCAGCGAGAGACTGAACGCGTCGTCTTCCCTGCCGGCGTAGTAGCCGGGATCGAGCGAGGGCGGATAGACCCATTGCTCCTGAATATTGCCGGGATCGAGCTCCAGCTCGCGTCGCTCCCAGTTGAGGCCCATGCTGAACTCGCGCCGTGACTGGAGTTCCGTTTGCAGCAGCGTGGAAAGCTGCACGACCCGGCTATCGGAATCGGGCATGGGATGGCCGTGACTGTAGGGCAAACCGGCACTTTCAAGATACTGCGCGACCGATTCACCCAGTGGCCCCCCGCTTCGCGTGGCCACGTCGAACCGGTCGCAACCGCCGTGCTCATGGCAGACCCGCAGTTCACTGTCCGCCAGTAGCAAACGGGTGTCACCGAGCCAGCGATCGGTCGCCCACGACAGATTCACGGCGCCACTGAGCTGCTTCTGTCCAAACAACCCATCCTTGCGCCCGCCTTCGGTTTCGTCATGCAGATAGTCGCTCTGCAACACGTCGACGGTGACCAAGTCTAGCCACGGCGCCGAGGGCTGATACCGAAGTTTGGCCCCAACGTCCTCCCGCTCCAGGTTGATGCGCGTGACCGCGTCGGTTTCGTTGGGGATGCCGTAGTCCTTTTCGAGTCGGGTGGTATTGAGCTGCCATTCACTACGTTTGTTTGGACGCCAGCCGAGACCGAATTGTCCCTGCTCGGTCCGCAGGTCGGAATC
Source organism: Thiotrichales bacterium (assembly GCA_050329935.1). Lineage (GTDB taxonomy): Bacteria > Pseudomonadota > Gammaproteobacteria > UWMA-0217 > UWMA-0217 > CAYSFW01. Next base: position 25,883 of record JBHJOI010000128.1, on the reverse strand, counting down.
CGGAACGAGGTCGCCGTTGCCCGCCTTGTAGGCATCGGCCTGCTGATGCAAGCCGCCCAGGTTCAGTGCCCAATGCGCGTTGGCCATTGTCAATTGGCCATCAAGTCCATGACTCTCGGGGTCGGGGCGCCAGTCTCCACTGATCTTGCCCTGCAAGCCCGCCTTCGGAAACGGCGCGTCGAGCGCGTCTTGAATGCGAATGACGCCCCCTGCCCGGGCCGCGTACAACAGCGAGGCCGGGCCTTTGAGCAGCTCGATCCGCTCCGCCGCGCGAGGCGCGATCGCCACGGCATGGTCCTGACTCATCGCGGAGAGATCCGAGAGTTCGTTGTCATTTTGCAGAATCTTGACCCGGTAGCCACTCATGCCACGCACCACGGGGCGGCCCACCGCTTCACCGTAGCTCGCCGAATCCACGTTCGGCAGCGCATCGAGGTAACCGCCGAGGGTTTCATTTCCGGCGCCTCTTTGCAGCCGTTGGGTTTCGACCTGTTGCGCGCCGCTTTCCACCGCGCTGCCTTCCACCGTGATCGCCTCCAGCACGGTGGTCTCCGCGGCGGCACTGGAGGCCAGCGAAAGCCCGAGTGCAAAAAAACCTGTTCTGATCATAGTGCTCGTCTCAAGGTGCCCCGGCACGAGGTCGTGCCGGGGCGGATGGAACGGATCGGAGGGTTAATGGTCGTGGTCGGCACCAGCGCCCATCACCGCGACCAAGTCCGCGCGCACGCCTCGCGGCAGAATCGCGGAAATGGGCCAGGTGGAATGCTGGTGATAATCACCGCCGTGCGAATCCACCAAATAGATCCGCTGGGTATCGGGCACGAACACCAGCACCCCATCCTCACTCGCGTGCGCGATGGTGGTTCGATCGCAGTTTTCGATGAAGGTGACGTTGTCCAGTTTCACGAAGCCCTGCGTGGGCGCGAGACCGGCGTCGCCCTCGGCGAAGAAATGCATGCGTCCGGAGGTGGTCAACGCCATGTGAACCAGATCACCGTGCTCATGCTCCGCTGCCCCTTCTCCGGCCGGCTCCTGCTCGTGCTCGAATTTCACATAGGGATCAACAAAGGCGCGGCACAGTGTTTCGCCCGCGGGCAACACCGCCGCCAACTCGGCGACCAGTTCCGCCTGCTCGCTGACGTGACTGTTGAGTCTCGCCATGCCGGCGGCTCGGCTGCTTCCGGGTTCGGGATTGGCAAACTCATCAGCACTGTGCGCAGCGAGGGTCGCGTCGTGAAAATGCGCCAACTGAACGAACTTATCCGCGCTGATCTCGCTACCCGGGATGTAGCCCGGTTTCATCAGCAGATACTTGTCATCCAACATTTCCTGACCGTTAGCCACGCGGAAATCCGGCCAGGAGAAAAAATGGCCTATCGTCGAGGTGTCCGAAATGAGCAGCTTCTGCACCGCGCTGTCCTGGCTGCGTTGCGCCAAGTCATTGAGGTCGGTCCGCGTTTCGGTCTCGGCGTCGAATAGGTAATACGCTCCGGTGCTGGCGTTCAACAGCACCAGCGACAAACCTTCGGGCATGTCGACGGACGCCGAGCCACCGGCGGCGGCGTCGTCACTCGAACTAGCGGCGGCGTCGTCACTCGAACTACTGGAACACGCACCGAGCACCGCACCGCAGGCAAGCAACAAAGAAGCGCGCAAGGATTTCTTGAGATTAGGTGTCATCGTAAATACTCCTCTTAATTCAGGCGCCTGCCCTCGACGGAGCGACAGGCGCCGAACACCCACCGGGAACGCAAAAGGGATTTCCCGGTCGGTCTGTGTGCCTAGAAAAGCTGTGAGAAACAACCGACCCCACGCCGACACCCGCCGCGCCCATGAGATTCAGTCCTAACCGGACCTAGGCCACTAGAGACGCGCGGAAGCCAACGATCAGGCGTCAGGCACTAGCCAGCGCCGAGCCGAGACAGGGTTGTTTCGAGAACTCTACGCAGACAGACGAGGAGGCGCGCGCGCCCAATAAATCCGGGCTCGCGAGAACGACACCCAAGCGGGCATAGGGACCGTGACGGTCAGATGGCGGTAGCCCGGCGATGGCAGGGCAATCGGAGGAACGACCTGCGGCGTCTGATGCTCGACCACCGCGTAAACAGCACAACTGGCGTCGTGCTCATGAAACTCATGGACTTCCGCGTGCAGCAGCGCCGCCGTCTGCGCGAACACGAACAACAACAGCACGATCCAGTGCTGCCAATTCGGCCGTTTCAAAACAGAGAGTTGTTGACGCGCGGCGCTCATATAGCGCCCGATCATAGAGACTCGGGCCCCACCGCTCAAGCGCGGTCGCGCGAGGCGCCTTGCCGATTGATTCCCGAAAACACGCAAACGACGCGGATCGCACGTAACGCCTACCCCACAAAGTCCAATGCCTTGTGCCACCGCCGTCCGCCGCGAACTACAGTCTGAATAGCCGGTATTTCCGATCGTTCCCGCACTCAATCGCACCGACGTCGAAACACGGAAGCCCTGTTTCGACCCGTCCAAAAGAGACTTTCGCACCGAGCGAATCAAGCCACCTCGTGGCGCATGCCGAAACGCCCCACGAGATGGACACCGCAACGCATCCGTCCCCGGAGACCACTGTCATGGCCACGTTTATCACGCTGATCAATCTCACGGACCAAGGCGCCCGCAACATCAAGGAATCGCCGCAACGCTTCGAAGCCTTCGCCGCGATGGCGGAAAAAGTCGGCGTTGCCGTCAAAGGCGCTTACTACACCATGGGCGAATACGACATGGTCATCATCACCGAAGGACCCGAGGAAGCAGCCGCCGCCTTGCTCGTCAAACTCGGCTCGCTCGGCAATGTCCGAATGGAAACCCTGCGCGGATACTCCGTTGCCCAAATGAAGGAAATCATCGCCAAAGCGATGCCTTGAGGGCGCGATATCGGCGCGTACGTCGCCGTGACAGAGGTGACCCGTTGGCGGGAGTCCGGGAACGCCCGCATTGCGATTAAACGACGCGAAAACGTTGGGGCGCCTTCGTCACCCCAACCCCATCCGCTCGCCGAAGGCTTCTTGATCGAATTCGACTGCACCTCTCCAATTGGCATCGCTGCCCGAGGGAATCGAAACCCAGGACGCTTTCCGGCGTTTGATGACGGTGGGCGGTTTCCCGGAGCCGTTTCTTACCGATGACCCGCGCGCGGGTCGGCGGCATGGTGGTGATTTCGAACCTGGCGCAAGATTTTCAGGTCGCGCCGCTAACCGCGAAGTCGTGGCTCGAAGCGCTGGAACGCATGTATGTGCTGTTCCGCGTCATGCCCTACACCACCGCCGTCGCCCGCGCGGTGCTCAAGCCGCCCAAGGTTTATTTCTTCGACAACGCCGATGCGGCGCACGGCATCGACGCCGTTGGTCTATCTTCCTTTAATCATGCCCTACGACGAGCCCGCATCCTTTTCGTTCCCCGCCGAGTGCGCGACGACATTAGGCGGCGTGGCGGCGTTCATATTGCTGGCGGCGTTGCCGATCGCGGTGCTGCTGACGTGGTTGACGGTCGTTCTGTATCGCCGGCAAGTCGCGCGGGTGATGCGTCAGGTGTCGGCGGGCGGTTCGGTGTCCGCGGAGCCGGCACGCCGCGCCGGGACGACCGCGCCGACCGCCCTGCTCCAGATCGAGACTGTCGGCGATTCCGCCGCGCCCACGTCCGCGCCACTGGAGCGATTCACCGCGCACGGCGTTCGACGCGCGGGGTTCGCCTACGCGGTCGCGGGGCTTGCGCATGCGCTGATCGCGACGGTGCTGACTTTCGTCTTCGGCGATATCGAGTTGACACCGCTGCGGGTGTTCGCGGTGTGGCTGCTGTATGCGTGGCCGGTGATCCCGACGCTGCTACTGACAAGCGTCAACGACAACCGCGCAAAGTGGGCGTGGATGATCGGCTACTTCACGCTCGTGCTCGTGTTCGACTTCGCCTTGTCGGCGCTCGGGCTGCGCGAGGCCGGTGGCGAGAGCCTGGCGCTGGTCTGGCTGATCTGGATGGGGCCGCCGACGCTGCTGCTGTGGGTGCTGAGCAATCGGGCATGGCGCTCAGTCGGCCTGCTGGCTTACCTCGTCGCGATCGCGCTGGTCGCCGCCTGGCTGCTGGCGACGCAGGGGCTCGGCTGTCTTGCGCTAGCGCTGAACGACGTCAGCCTGTGGCTCGACTATCGCTGGATCGTGCTGGGAACGCTGGTCGCCGCCATGCTCGGCGGTGCGTGGTGGCTGCTGCGTCGCATCGCGGCGCGCTACCGCGACAAGCGCATCAGCGACCAGTCGCTCACGCTCGACAGTTGGTGGCTGGTGATCACGCTGATCGACATGGTGATCCAGCTTGACTCCACGCAGGGCGCGAGCGCGAGTTTCGTGTTCGCCTACCTCGCCTACAAATGGTTGAGCCGCACCCTGCAACGCCCGGCGGCAACGCAAGCGCGCCCGGCATCGCTGCTACTGCTGCGCGTGTTCGGGCATCGCCGCCGCAGCCGGCGGTTGCTCGATCAGCTCAGCCAGCGCTGGCGCAACGCCGGCCCGATCAGCCTGATCGGCGCGCCCGACCTCGCGGCGACCAATCTCGAACCCGACGAACTTATACAGTTCTGGGGGCTGCGAATGCGCGGCCTGTTCGTCGCCAGCGACGAGGACCTGCGTAACCGACTGGAGCGCTTTGACGCACGCCCGGACCCCGATGGCCGCTACCGCGTCAACGAGTTCTTCTGCTACGACAACACCTGGCGCGCCACGGTGCGCGCGCTCGCCCGTCGCAGCGACGCGGTGTTGATGGACCTGCGCGGATTCGGCAAGAACAACCTCGGCTGCGAATTCGAACTCGGACTGCTCCTCGCCGAAGTATCGCTCGCCAAGGTCGTGCTGCTCACCGACGAGACCACCCAAGTCGATCAACTCACCGAGCTGCTCCAAACATTGTGGTCGCGACTCCCGCCGGACAGCGTCAACCGCTCACTGCCGAAACCGGTCATCCGTCGCTTCCACGCCACCGGCGCGCTGCATTCGCTCAGGCCCTTGCTGCGGACACTGGCGGCGACGGTGGCTAATTGACAAGGCGTGCCGGCCTTACTTTTTTCCGCATCGATGCTTAACATCGCGATTACTCACGTTCAACGCTAGGCACCCTCGGACTCGTCTCATGCAGTGGTTGGAGCACAAGATTCCGCCCCCGATCGTCGGGGCGTTGGTGGGTCTGGCGATGTGGCTGGCCGCACCCGTCGGCCCAATGTTGGCGGTAGATTTGACGGCAAGATTTGCCGCGGTCGCCGGGTTGGTGGTTATAGGTTTGGCGTTCGACCTGTTGGGCTTGCTGGCATTTCGTGCCTCGCGAACAACCGTCAATCCGCTGACGCCACAGCGGGCGACCGCGTTGGTCACCGCTGGCGTGTACCGAATCACCCGAAATCCCATGTACGTTGGCTTGTTCTTCCTCCTGCTGGCCTGGGCCATCTATCTTTCGGCGCCACTCGCGCTCGCGGGTCCGGTCGTTTACGTGCTGTATGTCACCCGCTTCCAGATAATTCCGGAGGAACGGGTATTGCATGTGCTGTTTGGTGAGCAGTACGCGACCTACTCGGCCAGTGTGCGGCGCTGGATGTGAGCCCCAGCGCGCATTTACCGCGCCAACAAAACTTTCACTTGTGCCACGCGGTGGAAAACCGCATCGTGACCGCGCGCCTCTTGGCTCGCCCGCACTGGGCTCGCGGGGGCCGGCATTCTTCAACCGGATTTAAGGAGTAAGAACGGTATGCAAATCGGCATGATTGGATTGGGAAGAATGGGTGGCAACATGGTCCGCCGTCTGTTGCGCGCGGGGCATGAGTGCGTCGGCTATGCGCCCGACCCCGACGCGGTGGCGGGTCTCGCGGCGGAAGGCATGCGCGGGCACACGGAACTCACGGCGTTCGTCGCGGCGCTGGACACGCCGCGCACGGTCTGGCTGATGGTGCCAGCGGGCGTGGTCGATCCGCTCATCGAGACCTTGCTGCCGCTGCTGGAGCCCGGTGACACGCTGATCGACGGCGGCAACAGTTACTACAAGGACGATATCCGCCGGGCCGATGCGCTCGCCGCGCGCGGCGTGACCTATCTCGATGTCGGCACAAGCGGCGGTGTGTGGGGGCTCGAACGCGGGTATTGCCTGATGATCGGCGGCGATACGCCGAGCGTGGAACGACTCACCCCCATTTTTCGCGCGCTCGCGCCGGGACTGGGTGAAATCGAGCGCACGCCCGGCCGCACCGGCGACCCGGCTCCAGCCGAGGAAGGCTGGCTGCATTGCGGCCCCGCCGGCGCTGGTCATTTCGTAAAAATGGTGCACAACGGCATCGAATATGGACTGATGGCAGCCTACGCCGAAGGGCTCAACCTGTTACGCCACGCCGATGTGGGTCAGCGACAACACGCCGTCGACGCCGAGACCACGCCGCTGCGCGATCCGCGCGATTTCAGCTACGACCTCAATGTCGCCGACATTACCGAATTATGGCGACGCGGCAGCGTCGTTGCGTCGTGGCTGCTCGATCTGACCGCGATTTCGCTGCAACAGGATCCGGCCTTGCAGTCTTTCTCAGGACGCGTTTCGGATTCCGGCGAAGGCCGCTGGACGAGTATCGCGGCGATCGAGAGTGGCGTGCCGGCGCATGTGCTGACGGCCGCGCTGTTCAACCGCTTCAGCTCACGTGGCGAAGCCGATTTTGGCGACCGCGTCTTATCCGCGATGCGGTTTCAGTTCGGAGGTCACCATGAAAAGCAGTCCTGATCTCGCCCCGCTCGCGGATACCCAGGCGCCCAGCGCCCCGCCCTGCGTGATGGTGATTTTTGGCGGCGGCGGCGACCTGACCCGGCGCAAACTGCTGCCGTCACTGTATCACCTGCATTTGAGCGGCCTGCTCGCGGAGCATTTCGGTGTCGTCGTCGTGGATCGGCAGGACCACGACCATCAGGCCTTCCGCGATGAAATTCGCCCGTCGGTACGCGAACATATCACCGGCGGCCATGACGACGCCGCTTGGCAGTGGCTGGAACAGCGTCTCTTTTACCATCAAGGCGATTTTTCCGACGATGGCGCCTACGCGCGACTCGATGCCTTGCTGCAGACCGTGACCGCCGAGGTAGGCGGGCCGGGCAACTACCTGTTTTATCTCGCCACGCCGCCGCGCTTTTTCTGCGAAATCTCACGCCGTCTAGCCGCATCGGGTTTGAGCAATGAAGGGCCGGGAAAATGGCGGCGGGTGGTGATCGAAAAGCCCTTCGGTCACGATCTCGCATCGGCGAAACAACTCAACCGCGATCTGCACCAGTGGCTCGACGAGCGTCAGATCTTTCGCATCGATCACTACCTCGGCAAGGAAACGGTGCAGAACATCATGGTGCTGCGCTTCGCGAATTCGTTTACCGAGCCGATGTGGAATCACCGCTACGTCGACCATGTGCAGATCACGGTCGCGGAGTCGGTCGGCGTGGAACACCGCGGCGGCTATTACGATCAGGCGGGCGCGTTGCGCGATATGCTGCCGAATCATTTGTTCGTGCTGCTGCAATTGATCGCGATGGAACCGCCCGCGTCGTTCGAGGCCAACGCGGTGCGCGAGGAAATGTTGAAGGTGATGCGTTCGATCCAACCGCTCGCGCCAGAGGATGTGCTCACCAACACCGTTCGCGGCCAATATGGTAGCGGCCGCGACCCGCACGGACGCGCGATTTCCGCCTACCGCGAATCACAAGACGTGGCACCGAATTCGCGCACCGAGACCTACGTCGCGCTGAAACTGATGATCGATAACTGGCGCTGGGCCGGTGTGCCGTTTTACCTGCGCACCGGCAAACGCCTGCCCGCGCAGTATTCCGAAATCGCGATCCGCTACCAGCGCGCGCCGGTGCAAATGTTCCGCAAGACCTCGGTTGAATACATGCGCAACAACACCCTGACCCTGCGCCTACAACCGGACGAGGGCGTCGAGTTCAGTTTCGGCGCGAAAATTCCCGGGCCGCGCGTTCGGCTTGGCAAGGTGCGGATGAACTTCGCCTACAGCGACTATTTCGGCGATCCACCGTCCACCGGATATGAAACGCTGATTTACGACTGCATGAACGGCGACGCGACCCTGTTCAAGGACGCGGACAACATAGAAGCGAGCTGGGGCCTGGTCGAGCCGATTCAGGACGTGTGGAGCGTGTTGCCACCGCGCGACTTCCCGAACTACGCCGCGGGCTCCTGGGGCCCGGCCAGCGCCGATGAATTGCTCGCGCGCGATGGCCGCAAATGGCGCGCACTCGGCGGCGATCACTGACGTTTACCGCGATGAAGCTGTTCCGGAGGATGATCGACACTCCGGGCAGGGTAGTTCGTTGGGGTGACGAAGGCACCCCAACTATCCCACAAGGTTGAATCGCATCGTTGGGGTTCGCAAGCTCACCCCAACCTACAGGAAGGTCCGACAGTCGACGCGTAAACGTCAATCGCGTCAGCTGCCGACCACGCCGCCGTCATCCTTGGTAATCACGACCACGCCGGAACGCGGCTTGGCCGGTACGACGCCTTTATAGGTCGTCGGACCGTTGACGCCGCTATCAGGCCACGTGGAGTTATCCGTGGGGCTGGTTTTCCAGTCCTCGCCCGGATGCTGAATGCCCACGAACATGGTTTTACCGTCGGGCGTTGAAACCACTCCGGTCACCTCGCAATTGCGCGGACTGGTCAGAAAGCGCTTGGTCTCGCCAGTCTCAATGTCCGCGCACATCATGACGTTGCCGCCGATATTGACCCAATCTCCAGTCGCGTCGCCTTGCTGGTCGGTCTGAATCCAGAGCCGGCCGTCCTGGTCAAACCAGAGCCCGTCCGGCGCGCCGTAATCGTCGCCGTTGATATTGCCGACGTAGCCATCGTGGCCCGCGGGGTCATAGCTTGCGCCCAGGGTCTTGGCCGTCGACTTGTCGCCGCACTGCGCGAAGATGTCCCACTCGAAGTGCGTGGACATCACGCTACCGTGCGCCTCGCGCCAGCGCAGAATGTGCCCGAAGTCGTTGTCGGGGCGCGGATTCGCCGCATCCACCGCCGGATTGGCGCTGGCCGCGTTGCTCGTGCCATCGGCCTTGTTGCTCGAAGCCGGCGTGTTGCCACGACGGCTATTATTGGTCAGGGTTAGATAGACCTCGCCCGTTTCAGGATGGGCCGCGGTCCACTCCGGGCGGTCCATCATCGTCGCACCGACGAAATCGGCGGCCTGACGGGTCTTGATCAACACCTCGGCCTGACTGCCAAAGCCGTTTTCGGCCGTCAAACCATTCTGCCCCCAGACCAGCGGCAGCCACTCACCGGTGCCATCGGCATTGAACCTGGCCACGTAGAGCGCGCCATGATCAAGCATGTCGCGGTTGGCGGCTGGATTACGGCGGGTCAAACGGCGATCACAGACGAACTTATAGACATACTCGTTGCGCTCGTCGTCACCCATGTAGAACGCCACGTGATCGTGCTTATCAACCACTACCTGCGCACTCTCGTGCTTAAAGCGGCCCATCGCCGTGCGCTTGACCGGATCGCTCTGCGGATCAAACGGATCGATCTCGACGACCCAGCCAAACAGATTGGGTTCGAGCGGGTTGGTATCAGCATTGAACCGCGGATCGGCCTCGTGCCAGCGATAACCGAAGCCGGTCTTGCTGATGCCGTAACGCGATTGACCGTTGAGAATCTCGGCCTTCTGGTCGAACAGATCCGGGTTGATTTCCGCGCCTTGCGTCGGCGCCGCGAAATAGCCGTTCCAGTTTTCCTCGCAAGTCAGATACGTGCCCCAGGGCGTGTAACCATGCGCGCAGTTATTGAGCGTGCCATTCGCGCTGTAACCGTCATTCTTGCCGATGGGTGTCGCGGTCGAGATGTCGAAGCGGATTGATTTCATCAGATCGTGACCGGCGGCGGGACCGCGGATCGCACAAGGCGTGTTGCCGGTGATGCGGCGGTTGAACGGCGACTGCCGAACCACTTCCCAGATCCCGAGCTGATTGCCGAACAGGCCCTTGCCCACGGTGACGACGTTAACGCCATGCGCCGCTTGTTGCGCGCGCACCATCTCCAGCGTCAGCGGCGCGGTTGGATAATTGGCCGCGGGCACCACATTGTTGACCAACGACGGATCGCAGTATTCGCTGTTGGTCACCAGCAATCCGAGTTGATTACCAACCCGACCGCGGAACGGGAAATAATGCATCCCGTCCGTGTGCGAACCATAGGTGCGCAACTGCGTCGCCTCGTCCATCGCACCGGCCGGATCCCAGTGCGGCGCCATGCTCAGGGAATCACCCCAGGCGATCAAGGTCCGCGCGGAATAGCCGTGCGGTACCGTCACCGCGTCGGTCATCGGCACCACATTGGCGGCCACCGCGGTGAACCCGATCCGCGCCATGCCATTTTTCGGACGACCGGCCTCGGCCTCGTTCGTCACGACATCGACCGCGCTGGCGCCAAATACGGTCATCGCCGCCGCGCCGGCGGTGGTCTTCAGGAAACCGCGCCGGCTCAGCTGACGTTGTTCGATCACATCGAGAATGGATTCATTGCCGGAACGATTGCTGACGCTGTTGCTCGGATTCAGCTTGCCGTCGGGATGTAGATTGCTGCTCATGGGTGCTCCTATCGGTGACGATTGTATTGAGACACACAGCCCAACTCGTGGGCTTTCGCGCATGATAGGCGCGCAACGTTTCAGCCATTTGACAGTCGCCAAACCGGCGAATCGATTATCGCGAACAACGCTGAGCGAGGATCGCGACCGGTTCCAGGAAAATCGCGATGCCGTGGACGGGTGTCCGCGTGGAACGCATGACCCGACCGCAGAGGCATAGCCTCGCCGAACGAGCACCTACGTTACGGCGGACGGTCTCATGAACGCCATTCTCGCGGACGACCGCCGTAACCTCTCGTGGTTTGACGGTGTCAAACGCGTGAACGATGGCATCGCTGATCCCCGGGGCGACGCCGCTCAGCGTGTTACCATCGGCAACCGTTTCAGCCACGAACACATGATGGAACCTTGGCAATACGCCACCGCCGCCGCGATTGTGCTGCTGGCCTATTTCATTCGCGGCATCGCCGGATTCGGATCAGGATTGATCGCCGTGCCGTTGCTGGCGCTGTTCCTGCCACTCACCTACGTCGTACCGCTGATTTTGCTGCTGGATTTCACCGCCTCCCTGATCCTGGGCGGGGTGGACTTCAAGCATGTGGAGTGGAAGGAAGTTGGGATATTGATCCCTTTCAGCCTCGTCGGCGTGATTGTCGGCACGCAATTACTGGTCAAGCTGCCCATGACGCCCATGCTGCTGACGTTGGCGACCTTCATTTTCCTTTTCGCCATCCGCAGTCTGTTGAACTTAAAAGGCGCGAAGCCCGTCTCGCGGTGGTGGGCCATTCCGGCATCGCTGACCGGCGGAACAATCGGCGGGCTGTTCGGCACGGGCGGCCCGCCCTATGTGATCTACCTGAATCACCGCATCCCGGATAAAACCGCCTTGCGAGCCGCATTTTCCGCCTTGTTCTTCATCGAAGGGGCAACGCGTATCGCCACCTTCTTTCTGGCCGGCTTACTGCTGGCGCAAGCGGTGTGGTGGAGCGCCCTGGGGGCGCTGCCGCTGATGCTGGGCGCACTCTGGCTCGGCGAGCATGTGCACACCGGCCTCAGCCACGCGCAAATGAACCGTTTGATTGGCGTGTTATTGCTGGTGGCGAGTGTGTCCCTGGCACTCAAGGCGGCTAACTAAAATCAATTCGGCAGGCTACCCGGATACGAGATGGCGCGTTCTTACTTCTAGCTGCACCCCTGAGTCCGTCGCGCTCACCGACCCACCACCTTACCAATCAGCATCGGCGACAAACCGAAAGGCTGGCAATCAACGCGATGGACGAACGCCCAAATGCCTATTCGAAGTCGCCATCAGCCTCAATCCGAACCCGCCAGTACCCGAGCGCATCGCGAAAATCATCCAGATCGAGCGTCACGGGTTCGATATCATCGCCATACAACGCTTCGATCAAGACCTGTCGTGGCCCTAGCTGGACGAAATAGCTATTGCCACTGAGGGCATAAGGCTCGGCGTCGGGGTCTGCCCTGAGTTTGTCCAGCCTTGCCTGCAAGATATCCAGCATGGCCAGGTTGGTTTGCACGTCCAGCAGCAAGAAGGCCGCCGCTGCCGCATGACCCGCGCCTTGTTGCCGCCACTGCTGCCATTCCAACTCATTCATCATGGGTGTCGCTCCTCAAGCAGCGGGTTAGCGGAGTGGAAACGCGGTATTGACCCCGCCACGCGACGAAGACGCGCCCGCGATAAGATAATTCGTGCCATCGGCACCGCGGCAGTAAGCCTCCGAATCATCCTTTTTGGGCGCGCTAGGGCCGCACCATGCCCAATCGGGCGCACTTTTCGGGCAGGCTTGTTGGTTGCGGGCGGCATGTCCGATGGTATTGATCACCTGGGTTGGGGTGCAATGGTCAGGAAAAAAGGTCGAGAATTTGTCACCGCCCTTGTTGCCGACCAATTCCCATTGCCCGGCATAAATCCCTTGCTTGTTGGGCTTTTGGGTGACGCGCATATTGGCTACGGTGTTCGGATCGTTGCCTCGCGGGCGTGAATGGAAACCCACGACGCGCCCCTTGCTGTTCAACTCACCGCAAAAGATGTGGTCGTAATTGACCTCGACGCCATTGCTCGCCTTGCCCCACCGATGCGAGGGGCAGGTGAGGGCTTCCGTGCCAGCGCTCATCTTGCCAGCTTTCGATTTGTTGCCATCAACCGCGGGCTGGCAAGCCATCAACCCGATCGCGGCTACGCCTAGCATGACGCCAATCGCTGGTCGACGGTGAGAATTCATGCCGTCTGCTCCCCGGATGCCAAAAACGGCATCCTAGCGCATTCGACTTGGAAATTCCTGTCGTATGAGTGGGCTGGCGTGCGTTGGCGACATTCGCGGTCGAAACAGAATTTCATAGATTTAAAGGAATATTTTCAGCGCCGGGAATCTTTTCGATGGGCATCCGTCAGGGTAACGAGAAGCCCAACGCCGCATCCACGAAACGGGGCGGGTATTTCCCGAACTGCTATACTTTTTTTCCATCGGCGCCGCGACGAACCGTTTCGCGTTTAGAGGGGATTGTTCACATGACCCGTCGCGAGCCAGCTAGAACCCGGAGGAAACGACGATGGCCCTGCTGAGTTACGCCGCGCTGAACGTCAACGGCACCGCGCTCTCGGGCGACACCACGCATGCAACGTTCGGTGGGGTCGATGTCTCGGCCGATCACATCGAGCTGGCGGAGGTGGGTTTCGGTTCGCGCGCGACCGCCGACGCGGTGACGCATCGGATCTCAACGCGCCGCCAGATCCTGCCGGTGCGTCTGACCAAGCGTATCGACCAGACCACGCCGGAGCTGTATCAAGCCCTGGCGACCCACGCCCGGATCGACGGCGACATCAAGCTGTTCGACACAAGTCCGGTGGATGGCTCGACGCGGCACCGCTTCACGGTGACGATCACCGGCGGACGGATTCTCGCGATCGAGAGTTTCAGCCCCGACGCTTTCGACCCCAGCCAGTCGGTCCGGCCGCACTATGAGCGGATCGAGCTCGCGCCGCACACCATCACCTATGCCGACGTTGTGACCAGCAAAGCCTTCACCGACGATCTCAACTCGGCGCGCTAGACCGCGCGGCGCGGCGACCAAACGCGCGAGACGCGCGCGGGTGCGTCAGTTGCCCTGCCCCGTCAGCGTCTCGCCGCTGGTGTCGTCGAAAAAGTCCTCGCGAAACATGCGAATGAATTCCTTCGCCTGCGGGGTGAAGAACTTGCCCTTGCGCACGATCACGCCATAGTGACGCGACGGGAACAGGTGGCGCAGCGGTACCTTATGTATGCGCTCGTTGCCATTGAGACAGACTTCGGTCACCAACGAAATGCCGAGCCCGAGTTCGACATACTTCTTGACGATCTCCCAGCCGCCTGCCTCCATCGCGACCGTGTACGGCACGCTGTGCTGTCGGAACACCGTATCGACCATCCGCCAAGTGCTGAGATTCCGCGGTGGCAGAATCAAACCATAGGGGCTGATGTCCGCCAGCGAGACGGTTTCCAGCGCCGCGAGCGGGTGGTCGAGCGGCGTGATCAGAAACGAGTCGAAGCTCATGAACGGCTTGTAGACAATACCTTCTGGCACCTGCAACAACGGTCCGATCGCGAGATCGACGTCGTCGGCGTGCAGCATTTTCATGCCGCCCTGCCCGGTCACGTTGTGCAAGCGCAAGTGAATCTTCGGAAAGCGTTGTTTGAAGTCCTGCAAATAGCGCGGCAACACATACAAGCCGGTCGACTGCCCTGCGGCGATGCTGAGCTCGCCCTCCTCGATCTTGCCGAGACTGGCTGCGAACGATTCCTTCAGCGAGTCGAACCCGGCGGTCAAGGGTTGCACCAGTTGATACAGCACGTGTCCTTCCGGCGTCAGCCTGATCCTCGGCCCGCGCCGCTCGAACAGGGTCTGCCCCATTTCCCGCTCCAGCGCCTGAATCTGTAATGAAACCGTGGGTTGGCTGATGTAAAGCTCCGTCGCCGCCTGGGTGATGCTCTCTTTCTGCGCAACCGAACAGAACGTGCGCAGCAGTTTGTAACGGGTCTGTTTGTAGTAGTGAACGTCGGAAGTCATTGCGCGAGGCTCATTATTGGCTCACGCAATGGTAACGATTGAAATTATTGATTTCCACAACGACCACGCATCTCGTAAGGTCAAAAAACAACCACTACGTGCAGGGTTTTAACCGGACTGTCACATGGGCTCGATGCTTGAATCGCTACTGACCACCGATACGGCGCTGGCGCTCGGACTGATGGCGGCGCTCGGGATCGTGCTTGCTTCGCTGCTCGCGATCGCGAACCGGTTTCTGTACGTCTGGGAAGACCCGCGCATCGACACCGTCGACGAGTTGTTGCCGCACGCGAACTGCGGTGCCTGCGGCGAACCGGGGTGCCGAATCTTCGCCGAAAAACTCATTGCCGGCACGGTCGAGCCGGCCCAATGCACGGTCAACTCCAAGGAAGGCAATACCACGATCGCGGCGGTGCTCGGGGTCGAGCTCGGCGACCGCGAAAAGCGCGTCGCGCGGCTGGCCTGCGCCGGTGGCCGCCACGTCGCATGGATGCGGGCGACCTACGCCGGGCTCAAGAGCTGTCGCGCCGCGGCGGTCGTCTCCGGCGGCGGCAAGGGCTGCGCCTGGGGCTGCCTGGGTTTGGCGGATTGCGCCGAGGTCTGCACCTTCAACGCGATCACGATGAACGCATTCGGCCTGCCGGTCGTCGACGAGGATCTTTGCACCGCCTGCGGCGACTGCGTCGACGTCTGTCCAAAGAACCTTTTCGAGCTGCATGGCGTGAGCCACCGGCTGTGGGTGGCCTGCAAGAACGAGCAATTCGGCGACGCCGCCGAGGCGGAATGCGAGGTCGCCTGCACCGCCTGCGAACGCTGCGTGGTGGATTCTCCGGCGGGCCTGATTCATGTGCGGCACAACCTCGCGGTGGTTGATTACGCGAGGAACGAGGTGGCCTCCAAGGTCAGCATCCAGCGCTGTCCGACCGGCGCGATCGTCTGGCTGGAATCGCGCGGCCAGGTTGAGAAAGGTCCGAAGGCGAAACCGATCCTGCGCAAGGACACGCTCCCGGTGGGCTGATCCGGAGCGAAACATCCCCGTGACGCGGGGGACTGCGAATCAAGAGGTGAGAGAGATGTTTGGTACCAAGAAAGAAGTCGCCCGGTCGTTCAAATACCCCGGCACGCGCATGGCGATGGACGGCAACGCGGCCGTGATCATGTGCGAGCGCGAGGCCTCGGACGCCGCGGGTGCCTACCCGATCACGCCATCGACGCAGATGGGCGAGTTCTGGGCCGAGGAAGTGGCGAAAGGCCACATCAACATCTCGAACAAGCCGCTGGTCTTCATCGAGCCGGAATCCGAACACGCCGCCGCCGCGGTCACCGCCGGCATGTCGATGACCGGGCTGCGCGCGACCAACTTCTCCTCGGCGCAAGGCGTCGCGTTCATGCACGAGTCGCTCTACGCGGCGGTCGGCAAACGCCTGCCCTATGTGCTCAACATCGGCTGCCGCGCGATCACCAAGGCCAGCCTGAACGTGCACTGCGGGCACGACGACTACCACTGCATCGACGACACCGGGTTCTTCCAGATCTTCGCCAAGAGCGCGCAGGAGGCGGCCGACCTCAACCTGATCGGGCGCAAGATCGCCGAGCTGTCGCTGACGCCCGCGGCCGTCGCGCAGGACGGCTTTCTCACCACCCATCTGATCGAACCGTTGATGGTCCCGGAGCGCGCGCTGGTCGCGGAGTTTCTCGGCAAGCCGTCGGACCTGATCGACTGCCCGACTCCGGCGCAACGCATGATCTACGGACCGAAACGCCGGCGCGTGCCCGAGATCTGGGACGTCGACAACCCGATGCTCTCCGGCAGCGTGCAGAACCAGGATGCCTACATGCAGGCGGTCGCGGCCCAGCGCCCGTACTTCTTCGCCCACATCCGCGAGCTCACCGAGCAGGCGATGGCGGAGTACCACGCACTGACCGGACGCCGTTACCAACGCGTCTCCGGCTATAAATGCGAGGATGCCGAATACCTGATCCTCGGCCAGGGCAGCATGATCGTGCAGGCCGAGGCGGTCGCCGATTACCTGCGCGAGACGCGTAAGCTCAAGGTCGGTGTGGTCAACCTTACGATGTATCGTCCGTTCCCGGGCGACCTGATCGGTAAGCTGCTGAAGGGCCGCAAGGGCGTCGCGGTGCTGGAGCGCACCGACCAACCGCTCGCCGAGGATCTGCCGATCATGCGCGAGGTCCGCGCCGCGCTGACCAAGTGCCTCGAAAACGGCGCCTACAAGAACGGCCATCTGCCCTACCCCGACTACGACACCTACACCAGGACCACCGACATGCCGCCGCTGTATTCGGCGAGCTATGGCCTGGGTAGCCGCGACCTGCAACCGGAAGCTTTGATCGCGGCGATCGAGAACATGCTGCCCGAGGGCGGCAAACGCCGGTTCTACTACCTCGGCATCGACTTCGTGCGCGAGGCGGCGAACCCAAAGCAGGAAATTCGCCTCAATCAGGTCGTCGAATCCTATCCGCAGCTCCGCGATCTGGCGTTGCGCGGCAGCGAAAACCCGAACCTGATGCCGAAAGGTTCGATCACCGTGCGGATGCACTCGGTCGGCGGCTGGGGCGCGATCACCACCGGCAAGAACCTGGCGATGACGCTGTACGACCTGCTTGGCTACGACATCAAGGCCAACCCGAAATACGGCTCGGAAAAGAAAGGTCAGCCCACGACCTACTATCTCGCCGCCGCGCCGGAGCCGATCCGGCTCAACTCCGAGTACCACTACGTCGACGTCGTGCTCTCGCCGGACCCCAATGTGTTCTCGCATTCCAACCCGCTCTCGGGTCTCGACAATGGCGGCGTGTTCATCATCCAGAGCAACCTCGGCGCGCCCGACGCGGTCTGGGCGCAAATCCCGCAGCACGCCCAGCGCCACATCATCGACCACGGCATCCGCGTGTTCTATGTCGACGGCTTCAGGATCGCGAAGGAAGAATCGTCCAATCCCGAACTCGAATTCCGGATGCAGGGCAACGCCTTCCAGGGCGCGTTCTTCGCCGCGTCGCCGCTGATGGAACGCTCGGGTTTCACCGAGCAGACGCTGTTCGAGGCGATTGAAAAGCAGCTCCGCGACAAATTCGGCGGCAAGGGCGAGCGGGTCGTCACCGACAACCTGCGCGTCGTGCGCCGCGGTTTCGACGAGATTCGCGAGATCACCGACAAAACGCTGGGCCATCACCCGCTGGTGCGCGCGACCGGTGCAAAGCTCCCGGTCATGCTGAAGCGTCTGCCCGAAGGCGACGGCCGCATCTCCGACGTCCATCGTTTTTGGGAGCAGACCGGCAGTTTCTACCTCTCCGGCAAGGGCAGCGACAACCTCGCCGATCCGTTCATGGCCTTGTCGCTGATCCCGGCCGCGACCGGCGTCTACCGCGACATGACCCAGGTGCGCTTCGAGTACCCCGAGTTCACGCCCGAGAACTGCACCGCCTGCGGCAACTGCTACACGGTGTGCCCCGACAGCGCGATTCCGGGCCTCGTCAGCTCGGTCGCGGATGTCTTCAACTCGGCGATCCTGAGCATCGAGAAGCGCGGCAATCCGACCCGCTTCCTGCGGCGCGAGGCGCGCACGGTTGAAAGGAAATTGCGCGCATTGATCGACGTCGCCGGGGAAGCCGCGAGTATTCACACCCTGCTCGACCAGGCGGTGCTGGAGACCCTCGCCGAGTCAACGCTCGAGCGGGCCGATAAAGAGAGCCTGGAGCGCGAGTTTGGCCGCCTGTTGACGACCATCGGCGACTTCCAGTTCGCGATCACCAAGCCGTTCTGGAGCAACCTCGAGAAGAAGCAAAAAGGCAGCGGCGGCTTGTTCTCGATCACGGTCAACCCCTACACCTGCAAGGGCTGCATGGAGTGCATCGAGGTCTGCGAGGACAACGCGCTGAAGCCGGTCACCCAGACCGACACCGCGGTCGAGATGCTGCGCCGGAACTGGAAATTCTGGCTCGAATTGCCGACTACGCCGAAGGCCTTCAGCCGTATCGACGACCTCGACGCCAAGGTCGGCGCGCTGGAAACGCTGCTGCTCGACAAGCGCAACTTCGACTCGATGGTCTGCGGCGACGGTGCCTGCCTTGGCTGCGGCGAAAAGACCGCGATCCACCTGTTTACCGGCGCGGTGACCGCGTTGATGCAGCCGCGGATCAAGCAACATTTGGTCAAAATCGACGAACTCGTCGCCAAGCTGGAGACCCACATCCGGCTCAAGCTCGCCGAGCGGGTCGACCTCAGCGACGTCGACGCGATCAACGCGATGGTCGAGACCAACCGCGATCGCGACCTGACCCTATCCACGTTGTCCGCCTCGCTGGAGCAGACCCGCACCGTCCAGCCCGTCGACCAGCAGTGGCTAAAGCGCGTCACCACGCTGCTCGCGCAACTGCGCACGCTGAAATGGATATTCCGACGGCCGAACCCACCAGGGCCGCGCCGAAATGGGCATCGTCAACGCCACCGGCTGCACCTCGGTCTGGGGCTCGACCTTCCCCTACAATCCCTACCCGTTCCCGTGGGCCAACCATTTGTTCCAGGACGCGCCATCGATGGCGATGGGTCTGTTCGAGGGCCACATGGCGAAAATGGCGGAAGGCTTCAAGACCGTGCGCCGTGCCGAACTGGAGCTCTCCGGTGACTACGATCCGGCCGCGCACGAGTCATTCTTCACCTATTTCGACTGGAAACAGTTCAGCGACGAGGAATGGCTGCTGTGCCCGCCGGTGGTCGCGGTCGGCGGCGATGGCGCGATGTACGACATCGGCTTCCAGAACCTGTCGCGCGCGCTCGCCTCGGGCATGCCGATCAAGGTGATGGTGGTCGACACCCAGGTCTACTCCAACACCGGCGGCCAGGCCTGCACCTCGGGCTTCATCGGCCAGGTCGCGGACATGAGCCCCTACGGCAAGAGCTGGAAAGGCAAGACCGAGATCCGCAAGGAAATCAGCCTGATCGGGATGGCGCACCGCACCTCGTTCGTGTTGCAAAGCTCGATCGCCCACGTCACCCACCTGCTGGAAGGCTACATCGACGGTCTCAATACCCGCCGCCCGGCGCTGTTCAACATCTACGCCGTATGCCCGCCAGAACACGGCGTCGGTGACGACACCGCCGATCATCAGAGCAAGCTCGCGGTCGATTCGCGCGCCTATCCGCTGTTCCGCTACGACCCGGACCAGGGCATCACGCTCGGCGATTGCGCCAGCCTCGAGGGCAACCCCAGCCTCGACACCGACTGGGTGCGTTACGCGCTGGATTACACCGAAGCCGATGGCAAACCAGCCAAGCTCGACCTGCCGCTGACCTTCGCCGATTTCGCCCTCACCGAGGGCCGCTTCCGCAAGCACTTCCGCAAGGCACCGCCGGAAACCTGGAACGACGACATGCTGCGGCTCGATGAATTCCTCGAACTCGCGGACGACGATCGCGACGGCAAGTTTCCGTACATCTGGGCGGTTGACGGCAAGAACCGGCTGATGCGGGTGCTGGTGTCGCAGGAGATCGTGACCTCGACCCTGGAGCGGCGCGACTTCTGGCGTCAGCTCAAGGGTCTGGTCGGCCTCGACCGCGAGGTGATCGACACCCAGGCCATCGCCGACCAGGCCAAGGCCGAAATGGCGCAAAAACTCACGCTGGCGCTGTTCAACATGGCCAATGGCGGCAACGCCGCGCCACTCGGCGGCTTCGTCGCCGACGCCACGCCAAGCGGCGCGGGCGCGGGCACGATGACAGCCACGGGCAACGGCAATGGCGCCGGCTGGGAGCCGGTCTGGGTCGAAACCCCGGAATGCACCGCCTGCGACGAGTGCATCCTGATCAACCCGAAGATCTTCGCCTACAACGACGCCAAACAGGCCGTGATCGTCGACCCGAAGGCGGGTAGCTACAAGGATATCGTCAAGGCCGCGGAGAAATGCACCGCAGGCTGCATCCACCCCGGCACGCCGTTCAACCCGGCGGAAAAAGGCCTGGATCAGCTCGTGAAGCGCGCCGCGAAATACCAGTAACGAGGTCACCGCGATGAAAAGCCTGAGCAATTGGTTTTTGGGCGGATTCCGGCACGGCATCCACCCCGCCTACCACAAGGACGAGACCCGTTCGCAGCCGATTCGCCGCCTGCCGTTCGCGCTGCGGCTGATCGTGCCGGTGTTGCAACACATCGGTATACCGGCCCGGCCGGTGGTGCGAATCGGGCAGGAAGTCGTGCGCGGCGAAGTGATCGCCGAGGCCGACGGCTGGATGTCGGTGCCGGTGCACGCGCCCGCGACCGGCGTCGTGGCCGCGATCGAACCGATGCCGAGCGCGCGCGGGCCGCGCGAACTCGCGATCATCATCGACGTGTACGAGGCCGACACCCAGGAGGTACAGGATCGCATCCTGCGCGATGTCGATCGGATGTCGCCGGAGCGGGTCATCCAGGCAGTGTGGGAAACCGGCATGGCCGGCCTCGGTGGCGCCGCGTTTCCGTCGCACGTCAAACTCGAACCGCACCTGCACAAGGTCGTCGACACCCTGGTGGTCAACGGCAGCGAGTGCGAACCCTATCTGACCTGCGACCATCGGGTGATGCTGGAGCGCCCCGACGACCTGCTGCGCGGCGTGCGGCTCGCACTGCGCGCAACCGGCGCGAAACGCGCGATCATCGGCATCGAGGACAACAAGCGCGACGCCGCCGACGCGCTCTGGGCGCGGCTCTCGCCCGAGGATCCGATCACGGTGCAACTGGTCGAGAGCAAGTATCCGCAAGGCTCCGAGCGCATGCTGCTCAAGTCGCTGCTCGGGGTCGAGATCCCGGTCGGCGGGTTCCCGGCCGATGTCGGCGTGGTGGTCAACAACGTCGGCACGCTGGCCGAGGTGGGTCGCCTGCTGCCGCGCGGCGAGGGCCTGATCGAGCGGGTGGTCACCGTCACCGGCACGGCGGTCGCCAAGCCCGGCAACTACATCATCCCGATCGGCACCCCGGTCGGTTACGTGCTCGAAACCCTCGGCATTGAGGCCGATCACGAAAAAATCATTCTCGGCGGACCGATGATGGGCACCTCGATCGCCTCGCTCGAAGTGCCGGTCACCAAGGGCACCTCGGGGATACTCGTGTTTCACGAACGGGTCGCCGAACAGTCCGCCGACCGTCAAACCTACCCCTGCATCAAGTGCGGGCGCTGCGTCCAGGCCTGCCCGATGCTGTTGAACCCCGCCCAGCTCGGCTGGCTCGCAGCGAAGCGCGAGTTCGCCCAGATGGAACAGGAATTCTACCTCAACAACTGCTTCGAGTGCGGCTGCTGCAGCTACGTGTGCCCGTCGAACATCCCGCTGGTACAGCAATTCCGCGTCGCCAAGGCGATCAACCGCGACCTGCGGGAGCGCGCGAGCTGATGGCGCCGCGGCGTGGCCTGATCGAGCTGCGCACCGCGCCGCACCAAAAGGCGGTGCAAGACGTGCCGGTGATCATGCGCAACGTGGTGTACGCGTTGCTGCCGATCGTCGCATTCTCGATCTGGCAATACGGCCTGAGCGCGCTGGCGCTGGTGCTGGTCGTCACCGCGAGCTGCCTCGGCACCGAGCGCTGGCTGAGCCACCTCGCCGCACGCGCCAACACGCTCGCCGACGGCTCGGCGGTCATCACCGGGCTGTTGCTCGCGCTGACCCTGCCGCCCGGGTTTCCGCTGTGGATGGGCGCGGTCGCGGGCTTCATCGCGATCGCGCTCGGCAAGGCGCTGTTCGGCGGTCTCGGCGGCAACGTGTTCAACCCGGCGCTGGTCGGTCGTGCGTTCGCCCAGGCCGCGTTCCCGGCCGCGATCACGAGTTGGACGCCGGCGTACTTCCCGTCGCGCTTCGTCGAATTCATTCCGAGTTCGCTGACCCTGCCGTTCATGCGGCCGGTGGACACGCTCGGGTGGGCGCAACAACAGGTCGATGGCTTCACCGGCGCGACGCCGCTCGCGCGCTGGCAGTTCGATAACGTGGTCACGCCCTGGCAGGATTTCATAAGCGGTGTCGCGACCGCCTCCGCCGGGGAAACCTCGGCACTGCTGATCCTCGTCTGCGGCCTCTATCTCGCGCTGCGCCGCTTCATGGACTGGCGGATTCCGGTCGCGGTGCTCGGCTCGGCCGTGCTGCTGGCCTGGGGCTTTCAACTGTGGGACGCCGCGCGCTACCCCGATCCGCTGTTCGTGCTCGTTTCGGGCGGGTTGATGCTGGGCGCGGTGTTCATGGCCACCGACATGGCGACCGCGCCGATGACACCCGCGGGGGTCTGGATCTATGGCGCCGTGATCGGCGGGCTGACCGTGGTGATCCGCTACCTTGGCGGGCTCACCGAGGGCGTGATGTACGCGATTCTGTTCGCCAACGCGCTGGCGCCGTTGATCGACCGCTACACTCAGCCGCGCGTGTTCGGCGCGGTGAAACCGGGCAAGCGGACATGACCCAGCAACCGGCCAACCCCGTGGCGCACGCGGCGCCCAAGCATCAAAGCCTCGCGATGGTCCGCACCCTCGGGCTGGTCGCGACGCTGTGCGCGCTCGCGATCGTCACCGCGTATCGCGGCACGCTCGACGCCGCCAACGCCAACCGCCGCATCGCGCTGGAACGGGCGGTGTTCAAGGTCATCCCCGGCGCGGTGCGGATCGAACCGCTGTTCGCGACCCCCACCGGCATCGTGCCCGCGAACGGCAAGCCAGGCCCCAACGACGTCCCGTTCCACGCCGCCTACGCGGCCGATGGCACACTCGCCGGCATTGCCGCCGAAGGCGCGGCCAAGGGTTACGCCGACGTCGTGCGCGTGCTCTACGGCTACGATCCCGAGCGCCAGGCGATCACCGGTTTTCGCGTCGTGTTCACCCGCGAGACCCCCGGCATTGGCGACAAGATCAGCACCGACCCGGCGTTCCTCAAGAATTTCGAGGCCCTCGACGCCCGCCTCGCCGCCGACGCTAGCGCGCTCGCCAACGCGATCAAGACCGTCAAGCACGGCAGCAAAAAGGAACCCTGGGAGATCGACGCCATCGCCGGCGCGACCATCACCGCCAAGGCCGTCGGCCGCGGCATCAACGACAGCGCGCAACGCCTGCTCCCGCTGCTGGTGCCCCACCTGACCACACTCGCGGCGCCCGCGCCACGATGAAACGCGCCGCAACGCCAAACCCACGCCAATCGCCATGAACCCTCCCAGCGCAAAAACACCCACCACCTTCGACGAACTCATCGAGGGCATCTGGAAACAAAACCCGGTGTTCGTGATGGCGCTCGGCATGTGCCCGGTACTCGCGGTCACCGTCTCGGCGGTGAACGCAATCAGCATGGGCATCGCCACCACCTTTGTGCTGGTGGCCTCGGCGCTGCTGATTTCTCTGGTGCGCAACCACGTCCCGAAGGAAGTGCGGATCGCGACCTACATCCTGATCATCGCGACCTTCGTCACCGTGGTGGATTATCTGATCCAGGCGATCAGCCTCGAAATCTACGAGGCGCTCGGCGCGTTCATCCAACTGATTGTCGCCAACTGCATCATACTCGGCCGCGCCGAGGCGCACTCGTCGAAACACCCGCCGCTGCGCGCGGTGACCAACGCGCTCGGCATGGGCGCCGGATTCACGCTCGGCCTGCTCGCGCTCGGCTCGGTGCGGGAAATCCTCGGCGCCGGACAACTGTTCGGCCTCTCGTTGTTCGGACCCGAGTTTCAGCCGTGGGTGATCATGATCCTGCCCCCGGGCGGCTTCTTCGTGCTCGGCGCCTGGCTGCTGTTGTTCAATTGGTGGCGCACCCGGACCGAGGCACGCCAGGCCGCGCGCGCCGCCAACGGAGGACAACCGCATGGCGCCTGAATCCTTAAGCCAAATCTTCATCGGCGCGTTGCTGACCAATAACTTCGTGCTCGCGATGTTCCTCGGGCTGTGCCCGTTCCTCGGCGTCTCCGGCAAGCTCGAAACCGCCGCGCCGATGGGGGCCGCGACCACCTTCGTCATGCTGGTCGCGTCCTTGTGCGCCTATGGCCTGAACTGGGTTGTCACCAGCTTCGGCATCGAATACCTGCGCCTGATCGCCTATATCGTCGTCATCGCCTCGGCGGTGCAACTGGTCGAGATGTTCGTCAAGAAATTCCATCCCGCGCTGTTCCGCTCGCTCGGGATCTATCTGCCGCTGATCACCACCAACTGCGCGGTGCTCGGGGTCGCGTTGTTCCAGACCGCGCGCGACTACGACTTCCTGCAAGCGATGGTGTTCTCCCTCGGCGGCGGTGCTGGCTTCACCCTCGCGCTGATCCTGATGGCCGGCCTGCGCGAACGGCTGCAACTCGCCAACGTGCCCACCATCGCCCAGGGCACCGCGTTATCCCTGATGCTCGCCGGCCTGCTGTCGCTCGTCTTCATGGGCTTCGCCGGCCTCGGCGCGGGGGAATAAACCATGCTCGACTACCTCATCGCACTGATCGCCGTCCCCGCTCTGCTGCTCGGCAGGCTCCTTGTGCAACACACCGCGCGACGCTTCGCCCACCGCCACCCGGAATTCGGCCCACTCCGCGAATACGGCGAAGGCAAAGGTTGTGGAATGGGTTGTGGTGCTTGTAGTCGCGGGCGTTGCGACACGCCCGACTGACCCGCTCGGGCCGGCGACCAACCGAGATCGCCACACAATCGCAGTCGAACGGCGATCTCGAACGAGATGCCCTTCACGTTTCCGACTAAATAATCGCGCTATCCTTGGGCAATACACAAAGCGCGGCAGCAAACGAAAATGAGCATGCCGCTGAATATTGACGATGGTTTCGTCTGGGTTGGATCGGGGATGCGGGAATGTATTCAGTTCACATCAACGGGTTGTTGCGAGCTTCGGTGAAACGCCGAGGTGCGGTGCTGAATGCTCCGTGCCAGGCTGCCACAGCAACCAAGGCTGCTCTCCGGTGGAACTCGGGCAACGCGAGCGATGGGAGCGTGAAAATATTTGAATCCTACGCTGAGCGGTATAGCTATCCCATTGAACATATTCAACATCTGCGTGCATCTACTTACTAAACGTTTATACGCGGTGCGCAGCATGGCACATAAACGCTTAGGGAAGCGCTTTATATGGACGCCTCCCGGAGTGACAAGGGATTTTTTGCATGCGGCACTGAGGTAAGGATGCAGTCTTATATCCGGCCTGTTGGTGCAGGCGGCAAGCCTGCTGGCCCTGATGGAATCC
>JBHJOI010000127.1:0-6049 GCA_050329935.1 Thiotrichales bacterium | reverse complement strand
CGAGGATGACTGGCAAGACGAGGACATCGCCGAACTCGCGGCACTGCTTGCACGCCGGCGCGACGAAATCGCGGCGGTGATCATCGAACCCGTCGTGCAGGGCGCGGGCGGCATGTCCGCCTGGGATAAGGATACTCGAATCGCCGAAGCGCAGATAAAGCGAGCCTGGCCCCTTTGGATCGTTGAACCCTGCGACTCCATCAGCCTCGATCCCGGATTTCGCTGCGCTGCATACGGGCTATGCTTCCTTTCCGTCACCCGTGACCTCCGCGACGCCATAAAGTCAGTGCCATTCGACCCTGGCCCGTTTAATCGCATACAAGTACACTTTTTCTTAATACAACCTGAATGACCTCGACAGAATATTCACGACTTCATGGTACTCGTGCTTTCGTGATTCCGGGTATTCGATATATATCGAACGCATAGATTCCGGCGTAACAAATTCTTTAACGTAAAGCACGTTACCATTTTTTAAGCCAGACACCACGAACCAATTTGTCCCAAGTTTCTTATACGTAACTGTATCGAACAATCCACGGCTCTGGTTGTAGGCCTCTGTAGGCGTCGTGTCGTCAATGTTATTTATGCCTGACACAACGAATCTGAATCCGTCGCGATAAAAGAACTCTCGCCCATCGTCATTCTCCGGCGGCGGGAGCATTCCCATGTCAGATGGGTAGTTAATGCAAAATCGAAATCTTGGATTACAATATGACGCATAATCCTTATCGACAGGGTATTGCTTGACTCCATTTGTCTCTTGAGGTACCGCGTGACTGTAATCATCCCCGCTTTCTTCGCTCGCGAGTTTGTGTTTCGAATCAAAAGCGGGTTGATCAATCTGATAAGCAGAACCAGATCCTTCAGGGCCTGCGGAATACTCAGTGTGTCCAATTAGACTTGAAGAGATGGCTTTTTCGAGATTACCAAACAAGGTAACGACCGTTAAAACCAAGACAGGCGACGAAATAAATGCTGCTGTGGTAAGCATCGTCGCGAGTATATTTAATCCGATTCCAGATACACTTAATCGCGAGATTGACACCACAAATCCGGCGATAGTAGTCAGGGCCGCCAATGGCGTAAATACAACTCCAATCGTTAGAATACCTAGAATTGCCAGTATAATTGCGACGATTCCAGAAAGCACACCAGGCTGAAGCCTAATCTCAAGTCGTTGCCTATTTTCAAACATATATCAAGCAATTTTCGGTTAAAGCGGTTAAAGGGGCCAGGCTCGCATTATTCCCCCGCCACGCTACGTAAATTAAAGGGGCCAGGATCGATTACCTCTCCCCCGCCACGCTACCGCCAAGACGCGCGCCCAAACACACCCGCGCCCGCCGCTCCACAACTCCCGTTGGCGGACCTGATAGCGCACTGATGAAGCGAGCGCAACAGCACTTGCATGGTCAACGCACACCCAGGCCCGGTGATCGTTCCTGATCGAGCGTGACTCGGCACCTGAGTGGGTGATGGCTTGTGGTTCTTCTTGAGGTCTCTGGCCATCACACCTCGGTGGAGGTGGTGGCCTCGTTCAGCTTCGTTGAATACATCATCACAATCTTGCGTGCAACAAGCCGAAGGAGCTAGCCCGGCGGCGGCGCGGCGGATTTCTGGGTGGGGGGGCGCTGCAAGCGCTGTGTTGGGGTTCGTTTTGCTCACCCCAACCTGATTCAAGTTGCTCTTCTTCTACTCCACCAACCCGCGTCAATCGACGTTGCGAAACAACTGCTCCGACGAGATCGTCAGTTCGACGCTTGCGAAGGTCACCGGCTGGTCGGCGGCGAACTCGTGCAGCACCCACAGGCCTTCGTCGTTGCGGCGGAATAGTTCGGTGCGACGGTGGTCGGGGTCGATGAGCACGTATTCCTTCAAGCTGCCGAGCGTGCGGTAAGCGGCAAATTTCTGCCCGCGGTCGTAACCCTGCGTGGAATCCGACAGCACTTCGACGATCAACACGGGGGATTCGAGGTACAGGTCCGCCCTTAGGTCGGCCTCGTCGCAGGTGACCATGACGTCGGGGTAGAAGAACGCGTTCGCAGCGCGGACGTGCAGCTTCATGTCGGCCACGTAGGGACGGCACCGCGCGCCATCAAGATGGTTCTTCAACGCTGTGACGACATTGAGCGATATCTCGTTGTGCCGCCGCGTCGCGCCGACCATCGCGAACACCTCGCCATCGAGGTATTCGTTCTTGGTGGGCTGCTCATTCTCCCAAGCGAGGTAATCGTCAACCGAAAAATGTTGGACTGGGGGAAGTGCCATGCAACGACTCCGATACGTGTGCTTAGGACGATTGTAGCAACCGCGAGTCTGTTCGGCGCGGCGCGGGTTTTGCGGCAAGGTGCGAGTACACGCGCCGGATCCAACAACCGTCGATCACGCGCCGGGGCATTGCACCCCGGCGCGTCGAGTCCCTATCCCGTCTTGTCCTCGACCTCGGCGCTCGCCGCGGTCCTCAGGCTCGCGATCGCGCTGGCGCGGTCGGCGTCCGACCCGAACATCGGACTGGTGCCAATGACCTGACCGTTCATGGCCTTGAGATTGAAATAGAACTTGCCGTTGCTGGATTCCTTCATCTCATACCGGCCCTCGTGGTCGCAGTTTTTCTTGACCGACTCCAAGCCGTTGATCGCGGAACGTTTTTCCTTGTAGTTTTCACTGCGGAGCAGCGTCTTGCCGCCGTCCTCGAATGCGAAGCTGAACGGTTCAGCGGCGTCACTTTTTTTCAGAATTGCCTTCATTGTGGACTCCTCGGGCGATTGGGAAGCGGGATGGAAAGTCTGACTCGGCGCCTTCCGCGTTCGAAAAACACCAAGCCGTTCAAGCTCATAACAAGTCTAGCCGGAATTTAGACCAGCGTGTAGGGCGCTTGGTTGCAGCGACCGCTCAACCGCGATAGATCATCACGCCGACCACGACCAGCACCACGGTCGCCCAACCGAGCCAGTCCACGTAGCGATGCAGGGTCTTTTCCATGCGCTCGCCGCCCAACGCCATCAAGCCGGCCACCACGAAAAAGCGCAGGCCGCGGCCAATGAGCGAGGCGAGCACGAACGGTAGAAACGCCATCGACAAGGCGCCCGCCGCGATTGTGAAAACCTTATACGGAATCGGCGAAAACCCGGCGACAAACACCGCCCAGAAGCCCCACTCGCCGAACCACGCCACCGCCTTCTGATAACCCGCCCAATAACGCGCCTGCTGCTCCAGCCACGGCGCGATCGCGTCAAACGCGAAGTACCCGATCAGATAACCGAAAATCCCCCCCAGCACCGAGGCGACCGTCGTCAGCAGCGCGAACCACATCGCACGATTCGGGTTGGCGAGGCTCATCGGCGCGAGCATCACATCCGGCGGGATCGGGAAGAACGAGGATTCCGCGAAACTCAACCCCCCCAGATACCACGGCGCGTGCGGGTGCCGCGACCAGGTCATCGCGCGTTGATACAGCGGGGAGAAGATTTTCACGCAGGGGCCTCAAAAGGGGTTGGAGATCGATGGGGCATAATCCAGCCAGACTCTCGGCGCCAGATCAACACCCCATGCGATTGAACGGGCAACCCGTCGCAGAATTCCGCGACGGACGCGCGGCAAAGTTCAGAACATGTGAAGAAAGCGTAGCGAGCGCGGCAGATTTATTCACAAGCGCTCAGTCGTCCACCTCGAATCCGCCCAGCACCTCGGCGAGCCGCGGCACGAACCGCGCCAGTTCCAGCGCCATCAGCGTGAATTCGGCGTCGAAGCGGGCCGCCGCGTCGTCGGCGCCGAGGTCGGCGGCTTGCTCGATCAGTTCGTCCGCGTACTTCAGCTTTTTCAGACTGAGGTCTTCCAGCAGGACGAAACTCAGCTTTTCGTCCCAGTGCAGCGCGAGCTTGACGCCCCGTTTGCCGGCGTCGAGGTGCTTTTTAATCTCCTCGCTTTCGAGATCGTGGCGGCGGCAGCGCACGATGCCGCCCTCTTCGGTCGGCTGCTGTAGCTCGCATTCATCGCCGATCTTGAAATCCGACGGCAGCAGCGACGGATCGGTCAACCATTGCGTCAGGCGATCGCTGATCGCGTGGATCGTCCGCGGGATCGACAGCGGCGTGTCGCCGAGCGTCTTGCGCAACAACTCGGTGAACTCGTCCGCCTTCTTCAGGCTGGAAGCGTCGACCAACAGCAAGCGCTGCTCGGGCAGGATCAACGCGTAGGTGACGTTGCTGCGGGTGAACGCCTTCGGTGTCAGATCGAGCACCACCTCGTCGCGGATGCGGTCGCGCTCGTTCTTGCGCACTTTGCGCATCTCCGCGGTCTCGATCGCCTCGATCCGCTCCGCCATGAAATCCTTGATCACGCTCGCCGGCAGAATCCGCTCTTCCTTCTTCGCGCAGATCAACAACGCGCCCGAACCGCCATGCACGCGCGACTCGTCATCCCGACCAAGCGGCGAAGTCCAGCCCAGACTGCTTAACTGATGCGGCGTGCAAGGCCGGAAACCCGCAGGCGCGAGCCTTGCCTCCAGCGACTCCGCGTCATACGCGAACGGCTGCTCCAGTTGATAAATGATCAGATTCTTAAACCACATCGTGCGCATTCCTGCTCCGTTCGAAGGGGCGCGAGTGTACCCCAGCGCGGGGCCGAACGGCAGTCGGGTCGGTCGGGGCACCGAATTCGACGCGCGTTCCGGGCGGCCGCTGTTCGGGCGTCAACGGGCTCGTGAATCCGGCTTTTCGTCGGAATCAGGGACGCGCGCGCTAGCTTGCCGCTCAACGAAGGAAAACCCGCCGAAGCGGGTTTCGTTCAAGCCACACGATGATCAACTCAATTGGCTTTCAGGCTGTTGACGTTGATCGCGTAAACCGCCACGGTGCCGCTGACCTCATTGCCAACCATTAACAAAGGCTTGCCGCTGGGGCTGTCGGCGGCGGCGACGAAGGCGAGCCCCTCGGGTCCGAGATCACCCGCGTCGGCTGATGTTTCCGAGGCGCTGATGCTCAAGTCGCGGTTGTTAATGTATTGAACATACTGCGGCGCATTGGGGTTGGAGATGTCATAAACCATGATGCCGCCGATGCGCTCAAGGGCGATGAAGGCATAGCTGTAACCGTTGATCGTACCGGTGATAATCGCCTCGGGTTCAGGGCCTTTGTCATCGGAACGACTGTCGCTCGAATTACCGGTGTTGCTCATATTGAAACTGGCGCCGTATCGCTGGGCGGTGATGCGTTCAAAGTCGCTGCCGGAATCGAACACCTGCTCGCCGCTTTCCATGTTCCAGATGGAGAAGGAGCGCGCACCGTAGGCATAGATCGTGTCGATCGGCGCGCTTTTGTCGCTGCCGTTTGCACGGCTGTTGCCATTCATGATGCGGGTGGTGTGATATGAGGCCTTGAGACGGCCAAGATTGGCGTCGCCGTCGAGACCGGTCAGCGCTGGTCCCAAGGTCAATCCGGCGCGGCTCACCAAGTGTTTGACGCGGACCTCGTCTACGCATTCGCCGTCATGTGAGTAGTATCCGGCGGCTTCGCAACTGGCCGGATCGGCAATGGGGATCAGAAAATCCTCGCGCGAATCGCCTTCGTTTGCGGTCAATAGATAAGTCTCGCCGTTATAAGCGAAGGTGGCGATCGAGTCTGGCATGTAAATGCCCTTGACCGGCCAGGTCTTGATGCGCACGCCACCGTCCTCGTCGCCGGCATCCAGTTCATTGCCGGGAATGGAATGATCCTTGAAGCCCAGGCCGAAGACTTTTTCGACACGGTTGGCGCTCAGATCGAGCACCGCGATGGCGTTGTTTTCTTGTAGCGAGACATAGGCTTTGCTGCCATCGGCATTGAACGCAATGTATTCAGGCTCCAGGCTCTGGGCGACGCTGGCGTTATAGCCGTCGAGCACCATGCGGTTCAGATCCAGCTCGGCGAATCGGGAGTTCGCGGCGCCTACGTTGAAATCGCTGAACGTGATGTTCCGCACCGAGAAATCCGCAACCGTGACGACACTCACCGAGCCTTCGGGATCGATGCTGTAACCCTCGTTCGGCTCGCCCTCGTTGGCCGACAAC
>JBHJOI010000126.1:0-2208 GCA_050329935.1 Thiotrichales bacterium | reverse complement strand
CTCGAACCGGCGCAGGACCTCATCCATGTCCGCGATCGTTTGCACCGGACGATCGCGGGTCGCAGCCCAAGCTTCGCGGAGCATGGCCCAGGTGGGTTCGGGACGCCCCTCGTGCATCCGGATCCCCTCCACCGGAATATCAAGTAGCGGATGGTCCGGCACCGGCGGTCGCGCGACGATTTCTCCCTTGAGTCGCATGCGTGCATCGAGTAGGCACTGGCGGATCGTGACCGCGAGGTAATAACGCAGGCGGTACCACAATGGATCCAGGTGGGTGATCTTGAGCTTCTGGTAGCCGAAAAACGCATGGAGCCAGGGGTCCGCGTAACCGAAATCGCCCCGTTCCAGGTGATCGTGGACGGTGCGAAGCTGCACTTCGAGCGCCTGCCGACGGCGTACGATGTGGGCCTGATACGCGGCGTCCGTCAATGCGGCAAGGAAAGGCACCTGCCGCGTGAGTGCGTTTTCGAGGGTGTGGTAATCGAGGTAGCGGTAGTAATCGCAGACACCCCGGATGAGCGCCTCATCCAGCGTGGTGGTCCGCGGTTCGCGCTGGACTTCGGGGGCGTCCGGTTGGGCGTTGACGTACTCTAGTCGCGCCGCTTCGATGCGCACATTGAATTGCGTCATTTCGTGCTCGGCGCGGGCCCGGGCGATCGTTTCGTCGCCGGTTCTGAGCGATACCTTATAAACGCCGCTGCCGTTGAACGAACGGCGCAGGCGTTCAGGGATCCTGGCCTGAAAGTAGTAAGTCGGGCCGCGCTTGACGAGGTAGCTGCCCGTGCCTCTAACGTTCCTGGTGCTCGCCGCCATCGTCCTTTTGCCCGCTTCGCGATTCCTGCCTATCTGGTAAACGATTCGATTCGCTTTGGGCAAGACGTCGCGCGGGTTTTTCGCGGATTCTGCGATGCACGACACGCGGCCGTGACCGGGCCGCATCGATGCCGTCCGCCGCCGGCCTCATCGGCGGCGGCAACACGAGCCCAGGATAGGCAACGCGGGCCATCGCGCGAGTAAGCGTCGCAAGCGGCGGCGCACCCCCGTAGGCGCGTCCGGTGCCGCCGCCGGCGTGCCCCATCAAGGCGTCGGCGATCTCCTCGGCCACTTCGCACTCGCGACACGCGTGCCGGAAGGTGTGCCGCAGGCTGTGAAAGACGAGTCGCGGATCGTCGATCCGCGCTTGGCGCCGCAGGTAGCGGCCAAACCATTTGGACCAGTTGCCGCTCAGCTTGCCTTTGCAGTCGGCGCGCAGGTCCGCAAACAGGCGTTGCGCGCCACGACGTTGTTGTTCAGCCACGTAAGCGAGCCATCCGAGTCGCACCAACTCAGCGTGAATCGGAATACGGCGCCGCGATTGCGCAGTCTTCAGGTGTTGGTCTTCCGCATCATCGGCAACCTGGAGGTAGTCGATGCCCGCCTCGCTGCGGACGTCTGTAACTCGAAGTTGCGCGATCTCCTCCAAACGCATACCGGAGTAAAGTCCGATCAGCGGCAGCCAGTACGCCGCCGCCCCGCCGCCCGCGCTGGGGTAGCGCCGCAGGTTGCAGTAGATCGGGCTCGCGAAGAGCCGATTCAATTCAGTGACCGTGAACGGGCGACGCGAGGCTTTTTCGGTCCTGGCGACCGCCACCCGGATACGTGCCGCCGGATTGTGGCCCAGGCGCTCATCGTCGACGGCGAGTTGGAACATCGCCCCGAGCAGGCCGAGTTTCTTGGCCACGGTCTTGGGCTGCAACCCACGCCCCTGGCGAAGCGTGTCCCGAAACCGGATCAGGGTTTGCCGCTGTAACGGGTCGAGACCGTGCGTGTCGGCGAACCGCGCGAGTTCCGAGCAAGCAAGCCGCGCATCGGCACAGGTGGACGGACTACGTCGGGGCACCGCGGCCACCCAGGCCGAATGTATCGCTTCGAGATCGGCCTTTGAACCGGTTTGGTCAGGCGCGGCAGCGACCGGCGGGTGACCCGTGTCTGCGGATGGCGCACTTGGGGTTACGGCCGGCGTATCCTGGACCGCAGCGCGCGGGCCGCGCAAATCGTTGGGCTGGAGGCGTTCCCGCATTTCTTCCAGCATACGATGGAGCGTGACCCCGGCTTTCGGCGCGCGGCTCATTGCGCACCCCCGGCGCTCAACTCGCCGCGCAGCTGGTAGAAGTACTCGGTCAGCGTCGCGATGCTCTGCCGCAAGCGGCGCACCGCCTCGGGCCTTTC
>JBHJOI010000125.1:0-28437 GCA_050329935.1 Thiotrichales bacterium | reverse complement strand
ATCGTCCAGCGCTTGAGCACCATCAGCAGCACGGCGCCGCCCAGGGTGACGAACGCGGTCAAGCCGAGCCAGCCAACGTAGCGTGCGAACCAGCGGGTGAGCGCAGTAATGGGACGGAGCAGCCGTCGGGTGGCGGTGGTCATATTGGGTTCCCCCTAAGATTGACGGTGACGCGCGCGATTGCGTGCGAATCCAGATCCGCTTGCGCGGCCATAGCGCCAGGTCGCAAACGGCGGCGATCGGAACCATGCCCGGCGCACCGCCGCAAGAGTTGACCGACGCGCGGCGGTGCCTCGCTTTCATGGCGCGAATACCGCCCGGATGATTAAAGCCAGTCCTGGCAGTGCAGGCAGGAGACGCCGTGAACCGGCCCGCAGGGACTCGACAGCCGCGTCGCTGCAGCCGATGTTCCCGTTTACCCAACCCCGAGCGGCGAACCTGACGTTTCATTCGCGGTCACTCCAAGCTTGCCGGCTTTTATCGGATTGCGTCAAAGGGTCACCCGTTCTGCGATTCGGGTACCGAGCGTCGAGATTCACCGGTGTCGTCATCGGGACGACCCGTGAAATAGGCGGGATGTCGGCCGAGTCGTGGCGACTTGACGTAGAATGGTGCGATGAATGTACCGCCCGATCCGCACCCGGTCACGACTCAGGGTAATCCGCATACCCACGAACTCGATATCACGCGCCTGCGCCGCGAGTTTCCGCTACTGTCCAGCCGAGTCCACGGCAAGCCGCTGGTCTACCTCGATAACGGCGCGACTTCGCAAAAGCCAAGAGCCGTGATCGAGGCCGTGCGCCGTTTTTACGAAAGCGAGAACGCGAACATCCATCGCGGCGTCTACGCCCTGAGCCAGCGGGCGACCGATGCGTTCGAGCAGGCGCGGCGCACGGTGCAAGGCTTCCTGAACGCCGCGAGCGCGCGCGAGATCATCTTCACGCGCGGCGCGACGGAGTCCATCAATCTCGTGGCGACGGCGTATGGGGGCAGCCAGCTTGGGCCGGGCGACGAGATTGTCATCTCGGCGATGGAGCATCACGCCAACATCGTGCCGTGGCAGATGCTGTGCGGAGCGACCGGCGCGGTGCTCAAGGTCATCCCGGTCGACGAGGCCGGCGAGCTGCGCCTCGATGAATATGCCCGACTACTCGGCCCGCGGACCCGAATCGTCGCGGTGACGCAGTTGTCCAATGCGCTCGGCACCATCAACGACGTCGTGAGGATCACCCGGATGGCGAAAGCGGTCGGCGCGGTCGTGCTGATCGACGGCGCGCAATGGGTCGCTCACGGGCCAACCGACGTGCGCGCGATCGACTGCGATTTCTATGTGTTTTCCGGGCACAAGGTCTTCGCGCCCACCGGTATCGGCGTGCTCTACGGGCGCGCGTCGTTGCTCGAAGCCATGCCGCCCTACCAGGGTGGTGGCGACATGATCGAGAGCGTGACCTTCGAGAAAACCACCTACGCCGATTTGCCCAACAAATTCGAGGCGGGTACGCCGCATATCGCCGGGGCGATCGGCCTCGGGGTCGCGCTGGAGTACCTGGCCGGAATCGGATTCGAGCGCACCATGCCGCACGAGCATCAGCTGCTCCAGTATGCGCACCAACGGTTGCGCGAGGTGCCAGGACTGCGCGTGATCGGCAACGCCGCCAACAAAGGCGCAGTCGTCAGCTTCGTGCTTGAGGATCCACCGATCTCGACCTATGAAGCCGGCGTGGTGCTCGACGGCGAGGGTATCGCCATTCGCACCGGGCATCATTGCTGCATGCCGTTGATGGACCGCTTCCGTATTGCTGGCACCGCACGGGCCTCGTTCGCGTTCTACAACACGCGTGAAGACGTCGATGCGCTGGCGGACGCGCTGCTCAAACTGGTCGCGAACGCGCAGCGCGATGGGCGCGGCCAGCGCGACCAGCGAGCGCCGGACGACCGCGCGCGGGTCGACTACCCGCAACCCGGTGGCGCGACCGTGCGCGAGGCGGCCGCCGCGCTGGTCGAGGATTTCGCGTTGCTGGACGAGCGCGAGGCGCGTGATCAATACCTGCTGGAACTCGGCGCCTCGCTGCCGTCCATGCCCGACGCGCTGAGGACCGACACCAATCGCGTACGCGGCTGCATGAGCACGGTCCATTTGCACGCGCGCGCCCGTCCCGCGACCGCGGATGCGATCGATTTTATCGCCGACTCCGATGCGCCGTTGGTGCGCGGAATCATCGCGTTATTGCAGCGCGTGTTCTCCGGGCAAAGCGCGCGCGAAATCCTCGAGTTCGACACCGCCGCGCTGTTGCTGGACCTGGGGCTCGACCGCCATCTCACCATGAGTCGCCGCAACGGCCTGGAGGGCATGTTGAAACGGATCCGGGCCGAGGCCGCTCGGCGGGTCGCGGGTTCGTGAGCCTCGCGTTGGCGGTTGATCCACGCAACGGCGACGCGGTTAACCGCCGCCGTTCGCGGCTCAATCGCGACGCAGGCGCAGAAACCGGGGAAAGCGTGGTTTGCCCGCTTCGGTATATCCGTTGTGGCGGAACGTGATTCGAGCGCCGATCGGCGGTGGATCGGCACGGTCGGCGTCGGTCAGGCCGCTGCCGATGTAAAACCGCGTGCCGTCCCTCTCGACCCAGAGCGAACCGACCTTGCCGTTGTACTTGCCCTTGCCGGCGCGGTACCCAATCACCGTGGCCTCGGCATCCTGATGTGATTTCACCTTGAGCAGCGTGGAGCTGCGCCCGGGCTCGAACGGCGCGTTCGGATCCCGCAGCATGACCCCTTCACCACCGGCCGCTTCCACCGTGCGGAGAAAATCATCGAGCGCCTCGCGGGATGGGCATGCGCGTTGCTCGACGATACGCACCTGCGGCGCGGGGTGCGCGGCGAACCACGCCTGAACCTTCGCGTGGCGCTCCGCGAACGTCAAACCGGGCAGCGGTGAATCGAAAACGTTGTAGGTCACGTGCGCCCAATCGGCCGACGGGGTTTGGTCGAGCACGATCCGGGCGACGTTTTGGTAGTCGTCGCGTTGGGTCCAGAGTTCACCGTCGAGCGGGAAGGCGGGCCAACCTGCGGTAAACCCCGGTGGCGCCACGACGGGGTGGCCGCCGCGCGTGCGCAAGGTTTGGCCGTCCCAGGTCGCGCGAATGCCATCGAGCTTTTCGCTCATCCAATAGCCTTCGATCGCCATGCTGGGCGCATACGTCTGGGCGAGCGTCAGGGGTGACGCGGTCAGCGGCCAAGGCCAGCACAGTAGCAAGGTGATCGACAGCCAGCCTACCCAGATGCGCTTGGGTGCTGGCCGTGATCCGATGATCGAATCGCGCGACGCGGCGCCGACCCGCGATACGGCGTGAGTTCGCATGATCAACATAGTCACCCTCCTTGGACCTGGCATAACGGTACACACCGCGAACGCGGGCACCTCGCGACCGCTTATACCGGAACCAGCACGTCGCCTCCAGCGGGAGAACCGAGGCGCGCCAAATGGCGTCGCGCGGGCGATGTGACCGAGCGGTCCGTATCGCCGGATAAACGCCGCGTTCGAGCCCTAAAGAACCGGACGCGGCCGCCGATAACACCGTGCGGAAGAACGAATCCAGTTCCATGCCGGGGCCAAGTCGGATCAGCCCCCTTCAGACATGCCCAACAAGGCAGTTTCCCGCGTCATGTCTTAACAATAACAACAGACAGAGGGAACCCGATGAACTCCATCGAAAGCTACCGCGCATTGCGGTATCACGACGCTCCCGTGCACGCGATCGACCTCCATTCGCTGCTCAATGCGATCAGAGACCTATTTCACCACGTCTATCACGAAGGTCTCCGGTAGCGGCTGCAATCGCGCGCGGGTGAAAACCACGAAATCGAGTTTCCCAGCATCACCGCGGCCATCGAGGACTATATCGCGCCGCATTACGTGGCCGCGAATGACGATGGCCTGACCATTTCGGCGGATTCGGATTCGAACCGGACAGACCCGGGGGGGTGGGTCAACGGCGCGCGAATTCCCGAACCCTCGCCGCTCGCCGACCGGTTTCGGACCAGCAAGCGTTTGAATTCGTTCAACCACCATCTCGGCGAGCAGCTATACACCAATGCAAGTCGCCACTTGTCCAAGGCGCTCTGTTTGAGTCGGCACCAGCGGAAACGCGAAGCGAAACTGCACGCGCGGTTGGCCGAGGCCGCGGTCAATGAAGCGCGCAACTATCTGACCAAGGACGAATTCCTCGAAATGAAATGCGAATTCGATGCAAAGCTGGCGCCGGTGCGAAACGAGGCGCGGATGTCGCCCGGAGTGGATCAGGGCTGACGCGCGGACGCCGAACCCGGTCCGGATTCACCGGTCGATGCCTGCCCGCTCCCGCAAGTGCGCGCATCAGTCCGGGACAAGCGTCATCCGCGCCTCGGCACTGGTGCGATCGATCGCGACGCGTACTTCACAGTATTCGCTCAGGGTATCGATCGGGGTCGGGTCGTCCGCGCAGCTGCAACCGGCGATGACACTCGCGAAAAACAGACCGACCGATGCTTGAATCTCGGTTTCGGTGGCGTGGGTTGAAATGACCATCACACGCACCGGCGTGTCGGCGACATAACTGCCGCGCGACACGCCGCGTTGCAGCGGCAGCGCGGTCGGGTCGAGTTGCTCCAGCTCGGACCGGAGCGCCTCCGGAAACTCGGGTGACCCCCAGGCACGTAGCGAGGCGTTGAGCCGAATCATGCCGATACCACCGGCGCGATGACCCGTGGGCTGGAAGCGAGGCCGGCAAAATTAGGGTTCATCCTCGATCAGCCACCGTTGCCGCCGCCATCGCCCTTGCTGGCATCGTGACTGTCACCGCCACCGCCACCGTCGCGGTTTCCTCGTTTCGCCGGTCGACGCGCGCCGGTTCGATGGCGTCCGATCATCCGCGAGACCAAGAGCGCCAGGATGACGCCAGTTCCGACCAGTAGCAGAAGGGTTATGTCGGATGCGCGCACGGGCTAGACGATCTCCATGACCGGCTGCACCTTGCTCGCGGCCAGCTGGGCATTCGCGCGGGCCTGTTGCGGATCGTCGTGCCGCGCGAGGGCGACGCCCATGCGCCGGCGCGCGAACGCCTCCGGCTTGCCGAATAGCCGTACCTCGGTGCCGGGAATCGCGAGGGCAGCGTCGATGCCCTGGAACGCGATGCCCTGAGCCTCCATGCCGCCGTAGATCACCGCGCTGGCGCCGGGGCGGGCGAGGCCGGTGTCGACCGGCAGGCCAAGTATCGCGCGTGCGTGGAGTTCGAATTCACTCTGGAACTGCGTGATCATCGTCACCATCCCGGTATCGTG
Organism: Thiotrichales bacterium; assembly: GCA_050329935.1. Lineage (GTDB taxonomy): Bacteria > Pseudomonadota > Gammaproteobacteria > UWMA-0217 > UWMA-0217 > CAYSFW01. The sequence continues at coordinate 23,121 of JBHJOI010000125.1, read as the reverse complement.
CGGGCGCGGGCTGACTTCGGAAAACCAGACCTCGTCGCCGCGAACGAACAGCTCGACGCCGAACAAACCGCATCCGCCGAGCGCGCCGGTGATGTGCGTAGCGATCTCCCGAGAGCGAGTCAACGCCGCTTCAGTCATCGGTTGCGGCTGCCAGCTCTCGACGTAGTCGCCCTTCACCTGGCGGTGACCTATCGGTTCACAGAAATGGGTCTCGATTTCGCCGCGCGCATTGTTCGCGCGCACCGTGAGCAGGGTGATTTCGTAATCGAAGCGAATCATCTCTTCCACGATGACCCGGCCCTTGTTCACGCGCCCGGCGGAAGCCGCATAGTGCCATGCGGGCTCGATATCCGATGGACCCTCAACGGTCGATTGCCCCTTGCCGGACGAGGACATGACCGGCTTGACGATCATCGGGTAGCCGATTTGAGCGGCGCTGTCCCTTAGCTGATCCAGGGTCTCCGCGAAGACGTACTTCGAGGTTGGCAGTCCCAGCGTCTCGGCGGCAAGGCGGCGAATGCCCTCGCGATTCATCGTGAGTTGGGCCGCGCGCGCGGTGGGGATCACGGTCGCCAGTCCTTCCGCCTCGAGCCGCACCAACTCATCGGTCGCGATGGCCTCGATCTCCGGCACGATGAGCTGCGGCCGTATCCGCTCCACGAGCGCGCGCAGCGCGACCGGATCCGCCATGTTGATCACATGCGCGTGGTGCGCCACCTGATGCCCCGGCGCGTTGGGGTAACGATCCACCGCGTGCACTTCAACCCCGAGGCGCTGGAGCGCAATGATGACTTCCTTGCCGAGTTCGCCGCTGCCGAGCAGCATCACACGGGTGGCGGTGGGCGATAGCGGGGTGCCAATGCGCATGGGGAAATCTCCTTTCGGGCGGAATGATGTTTTGGGATTGGTGAGCAGCTTCTAGCACAGTCCTGGGGGTGCTGCATCCGTCGAGCGGGAGGTCGCTTTTCGAGCCGCCCCGCCCACCGGTTGTCTCGCATGTCCCGTTTGTCCTCTTCTTGTCGCGTTTGCTACAGCGTCGTTGATGCTAACACACTGAAAATAAGCGCTCTTTCTGCTGGCACGCCCTTTGCTCGGTCGAGCAATAACCGAACTTGGACTTGCCCATGACGCCAATGCCACCGCACGAAACGCGCCACGGCGCCCAAACGAGGGGCGCGCACTGACATGGCCGAAGTTATCAAACGTAACAAAGCGCTCGCGGTCAACCCGCTCAAGGTCAGCCAGCCGGTCGGTGCATCGCTCGCGTTCCTCGGCATCCGCCGGTCGATCCCGATGATGCATGGCTCTCAGGGTTGCACGGCATTCGGCAAGGTGTTCTTCGTACGTCACTTCCGCGAACCGGTGCCGTTGCAGACAACCGCGATGGACCAAGTCGCGACGGTGTTGAGTGCCGATGACAACGTGATTCAGGGCTTGAAGGCGATTGCGGAGAAGAGCGCGCCGGCGCTGATCGGGTTGCCGACCACCGGTTTGTCGGAAACGCAGGGTACGGACATTCGGCGGCTGGTAAAGCAGTTCCGCCAGCAGCACCCGGAGTTCGACGCGATCCCTGTGGTGCCGGTCGCGACGCCCGATTTCACCGGCTGCCTGGAGTCCGGCTTCGCGTTGGCGGTCAAGGCGATGGTCGAGTACCTCGTGCCCGAGGATCGCTCGCGTGTGGGCAAGCGCAACAAGCAGGTCAACGTGCTCGCCGGTTCGATGCTGACGCCTGGCGATCTGGAGCACATCAAGGCGCTGATCGAGGCCTTTGGGCTGCGTCCAGTGGTGTTGCCCGACATCGGTGACTCGCTCGACGGCCACCTGACGGACCTGGAGTTCAGCCCGGTTTCGGTCGGCGGTACTCCGGTCAACGAGATTCCGACGCTCGGCGATGCGGTGGCAACGCTGGTCATCGGCCACTCACTGTACCCGTCAGCGGATTTGCTGCATGAGCGCACGGGCGTACCCGATTATCGCTTCGACAGCCTCATGGGTCTGGAGCCGGTCGACGCCTTCATCGCTGCGCTCGCCAAGATCAGCGGCACGCCGGTGCCGGAGAAGATCGAACGCCAGCGTGCGCAGTTGCAGGATGCGATGGTCGACACGCACTTCATGCTCGGCTTCGCGCGGGTGGCCATCGCCGCCGACCCGGACCTGCTCTATGGCCTGTCGCAGCTGACGAACGACATGGGTTGCGAGGTGGTCGCGGCGGTCGCGCCCAGTCGCTCGCCGATTCTTGCCCGGATTCCAACCACCTGCGTGCAACTCGGCGATCTCGAGGATCTCGAAAAGTCCGCCCGCGAGTTCGGCGCGGAATTGGTCATCTCCAACTCGCACGCCGCGGATACGGCGCACCGGCTCGGTCTGCCGCTGTTTCGCGCGGGCTTCCCGCAGTACGACCTCATCGGCGGCTATCAGCGCCTGTGGGTCGGTTATCGCGGCACGCGGCAGACCTTGTTCGACCTCGCCAACCTGGTGATGACCCATGGACACCACGAAATCCCCGCCTATCGTTCCCTCTACGCTAGTCACGACGAGGCCGCACATGCGCCACCTGCGGCTAGTCACTGAATTCGAGGAGGCTCCGATGAGCGTAAAGATCGCCTTTGCTACCACCGATCGGAAGGTCGTCGATCAGCATTTCGGCGCCGCCGAGGCCTTCGCGATCTTCGAGGTCGCAGAGGACGGCGCGCGGTTGGTCGAGATTGCCGAATTCATGGAGACCGCGATGGACGGCCACGAAGGCAAACTTGCCGGCAAGATCGCATTGCTCGACGGCTGTGCTGGTGTCTACTGCAACGCGGTCGGCGCTTCCGCGGTGCAACAGTTGCTCGCGAAGGGCATCCAGCCGCTCAAGGTGGAAGAGGGCACGAGCATCGAGACCGTGCTGCTGGGGCTACGCGCCAACCTGCTGCTCGACCCGCCGCCGTGGATGGCCAAGTACCTCAAGCGCCAGCACACCAACGGCGCGCGCTTCGCCTCGATGGCCGAGGAGGGGTGGGACGAATGACGACGTATCTCGGCAGCGAACCGAAAACCGGGGCGGCTATTCCCCCGTCCCCGGACCTGCTCCCGGAGCGCGAGGTCGATGATGGCCTTTTCCTTAACGGAAAGAGGTTGGGGACGAGGGCGCCGTCGCTCGCCGAACAGCAGCCATTCCAATCAAACCTGCACTCGCGCCGCACGGTCGAGAAGCGCGTCCGCATCCAGCACGCCGCCCCCGGTGTCGTCTGGGTCGAACCGTCGAACGAGGGTGGCTGCGCCGCGTGCGGCGTCCAGTCGCGGTGCGGTGTCTCGGCGTTGGGAAGGTTGTTCTCGCGCCGCCGCGCGCCTATCGCGTTGGCGACGCAGCTCACCGTGCGCGCGGGCGATGAGGTTGTCCTCGAACTGTCCGAAAACGGCCTGCTTCATGCCGCCTTGCTGGCTTATGTGGTGCCAGCCACGCTCGCGCTCGGCGCCGCCACGGTCGCGAGTTTGCTATCCGGTGACGACCGCGTTGCCGCGCTTGCAGCGGTACTCGGCATTGGCGCCGGACTTGGCATCGCTCGAATTTTCTCGCGCGCGAGCTTTATCAAGCTGCGCGCTGGCCTTGATTCAACGACCCACGGAGAAACTTCATGACTTCAGCCGCCCTCGCGGAAGCCGATCCGCTTTTCACCAGCGCCTATATGCAGGAGATGGTTCGCCAGATGCGCGGCATCGACAGCTACGGCACCTACGACGGTTGGTCGCCCGAGCGCGTCCTCGCCCTCTTCGTTGTAAGTAAGGGCCAGCGCCGGCAAATCCCGGTGATCGGCGACCCGGACGAGGAGACGATGGCGCGGGTCAAGGTGTTCTACAACGCCATCGCGAGCCTCATCGAGCAGGAATGCGGGCTGATGGCGGTGCCGATGGTCAATCTGTCTCACGAGGGTTTCGGCCGCGCCATCATCACCGTCGGCAAGCTGGTGGTCATGGACCGGACACTGCGCGACGTGCATCGCTTCGGCTTCGAGAGCTTCTCGAAGATGAAGGACGAGGGCGACAAGCTGCTGTCCGTCGCGCTGGAGATCATCGGCAAATACCCCGACGTGGCGGGACTGTAACCCGGACGATGAGGAGCGTGACATGACCGAATCCGAACTCAAGGACCTCGACAAGGAGGTCAAGAAACTCAAGCGGCTTGCGAGCGAGTGGGCCTCGCAACTGCACGACCTCGTCGAGGACCGGTTGCCGGCCGCGTACGAGGAAATCCCCGGCATTGCGCATTCGACCTACGACGCGTGCAAGGCCTGGGCCGACGCGACCCAGAGACTAAGCGCCGCGCAGGCGGGGGGCTGACGCCGTGGAACCCTACACCGCGTTTACCCGTGGCGGGGCGGCCTGGACGCCGACCTTCGTGGTCGACATCAACCAGAAGACCTGCATCGGCTGCGGCCGCTGCTACAAGGTATGCCCGCGCAACGTCTTCGAGCTGGTCGACCGCGAGCCGGACGAGCTCGATGAGGATCTCGACGAGGATCAGATGAGCGTCATGTCGATCAGCAACGCGATGGACTGCATCGGCTGCGGCGCCTGTGGGCGCGTCTGTCCGAAGGCCTGTCACACACACTCGGCCCTGCCGATCGGCGCCTGAGGAACAAGACCATGCCAAGACCTGAGAAACATGTACTCGTCTGCGCGCAATCGCGTCCGCCCGGGCACCCGCGCGGTTCCTGCGGGGCGCGCAACTGCGCCGAGGTCGTCGACGAGTTCTATCAACAGCTCCAGAAGCGCCAGTGCTTCGACAAGGTCGCCGTCACCTCCACGGGCTGCCTGGGCCCCTGCGGATCGGGGCCGAACGTACTGGTCTACCCCGAAGGGGTGTTCTACGGCAGCGTGAGCCGCGAGGACGTCGGCGCGATCTTCGACGAACACCTGATGGGCGGCGTTCCGGTGGAGCGGCTCAAGGTGCCGGCCGATGTCTGGTAAGTACCTGCGCCCGAGCGCCGAGGCCGTCACGCTACCGAGCGAACTCGTCGACGCCGCCGAGCTGCTGTTGTCGGCGATCGGCCGCGAAGCGGCACGCGTCGCGCCGCAAGCGGCCGCGCTCGACCTCAACCTCTATCACGCGACATTCTCGGTCAACGTCGATCCGTCGAGTGGCGAGCGGGGCTACGAAGGCATCTGGCACGACGCGATGGGTTATCGCAAAGGGCAGCTCTTGTTCAATACCGACGGGAGTTACTACGCCGAATTCGACGTGTGCGTGCCGCATCCGCGCGACCCCCGCTGGTTCGTCGAGGCGGTTACCGCCTGGGGCCGAGACGGCGGCGTGAAGTCCGAACCGCGTCTGCTGCCCGCCGTGTGACCATGGCGGCGCACGCGATTCCCGACGGTCTGCGCCTGTTGCTGGCGCACAAGCAGAGCACCAGCGCGCGCCTGCGCTTTCTGCGCTTTGCCCACGGGGCGTTGGCGTTCGCGCCTTTGCCAGCGCTCGCCAGCGTGCGCGACGATCCGTCACCCGCGCCCGCTGCCGTTCACCACCCCGCTCGATACCTGCTTGCCGCTGAAACTCAGCTCGATCTGCCCGAGGGCAGCCTGAAGCTAGAGCCGGAGTTTCGCGCCTCGGTCGAGACGCCCGACGGTGACGTCGAAATCCGGCTCGCGTACTTCACCGCGATCGATCCGCCGTTCGCCGTCGCCGAGGCGCATGGCGCGCGGTTCATCGCCATCACCGAGGCGCGCGGCTGCACCCCCGTCGAGCTAGCGCTGTTGCGGCGGGCCTATGAAACCGTGCTTGGATGAGGTTTAGATGAGCCGATATCAAATGGGCGACCTCGTGTTCGCCGCGCAGGATCTGCACAACGACGCGATCGAGGAGACCGGCGAGAGCGCCATTCCCGGGCTCGAACCCGGCGAACTGCTGGCCGCCGCCGGCACGCGCGGCGTCGTCGTGAACGTCGGCTACTCCGAGGCCGATCCCGCCCTGGAAATCTACCTCGTACGCTTCGAGAGCGGCGCCGACGGCACGCTCTCCGCGCCGGTGGGTTGTTTGCCGGAGGAGATCGAGTACGGGCCCGAGCCAGCCTGAAGCGACCGGCGACCCGTTTGGCTCGGGACGCGCAGCGCAGTCGCCGAGTACGCCAGGTTGCCCGTTTCAGGGTATGTCCAGCACTGCCCTCGTTCCAGCCGGTAGCCCATGCCCCGCACGCCCGGTAAACAAGATTTTCCAGCGGCGTCATCCACCGCGCGAACGCGGGCGGCTTGCCTTCGTAAACCAACGCCATATACGCGCCCATGGGCTTGACCAGCGCCAGCAGGACGACCAGATAGACGAGAATCTGCAACAGCCCGAAGGTGTCCATCGGAACCGCTCCGGTTTTAACAAGGCGAGCACGAGGTAGATCAACAGACCGATCGTGACCACACCGGCGACAAGGTAGATGAGGTTCATGACTGCCTCCCGAGTCGCTCAAGACCGTGAATCAACCCAAGGGTGAGTGTGCCCAACAGGGCGATTAACAATACAAAGCCAATATCCATCGCGCATCCTCCGGCTTCTTCATTGGCTCGATCGTAGCCGTGCGGGAGTAAAAGCGGCGCATAGAGCTTCGCTATCGGCGTAAAGAATCCGTAAACGGGCTGGGTTTCGGCGCATCGAGCGAAATGCGGCAGCATGCCGTTGTCACAAACGCTACAAGCAGCGCCGCGGGTCCGCCAACCAACAGCACGGGGTGCGTTCTCGCGTAGGATAACTTCAGTCAAATCAATAGGGTGATGTTCGCTCGCCGCATGGCACACGCCTTGCTCAGAGTTGGTCATTGACAGCCAACGCAACCGAGAGGCGACGACATGATTACTTTGACCCCCAAAGCCATTTCCGCGGTAGAGAAATTCATCAAGGGCGCTGACGCTCCGGTCGTCGGTTTGCGCATCGCGATCTCCGGAGGCGGCTGCTCCGGGTTCCAGTACGGGATGTCGCTGGAGGAAGCGGCTGGCGAGGACGATGTTGTCGTTGAGTTCGGCACGGTCAAGTTGCTGGTCGATCCGTTATCCGCGCCCCTGCTGGAAGGTGTAACGGTGGATTTCGTCGACAGCCTGAACGGCTCCGGTTTCAAGTTCGAAAACCCGAATGCGCAGGCGACTTGCGCGTGCGGCTCTTCGTTCGCTGCTTGAGGGCACGGCCATGTGGGACTACTCAGAGAAGGTCAAAGAACATTTCTTCAGCCCGCGTAACGCCGGCACGCTGGACGGCGCGAACGGGGTTGGCGATGTCGGTTCCATCTCCTGCGGCGATGCGCTGCGGTTGATGCTGAAGGTCGATCCCGAAAACGACACGATCCTGGACGCGAGCTTCCAAACCTTCGGTTGCGGCTCGGCGATCGCTTCCAGCTCGGCGCTGACCGAGATCATCAAGGGCATGAAGCTCGACGACGCGCTGAAGGTGAGCAACCAGGACATCGCCGACTATCTCGACGGCCTGCCGCCGGAGAAGATGCACTGTTCGGTGATGGGGCGAGAGGCGCTGCAGGCGGCGATCGCGAACTATCGCGGCGAGGAGTGGAAGGACGACCACGAGGAAGGCGCGCTGGTGTGCAAGTGCTTCGCGGTGGACGCGGTGCTGATCGAGGACACGATCCGCGCGAACCAGCTCTCGACCGTCGAGGACGTGATCAATTACACGAAGGCCGGTGGCGGCTGCGCGGCTTGCCATGAAGGCATCGAGGAAATCCTGGTCAAGGTGATGGCCGAGCGCGGCGAGACCTTCAGCGCCGTGCCGGTGCAGCTCAAGGAGGAAAAAAAGCCAGCGAAGATGAACAACCTGCAACGTATCCGCCGCATCGAGAGGGTGCTGGAGTCGGTGCGCCCGCAGCTGCAGCGCGACCACGGCGATATCGAACTCGTCGATGTCGATGGCAAGACGGTTTACGTGAACATGACCGGCGCCTGCGCGGGCTGTCAGCTCGAGGCGCTGACCTTGCAAGGCGTGCAACAGCGCCTGATGGAAGACCTGGGCGAATTCATCAAGGTCGTGCCGACGCGCACCGGGTCGCTGGCCCGCGCGACCAGCCACGTTTGAGGATTGGGAAAATGGAAGGCATCTACCTCGACAACAACGCCACCACCCGCGTCGATCCCGCGGTGGTGGAGGAAATGCTGCCGTTCTTCACCGAGCAGTTCGGCAATCCGTCCTCGATGCACAGCTTCGGCAACAAGGTCGGGCTCGCCATCAAGAAGGCGCGGATGCAGGTGCAGGCGCTGCTCGGCGCCGAGCACGACTCGGAGATCATCTTCACCTCCTGCGGCACGGAGTCGGACTCGACGGCGATCCTCTCGGCACTGCGCGCGCAACCCGATCGCAAAGAGCTGATCACCACGACCATCGAGCACCCGGCGGTGCTCACGCTCTGCCAGCACCTCGAGAAGGACGGCTACAAGGTCCACTACCTGAAGGTGGACACGAAGGGCCGGCTCGATCTCGATGAGTACCGCAAGCTGCTGACCGACAGGGTCGCCATCGTCTCCGTGATGTGGGCGAACAACGAGACCGGCACCCTGTTCCCGGTCGTGGAAATGGCCGAGATGGGACACGCAGCTGGCGTGATGTTTCACACCGATGCCGTGCAGGCGGTCGGCAAGATTCCGATGGACCTCAGAAACACCGCGATCGACATGCTCTCGATCTCCGGCCACAAGCTGCACGCGCCGAAGGGCGTGGGCGTGCTGTATCTCCGACGCGGCGCGCGCTTCCGCCCGCTGCTGCGCGGCGGCCACCAGGAACGCGGACGTCGCGCCGGCACCGAAAACACCGCTTCCATCGTCGCGCTCGGCAAGGCCGCCGAACAGGCGCTGAGCGCGATGGCCTTCGAAAACACCGAGGTCAAGCGCCTGCGCGACAGGCTCGAAGCCGGCATCCTCGCTAAAGTCCCACGCGCCTTCGCCACCGGCGACGTCGCCAACCGCCTGCCGAACACCAGCAACATCGCGTTCGAGTTCATCGAAGGCGAGGCCATCCTCCTGCTGCTCAACAAATTCGGCATCGCCGCATCGTCCGGTTCCGCCTGCACCTCGGGCTCGCTCGAACCCAGCCACGTCATGCGCGCCATGGGCATCCCCTACACCGCCGCCCACGGCACCATCCGCTTCTCGCTCTCGCGCTACAGCACCGAGCCGGAGGTCGACCGCGTCATCGCCGTCGTCCCCGAGATCATCGCGCAACTGCGCAAACTCTCGCCGTATTGGGGAGACAACGGGCCGGTGGAAGAGCCGGAGAAGGCGTTCGCGCCGGTTTATGCGTGAGATGTGAAGTCGGGTTTGGCTTGAGTTCCGCCTTGGCTAGCTGGCGAGTCTCTGCCATTATGCAACCAATACGGTTTCATAATGGTTGCCGACGATGCCGACGACCCTGACGCTGAAAAACGTTCCGGATGCGATCTACGAGCGACTCAAGGCGTCGGCCGCCACGCATCGGCGCAGTCTGAACAGCGAAGCCATTGTTTGCCTGGAAATGGTGCTGCTGCCTACGAAGCCGGCGCTGGCTGAACGGTTGGCGCGCGCCCGCGAACTCCGGGCCTCGCTGCCTCAAGGCGCATTCCGCGTGAGCGGCATCGACGCCGCGAAGCGGCAAGGCCGTCCGTGATCGTCGTCGATCCCAACATCCTCGCCTACCTCTATCTACCCTGCGAATACACCACGGCGGCCGAAGCCTTGTTGGCGCGAGACCCGGACTTCGCCGCCCCGATCCTCTGGCGCAGCGAGTTCCGCAACATCCTGGCCGGCTACCTCCGCCGAAAAACCCTCACCTTCGAACAGGCCTGCGCGCTGCAAGCGGAGGCGGAGCGCCTGCTCGACGGCGCTGAATTCGAGGTCGACTCGCAATCGGTGCTCGAACTCGTGCGCGACAGCGACTGCTCGGCGTATGACTGCGAGTTCGTCGCGCTCGCGATCAGACTCGATACGCAGTTGGTGACGATGGATAAGAAACTGTTACGTGCGTTTCCGAGCAGAACGCTGGTGCTCACGGAGGTTTAGCGGCGAGGGGCGATGGACCTGCTGCCGTTAGCGATCGAAGTTTCTGCTCCCTTCAGCGGGTTGGGGTGAGCCTGCGAACCCCAACCTGACAACAATTCCAGGCAACCACAAATCAGCGTAGGGCGTCGCGCTATTGCGCCCTACGCCTAAGCTAAGGCAAACGCAGCAAACGCTCACTGCGCCACACCCGTACTACGGAACAAACTTCTTCTTCCAGTAAATAGACGATGCGGAAAGGAGGCCGGATCAGTTCGCGCAGCTTGGGATTCTGGAATTCAGGGACCATCCGCCCGCTGTGGGGATGGTCGGCAATCTGTTCAGCCTGGTTGAGTATGTCGTCAACAAGACGCTGCCCCACTTCTGGCACACTTTCCCGCTGATACCAGCCCAGAATCGCCTGCAAATCTTCCAGTGCGGACTCGGTCAGCGCGACCCGCATCAGGTAAGCCCCAGTTTTTTCCGGGCATCGGCAAGGCTGACGGTACGGCCTTCGCGCACATCCATCAAGCCGTTGGCAACTGCCCGCAAAAATGCGCGTTCCTCTTCGCCGGCTTCGTACTCGTTAAGGCTCTGGACAACCGCAATGCCGCGGCCACGGCTGGTCAGCAATACCGGGCGACGGGTTTCGCTGGTCTGTTTGACGACCTTGCCGGGGTTAACCTTCAGATCAGACAACGGGATGACATCTTCAGAAAATCGCGTTTGCATGGTGCTCTTCTCAGGTGCTGTTAGATGACCTGATTATAGCGCTCATCAGCACTGTGAGTAGGGGAAGAGGTCTGCCATTGAATTTGTGGGCTGATGGGCACCCCTTGCGAGTACCCGCCGGTTCGCTCCCGTACGGACTCGTGCCCAGATCCTACGCAGCGCAAGAATTCGCAACCAACTTTCCTCGAAATCATGCGCTAAGTCACGGTTTTATCCGACGAACGCGCTTTATTCTTGCTATGAAAGCGGACAAGGCAGCGATAACGGCGCTGCTGATCGGAGCCCCGGGCCTGGGGCGTTTGGTAAAGCCTACCGAGACACGAGTGGGAACGTGCAGTCCGGTTGGGGCCTGAGCAACACTGGTCCGTTTTCCAGCATCCAGTCCAACCTTACCGATAGTTACTGGTATGGTCTGGAGTACGCGCTGGCCAACACTGCCGCGTGGCACTTCGACGCCCACTACGGGTATCAGAATGTGATGGACAAGGTCTGCGAGAACTTTGCTTGGGCTGTTCGCCCCGGAGATGTCGCCCCGGTGCCGGTACCCGCGGCGGTGGGGCTGTTCGGCAGCGGGTTGATGGGCCTGGTGGGTGTGCGCTGGCGCAAGGGGCGAATTCGGCGCTTGGGTGATTCGGACCCTTCGGCCCTTTGAGGGGGTGAGCCGGACAAGAAACAGGTCCACCGGACCTGTTTCCCGACGAACGGGCGCAACAGAATGGCGCGCCCTGGTTTTCAAGCGGAGCAGGACCGCGCAGCGCCGAAACCAGGGGGAGCCTCCCTCTGCTGGCCCGCGGCGCGGGCCATCCAACGGCCCCGGGCAACCACGAGGGTTGCCCCTACAGCCTGCGTAGTCGGGTCGGTTGGGGTGAGGAACGAACCCCAACGTGCCGCGATGCCGGGCGCTGTCCCGCGTTGGGGTTCGCGAGCTCACCCCCCAACCGACCACGTTCTGACTGCCGCAGGCAACCAGATCTTTCGAACAACTTCAAAATCAGTTATGTCATCCATGTCCATCCACCGGACCGCACCCAGTCGAACGGCAGCTAAACGGCCGGAAACCGAAGTCGCGCAGGATTGCGACAGCCGTTTGCGCGAAGTCGTGCGCCAGGAACAGGAACGCCGCTGGCGTGAGAACCATGCGGATTTCATCGTGGCGTACAACGCTGACCCCCACCAAGGTTCTAAGTTTCTGCTCCCGTTAGCGACGCGATCCCTTCCCGAATCGCGTCTTCTGATCGGCCCATCGTTCGCCATAGGCCGGCGAGGTTGCCGATCGCCGCTTGCAGGTGCGGATGCTCGTGCCCGGTTCGGCGTGTGAAGTCGGCGAGAATCGACACTGTCCGGCGCATCAGCGGTTTTCCGTGGTATAGCGCGAGCCAAGCCCCCCACTGGGTATACGACAGTGCAGGCGGGCCGGGTTCCAGAAAAGGCGCGATCGGCGGCAGGCGCTCCGCGAGATCGGTATAGCGTTTCCGGATCAGGGTAAGCGAGGGCGGCTGCGCCGAAGCCCCGGTCATGTCGCCGACCAGATGGATTACCGCGTCGCACTTGTCTATGTACTCATCGAGCATATCCAGCGTCTCGGTACCGGTGGCGACAAAATCCTCCTGCACCGCGACGCTAACATTCGGTCGCGTGAGATCGTGGAGCAGCGCATCGCGGTAATTGCGGAATTCAGCGCTGACAGCGGAAATGAATAGCTGAACGTGCGTCATTCGGCCTCCTTCGGCCCCGACTATTTCGCTGAATGAAACCATTCCGTGTCCACCAGCAACTCGACGCTCCATCGAGAAGATTCACTCGGTCTGGGTTGAAACCCAAACCTGTAGTCACTCCAGCCGCAGAAAGGAGTCGAGCGCCACGGCTTTTCGGTCGAAGGTTGCGGTGGTTTCGCATCCGGCGGTTCGGTTGCAGAAACCGATCAGCGCGTCCGCGTAGTCCACTCCGCTCTGGTGGTACGCCCGCAGCGCCAGCAACGCGGCCTGCGCGTCCTCGATGACGAATTGCCGTGTGCGAAACACGAGATCCAGGGGCGTTCGCGATCTGCTCCCGAGTTTACTCGTACGCAGTTTCGAGTACCCAGACGACCTTGCATTGCACGATTCGATTGATGAACCCCGGGTGATCGACCGTGCATTGCGTCTTGATGTAGTTCGCGGCCAACGCTGCTTGCGATGGGTCGTCGCAGGTCAGGTAGCGAACCAGGACGTTGGTATCGAGACCCTTCATTCGCGGCCGGGCGCGCGCTTGCGGATGGCGTCGTCCATCTCATCGAATGACACGGACCGGCTCGGACGCGGAAGGATCCCGTAAAGCTCAGCCGCTTCGACAGTTACCGGCTTCAACACGATGAGACCGGCTTCGTCGACGAAGACATCCAGCCGGTCTCCGCGATGCAAATTGAGTTGATCGCGGACGGCCTTGGGCAGCGTCAGCTGGCCCTTGCTGGTAAGCGTCGCGGTGGCGATGGGTAAATTCTCCTCCTTAAATGAATGTAAGGAGATTGAGCCAGGTGACCGCTCATGTAAAGCCATGTGGAAGCGAAACGCCCATTCATCCGCTCGACCCGAAAACCCCGGAGTCGAGCGTCTGCACGCGATCCTCGCTTCGCGCCTCGCGCGCGCTTCGGTGTGTATGCGGCGCGTCTGTAGCAAACCTCACAATCATCGAACCGGCTGTCGCCAAGTGTACGTGGCACTGGCCTCGGTTGAGGATTAATTTTCAATAAATACAATTAAATAGCGTCTCGCGCTGGGTGGCACGTACGTTGCAATATCGTTCCCAGGCAACCCTCCGAATCGACACCCGATGACCGCGAATTTCATCACCATCGACGACACGACGCTGCGAGACGGCGAGCAGACGGCGGGGGTGGCGTTCACGCTGGAGGAGAAGTTGGACATCGCGCGGCGTTTGTCCGCGCTCGGTGTTCCGGAGCTGGAGGTGGGCATTCCGGCGATGGGTGAGCGTGAGCGGGAGAGCATCCGTGCGGTGGCGGGTTTGGGGCTGGCGTCGAAGCTGGTGTTGTGGAGCCGGATGCAGGCGTGCGATATCGAGGCCTGTCGCGGGCTTGGGGCGCAGCTTATCGATGTGTCGATTCCGGTGTCGGACATTCATCTGGAAAAGAAGCTCGGGCGCGACCGCGCTTGGGCGCTGCGCAACATCGCTGAGATGGTACCGCGGGCGCGCGATCTGGGTCTGGAGGTGATCGTCGGTTGCGAGGATGCCTCGCGCGCGAACCTGGATTTCCTGCTGCGCGTCGCCGACGCGGCGCAAGCGGCGGGCGCTCGGCGTCTGCGGTTCGCCGACACGCTGGGGGTTATGGAGCCGTTCGGGGTGTTCGAGGTGGTTTCGACCTTGCGCGGCGTGGTCGATCTGGAGATCGAGATGCACGCGCACGACGACCTGGGGCTCGCGACGGCGAATTCGCTGGCGGCGGCGCGCGCGGGCGCGACGCATATCAATACGACGGTCAACGGCCTTGGCGAGCGCGCGGGCAACGCGCCGCTGGAGGAGGTCGCGTTGGGGTTGAAGAAGCTTTACGGCCGCGAGACGGGGATCGATCTCACGCACTTTCCGGGGCTTTCGCACGCGGTTGCCGCCGCTTCGGGACGGCCGGTTTCCTGGCAGAAGAGCGTGGTCGGCGAGGGCGTGTTCACGCACGAGGCTGGGATTCACGTCGATGGCATGCTGAAGGATCCGAAAACCTATCAGGGCTTCGACCCGAGCGAGGTCGGCCGCAGCCACCGGCTGGTGCTCGGCAAGCACTCGGGTTCGCGCGGCGTGATCGCGGCCTATGCCGGGATGGGGGTGAAGCTGAGTTCGACGCAGGCGCAGGCGCTGCTGCCCGATATCCGCGCCTTTGCCGAACGGGCGAAGCGCTCGCCGGCTGACCACGAACTTGCGCTGCTGTACCAGCGCTTGGTCGGCCGCGGCTTGGCGGCGAGGCACTGACGATGGATGGCGGTGCTGACATGACGGCCGACTTGGGAGTGAAGCCAGAAGTGAAGCCGGGCCTGTTCGCCCTGATGCGCGAGGATGTCGGCTGCGTGTTCCAGCGTGATCCGGCGGCGCGCACGCGCTTCGAGGTCGCCACCACTTACCCCGGCGTCCACGCAATCCTGCTGCATCGCCTTTCGCACGGCCTCTGGCGCGGGAAGTTGCGGTATCCCGCGCGGTTGCTGTCCTACCTTGCGCGCTTGTTCACCAACATCGACATCCACCCCGGCGCGAGTATCGGCCGGCGCTTCTTCATCGACCACGGCGCGGGTGTCGTGATCGGCGAGACAGCCGAGATCGGCGACGACGTCACGCTCTACCACGGCGTTACGCTCGGCGGCACCACCTGGAACAAGGGCAAGCGCCACCCGACGCTCGGCAACGGCGTGGTCGTCGGCGCGGGCGCGAAGATCCTTGGTGCGATTCGGCTCGGCGACCGCGTGCGCGTCGGGGCGAATTCGGTAGTCGTGAAAGACGTGCCGGCGGAACGCACCGTGGTTGGTATTCCGGGCAAAGTGGTGCGGATCGACGCACACGAGGCGAACACGCTGGGTATCGATCTCGATCACCACCTGATTCCGGACCCGGTTGGCAAGGCGATTGCTTGTTTAATGGAGCGAATCGAGGCGTTGGAGTCGCAATTGCGCGCTCGCGGCGCAGCGGTGGAAGGTCAATGCAGCGTCTGCGCCGCGGATGATCTCTGCGGAACGGAAGTCGTCAGAAAAATCAGAAAGTTATAAGGGAGAAAACGATGGACTTGATGAGCTTCAAACAAACCGCGCTGTATTTCGACGACCCGGTCGAACCGGAGGTCGAGCGGCTCATCAAGGAGGCGGGGCTGCACTACGGTGAGGCAGAAGCCGAACGTTTGTTGCACCGCGCGTACTTTCGGGCGCCGGAATCGCTGCTCGTGCTGGTCGCGTTGTACCGATACTACTTCTACCAGCACAGGCTGGAAGACGCGCTGCAAGTCGCCGATCGCGCGCTGACGGTGGCAGCTGCGCGGCTTGAATTTCCCGCGGACTGGCGCGAACTGCGTCCCGTGTTTCTCGGGCAGGGTGCGCTGCAATCCTTTGGTTTGCTGCGCTTCTACCTGCACACACTGAAGGCGGCCGGCTACATCAACCTGCGGCTTGATCGGATCGACGAAGGCCGCGCGATGCTCAACAAACTCATCGAACTCGACAGCCAGGACCGTTTGGGCGGGCGTGCCTTGCTGGCCGTCGTGTCCGACGGCCGCAGCGACGAGGCCGCATGAACTTCGATCGACACAACTACGCATTTGCGAGGTGCGCCAATGACTGATTCGACGCTGGACGAGGCACTGGAAGAACTCTCCTCGGCCGAGGATTTTCTAGATTTCTTTGGCGTCGATTACACGCCGAGCGTGGTGCAGGTCAATCGCCTGCACATCCTGCAACGCTATCACGACTACCTCGGCAAGGCCGGCCCGCTGCCGGCGGACGAGGCTGCGCAGCGCGCGCACTATCGTTCGTGGCTCGAGAAAGCCTATGCCGATTTTGTCCACTCCGACGCGCTGACAGAAAAGGTATTCAAGGTATTCCACATGCACGAACCGCAAACCGCGTTCGTCCCGCTCACCGCGATCAGCCGCGCACCGTCCGCCGACGACGCGGCGGGGCCGGGCTGACCGCACGAGAGGGCAACCGCGCATGCTGCCGCGCTACGATTTTGGCCAAGCCGTTCGCGTGATTCGCAACGTGCGCAACGACGGCACCTACCCGGGTCTCGCGACCGGAAACCTGCTGGTGCGGCGGGGTGCGGTGGGATACGTCATGAACGTCGGCACCTTCCTTCAGGATCAACTGATCTACACCGTCAATTTCCTCGACGCCGGACGGATTGTCGGTTGCCGCGAAGAGGAGCTGATCGGCGCGGACGAAACCTGGACACCCAGCCGTTTCGAGACCCGCGAGAAGGTCCGCGCGCGCATCGCGCTCACGCTGCGTGGCGAGGTGATCGTGGCGGCAGGCACCGAGGGCGAAGTCATGAAAGTGCTGCGCGACGGCGATCGCGGCGTGCACTATCACGTCCACTTCCCGGGCTCGCGCGTGCTGCAAGTCGCTGAAAACGCCCTTGAAACCTGCGAGGCGACTACAGATGAACCGCCCGATGCGTGAATCGGTCGAACCGTCGCCGAATCCGCGCGAGATGGAGGTCGCCTATCTCGTCCTGAAGACGGCGTTGAATCTCCATAAGAAGCCGCCCGCCGCGCTGACACCCGATGAGCGCGCGAAGATCGAGCCTATGGCGATCCGGCAGCACGACCTGGAGTCGCGCGCATTGCGCTCGTCCGAGGCGCGGGGCGTGGCCGTTCCTGAAGAGACCGTGCGGATTGCCTTTGAGGAGATTCGCGGCCGCTATGCGGATGACAGTGAATTCGAGGCCGATCTCGCGGGCAACGGTCTGAGCAGCGCAGGATTTCGCGCGGCGCTGGAGCGCGAGCTGCGGGTTGATGCGGTGCTCGACAAGGTTGCATCCGCTTCGGCGCAGATCAACGAGATCGACGTCGAACTTTTCTACCAGTTTCACCTCAGTCAGTTCCAGCGTCCCGAGTTGCGCCGTGCCCGGCACATCCTCATTACCATCAACGAGATGCTGCCTGAGAACACCCGCGAGGCCGCGCGCCGGCGCATCGACGCCATCGCGCGCCGGTTGGCGAAGGATCCACGCCGCTTCGAGGAACAGGCGCTGAAGCATTCCGAGTGCCCGACCGCGATGCACGGCGGGTTGCTTGGCGATGTGCCGCGCGGGCAGCTTTACCCGGAACTCGACGCGGCGCTGTACGCGCTCAAGCCGGATGCGCTTAGCGGCGTGATCGAATCACCTCTCGGCTTCCACCTGCTTCGTTGCGATGTCATTACGCCAGGTGGAACGCTGCCGATCGATGCGGTACGCGACAAGATTCGAGTAAACCTCGAACAACGGCGTGTGCGCATGTGCCAAAAGGCCTGGTTCGCGCGACTGGCGCGCGAACCGGCTTAGTCGTCGTTGATCCGCACGGTGCTTTCCCGCGCCAGGGACTCGCGGCGTGCGCACGCGTCGCATACGCGCGTTCGGCGCTGGGCCTATTTCGTCAACGCTAGAAACAGCTCCGGCAGCTTCTCCGGCAAGCGCTCGACGCGGTCGATGACGCTGTACTGGCGCCCGAAGATGTCGCCGACGTAGTCGTCGGCCTTGGGGTCAAGGTTGATGCAGTAGGTGAAGATGCCGCGGCGGTCGAGTTCCTTGACGGCCTGGCGTGCGTCTTCGATGAGTAAACGTTCGTCGTCCACGTCCACGTCGGAGGGTTCGCCATCGGTGAGGATCAGCAACAGCTTTTTATCGGCGCGGCGTGGTTCCAGGTAGTGCGCGGCGTGGCGCAGGGCCGCGCCCATGCGCGTCGATCCGCTGGCGCGCATCGCGGCGAGCCGCGCCTTGACCTCATCGCCCCAGTGTTCGCTGTAGCCCTTGATGTGCTGGTAGCGTACGTCGTGGCGGGTTTGGGAGTGAAAGCCGGCGATGGCGAACGGGTCGCCCAGGCGCTCAATGGCCCAGGCCAGCAGGGATACCGCTTCCTGGCTGAGTTCGAGGATGCTCTGGCCGCTGCCCGCGACTTTCGCGTTGAGCGATTCCGACAGGTCGACCAGCAGCATCACCGCGATGTCGCGGCCGTCGGTGCGGTGACTCATGTTGATGCGCGGATCGGGCGTTGACCCGCCCTTGAAATCGATCAGCGAGCGCAGCGCGATGTCGAGGTCGAGTTCGCTGCCTTCCTCCTGATAGCGGACGCGCACCTTGTCCTGCGGCTTGAGCAGATCCAGCACCTTCTTCAAGCGTTTGGCGAGCGCGCTGTGCTTGTCGAGCAGGCGGTCGATGTCGGCCGCGCGGCCGCCGGGATGCAGCGACTCGTACACGCTCACCCAGTCCGGGCGGAAGGTCTGGCTCTGGTAGTCCCATTCCGGGTAGTGGCGCGGCGGCAGTCCGCGGATTTCCTGATCCGGTTCGATCTTGCGCTGCTCATCGAAGGCTTGCTCTTCGTCGCCTTCCTCGATGAAGCGCCAGAGCTGCCGGTTGTCGTCGCGGTAGTCCACCACCGTGTCGTCGAAATGCACCTTCGCGAACTGGTCGCTTTGGCGGCGGGTGCGGGTGACATAGTCGAGCGCCAGCGCGGCGATTTCGCGGGTGTTGGATGTACGCCCGTCCAGGCACTGGTGGAAACGCGCCGCGAAATCGAGCAGGACCGGATCGGTGTAGCCGTGATGTTCGTCGAGTAACGCGCGCGAGAGCATCGCGAGCCGGTGGCGCAGGCACGACGTCGTTTGTGGATCGCAGGCGCCTTCGATGGGCTTCGGATGCAGCGCCAGGAAGATGCGGCGCAGGCCGGGGTATTCGTGCATCAGTAGCGCATCTATGCGGCAATCCTCGAAAAACTCGACCGCCATGCGCTGGAACGGGCTCCAGTTGTCGGCGATCTGCGCCTCGCTCCAGCGCCGGTGGCCGATCATGTGGGCGAGGGTGATGCGGTAGCGGTCGAGGCCGGTGATTCCGCGCGCGTCGTCGTAAACGTCCGGTATCCGCATCCCCAGTTTGTCGTAGTAGGGAATCGGTTTGCGCAACTCGTCGTAGACGGTCGAGTAGGGCACGAGATGATCGGTGTCGCACCACAGACCGCGCAGGTAGAGATCCAGTTGCCGTTCGACGTCGGCGAACAGCGTGCCGTGGCGTTCGCGCTGCAACACCGCGCGGCTGTCCGCGGATTGCAGGGCGAAGAACTCGCGCTGCCGGTCCGGGTGGGTTGCGTAATTGCGGATGCCGTAGTCGGCCCAGTTGCGCAGCCCGCCGATGCTCAGCAAGTCGAGCAGGTGCGGCGCTTGCCGGTAGAACTCGGGCAGCGAGGGACTGGGGATTGTCTGCTGGAAGCCGTGAATCGAGCCGGTGGTCCGCTGCATCAGGTCGAGCGCAATGTCGAGGTAGTGCCCGACCTGCTCGCTGGAATGCAGACGCCGCGCCACCGCCGCCAGCGTCTGCAGGAACGGTTCGATGGCCTTGCCGTTCGGCGATTTCTGCATGCGCTGCACGGCATTCATGACATTCGGTAACGCGTCTTCGCCGGTCACACGGGCGACCTGAGGCCATTCCTCCAGGAACGCGAGCATGGGTTCGACGCCACGTCCCAGCTTGCCGAGCAGGCGGGCTGCGTCGAGATAGGCCCCGAGCCCTTCCCGGCTCAGTACCGCGAGCGCTTCGGCGAGCA
Organism: Thiotrichales bacterium; assembly: GCA_050329935.1. Taxonomy (GTDB): domain Bacteria; phylum Pseudomonadota; class Gammaproteobacteria; order UWMA-0217; family UWMA-0217; genus CAYSFW01. Next base: position 3,164 of record JBHJOI010000125.1, on the reverse strand, counting down.
TATCCTCGAAGACGGCCGCGACCTCGGGAAAGCGTGTGTCGAGCTGCGCCCAGTACGCGCGCACCAGGGGATGCTGGTACTCGGTAGGCGTTTCGTTCATCGCGGGCCAATCCTGCCGAAGGTCTGCACGGCGCTACGCGAAGGTGGCGTCGATCGCGTGATCGAGCGTCTCGCGGATGTCCGCGTCGTCGGTGATCGGGCGCACCAGCGCCATGCGGCAGGCATCGCCGGGCGCGACGCCGTCCTTGATCAGGGTGGCTGCGTAGACCAGCAGGCGTGTCGAGATGCCTTCGTCCAGGCCGTGACCCTTGAGGTTGCGCGCAACCTGACCAATCTTCACGAGCTTGGCGGCGGTTGGTTCGTCGAGGCCGGCTTCGCGGGCAAGGATCGAGGTTTCGAGCGTGGCCTCGGGGTAATCGAAATCGAAGGCAGTGAAGCGTTGTTTGGTGGACTGCTTCAGATCCTTCATCAGCGACTGGTAACCGGGGTTGTAGGAGATCACCAGCTGAAAATCGGGGTGGGCCTCGATCAGTTCGCCCTTCTTGTCGAGCGGCAGCACGCGGCGGTGGTCGGTCAGCGGGTGGATCACTACTGTGGTGTCCTGGCGTGCCTCGACGATCTCATCGAGGTAACAGATCGCGCCGATGCGCGCGGCGGTGGTCAGCGGGCCGTCGAGCCAGCGCGTGCCGCCGGCCTCCAGCAGATAACGCCCGACGAGGTCGGAGGCGGTCATGTCCTCGTTGCAGGCCACCGTGATCAGCGGCTTGCTGAGCTTCCACGCCATGTACTCGACGAAGCGGGATTTGCCGCAGCCGGTGGGGCCTTTCACCATCACCGGTAGGCGGTTGCGGTAGGCGGCTTCGTAGAGCGCCACCTCGTTGTGCTGAACCTGATAGAACGGTTCCTTGTGAACCTTGTATTGGTCTGCGGTTGTCATGTTGAGTCCTCGAAGCGTGCGCCCCGCGCACCCAAAACAAATGCCATCCCGGATGGAGGCACGCCCCGGTAAACCGGAGGCGTGTATCAGGGCGGGTTAGCGGTAATGCCGCGTAATCCGCCATCTATGCTTGGTTGGGTAGAACCTGACGGTTAAATCCAACGCATCGCCCCGGGGGCCGACCTGGAGTCCGAGCCTACTTGGATACGCGCAGGCGATCGCGCCAGCCGGGGTAGAGCTTGTCCGCATCGCCGGGGAACGACTCGAAGGCGCGCGCGAACTCTTTGTGCTCCTTCGCGAACTCGATCGGATCGGCGCCGGCCTTCCAGCACTCGTAGGACTGACGCAGCGAAATCGCGCCGGCCGCCGGGGAGTCGATGTGGCCGTACGAGCCGCCACCAGCGGTGTTGATCACGTTGCCGTGACCGAGGTTCTCGAAGAAGCCGGGCAGGCGCAGCGCGTTCATGCCGCCCGAGATGATCGGCGTGGTGGGCTTCATGCCGTACCACTTCTGGAAGTACACCGGGCCCTGGCACTCGTCGCGCTCGATCATGTAGGCGATGCCCTTGTCGGAGGCGTCGCCTTCCATCTTGCCGTAGCCCATGGTGCCGACGTGGATGCCGGAAGCGCCCTGCAGACGGGACATCTTGGACAGCACGAAGGCGGAATAGCCGCGCTTGGCGCTGGGCGAGGTCACGGCGCCGTGGCCGGCGCGGTGGTAGTGCAGGTACTGGCTGGGGTACTGGCGGCGCGCGGTGGTCACCATGCCGGGACCGCCGACGTAGCCGTCGACCAGGAAGGCGACCTTGTCGGCGTCGGGGCCGAAGGTTTCCAGGATGAAGTCGGCGCGGGCGCACATTTCATAATGGTCGTCGGCGGTGATGTTGGCGGAGAACAGCTTGGCCTGGCCGGTTTCGTCCTGCGCGCGCTTCATCGCGTCGTACACCAGCGGGTAGACCTTCTTCGCCGGGCAGAACACCTGGTTGCCCTGGGGTTCGTCGTTCTTGATGAAGTCGCCACCCAGCCAGAACTGGTAGGCGGCGTGCGCGAACGGCTCGGGACGCAGACCCAGCTTCGGCTTGATGATGGTGCCGGCGATGTAGCCGCCGTTCACCACCGGCCGGCCGAGGATGCGCCACATGTCGGAGATGTCCTTGGACGGGCCGTCGAACAGCTGGATGGCGCGCTCGGGCATGTAGAAGTCGATCATCTTGGCGTGCTCGATGTCGCCCATGCCCTGGTTGTTGCCGATCACCAGGGTGAGGAAGGAGACGATCATCATGCGGCCGTCGGTGATGTTGCGGTCGAACAGATCGATCGGATAGGCGATCCGCATGTCCTCGGTGGCCTCGTCGATGTGATAGACCAGCGCGTCGACGCCCTTGGTGAAGTCGTCGGTGGTGGAGACTTCGACGTTGGTGCCGGTGGAGGACTCGGCGGCCAGGTGGGCGGCGGCTTCCAGATAACCGTAGCCGGCCTTCGGTTTCATCTTGTAGGCCACCAGGATGTGCTTGCCACCCTTGATCAGGTCTTCTTCTTTCAGGCTGAGATCGGAATAACGCGCGGACTGATCCATGACTTGCTCCTAAACAGATGCGTTTGTGGTGAATTGATGGGTTCCGAGCCTGGCTCCGCGCGGAATGGAGCGAACTATAGAGACCGTATCCCATAATAAGAACTCAAGATTTTTGATGTGCGTCATAAGCTTTTGCTTATAATTCTTCCCATGCTGCATCTCACCCTGCGCCAGCTCCAGGTCTTCGAATCCGTCGCCCGTCATCTTTCGCTGTCGCGCGCGGCGGAAGAACTGCATCTGTCGCAACCCGGCGTTTCCATGCAGATGAAGAAACTCGGCGACAGCGCCGGCCACCCGTTGCTGGAACAGAACGGCAAGGGTGTGCGCCTTACCGAGCAGGGCAAGGACATGCTGGTCGCCGCGCGCGACATCTTCGCCGCGCTGAAGCGCTACGAACTCTCGCAGGTGGCGCGCCGCGGACTCACCGAAGGCTCGCTGCGCCTGGTGATCATCTCCACCGCCACCTATTTCGTGCCCAGGCTGCTGGGCGAGTTCGCCAAGCAGCATCCCGGTGTCAAGGTCTCCCTGAGCGTGACCAACCGCGAACAAGTCCTGGAAATGCTGGCCGCCGGCAAGGACGACCTGTACATCCTCGGCCAGCCGCCGGAAGGCCTGCCGGTCACCGCGCTGCCGTTCATGGACAATCCGCTG
>JBHJOI010000124.1:0-12292 GCA_050329935.1 Thiotrichales bacterium | reverse complement strand
ATTCACTCACGCCGCCGCGCATCAAGCCTGGTACGCATCGGTCAACGCGCTTTTCGCCGGGATCAAACGCTTCAAGGCCGACTATCGCGTGATGCCGTGGGTGACCTTCACCAACCCGGAGGTCGCGCGCGTCGGCCTCGCGGAGAAGGACGCCCAGGCGCGGGGGATCGCCTACGAAGTCACCCGCTACGGGCTCGATGATCTCGACCGCGCGCTCGCCGACGGCGCGGCCCACGGCTTCGTCAAGGTGCTCACGCCACCCGGCAAGGACACCATCCTTGGCGTCAGCATCGTCGGCGAACACGCCGGCGAACTGCTCGCCGAGTTTACCCTCGCGATGAAACACGGCCTCGGCCTCAACAAGATTCTTGGCACGATTCACCCCTATCCGACCTGGAGCGAGGCGGCCAAGTACGCGGCGGGCGAATGGAAGCGCGCCCATGCCCCGCAGCGCGTGCTCGGTTGGCTCGCGCGGTTTCATCAGTGGCGGTTGGGTTGAACCTAGAAGTCCTCCGATCTAGTGGAACGCGCGCGGCACCTCGGCGTCAGAAATGTTGCAATTGAGCTATTACAATCCTATAGTCTTCATATGCAACAAATGGAGCAGCCAAAATGCTCGCACTTCAGCTTCCTCAACCCGACGAACGCGCTGTGCTGTCGAAGGCGCTTCTAAACGCCGGCAAGGCCCTGGGGTTGTCGCAGGCCGACATCGGCAAGGCCGTCGGCAAGGATCGCAGCTCGATCGGGCGCGGACTCGACCCTGCCAGCAAGTCCGGCGAACTCGCGCTGTTGTTAATCCGCTGCTACCGCAGTCTGTACGCCGTCGTCGGCGGCCGCCCCGAGGACATGCGCCACTGGATGCACACCCCCAACCTACACACCGGCGGCATACCGGCGGAGCAGGTGGTCTCCGTGCAAGGGCTCAATGAGGTTCTGAGCTATCTCGACGCGATTCGCGGCAAGAGCTGACCGTGATCGATCCATGGACGGACTGCCGCGATCGACTGCACCCAGCGCCCATCGCCGGCGAACTGATCCGCATCGTCGAGAGTCAGGAGCAAATCGCCACCACCGCGCTGGTCGATGATCTGGCCGAACAGTCGTTGCTGGAACAACTGCTCGACGCGGTCAAGCCCCCGGCGCGCGCCGGCACCAGCCAGCTACACTACTTGCTGTCTACCCCGTTCCGCTACCCGCCGCTGCGCCACGGATCGCGCTTCGGCGAGCGATTCGAGCCGAGCCTGTTCTACGCCTCGAAAACACTGCCGACGGCCTTCGCCGAGGTCGCTTACTACCGCTGGGTGTTCTGGCACGGCATGACCGTGCCGCCGCCGTCGGGCCGACTGCTGACCCAACACACCGCGTTTGGTGCCGCGTATTCCGCCGCGCGTGGCCTGCGCCTGCACGAACCGCCCTGCGCCGCGCATCGCGAAACGCTCACCGACCGGAGGCGCTATGACGCCACGCAAGCGCTTGGCCGCGCCCTGCGCGCCACCGGCATTCAGGCGATCGAATACTGCTCCGCCCGCGATCCGGCACACGGCCTCAACGTCGCGCTCTACGTGCCCGAGGCGCTACCCGAGCGAGCGCCCCGCTGGCAGCAAGCGTGGCTCTGCGAAACCACCGCCGAGCTCGTTCGCGCCCGCAGCCGCGACACCGCTCACGTGCTCGCGTTCGCGAAGGCGGATTGTCTGGTGGACGGGGAGTTGCCGGCGCCGGCGACTTCAGCCGCGTGGCTTGGCGCCTAATGACCGACGCCGCGGCATCGGTTTATGGCGATATCGCTTGATCGGCGCCGCGTCGCAACCGGTCGAATGATCGTTGGCTCAGTGCGACGCGGACGCGGTTTTCTTGGTGGCCGGGTCTTTCTTCACCGGCGCGGGCGGGATGTCGAACCGCCCGTCGGTGATCGATATCGTGTCGCCGAGCAGCTTTTCCCCCTTGCCGGCCACCACTTCGAACTTCAGGTCCGCGCGCACCGTTCCACTGATGCTCCGATGAGCCAGATCGACCGACTCGATCACCACCTCACCGCCGGTGCCGACGTAGTAAACGTCGTACGCGAGCTGGACCATTGCCTCCGCGCCCGGCGTGTTGGGTATCGCCGTCAGTGTCACCGTGCTCGGGAGGATCGGAACGGTCAGCGGGAGGTTTGACAATGCTTCCTTGGTGATGCCCTTGACCGCCAGCGTAACGCTCAACGCCTTCGTCGCGTCGTCGGGAAATGCGCTGCCCAGCGTCAGCACCACGGTCACCGGCGCGCTGGGCGGCAGTTTATCGATGGCTGGATGCGCGCCTTCAACCGGCGTGTTGGAGTAAGAGGTCCCACCGGATGCCCCTTCAACGTGATAGACCAACAAGTCGCGGTCCTTCTGGCCAAGGTAAGCGACTTCGTGACCTGACCCCATTGAGAAGCCTTGGGCGCGCGTCGACGAGAGCGCCTGGTCGCCCAAGGTGCACGCGAACTGCACCGATTGGCCCGATTTGTCGTTCGGTTTGTCCTTGCCCTTGCTCGCATTTGCTTCGCTTTCCGCTACCTTCTTCGGCGCCTCGGTCGGCGCGTCAGTTGACGTCTCGGCTGGCGTCTCGGCGGGTGCGAGCAGCCTTTCCGCGTCGGCGTGGGAGGCGACCGTGCCGTGCGGGGTGAGCAGCGCGTCCGTGAACGTCGCGGCCTGTTTCAACACGAGCGTCACTTTGATCTCATCCCCCTGCGCGACCTCGTGCGTGTTCGCGGGTAACTCGATCGAGCCCGCCACGCGTTCGCCCGATTTCGTCAACACCTCGATCGCCGCGCCACCCGCTAACCCGCCTTTTTCCATCTTGATGGTCACCGGGTAGATGTTCCCAAACGTTGCCGCCTCCGCAGCCGTGATCCGCGCGACGGACGCCACCGGATCGGTCGCCGCCGGTGGCGAGGCTTCGGTCTGGGCCGCGTCGGGCGTGTCGGCCGGCGGGGCTTCCGAGCCGCCGCAGCCCGAAAGTCCAGCCAACGCAATCAACAAAAAAGTGGGGCAACGTCGCATGATGGGCCTCCTTGCACGGTTGAGCGATCGGGTGGCAAGGATACGAGACCTGCGGGGCCGGTTCATCGTATCGAGCTGCGTTTCGTGAGGCGCATCGCAAGGGGGGGCGTCGGACATGCTCTGCTTTAGGAATGAGAGTGGCGTGAATAAGCCCCACAATCACGCCATGAGATGGATATGGCAACAATCTGACTGGCCTGGCTTTAGCTACGATGAGCGAATCTTTGAAGACCGGGATACGGCTTTTCGTATCCTTTCGGAGCGTCTGACCGGTCGGCTCGAGGCGTTGCCGATGGCTTATCAGGAAAACGCCACGATAGACTTGATGCTTTCCGAGGCCATTAAAACCTGCGCCATCGAGGGCGAAAACCTGGACCGGGAGTCGGTCCGATCCTCTCTGCTTGCGTTGATCACATCGGACACACTACCCGAAACGTCTGGCTAGAAGGCGGCCGGTGCGGCCTCGCTATTAGTGGACGTTCGCAGGAACTGGCAGGCGCGCATGACACATGACTTACTGGGAGCCCCAAAACGCCTTCCACGTGGTCCATCGGCCTGTCGCTCAGGTCTTCCTGGAGCGACTGATCGCGCAAAATTGGCGAAGCCTCGCGCGAGCAGGTGTGGAGTGCTGAGTGTCCGAGTGAGCCGCAGGCGAATGGCTTGACCGCCTTGTTAGCTGCTCTTGTAAACCGCAGCGCGATGGCCAATTTTGACGACCATAACGATGAGCTCGTTCTCGCGGATTTCATAGACGATTCGGTAGACTCCCTGTCGAACCCGGTACCGCTCTTGCGCGGAAAGCTTTACGCACCCCTCAGCGCGTGGATCATCTCGCAATGCCTCAATCCGCTGCAGAATACGGGCAACATCTTTTTTTGGGACGCTCCGCAAATCCTTCGCGACAGATTTCTTGAATAAGAGCTCATAACTTGCCATGCGATCTCAGATCTTTCAGCAAGGCCTCGTAGCTCAATGTTGCTTCTTCGGCACGTTCTTCGAATGCGCTCAAATCTTCAGCGTCTTCACGCAGCGCTAATCGAACCGCCTCATTCACCACCTCAGACACGGATTGATGCGTATTTGCGGCTTTGACACGCAAGGCATGATGGATCTCGGGTTCGAAGTAAATTGTTGATCTTTTTGACATTTCGCTCATGGCTTGGCACCTCTGAGGTTTAGAATAGCGTCATAACGCTATAACGTCAATCGAAGTCTTTTGCAGCTAACGCCCAGTGCCGCCGCAACGGGTACGGAGCAGCTTTTGCGCTATTGTTTGAGCGATAGCGAGTAACAAAAAAGCTTTGTAGTGCCCGTTGTCTGTCTGCAACTGATTGTTAGCGGCCAACTCGCCGACACTACGCAGCATCGTCGCCACGGCGGGAACTGTGCTTTAACTGGTCACGTCAAATACCGGCGGGTTTAGACGAGTCAACGGATTGCAGGTCGAGGATTGGCGTTGAGCGAAACGTCCCTCGACTGGGAATGAGGAGCAAGGTGGGCCTTACTCCCCTAGTCGGTTTGCGGGCGCCGCAACGATGCCAACTTCACCGACGGGAGTTCTACCGCCTTTGATAATGAGCCCTTTCGGGAATCACGTTTCGGATGCCGCCTCTCGGGTTTTCTACATCCCCTGTGTAACGGGGCAACACAATCACGTGTAAGTGATCGATGCTCCTTCCAGCTTCGCGGCCATCATTGTTGCCCACCGTGTACGCGTCAGGTTTGTTGCCCAGAAACGGAAGCCCCAAAACGCCTTCCACGTGGTCCATCGGCCTGTCGCTCAGGTCTTCCCTGGTCAACATGCTTCGATAGAGTTGCGCGAAATCGGTGCGCTCGATGACGCCCTTGACGCCACACAGCGCATCGAAGTAATCGCCGCGCTCTTGCTCGTTCAAATCGAAGATGGATACCACGTGGCGTCTGGGAATGATCAGCGCGTGACCCGGATTGACCGGATGCGTATCGAAGACGCCCACGAAAGACGGGTTTTCGTAAATAAAAGGGTCGGCCTCGCCGCGCGAAACCTTGCAGAAATAACAGTTCTGATCGGATGGACCGCTGCGCATTGTAGTTGTTCTGCCTCGCTTCGTGATTGTTGCTTACCGCGTGAGCGGCGCGCAGTGTGCCATAAATTGAGGTTGCTTGGCTGCATTGCTTGGCTGCACCGTGGTCTTTGTTGTGGACCTCGCTTGGCCTGAGGAGCGCCGTGTAAATGACTGATTGACCGAGCAAAGAGCCGCCTTGCGTGGTACGCGCTTTTCGCCTATCTATCCAGTATGTCTTGTAGCTGTGTTCCGTGTGTGTTGCTTACTCCGACTGATTTCATTATCGAGACCGCCGCCCGAGCGAGATGACGATGATTCGCCCACTTGTCGTCGCAACCCTTCTTGCCTTTTCGCTGCTCGTCGCGCTAGCCGCCGACTTCGTGGCCGGGGTTGGCTATTCGGATTTCTCCGCCGATCAGGCCGACGATAGCGGGATCCTGGAACTCGAACTGCATTCCGGCACGATTCGGCACTTCATCGGCGCTGACTGGTCACTTGCCGCAGCGGTGGTGGCACACTCCGAGGGCGGTTTCTTCGTTGGTGTTGGCTCCAAGGCGCTGCGAAAAGATGTGACTTGTCTCACGGAAATCTTGACGTCGCCCCACTAACATCCCTCAAGGAGTTGACTAGAATCGGCCTCTCGTAAGCGAGTGAAGCGTCGATCGCGAGTTCTAAGCAGAGCTTGTCGGCTTCCTGATATTCCGGGGAATTCAAGGGAATCGTTCCAGTCTTCCATTCGTCCGATACTACTTCTCAACCAGTCGCCTAGGGAGAATCGACATGGACTTTATTGACCAGTTGCGCGTACTTGCCACTCGAATCGCAAACACCCGAACGATGATCCAAACCGAAGAGGCGACTAAGAACGCCATGATCATGCCGTTCATTCAGATTCTCGGGTACAACGTTTTCGATCCGCTCGAGGTCACACCGGAGCTTGCTGCGGATATTGGTACCAAGAAAGGCGAGAAGGTCGACTACGCCATCCTTCGGGATGGCAAGCCAATTATTTTGTTCGAATGTAAGAAGGCAGGCGCGGACCTCGGTATTAACCATGCCGGTCAGCTTTTCCGATACTTTCACGTCACCGAAGCGCGTTTTGGCGTGCTGACCAACGGATTGGTTTACAGGTTTTTCACCGATCTTGAGCAACCGAACAAGATGGACGACAAGCCATTTTTTGAGTTCAGCATTCTTGACCTTAAAGAGCGTGACGTCGAGGAACTCAAGAAATTTGCGAAGTCAGCATTTGATCTGGACACGATTCTCACAACGGCTAACGAGCTCAAGTACACGCGAGCGATTCAGGCGCGCTTGGCGGAGTGGATGGCCAATCCGGTTGAAGACCTCGTTCGCCTCGTCTCTTCCGATCTATTGGGCAACCGACGGTTCACGCCGGCTATCCGCGATCAGTTCACGCTGATGACCCGCCGTGCGTTCGAGCAATTGGTGGGGGAACGAATCAATGAAAGACTGAAAGGGGCGATGGCGCCCGAGTCGGTCTCCGTACTCGATCCGACACCCAACGCGGTTGTGGAGATTACCGATGTGACAGCCGCCGCTCCCATAGGTGAGCCACAAGTAGTGACCACGCCAGAAGAGCTTGAAGGTTTCCACATAGTTCGAGGCATCGTCCGGGGAATTGTGCCCACGAAGCGGGTTGTAATGCGCGATGCGCAAAGCTACTGCGCCGTCCTCCTCGACGACAACAACCGAAAGCCGATCTGTCGCCTTCGTTTCAACAACCGCGAGAAGCTGCGTCTCGGTCTTTTCAACGTAAAGAAGGAAGAGGAAACCGTGAGCCTCGAATCCCTGGACGACCTTTACGATTACGCCGAGAGAATTCGCAACACGGTTAGCGGTTATGTAGTGCCGCAGCCTTCTGCGTAGTACTCGGTAAATCTAACGCCAAATCGAGGCGGCTTGCCATGCTCGTTAGTTGTCTCCGAAGTTCGTAGGGCGAGTTAGGCGCAGCCGTAACCCGCCGAAACGCGAATCGACGCGGCACGCCGGTATGACTGCTGTCTTCCCCTGTATGGAAGCGACGCCTCTCTCCTCCCAACTGGAGGTCAATTTTTTCTCCTGTTTGGCGCTTTCGATGCCGCCCGTAGCGGGACGGAATCCATTCCATTGAGCTAGGCGGCTCGATCAACGGTGGGCGCCGGCTGCCGCAGAAACACTGAGCGAAGCGCGTTGGAACACGGACCATCAGAATGAGAACCTTGAGCATTAGTGGTGCGTTCCCGGTTTTGTGAGCTCCGAAGAGGTGGGCGGGTAGCGGATTCGCGCTCCACCACCCGAAAAACGCCGCGCCGCTGCCGGCGCGCACAGGTTCGGCGGGTATTCCCCCCCGCGGGAACGAGTCGCGCGACCGGCTCGCCGCGGTTGGCGATGATAATCTCTTCACCGGCCTGCGCGGATTTGATGAGCTGCGCCAGGTGGTTCTTCGCTTCTAGGATGTTGACTTGCATGGCGATACTCCACGATGGCGAGATCAGGCTAGCGTGATCTGGCTATGATGGACAGATCGTGAATCTAGCCCTTCGCGGGATTTGGCTGGGCGATGCGCTGAAGCGGGAGCAGTGCGCGCTGCATGCCTAGGTGTGGGTGGGCCCGGCTGGCCATGCTGGTTGCGTCCTACGACGTGGAGGCGACCAAACCCCTAACGCAGAGATCTACGAATAGACGGGCCGGTCGCTCAGACGTCTAGCGCGCGCTTGCCGTCGGGCGCCCGTCGACGCCGACGGATACCGTCAGTTTGTCACCGTAGACGTGCCGCTCGGCGCGCAGCATCTCGTAGCTGGCATCCAGCACCGCCGGCGATTGGAATGACCAACGGGATTGCCATGTGATTACCGGATCTGGGGGTGGGTTAGGCAAAGCCGTAACCCGCCGGCCTGCCTTGCACCAGATTGAATCAGGCCATCAGCACTTCGCGGCCGGCGGCGATATGCCATTGTCCTTCGCGAAATGCGTCGAGCAGCTTGTGCACGCGTCCCGGTTCAAGGTCCGCGAAACTGCGACCTTCAGTGAAGAAATCGTTCAGTCCCGGGATCTTATTAATATCGACGTCCGATATTTCGGCGTAGCCCATCGTCCAACTCCCGAAACTGCGATGCGGAATCGCCTCCTCGACGATCAGGGTGACGCGCGCGTGACGTGGGTCGGTGGCAATTTCGGCGAATAGCTGTCGCACGACCTCCCGCTCCCCCTCAAGAACCTGAAAGAACGAGTGCTTGTGGAACAGCAACACCCCGGTGATGCCGCGCGCCACGTTTTTCTCACGGGCTTTCTTCAAGAGTTCCAACAACCGTTCCTTGTAGAAGTATTTGGTTGCACCGCTGGCGTATATGCAGCGAATCAGCGGAGCGGCTTGTTGCGTCATTTAGTTCCCCCAGCGCACCGGGCGCGTTTGTTGTGTTGAATTCGTGAACAGGTTAGCGAAGGGGGCAAACACGTGGGGTGACGAGGTTGGCAGCGTGGCGGCAATAATTGCCGCACGGCGACGCCCGGTAGGAAAAAGCTTGCCTCCGGTTATTTTTCGCGAGCTGTTCGAGAGTTTCTCTCGCCTTCCGCGTCCGGCCGGCGCGCATGGCGGCGAGCGCGTCGCGCAATCGGGTGTGTTGCGTCGGCGTCAACTTTGCTGGTCGTGGGACGTCGACGGGGGATCACACGCGTTCGCTCAAACCAACGACTGCTACAGACGTAACTCCGCGCTTGTTTTAGCGCGGGATTAGCCGGTACACCTTTTCGGTCAGCGAACTCAGTCCACGGCGGCGGAAGCCGGGTTCTTCTGGCAGAATATCGATCTCCAGCAGGCGTTCAACGCTGAAGTCGTTTCGGTAAAGGGACGCCACTTCGTCTTCCAGCACGGAAAACGGCGGGCCGCTCATCTCACGCTGATCATATTCCATGGTCACCAGCAGCGTCTGCACGTGCGGCGGCAGGATCGCGGTGAAGTGCTGCGCGTAGCGCGGGCGCATGTCGGGCGGCAGGGCGATCAACGACGCGCGGTCGAATACTCCGGCGCAGTCCGCCACATCCGGCGCGGTCAGATCGAAGAAATTGCCTTGCAGAACGACCAAGCCATCGGCTTCCCAACGGTCGAATAAACCGTGTCGAGTGACGACCGGGTCAAGCTGGTTTTCAGTGAATAAATCGTGCACCGCGATCGGGCTGATCTCCACCCCGGTCACGCCAAAGCCTTGCGAGCGTAGCCACAGCATGTCGCGGCTCTTGCCGCACAGGGGGACGAAAATACGGCTGCCGGCCGGTACGGTCAGTTGCCGCCAGAATGCCTGCAAATGGCTGTTGATCTCGTCTCGATGGAAACCGATTTGATTTTGTTGCCAGCGGTCGTGCCAAAACTGTTCGTGCATGTCGATTACATTTTCAGGATGCGGTGCCGGACTCGATCTGGTTCGAGCTCGATCGGGTTGATAGAAATATCACGGATCTTTATGCGCGGCGATCCTGTTGACCAGATGCCAGGTGGACGCCGAGGCGCGATCGCGCTGACTATCGACCTTAGTCGTGGCGTTTGGACTTGGTCACGCTTGGCGCCGAGCGTCGCTTTCGGGTACCTCCCACCGCCATTGCCGCCGCCAGCAATAGTTCGACGCCGCTTGCTCCTCCGCCGCCCGATTTCGAACTCGGTGACGCCATTGGTTCCGGTGCGAGTTCGGACGTTTGATCAGGCGCGGTCGGTCCCGATTTGGCGGTTTTCGACGTGAAGAACAAGCTACGCGCTTTACCTTCGAACCAGCTGAGATCGTTTTCGGTGACCCAGCCGCCGATCGAGAGCATTGAAACCGACGTCTGTTCAAGGTCCCGTGCGGCGGTATGTCGCATGCGAATGCGGTCGCCGTTGCGTACCCAGCTCATGGTGGTTCGGTAGTCGGCGGCGCCGTTCAGCGCATATTCACCGTCGTAAACCTGGACCGGCACCGCCGCGTTGTCATCGAGGCCCGCCACGACGGCTTCGTCCGCGTATTGCGCCGCGTTTGGCGTCGCGCCTTCGCGAATCGCGAGATCGACATGATCCGGAAGCAAACCCCAGGCGTCCGCGTAGCCGTCGCGATCGCGGTCATTGCCGACAAATCGCAGGTTCATGAAGCCGCGGCCGCCGTTCGACTTGGTGTACGCGCCGGCGGCGACAAACGTTCCATCCGCGAACACCAACAGTTGCTCCGCACTGGTTTTGGATGTCGGCGTGGTCGCGATCGAGCGACCGCGGTTGGCGAAGCTGGCGTCGAGTGTGCCGTCGGTCGCGAGCCGGTAGACCAGCATTTCTTCATCGCCGGTGGGAACGTCGGTCGCGAAGCCGCCGATCAGGATCTTGCCGTCCGGCTGTAGCGCGAGCGACCGCGCGGCGTCGCGTCCCGGCAGCGCGTCCCTGTAGACGCCATTGACCGCGAACTCGCTGTCGATACTGCCGTCGGCGTTCAATCGCATCGCGAATGAATCCGTGCCGGTTGCCGCGCCGGTGGTGAAGCCAGCGACCACGATCCGCCCATCCGTTTGCACGGCGACGGCTTCGGCGCCATCGTCGCCGCCGCTCAGACGGACCAACGTCACGCCGCCGTTGCCGAAGGTCGTGTCGATCGCGCCGTTCTGGAGATATCGGGCGACCGCCACGTCGGCGTCCGCGCCGCGCGCAGCGTGTCCGACCACGACGAAACGGCCATCCGCCTGAACCGTGAAATCCGTGACCGCCTCATCCGCGGTACCGAACGACAGCTTCGCGAATTCCTCGACGTTCAGGTCCGTGGTTGGCGCTCGCGGCGACGTGGACCGCGCAAGGCCGTAACGCATGGTCGCGCCGTCACGCTGCGCCGTGCCCATAACAAAATCGCCATTCGGTAATGTGCGCGCGGCAAATGGAATAGCCGCCGCGCTCGCGATAGCCGATGGGAACATCTGGCGCGACACACCGTCCTCGCCATAGCTTGTGTTCAATGTTCCATCCTCGTAAAAGCGCGAGGCGAGCAGATAGCCCGCCGTGTCGTCCAGCGCATAACCCAGCGCCGAAAAGCGCCCCGAACCCGTCGGCAACATCGGCACAACGCTGTACACGCCGGCCACGGACGGGTCCGGCACCGTGGTGAGAATCGCTCCCTGCAGCACATCGGCCGACACTCTGCCACCCGCGACGATCGCCAGGAGCGCGAACGAACAGATAATCGAGCGCCGCGCCGCGCGAGCGCGACGGATACGCGAGTTGAGCATGACTCCCCCTGTGGATTATTAGAATTCATTCAGTGATGCGCGTCGCACCCAGTGCCCCGAAATCAGCGACGGGCGGTACTAAACTAGCACCGAACGGTTGCCGCAAACATGTGGTGACGGAGGGAACGTGATGGGAGTAGAACTGGCGTCGAAGCCAGGAAAACAACTGATCGGACCGGCGAATCCGTGTACGAAGTTAAACGACGTACTCAATTTGTCGTGACCATCGCGAATGGCGTTTCGACAATCGGGCCAAGCAATGGTCTTGTGGCATGCGCGCGGCCGCGACCGAACCACTTTTATAGCTGGGCTTCGCGATCTGGAACTTGGTATTCGATGGGTTCGAGGCGAGGGGGTTTGTGAAATCGCGTGGGAGACTCGTTGTCCCATTTCCTGCCGAATCTCAATTGCGGTTGGCGGCTCGAGCATCTGCGGCATATGGACATCGTGCTGGTCATTGGCGACCAGGATCCGTTTCTCGGCAACAATGAACACTTAAGCGCCGTTCTGCGCGAGAAAGGCGTTGATCACCAACTTCACGTCTGGGAGGGTCGCGCGCACCGGGGATACTACTGGCGGCGCATGGCGCCAATTTATCTCTAATGCTTCCGCCTCCGTGAGCACGTCACGGCGAGGATTCTAGGATTACTGCTTTGGTCATAGATCCATTGTCGAATGGCATGTGCTACACGCTTGAAGCACTCTATCGGTGGTGCCGACACGGATGAAGAGAGGCCGAAGGGCGTCAGAAAGACGGATTATATGAATAATCGACTCGAGGTTCAGTGACATGCAAATCATGGGCTTTAATCCCCGTTCTTCTTCGCAAGGCCTCTGGCAAACCTCGGCCCCAGGCAATGCCCACAGCGTATTGGCGGCCAATCAAAAAGCCAATCGTGCATTGCCGCAGTGGCCCGGCCTCAACAGCGGACACGAGAGCATCCTCCGGAATCTTGCGAGTCTGATCAAGCAATTGCTGACGCAACTGGAAAATAA
>JBHJOI010000123.1:0-8083 GCA_050329935.1 Thiotrichales bacterium | reverse complement strand
GACTAATGAACAGACTGACAAAACTGCTCCCGATCGCGCTCCTGACACTGAGCGCGAATACCACATTTGCCGAGCTACCGACCTCGGTTGACGCCGTCGATCCGCGGATCGATCTTCAGTTCACCGCGGCCGAACGCATCGAACTTCTCGCGGAGATGCGCGCGATGCTTGGGAGTATTCAGGGCATCCTGCTGGGCATTGCCAATGGGGATCGCACCGCCATCGCGGACGCCGCGCGGATTTCAGGCAACCAAATGGCACGCGCCACGCCCGCAGCGGTGCGGGCAAAACTACCTCAGGCGTTCAAGGATCTCGGCGGCCCGACCCACCTCGCGTTCGAAGAAGTCGCGATACGCGCTGAGACCGACGAAATGGATGCGCTCGCGCGCTTGACCGGCGAGCTGATGAACCAGTGCATGGCTTGCCACGCCGCCTTCCGAGTGCGCTAACCGGCGCTACGCGAATTCGAGGCGTCCCGCGCCGAGAAGTCGCGCTTGGGCATTCACTCGACCGACACCTCACGGTGTTCAAAACGCCTCGCGATACAGTGCGCGACGCAGGCCGCAAGCGCCTTGCCGTGAACAGCGAGGCACCCGGAAAACGAATCGTCCGCGACGAGGCGACGACGGCTGCGGTCAGCTTCCGATATCGCCCATCGCGCTTTGCAGGTAGTTCTGCAAGCCGACCTTGGCGATGAGTTCGATCTGGGTTTCGAGGTAATCGATGTGCTCTTCGGTATCCTCGAGGATGCCTTCGAGAATTTCGCGCGAGACGTAGTCACGCACCGATTCGCAATACGCGATCGCGTCGACGTAATGCGCGCGCCCGCCCTGCTCAAGCTTGAGGTCGCACGCGAGGCACTCCGGCACGTTTTCGCCGATCATCAGCTTGCCGAGATCTTGCAGATTCGGCAGCCCTTCGAGAAACAAGATACGCTCGATCAACTTATCGGCGTGGTGCATCTCCTCGATGGACTCTTCATACTCGTGTTTGCCGAGCGCATTCAGGCCCCAGTTCTTGTACATCCGCGCATGCAGGAAATACTGATTGATCGCCGTCAGTTCAACGGTGAGCGCCTGGTTGAGCATCTGGATGACTTTTTTGTCGCCTTGCATACGTGATCTCCTGTGGGTGTTGTTCATAACGCCAACGCGAGCGCGAGCGCCTTAAACCGGGAGCCGTTGGCTGACGAAACTGGCTAATAGACGACCGGCAAACCCGCTGGCGCGAGTTCGCGAGAGTATAGGCGACGCCTGGTTATCAGGCGAGACAAGGCTGGAGATCGCAGGTGTTTTCTAGAGTGCTCTGGTGCTCCTTAAGAATTCCGCGCACGCATTTCGCGCATTTGCCGCAGGTCGTCGTCACGCCAAGGTGGTCGCGCAACTCGCGCATCGTGTCCTTGCCCTGCGCGAGCGCCTGGCGTACTTGGTGATCGGTGACCGCGTTGCAAATACAGACGTACATTGAACAGCTCCGAAAGTTACACTAGCGAAAATAATGCGAATGCGAATGATTGTCAATAAATACCTGCGCCGTTCGTCACATTTTTTCGCGAATGAAGCCATCCTGGCTCCCGCGACGCGATCGACCCTCGAGCGCGGCGCCGACACGATTGATCCGGGTCAATGAGTCCACCCCTGTCGTCCACTTAACGTGCCGTTTCCATCCACGCTCATTCAGGAGTCCCTATGATCTCGATACACCCCGTTCACAATCACGACCGCGCCGACGGCATCTACGCCTTCGACGCGCGCGGCATCGCCAAACGCTTTCGTCACGCGGCCATTTTCGGCGCGCTCGATGCGCTACGCGAAGGCGAGCGGATGCGCTTCACCAACGATCACAACCCGCTGCCACTGTTGGAACAAATGCGTGCCCGCTATGGTGACCAGATCGCGATCGAGTATCTCGAACAATCGCCCGCCCAGGTCGTGATCGATTTCATCGTCTGCTGATGCTGCTGGTCCTGCTCGCGGTCACGCTGGTGCTGCTGGCGGCAGGCGTCGCCATGCCCAAGGCGGTCACGCTGCCGCCGGCGGTCTGGGCGCATCTGGTGCTCGCGGTGGGTGTCATGAGTCTGATCACCGCCGCGATGCAGCATTTCACGCCGGTGTTGACGCGCGGCCGCCCCGCGCAGAGGCCACTCACCTACCTACCCGGATACATGCTGTTGGCCGGCGTGCTGGCAACCGTGGTATTGGCTGGTGTGCTCGACTGGCGACTGATTTCCGTCGCGGGGACGCTGGCGCTGATCGGGGCCGCAGTCATGTTCGGCTGGATGTTGCGTCGGAGTCGACGCGCGCTCGGTGCGCCGCACCCGGGTTTGATCTGGTATCTCGGCGCGATGGGCTGCCTGGTGGCAGGCCTCGCCGCTTCGGTCGCAATGCCTTGGCTTACGTCATGGCAGGCCGAGTTACGTGCGTTTCATCTTCATATCAATCTGTACGGCTTCGTCGGTTTGACCGCCGTTGGCACCCTGCAAGTCCTGATGCCGACCGTGGTCAATCGCGCCGAGCCCGAGGCCGGGCCGCGCCTGCGCCGAGACTTCAAGTGGGCACTGGCCGGCACGGTTGCGCTCGCGGTCGGCAAGGCGTTCAGCCTGCCGCCACTCGTGTGGCTGGGTTTTGCACTATGGCTATGGCCGCTGCTTCGACTCGGGTTCGCATGGCTTAGCCGACATGGGCGCGAAATCGTGGCGTTGCATGGCCAGGCACCCATCCTGATGGCGGCGTTGCTCGGCTTTATCGCCGCCCTTTACGCCGCGGCGCTGCAACCGGCCGGTTTGACCGGACCCCTGGCCGTGTTGTTGCCAGGTTTCCTGTTCCCATTGGTCAGTGGCGCCGCTGGGCAACTCGCCCCGGTCTGGGCCAACCCGCGCGGACAATTCAGCGCGCAACAACAAGGGCAATACGTATTAGCGCGCTACGGCGGACCGCGTGCCTTTTTGTTTCTGAGCGCCGCATTGATACCGCTGCTGGGCTATCGCTGCGGCGGCATGGTCGGCCTGATGGGACTCGTCTGGTTCCTAATACTCTTTTTCGGCTGGGGCATGCGCGACGGGGGGGCCGAATAGCACCCCGCCGCCGCGACCGAGCATTTCGCTCAGATGAACAGGCACACATCGGCGTTGCGGGCCTCGGCCAGATAGCTGGTCGCCCCGATCCACTCGGCGATCTCGGGAATAAACTCGTCCTGACGATAGTTGAACAAATCAACCGTCATCTGGCACGCCACGAGCCGCACGCCGGATTCGACGCATATCTCGCGCAGCTCCTCGATGCTGGGCACACCCTTGGCCTGAGTCGTCGATTTCATCATCGTCGTGGCAAGACTTTCGAATCCCGGCAGGTTGGCCGCCAACAGGTTCGGAATCGGCAGGTTCACCCGTTGCAACCATTCCGGGCCGAAGGGTAGCTTCATGGGCATCGCCGGGTTTCCCAGCGGCGAGACCTTCATCGCCAGTTCGCGCTTGAGCAACTCCAGACCATAAAAGGTGAAGAAAATCGAGGCGTTCCATCCCAGCGCGGCGGCGGTCGAGGCCAGAATGAACGGCGGATAGGCCATATCCAGCGTGCCCTTGGTCGCGATAATCGCGAGCGAAGGAGTCTTGGCCGCCTCGCGTTCGGCCAACTTCTCATCCAGGCGGCGATCGAACCAGGCCTCCAGACTCGCGAGATCGGCCGGCAGTGACTGACCCGCCGCAGGTGGCAATTTGGCAACGTTCATGGCGGTAGTCTCCCTAGGCTTTGCGAATGATGAACTCGAAGGCGCCGTCGTGCTGTTGCGACGACAACAAGGTATTACCGGTCTGATTGCAAAACGAGGCGATATCCTTCATTGCACCGGGGTCGGTCGCGACCACCTTGAGCGTTTCACCGGATTGCAGCGCGCTCAGGCTTTTCTTGGTGCGCAACACCGGCAACGGGCAGTTGAGTCCGCGTGCGTCGAGCGTTTGTTCAGTCAGCATGTTCACGTCTCCTAGCAGGTTATCGCGGCCAAGCCGCAGTTATATGACCGGTCGGTCAAGTCATCGGTCCAATAAATGGCCCGCGAAGGCCCCTTGATTTCGTCGTCAATACTCAGTGTCGGAGTTCGATCCGCAACGTCTTGATTGCCGGCCCCAACACCTGAATCACCTCAGGCTCGTTGCGCGCCTTCGCGAGCAGAATGATCCCCTCCAGAAACGCCAGCATCGCGGTCGCGGTGGCTTCGGTGTCGAGCGGCGCCAGCGCGCCGATCCCGACCGCCTCGTCGAGCGTCGCGCGAAACTTGTTGCGCGCCTTGTCGAAAACGGCGTTCAGCTTCGCCCGCATCACATCGTCGCGAGTGCTCATCTCCAACGCCAGATTGCCAAACAGGCAGCCCGGCATGCGCCCTTCTATATCCTTCGCCGCCTTCTGCCAGTAGTACGCCGCGTCGATCATGTACTCCAGTCGCTCCAGCGGCGGCAGATTCTGATCGAAGGCCTCGGCGACAAACCCATGCGCCCACTCCTCCGCCATATCGTCGATCACCGCCAGCGCTAGATCCCGCTTCGATGGAAAGAAATGGTAGAAACTCCCCTTCTGCACCCGCGCACCCTCGCAGATCTCCTGTATGCCCACATCCGCGTAACTGCGGCTGTGAAACATCTCGCGGGCAGTCGAGAGGATGCGGGAACGGGTATCGATTTCTAGCGCCATGCGGGCAGTATAATAGACCGGTCGGTCAAGTCAAGCGTGAGTTTAAATCCGGGGCGACACGAACACTCGCCAAGGTCTGCTATACAAACGAGGAACTCGTACGCATTCCTCGACTTTGTGCAGCGCCGGACCCAGCCGCGGTTATGGCTAGAACGCAGTGGTGAGATTCACCATGAAGTCCGTCAGCTCGTTTCGACCAAGTCGCCCAGGAACTCCGACGCTACTCCACCGCTCGTGACCAGCAGGTGATCACGTGCTCGGGTGCAGGCGACGTAAAGCAAGTGGCGTTCGGTCTCGTAGACTTCGGTCAGATCGGCTTCATCGGCGACGGACTCGATGCGCGCTTGTTGCGGGATGATCTCGTCGTCGCAGGCCATGACGACAACGGCGCGGAATTCGAGCCCTTTCGCGAGGTGCATGGTGCTGATCGATGCTTTGTTATGGGCTGTCTCGACATGCTCGTCGAGCACACTGTGTGAAAGCCCAATCGCATCCAGTGCGGCTCGTGCTCGGTCGACCTCGCTTTCCGAACGCACGAATACGCCGATTTCGTGCGGGTTCAAGCCCTCATCAATGCGCTCGGCGAGCCATTTCGCCACCGCGTCGATCTCCTCCGCGGGTGAGCCGAAGGACGCAACCCGGGGTTTCGGACCGTTGAACACGGAAACAGTCCCTTTCCGGTCCTCGGCATTGCCGTCGACATCCACAATTTCCGAAGCCAACAGGCGATCCGCCTGCATGCGGATCTGATGCGACGTGCGGTAGTTGATGCGCAGCGTGTGGGAACGTCCACGCACATCGACACCAAGGGCCTTCCAAGAAAACGCCTGCTGGAAGATTCTCTGGCCCAGGTCCCCGGCGAAGAACAAGCCGTTCGCACGGTTGCCACCCAGCGCGGCGAGGAAGCGCAGTTGCGGGACATTGATGTCCTGCGCCTCGTCGACGACGGTGTAGTCAAACGGTGGATTCGCGCGCCCGGCGATCACGCCCGCCAGCTTGGTGAAGAGTGCGGCGCGCGTTCGCAACCCGCGAGCGCGGAGGCTCGACCGCACATCGCCGAAGATTTCCCAAAGTATTCGGCGTTGCTGCTCGGACAGTCGCGTCTTGCGCCCCAGGCGACGGACGTCGCGGTACGCCTCCCAGGTGTCGAGCTGCCACGCATCGACGACTTCATCCCACTCTCCGAGCAGAAAGCGCTCACCGAACTTGTGCCCGCCGACACGGCCCGCAGCTACGCCGAGGAAATGCCGAATCTCGTCGCGGGCGACAAGGTTCGGCTTGCCCACATTTCGCTCGAACAGCCGCTCGCCAACGGCATCGATCGCATGAACCTCTAGCCGCTCGCCGACCGAAGGATCATGACTGATCAACCGGCGCAGCTTGGTGCGCAGCGCGTTCGCAAGCGTTTCGGAGAAGGTAGTCAGCAGTATACGTGCGTCTGGATGCCTCCGAGCGAGGTATACGGCCCGGTGCAGCGCCACGATGGTCTTGCCGGTGCCCGCCGATCCACCGATCCGAGCCGGGCCACCGAACTCGCGGTCCACCAATTGCCGCTGTGACGGGTGGAGAAAGATCGTCCACTTCTCCCACGGGTAATCCAGCGCGCGCGTCAGCGCCTCGACGTCGGCCATCAGTCGGAAGCGCCGCTGCGCGTCCGGGTGCGCGAACGGATCGGCACCCGCCGGCGCCGGTTGCGGCAAAGGCGGCGTGACGCCCGTGGCAAGTTCCAGCAGCGCCTCGGCCGCTTCCGCCGGCAGATGATCCGCCACGTCCAGCACGGTGTCCTCGTCCGCCGCCCTGGCGTCCGCCAACCACTCGGGCGGCACGCCGTAGCCGAGCAACACCTCGTCTGAATATCGTTCAAAAATCAGCGGCTTGCGCGGCGCAACCGGCGGCGCCGCGAGATAAGCCGGCACCGCTACTTCCTCCACCCTTTCGCGGATCTCCACAAACTGCGCCGCGCCCGTTCGCGGATGCGTCTCCAGCTTGCGCCGCTCCGCCCAACGGTAGGCGTCGTCATGGTGCCCGACGTAGCACAGCAACAGGCTCGAATCGGTGCGGTGAACGATCAGGCGCAAGTCACTGCTCGCGCGCACGGACCAGAAATTCTTGTCCTTTGCCTGATCGAGCCGGTGAACGTTCATGCCTGGCGAGGCCGGGTTCAGTTGCAGGTCGAACGCGGTGGTCTTGACCACCTTCTGCTCGTCACCGGACAGTCTTGCGAGGCTGTCGGTAAAGGTATCGGCGATGCGGAAGTCCATCTCTCCCCCGTTGGAATGCTAAGGCGTCGCGGCTTCGCGAATGAAGAACTCAATATCTGGCCGACCGGAATCGACAACCTCCGTCGGCAAGTGCTTGTAATGCGGGAAACTCGCCAATCCTGGAAAATGCGGGATGCTGTCGTAACGAAAGACCCAGCGATGCTCGGCATCCTGAGCGAGAACCGCCCGCTCCACACCGTCGAGGTATCGCGCCAGTGCCTCATGCTGCATGTTGCAGCTTCTTATCCAGCTCCCGCCGCAGATCCAGAAAGTGACGATAGTCGTTCGCCCACTCCACGAAATCGATATCGTCGGACAACTGCCCTCGGCTATAGCGGTCGAAGAAGTCCTCCGAGTTCATGCGGTGTTGGACCTCCCGCGAACTCAGCCGCTTCGCGACTGCGATCAATGCATCCAGTGGTGAGGAGTATTCGATGGTTTGCTTTCGCATTTCGGACTCCAGAGTCCTTAACGTGGTCGTCTAGGGTAGTTATAAGCCACGACCGTAGGCAAGGTTTCCGACTCCAGCATCACTCGGTAAAAACGGTCACCTTCCCGGCGAACTGGAGCCTGTCGTCGAGATAGAACCGCCATTCGCGCGGTGCGGCGTCAGACATGGATCGCCTTTTTTTCGATAAAGGGACGCAGTTCCGCGCGCAGCGCCTTTTCCGTCACCAGATCAACCGCGCAGCCCAACAGGTCTTCGAGGTAGAACTGGACGCCAAAAATAGCGCACCGACGTTGCCGGGCCGTCAAATGCCACCAACACATCCACATCACTCCCGGTGCCGGCGCTGTCCCGAGCGGTGGAGCCGAACAGGGCAAGATGCGTCACGCCGAAGCGCTCCGCCAGGATGGGCTTGCTTTGGGCAAGCAGATCAATCGCATCTGATCGGTTCACCAGAGCCTCCGTTCGACAAGAACCAGTGTTGTGCCACTATTTTGGACCCTTGTACGTTCCCGCTGCCACCTCCAAAACCACGTTGTTGTGACTGGAACTGTCTTCGCTTCGGTAGATGAGTAATGGGTGGGGCAGATTTTGTCATGATGGAGACCCAATCAAACGGGGCGAATCAACGCAGAATCTGCAAGCTCAACCGAAATGCAAACCCAAGCATCTGGGTGCCCGTCTACGGAGGA
>JBHJOI010000122.1:0-3444 GCA_050329935.1 Thiotrichales bacterium | reverse complement strand
GCCCGGGCCTGGGTCGCGGCGAAGAACATCGGCAGCGGATGCTGCTTGCGTTCCGCGGTGGTGTCGCCGCTGACGACGCAGCTCGCGCGCGCGGCGAGGCCCAGCGCGGCCATCAATGGGTCGGTGAGCCAGGCGGGTTTGTTGGTTACCACGCCCCAGGCGTGGCCGTTGGCCTCCAGCGCCGACAGCAAGTCCGCCATGCCCGGAAACAATGTGGTGGCATCGCTGAGGTGCGCCCGGTAGTACGCCAGAAATGCCTGCAGGCGGCGTCGGTAATCGCGTTCGGGTTGGTCCTGACCGAACGCCATTCGCACCAGATAACCAGAGCCATGGGAAACGAAATCGCGCAAGGAGGCGAGTGGGAGCGGCCCGAGCGCTTCCTGCGCGCGGACGGCGTTCAACGCGCCGACCATGTCCGGTGCCGTGTCCGCCAAGGTACCGTCGAGATCGAATAGTACGCAGCGGCGGGCGTTGGGAAGGCGCGTGGTCGTCATGGATTGAATTCGGCTGGTCGGTTGCGGTGGCGATTGGGCGGGCTTTCTGGGGGGCGTGCCCGGATCGACCCCCGTGAAGGTGTTGCGACTATTCCCGTCGTGTCGCGAGCAGATAGTTCACCGTAATGTCCGTGCCCAGGGTGTAGGTTTGGTTGAACGGGTTGTAACTCATGCCGATCAGATCCTGCGTGCCCAGTCCGGCGTGGCGTGCCCACTCATCGAGTTCCGACGGACGAATGAACTTGGCGTATTCATGCGTGCCTCGGGGCAGCAGCCGGAGCACGTACTCGGCGCCGACGATCGCGAACAGAAACGATTTCGGATTGCGGTTGAGCGTCGAGAAAAATACCCAGCCGCCAGGTTTGACCAGGGTCGCGCAGGCGGCGATGGTGGACGCGGGGTCCGGCACATGTTCGAGCATTTCCATGCAGGTCACGACGTCGAATGCGCCGGTTTGTTCCTGCGCCAGTGCCTCGGCGGCGATACGGCGATAGTCGACCTTCGCGCCGCTTTCCAGCAGGTGCAGGCGAGCGACCGATAGCGGTGCCTCGCCGAGGTCGATGCCGGTGACGTGGGCGCCGCGATCCGCCATGCTCTCGCTCAGGATGCCGCCGCCGCAGCCGACATCGAGCACGGCCTTGCCGCGGATCGAGGCGAGACGGTCGATCCAGTCGAGCCGAAGCGGGTTGATCTCGTGCAACGGTTTGAATTCGCTTTCCGGATCCCACCAGCGGTGCGCCAGTGCTTCGAACTTGGCGAGTTCCTGCGGGTCGAAATTAGTCGTTGGGGCTTGCATCGCTGTTTCAAACTCTGTGGGTGGACGCGATTCTACCTTGCCAGTCGCGCGCGACGGATAAAAGCTCGGTTTCGTCGAGGGTGGTGAGGCGCCGCTTCCAGAGCAGCGTGCGGCCGGCAACCCAGACGTGGTCCACGGCCTCGCGACCGCAGGCATAAACCAGTTGCGAGACTGGATCGTAGAGTGGTTGGGTCTCGATACGATCGAGGTCGACCGCGATCAGGTCAGCCGCCTTGCCTTTGACGATCGAGCCGACGTCTTGATCGATGCCCAGCGCGCGCGCGCCATCCAGCGTCGCCATGCGCAATACCTGGTGCGCGTTAAGCGCGCGTGCATCGCCGGAGATGCCCTTGGCCAGCAGGGCAGCCGTGCGCATTTCAGCGAACAGGTCGAGATCGTTGTTGCTGGCAGCGCCGTCGGTACCGAGCGCCACGTTGACACCGCGCCGCCTTAGCCGCGTGACCGGACAGATTCCGCTGGCGAGCTTCAGATTCGATTCCGGGCAATGGAGAACGTTCACCCGGCGTTCCGCGAGCAGTTCGATCTCGGCCTCGGTGAGTTGGGTCATATGCACCGCGAGCAGATTCGGACCGACCAGACCGAGTCGGTCGAGGCGCGTTAGCGGGCGTACGCCATGGCGTTGCTCGCTTTCCTCGATTTCGTGCGCGGTCTCATGCACATGCATGTGAACGGGCAGGTCGAGTTCGTTCGCCAACACCGCGATTCGCCGCAGGGGTGCGTCGGAAACGGTGTAGGGGGCATGAGGCGCGAGCGCGGTGTAGACGCGGGCCGTGCCCTTGAGATGGTCGCGCAGTTCCAGTCCGCGCCGTAGATACTCGTCGGCATGTTGTGCCCAGGGGGTCGGAAAATCCAGGACCACCAAACCCACCATCGCACGCATCCCGCTTTCAAGCACGCATTGCGCGGTGGTGTCGGGGAACAGGTACATATCGTTGAAGGTGGTCGTCCCGCCGCGCAACATCTCCGCCATCGCAAGGCGGGTGCCGTCGCGTACGAATTGTTCCGACAACCACCGCGCTTCCGCCGGCCAGATATGCTGTTGCAGCCACTCATTGAGCGGCAGGTCGTCGGCGATGCCACGCAACAGGTTCATCGCGACGTGGGTGTGGGCGTTGACCAGGCCGGGCAGCAACGCGTGCCGCGGGCAGTCGATGTGCTCGGTAGGCAAATAACGTTGCAACGCACGTTCGGTTGGTAGCAGGTCCATGATCGTGCCGGACTGGATCGCCACGCTGTGTTCGTGGTGAATCGTGTCGGTTTCGACGGGAATGACCCAGCGCGCGGAGATCAGGGTATCGACGGGGATCGGCTTCGACACGGAAGAAAGGCCTCGGGTTTGCGTGCCGAGATGATAAGGCGAGAGCGCTCGTGAAAAAACCGGGAGGCAAAAAAAAGCCGGACCCAAGCGGGTCCGGCTTACAGCAGTCGTATTGCTTCTTACTTCGTGACGGTCTTCGAACCGGTGATGTCGACTTCGACGCGACGGTTTTTCGCGCGACCATCCTTCGTCTTGTTGTCGGCGATCGGCGAACCCTCGCCCATGCCTTGGCTCGAGATCAGCTGGCTGTTGACGCCCTTGCTCGTGAGATAGTTGGCGACCGCCTGAGCGCGACGCTCGGACAGCTTCTGGTTGTAGGCGTCTGAGCCAACGCTGTCAGTGTGGCCAGCGACGACGATTGAGCTGACGCGGTCGAAGCCACGCAGTCTTTCGACGACTTGATCCAGAGCAGCCATGCCTGCCGGCGTGAGTTTGGCTTGATCGAAGCCGAACAGAACCGTGCCATCCAGCGTGACTTTCTCGACCGTCGGGGCGACCGGTGCCGGTGGCGGCGGGGGTGGTGGGGTAACGGGCTTCGGCGGCGGAGCCGGCTCGGCCTTCACCGGCGGCTTTCCGCCGCACTCGACCGGCAGCTCTTCCTTCGGATCGAAGGAGCTGTTTTTTACGCAGTTGCCTGAGCTGTCCTTGACATAATTGCCTGAGCTGTCTTTCACGAAGCCGCCATGGCTGAAGGCCGGAGAGACAGGCGAAAGCGCCAGCGCGACCGTGGTCGCGATAGAGTAAGTACTGATCGCACTCCTTTTATTCATAGCTTTTGCCTCAAGTTGGTTGGAATTTCATTGCCAGAAACTTTT
>JBHJOI010000121.1:0-12416 GCA_050329935.1 Thiotrichales bacterium | reverse complement strand
CCGCCCATGCCCGACATTCCGGACATACCGCCCATGCCCGACATTCCGGACATGCCGTCCATACCCTGCATTCCGGACATGCCGCCCATCGCGGCGTTGCCAGTTGCGAGCCCAAGCGTGCCGAGCAGCGCGCACATCGCCATGCCGACTTGCTTAGCCATTGATTTTCCGCGCATTCGCTTAATCATCTCTCTCTACCTCTTGATTGGTGACAACACGTTTTAAGAACAACCCGCGAAACCGGGTCGCCGTTGCCGCAATACGCACTGCGTTTGCGCTTTTCTTATCCACGACGGACTCGGCTTCGACTCCACCCCTCCTCCTGGCACCTACCAGCACCGCTTCCTATCGCCCATCGACCCGTGCAGCCTTACCAGCCGGGCCCGTGGCCGGGCGGGCGCCAACCCGGCGGGTAGCCTTGGTATCCCGGTCCCAAAGGCGGCGCGGGCGCGAACTGGAAACGCTGCGCTCGAAAAGGCCCTGGAATCGGATCCGCCCCATAAGGTCCGCCGGTCGGCGCCATAGTTGGCGCATCAGGCAACGCATGCAGCCGTCGTGCCTCCGATCCGAACCGCCCCGGCGGCCCGGCAAACACGGTGGGCGCGTCTCGCAGTTCGCTCACGTCGCTATTTGGAAACAGCAAAAGATCCCCCCGCGGGGTCAATTCGTATCGACCTTCGATCCCGAACAATTGCAATGGGGTTAATTGCTCGCCGGCAAGCAATGGCGCGCTCAAGCCACAACAGAGCGCGGGCGCCAAGAAAATGGGCATTCGCATGACTTCGGTCCTACCTCGTTCACGGTTCCCGGCTTCGCTTTCGCGCCTCGCGAGGTTAAAACCGGGGCCAATAACTTAAGTCAGAGGTGAATCGCACTTGCTTAACGATTGCTCGACCGGACCGTAGTTTGTGCGCGAGCACGCGAACCCCAACCACCCGCCTGAACTTCGCGGATTTGTGCGGAATTCTGGCGTTACCCCCGATCCATAACCGCTGGACGAACGCATCCGGCCAACGCAAGTGCCATTCAAGTCGACTGTTATTAAGCAAGACCGGGGCCAATACCTTGAATAACGTTCAAGGCAATGTTTTTATTTAACTTTATCTCCAATTAAGGGATGCGGGGCACGTGTGATCCGGACTACCTCGGGATTCGCTGCCGATTTGTCAGAGATTTCAGCCGAATCGCTGGGATTCGGCTGCCCAATTGGCAGACCGACCAAGCCGAGACTAGCGTGTTACCGCAAGGACACAGCCATCGGCCGTACGAATCACGAGTTGTACCCGCAGACGGTGAGGCGTCTCCCGGTCGAGCAAACTGACCAGGTAGAGCTCGTTGACCTGACGAATTTTCCCGATTGCATAAGCGTTTGCGGCCGACTGATCGATCCAGCCTTGCGCCAGACGCCGAGCCTTCTGCCATGAGTCGACAGGCAACGCGAGATCCGCGACCGCCGCCACCCGACTCATGCCAGATTGACACGCCGCGCCGGAATCGGCTGCCGGCGCATGACCGGGCGGGATCAATACCAGGGTCCCATCCGATTCCCGGCGATGGCCCCAGCCACCCTGCGCGGCCACGGCCTGGAGCGTATCCAAATCGGTCGCATCGACAACCGTCGCCTTTGGCACGGCATCGGCGGCTTCGCTCGCGGCTTCGTCCGGCGGGCGCGGTCCGATCGGAAACACCAGCAAGTCACCCGTTGCGTCAAGTTCGGTGCGCCAACCGCGCGCACTCAATGCACGTCCGAGACCGTCGAGATCGCCCGCGGGCACGGTCGTGTCGGGCGCGCCGCTGGTAGGCGCCGAGGTCTCCGGCCCAGGCGCCGGCGCCGGCGTGGACTCAGGTACGGATTTCTCGCCCGGCGGAAACAGCACCAGACTCCCGTCGGCATCGCGCTCGACCCGCCAACCATGCTGCTCCAACGCAGCCCCAAGCGCATCGAGCCGTCCCGCCTCGATAACGGATTCAGTCGCCGGAGCGGCCAGCGCGGCACCTGATAGGGCGATCGTCACGCCCAGCAGCACGCACAGGCACCGGCGCGCGGAGTAAGAGATATTCATGGACGGACCTCATGTAGTGGACTTCGGTTCTAGGCAAACAAACGGCAGCAAGCAACGTGCCATTAAACGGCGCGTGGGTGCCAAGCGATCCACGTAATGCCGGATTCGCGGTGGGGCGCCGCGACGGATTGGGTAGGTGGGCGCGTCGGCTCGCGGGAATGCAGCCGACGAGCACATGGGGATGAGTTCCCGGCGTCTCCTGCCTTACCCTGCCTGGGGTGCGGCGTCCTCGCCACGAAAGTTAGGCGCGGATACTGAAGGAACGCACGCGGCAAGAGCGCCTCGGGCTGATCTAACGGATAGCGCGGGTCCGCGACGACGGTGACCGGCGCGGGGCCGCCGGGATCAACTCACGTCGTTCAGATTGTGCCGTTTTATCAAGCGGTAAACGTTGCGTTCACTGATGCCCAGCACTTGTGCGACCTTGCTGCGATGCCCTGAGAACTTGCGCAATTGGATCTCCAGATAGCGTGCCTCGACCTCGTTCAACGAAGGATCATGATCAAAAGCGAGATTCACGGTCTCCTCGGCGCAGCGCCGACCGAGGAACGCGAGGTGCTCGACGCCGATTCGAGGCTTGCCGCGCGACAGGATCATCGCCCGTTCGACGGCGTTCTTGAGCTCGCGGATGTTACCCGGCCACTGGTGCGCGATCAGTTTGTGCATCGCCTCCTGCGACACCCGCTTATCGATACGGCTCGAAAAATCGTGGTTACTCAGGAAGTGTTCCACCAAGTGCGGAATGTCCTGGCGGCGGTCGCGCAACGGCGGCGTCGTGATGCCGAACGCGCTCAGGCGAAAATACAAATCCTGGCGAAACTGACCCTCGCGCGACATCGCCTCGAGATCGCGGTTGGTCGCCGCGACGACCCGCACATTCGCCCGCAGGTCCTTCACGCCACCGAGGCGACGATAGATGCCGGTCTCGAGCACCCGCAGCAGTTTTGCCTGCAGGGTCAGCCCGATTTCCCCGATCTCATCCAGAAACAGCGTGCCGCCATCCGCCGCCTCGATCAGACCCTTCTTTTGTTTGTCGGCACCGGTAAACGCGCCGCGCTCATGCCCGAACAACTCCGACTCGAACAGCGTCTCCTGCAAGGTGCAGCAATCGACCGCGACGAAATTGCGCTGCAGCCGCGTGCTGGCATCGTGCAGCGCCCGCGCCACCAATTCCTTGCCGGTACCGCTCTCGCCCTGGATCAGGACCGTCATTTCACTCGGCGCGACCGCCTCGATCAACTGCCGCACGTCGAGCAGCGCCGGGCTTTCACCGATCATGTACGACATCGAACC
Organism: Thiotrichales bacterium; assembly: GCA_050329935.1. Lineage (GTDB taxonomy): Bacteria > Pseudomonadota > Gammaproteobacteria > UWMA-0217 > UWMA-0217 > CAYSFW01. The sequence continues at coordinate 9,060 of JBHJOI010000121.1, read as the reverse complement.
CTCGTGCGCCCGCAAGCGACGTTTGCAGAACTGGTGATCGACGCGCAACGCATCGGCGTCCAGCACCTTGCGGATCACCAACGACAGCTCCTCGGGGCTCACCGGCTTGACCAGGTACTCGGTCGCGCCCGCCTTGATCGCCTCGACGGCGTTGCGGATGGAGCCGTAGGCGGTCAGGACGATGACCGGATAGGACTCGGCAAGCTGCGGCAGGCGCTGCATCAGTTCGCCGTCGGGCAAGCGCATGTCGGAGATCACCAGCGCCGGCTCGTTCTGTTCGAGATAGCGGTCGACCTCGCTCCAACGGCCGCAAGTCCCCACGCGCAGGTCCATGCCCCGCACATGTTGCGCTACAAATCGGCTCAACACCGCGTCGTCCTCGACGATCAATACCTCCTTCATAACCTTTCCTCATCGTGATGGGTTGGTTCGTGCGCGGGATCGGGGAACGAGACTGTGAAACAAGTACCCCGCCCCACCTCGGTCGTGACCGCGAGCGTACCGCCGTACTGCTCGACCAGATTACGGCAAATCGATAAACCGAGCCCGGTGCCGTGGTAGCCGTCCGCGCGCCTGGAAAAGAACGGCTCGAAGATGTGACGCAGTATCTCGGCAGGAATCCCCGGACCATCATCCGCAAAGCTCGCCTCGACGCGGCCATCGCGGCGCTCGAGGCCGATCGTCAAACGGCCACCCCGAGCGCTCATTGCATGGATCGCGTTCTGCACCAGATTCACGGTCACCATTCGCAGTGCGCTGTCGGAGGCCATCACCCAAACCGAATCGACCTCGATCCTGTTGTCGAGCACAACGTTGTGCTGCTCCGCCTCCCAATGCAGCAGGCTCAGGGTTTCCCGGATCGCACCGGCGATATCCGCGGGTTCGGCGCGCTCGTCCGGCAGATTGCTGAGCTTGAGCAGGCGCTGGGTGATCTCGATGCAACGATCGACCTCGTGATCGAGAATCGCCAGGTTTTCCGACACGACGGCGGGTTCGCCGCGGTTGAGCGCCTGGCTCGTGGCGTGAACGATCATGCGCAACGACGACAAGGGATTGTAGATTTCGTGCGCGACGCCGGCCGCGAATTTGCCGAGTTCCGCCAACCGTTGTTCGTGCGAATAGCGCACCTGACTGTGCAGATCTCGAATCGACTCCACCACCAACAGCGTCTCGCGACCATCGCGCCTGAGATGCAGCGGCGCGGCATAGATTTCGACATCGAGGGGGCTACCGTCCGCGCGCACGTGGCGATGCAAAACCTTGATCGGCTCCGAACTCGCCGCGAGCATGGCCAGCGGACACGCGAGCAACGTCGGTACACAGGGTTCGCTACGCGCGTGACTTGATCGATAGCAGGTTTGCCCGGCCGCCAGCGCCGCGTCGCTTCCGATCTGCCGCAGATACGCTTGATTCACCAGCACTTGGCGATAGTGCTCGTCGATCACGCGTAGGCCGTCCGGAATCGCGTCGACCATCGCTTGCAGAAAACCTCGCTGCTCGGCCAGCTCGGACAGCTTGCGCTCGAGCTGCCCGGCCATCTCGTTGAAGGTATCGCCAAAGCGTTCGAACTCGTCCCCACTGTGCAAATTCACCCGCGCCGTCAATTCGCCGCCCCGCAGCCGCTCGCTCGTCGCCATAAGCGCTTCGACCGGCCGCAGCACGAAACGCCGCATGAACCACCAGCCTCCGGCAAGATTCAAAAGTACGATCAGCGAACCGACCCCCATCAGCAACAGTGTGGTTTGCCGCGCCTTGCGTTTGATCGGCGCGGCCTCGTAATCCACCAACAGCACGCCGTTGATCGGATTGGCTTCGACCGAACCATGGCACCCGACACAGCCTTCGCGGTTGGGCACCGGAATCACACTTCGTAACGCCTCGACGCCCGGCGCGACGGTCACAAACTCGGTGACCGCGCTCGGCGGCACGACAAACGACGCCGAGATCGGTTGTCCACGCCGCGCCTCGTCGCTCGCGAAGCGGATTTCGCCCGCCGCGTTGGTGACGTTCACCGCGACGATACCCGGTTGCTGCCCCAGTTCCCGGATGATCTGGCGCAAACCCTCGACATCGGCCTTCAGCATCGCGTTTTCAAGCGACGACCACAGCAGGCGGTTGATGTTCTCGACCGCGTCCGCACGCTCCTGCGCCAGCTCGCCGCGATACATACCGATGAAAAGCACCAGAAACACCAGCGAGCTGAGCACCAGCCCCGCCAATGTTCCCAGCACAAAACGCCCGAACAATCCGGAATTCAATGCGACCTCCTCTCCCGCCTGATAGTACTTGTTATTCAACGTTTGCCATGTTTGAACGCGGGTTCAAACCCTCGTTCCGAAATCCCTCGTTCGTCGATGATTGAATTCTAGATCGCCTGCTCGCTCGGGTGTCTGCCAATTTGTCACGAACCAGGACTAGCGGCGACGCCACCGGATTAGACCCTCGGCCTGTCAATCCGGCAGGACCGCGTTAACGGCGATCAAAATCCCTTCCCGCCTCATCTACATGAAGAACTTATTGTTATAAAACAGATATATAAATCGATACGCCCAATCCAACCATGCCACCGGGCGCGCCATCCCGGCGGATCCTCTCGTTGGACACCTGACAAATCTTCAGATTCCCCTCGGTCGCCACGAAACCTCGTCGGGTTCGGAACGACACCGAAAAACGAATTGATTTCATAACGTTAAGCGCGTCACAAAAATCTTGGCACGCGCGATGCATGGGATCCAAACGGAAACCGGAAAACCCTGGAGGCATAGAAGCAAGCATGAATTGTTACACGCATTGGCTAAGCGGGATCGTGCTCTTGGTCGGCGCGGCAAGCACGGTTCACGCGGCTTTTCCAGTCGCTGGACTCACGCCCGATCGGCGACCGGAAGGCGCGCCAACGATCACCCGCGACGGCCATGACCCCGCGTGGGTCAATCACGCCTTGTGGGGCGTTACGCAACCTTATCCGCAAAGCCTGCTGTTCCTGATGAACCAGGGCAATTGGTACACGCCGTTCAATCGACCGGGCATGCCTGGCCGCTATGACCTGCGGGGATGGCATACCACCCAATAACCGCCAGGTTCGACCGCGTTTCCGTCATCAATATTTGCAACAACTTTCGGAGGATCAAGTTATGAGCGAACTCAGCTCAGTAATGAAAATGTGTCGTCGCCCCGCGATCGCGCTAGCCGTTACAGCCCTGGTTGGCGGTACCGCGCTGGCCCAGGGCATGAGCGGAATGTCTGGCATGGGTGGCATGTCTGGAATGCAGGGCATGGACGGCATGAGCGGAATGTCTGGCATGCAGGGCATGGGCGGACAACGCGGCATGTCGGGTATGTCCGGCATGGGTGGCATGTCCGGAATGCAGGGCATGGACGGCATGAGCGGAATGTCTGGCATGCAGGGCATGGGCGGTCAGCGCGGCATGTCGGGTATGTCCGGCATGGGTGGCATGTCCGGTATGCAGGGCATGGACGGCATGAGCGGTATGTCTGGCATGCAAGGCATGGGCGGACAGCGCGGCATGTCGGGTATGTCCGGCATGGGTGGCATGTCCGGAATGCAGGGTCGCTAGCCTGCAATCGACTTCGTTCCAAGTGGTATAGCTGCGATCCAATTTCGGGGCGTGCAGGTGACGCCCCTTTTTTTCAGGAGACCGTCATGTTTTTTGTACGCGGGAACTACCCAAACCTAGCGATTACCGTCCTGGTCGGTTGCGTGGCGCTATTGTCGAGCACGGCGTGCGAACCGCAAGACCGGCCGCAAGAAGGCAAGACCGCGCTCATGACGGTCGCCGCCACCGCCGCGACCGTCGCCACCCCGGCGGCCAACCCGGCCAGTCGCCCGCCGTACGACGCCGCGCGTTGGCATCCCAGCCACTTCAAGCCTGACATCGACCACACCAGCGACGCGCAATGCTTGGCCTGCCACCAAGAGGTGCTGGACACCCGCGTCCGCGCCGTGACGCCTGCCGGCGTGAAAACCGCGGACACCCTGGCGTGGTACCAAACCCTGGATACCTACGACGGCGAGCAGGACACGCTGCACCGACGTCACTTGGCGACCCCGCTCGCCCAACAACTGATGAATCTGCGTTGCAACACCTGCCACCAAGGCAACGATCCGCGTGAGGAAGCGAGCGGATCCGCGACCGACACCCAGGCCGGTCTAGTGTTGCGCAAACAGGTCAACCCCGACGTCTGCCTGATGTGCCACGGCAAATTCAACAACGAAATCATGGGCATCCCGGGCCCATGGCTGGAACACGCGGAGACTTTCGGCGCCTGCACCGGATGCCACGCGGGGATACGCACCGAACGCCATCAAGTCAATTTTCTGAACGCGGCAGCGATAGAGACAGCGGGCGCCGAGTCGTCAGACGTCTGTTACGGCTGCCACGGCGGCCGATCCTGGTACCGCATCGCCTATCCCTACCCGCGCCACGCGTGGCCGGGCATGGCGCCCGATGTCCCAGAATGGGCGAAACAGCGACCGACTGAATCGCAGCCGCGCTTTCGCAACGCGCCCGCGCCTGCTCAACACTCCGCCACGGCCACCACGGATATACAACCATGAAAAACAATAGTCCATTTGAACGGCTTGCAGCCCGGCTCAAACTCACTCGCCGCGATTTCCTCAAGACCTCGGCCGCCGGCGCCGCCGCGCTGGGCGCCACTAGTCTAGTGAAGACCCGCAACGCCGAGGCTTTCGCCTACGAGCCGTATCCGCGTGACAACGACCTCACCACCGTGGTCACCAGTTGCGCCCACAACTGCGGCTCGCGCCACGTGCTGGTCGCGCACAAACGCGGCGACGTGATCGTGCGGCTCTCGACCGACAACGGTACCTACCAGGCCGACGGCGCCTACGGCAAGGACACCTTCGAAGAACCGCAGTTGCGCGCCTGCCTGCGCGGACGCTCGTATCGCCAACGGATTTATTCCGCCGAACGGTTGCTTTACCCGATGATGCGGGTCGGCGCCCGCGGCGAAGGTCGTTTCAAGCGCGTGTCGTGGGACTACGCGCTCAACCACGTCGCCCGCAAGATGCTGGAACTCAAGGAAAAATACGGCCCGACCGCGCTCCTCGACCAGAGCTATGCCGGCGCCTCCTATGGCGTGTTGCATAAGTCGGATCAGATCGAAGGTCTGCTCGGCCGCTTCCTTGGGATGTTTGGCTGCCGAACAAATTCGTGGTCTGTCCCCAGTTACCAGGGCACGACCACAAGCTCGCGCTGGACCTTCGGCACAATCGAGGACGGCAACGAGGATGATGCGTTCGCGCACAGCAAGCTGATCATCATGTGGGGCTGGAATCCGGCGTACACCTTCCACGGCGGCAACACCTTCTACTACATGCGCATGGCGAAACAGCAGGGTTGCAAATTCGTCCTGATCGATCCGCAGTACACCGACTCCGCGGCGGCCTACGATGCCTGGTGGATTCCGATCAAACCCAATACCGACGCGGCGATGATCGCGGGTATGGCGCACTACATCTTCGCCAACAATCTGCAGGATCAGAAATTCATCGACCAGTTTTGCCTGGGCATGGACGCGGGCACGATGCCGGATTGGGCGGGAAACTCCGTAAACGGCAAGGAGAACTTCAAGGACTACATCCTCGGCACCTACGATGGCCAGCCGAAAACGCCGGAGTGGGCGGAGAAAATCTGTGGCGTAAGTGCCGCGGACATCAAGAAGCTCGCTGATCTCTACGCACGCACCAAGCCGGCGGCCTTGAAAGCGTCGTGGTCGCCGGGCCGCGCCCTGTATGGCGAGCAGTACAACCGCATGGCCGCCGCGCTACAAGCGATGACCGGCAACATCGGCGTGCTCGGTGGCTGCGCCGAAGGCGTGGGTAAGGCTTGGCACGCGGAGGGCGTCGCCTATCCCTACGACGAATGGTCCAATGTCTGGTACGCCTCGATCAAATCCGACCGCTGGGCGCACATCGTGTTGAACTACCCGAACGTCAAGCGCGAGGAAGCGGGTTTGTGGCCGCGCGAGGACAAACTCGACGGCGTGATCCCGAATATCAAGGGCATCTTCTGGCAGGGCTCGGACTGGTTCAACCAGCTCACCAACATCAACAAAGAGATCCAGGCGATCAACAAGCTCGAGTTGGTGGTGTGCATGGATTCGACCATCACACCCTCCGGCCTGTACGCCGACGTCCTGCTGCCCGTCGCGACGCACTTTGAACGCCACGACGTCGCGCTCCCCTGGTATAAGGGCCACTATTACATCCACCGGCCGAAAGTCATCGAGCCACTTGGCGAGAGCAAAACAGACTTTCAGATTTTTACCGAACTCGCCTACCGGATCGGCGATCTGAATCCCCAGGGGTATGGCAAGTTCGCTACGTTGTATAACCCGAAGGCGAATCGCGATTACTTCAAAATCAACGACAACGTCGACGAGGCTTATCTACGCGATTGGTGGGACCACAAGGTCATGGCGCATCAGCATGTCACGATGCCTTGGGAGGAATTCAAGCGCCACGGCATCTACAAATTCAAGCTCGACAAGCCACACGTCGCGTTTCGCGCCCAGATCGAGGACAGCAAGCCGTTCCAGACCCCGTCCGGCAAAATCGAGATCCTCTGCACCGAGCTGGCGCAGATTGGCGACTGGACCAAAACCAAGTACGGCTACCACATCCCGTCGATCCCGAAATGGATCGAGCCCGAAGAGTATCTGCACAGCCCGCAGACCCGAAACTATCCATTCCATCTCATCAGTCCACACCCGCGCCATCGAACGCATTCGATCTTTAACAACCTGTCCTGGCTGCGCGAGACCTACGAGCAAGAGGTCACGATCAACGCCAGCGACGCCAAGCGGCTCGGCGTGCGCACGGGCGACACGGTCGAGATCTGGAATGACCGCGGCAAGGTCGTGGTTCCGGTGTACGTCACCGAGCGGCTGATGCCTGGCGTCCTGGTGTTGTTCGAAGGCGCCTGGCTCGATCTTGACGAAAACGGCGTCGACCGCTCCGGCAACCCGGACATGCTGACACCGGACACGCCGAGTCCGGCAGGCGCGTTCGCCTACAACACCGCGCTGGTCAACTTGAAAAAGACCAGTCTCGAGCACCGCCCCGGCTGGGATCGGCTCGCGACCTCGCGCGCGCATGTCTTCCGCCGCGATTTGTAACCGTTAATCGAGAACCACAGCCATGGCCGAAATCCCAGAGAAAGACAAGGCAACCCTCAAGGCGGCCATCAAGCGCCGCAAGAAAGAGGTTTACACCCCGGTCGTGCCGGACATGCAGCTCGGCTTCGTCCACCACAACGTGGACTGCATCGGCTGTCGAGCCTGCGAGATCGCGTGCAAGGACAAGAACGGACTCTCCGCCGGGCCTCGGTTTCGCCGCGTGATGTACATCGAGGGCGGCACCTATCCCGAGGTCTATGCCTACAAGGTCAATGTTTCGTGCAACCACTGCGCCGAGCCGGCTTGTCTGCCGGCCTGCCCGACCGGCGCGATTTACAAACGCAAGAGTGACGGCATCGTCGACATCGATTCCACCTTGTGTATTGGTTGCCGCCGCTGCGAGGCGACCTGCCCCTATGGCGCGCCGCAGTTCATCCCCGAGTACAACATCGTGTCGAAATGCAACATGTGTGTCGACGAAATCGACGCCGGACGCAAACCGTACTGCGTCTCCGCCTGCATGATGCGAGTGCTGGATATCGGTCCAATCGACAAACTGCGCGCGAACACTCATCCGACCAAGGCGATCGGCCCAAATGATGCTCCGGTCGCGGCAGTGAAGAACTTCGCCAATCCGGAGCTGACCAAACCCTCGATCGTTTTCGTCGCGCATAGCAAGGGCAAGGTGGAAACATGAGTGAGACCGATCATGCGCATTTACTGGAACAGTTCGCGAACGCAGTCGCGGATGATCTCGACTGGCTCGCCGCACTGCATGACCAGGAGCTGACGGCAACAACCCTCGCGCACCTGCGCGCGCGCGGCTTTCCGGACGATCTCGCGCTATGCCTGGAAACTCCGCGCGCGGTCGCCGCGCAGGCGCTGATGCGCAACGCACTGGAGGCGCTGGGCGACGATAGCGGGCCGCTTGACCTGGATACGCTCGCGGTAGACTACGCGGCGATCTATCTCAACCACACCCTGCGCGCGGCGCCGAACGAATCCGTCTGGCTCGACGAGGAGGAACTCGCGATGCAGACGCCGATGTTCGAGGTCCGCGCGTGGATGGCCAAACACGGTCTCGCGGTCAAGAACTGGCGCGTTCGGCCCGAAGACCATCTGGTACACGAACTGGAGTTTCTCGCCTACCTGTTGCGGCTGGCACCGATTCAAACCGCATTGACGGAGGCCACCGATTTCCTCGATCTGCACCTGTTGCGTTGGGCGGACGACTTCTCGCGTCGCGTCGCCGCGCGCTGCGGCACCCCGTTCTACGCGGGGCTGAACGCACTAACCGGCTGCTATCTGGACGAACTGCGCGACCTGATCGCGGAGGTGACCGGGGTGCAGCGCCCTACCCGCGCCGAAATCGAGGCCCGCGTCGAGGCGAAACGGCCAGCCGCCGCCAAACCGGCATCGGTGGCCGTTCCGCTGCGCTATGTGCCCGGGATGACACCGTCGTGGTGACAACGTTGTCTCGCCGCGCCGATGTCCGCGCCTGACCGCTCCGAACCCGCCGCGTCGGCGTTCAACATAAGCGTCTCCACCATCCCGTCCGTGCGCGCCGAACGCTGCGTGCACTCGCTCTGCGAACAGGCCAGCTGCGCCGCGTGCGCGGTGGCATGTCCCACCGGCGCCTGGTCGATCGACGATGAACAACTGAGCATCGACACCACGCGCTGCGATGGCTGCGGCCTCTGCGTGGCGGCCTGCCCGCAAGAGGCACTCGAAGTGCCGCTGACACCGCTAGCGCTGAATGTCGCCGAACAACGCATGGCACTCGTTGCCTGTGAGCGCAGCGTCGCGCCCGACGAGCGCGGCGGCGTGGTGCCGTGTATCCACGCGCTGGGGATACGTGCCGTCGCTCGACTCGTCGCCGAACGGACCCAAGCCGTGATCGCC
>JBHJOI010000120.1:0-3528 GCA_050329935.1 Thiotrichales bacterium | reverse complement strand
GAAGCGTGGATCACCGAGTTCGCCGAGCGCAAGCCCGGCATCGACTCGGGCGCGCAAATCGGCGGCGGGGTTCTGGCTACGCGCCAGCAGTTGTTGTCGCAGTTCATCCTTGAGTGTGTCGCTGACCTCGACCTCGGGTGAGCGGGCGCAGCGTGCGGCGAGCACCAGATCCTGCTCCGCCACGGTGCGGACAAAGGCTTCCGCATCGGAGGAGATCGCGGCGGCATGAACCGTGGTTTCCTCCCATCCGGTGGCGGGCACGCCGGGCAGTGGATCGGCGATGGCGAGCGCGTCAAGGGTGGTTTCCAGCCCGGGGTTCACGGAGTCGGCGCGCCAGGCTTTCTGCAGCGGCGCAACCTCGCCCGATTTTGCCAAGGCGTGGGCGGCGAAATACTCCTGTAGCAGTTGGTGGCGGAACGCGCATTCCTGAAGCTCGATGTCGTTGAGCAGGAGATCGAGATGCCAGGCGGCGGTGCGCACCCGGCTGGCGATTTCGGCGTCGGTGTCGATCCACGGATCGGCCTCGTCCCAGCTTGGGCGAATCTGCTTGCCGCCGCCGCGCCGTTGCTGCATCGCGTGGGCGAGTTGCACCAGGCCGGGCAACAGGCGGCCTTGTACCGGGAGCCGGTGCGGCGCTTTGAGCCAAGCCTGCGAATGGGCGCGGTCGCGGTCGCTCTGGGTAAGGAGCCGCGCGTCGGCGAGCGATTCATGACAGCCACACTTTTTGCCCAGCTCGCGTTGCAGCGCCTGCCAGATCAACCCGCTCATCAGCTCCGCCGGCCCGCTCGCGGTGCGCAGGCCGCGGGCGACGAACTGCCGCACTTCGAGGTCTAAATAAAACGGAGTCTTTTCCAGTTCGAGTTGGGTGGTGCCGCGCAGGTGTTCCCATAAGGTTTTCCAGTGCTCGGGCAGGCGCTGGCGCAGAAACTCCTCGATTGCGTCCTCGCCGAGATCCTCGAACTGAACTTGCGGCACGGCGATGCGCTGGAAGTCGGACAACCCGGCGCCATAGTCGAGACTGCGGCAGGTGAACACTGCCCGCGTGTGCGGATACTCATCGCGCAGGTGTTCCAGTGCGCCACGCCAGTGTGCGAGCCGCTGCCCGTAGTCGGCCGGGTCGCGATGCGGGATTTCGTTCAAGGCGTCAAGCAGCAGCAGCGCACTGTGATCACGCAGCAGTTCGGCCAGCGGCGGCAGCACCGGATTGCGCCGCGACCATTCGTGCGCGAGCCACGCGAAGGGCTCCTCTACCAACGCGCCAATGGCCGGAAACGCGTTGAGCGGCAGCCAGAACACAAACGGGTGCTCGCCTTTCGGGTCGCGCAGCGCCGCCAGCGCGAGTTCGTGTTCATGGTGCGCGAGCACGGTGGTCTTGCCGCAACCGGGACGGCCCAGCAGCACCATCGCGACGTCGTCGGGACGCGCCGCGAGCAAGGCGCCAAGGTCGTCGAAGCGGCCTTGTTTTGATTCGAGAAAGCGGCCAGCTTCGTTTTGCGGGCCGTGATCCAGCAGCAGGATCAACTTGACGAAGCGCCGGTCGAGCTCGAAGTCGCGCTGGCGCCAGTGCGCGATACGCTTGAGGCGGTAGGCGGTAAGGCTCGCGGCCGGCTGCTGGCGAACCCGGTCGATCAGGTTCACCGGGATGGGTGCTTCGGCGCTTACCGTCCGCAACGCGGTCAGCAGGGCTTGCTGCTCCGGCGTCAGCGCGGCACCGTCCGCCGCGATGGTGGCCGCGTGCTCGTCGAGAAACGCACGGAACGAGTCCAGCGAGATCAGGTAGTGGTCGCCCTTGTCGACGTCACGCGCGACCACGACCCCCGCGACGCGACCGTCGCGCAGCACCGGACCGCCGCTCATGCCCTTGGCGATTTGCGGTTTCGCGACGTACTGAGATGCCGACCCCTCAAACGCTGTGATCACGGTCGGCACCACATTGAGCGACTGATGCCAGGCCGGAAAACCGCAGGACGAGATGGTATCGCCCTGGGCCACGCCACGATCGGCGATAGGGAGCCAGTGCTTGCGTGCCGGCACCGCCGGATCCAGCAACAATAGCGCAACGTCGCGCAATGGATGTGCCTCGATCCGTTGCACGCGTTGCGGCGGATCGAACGCCGGCGCGCCCAGAAACACCTGATGCGGCCCATGCCCCTTTACGACGTGCAAGGCCGTCAGAAACGCCCGCGGCCCGATCGCGAACGCCGAGCCGATCCAGCGATCCGGAGCGTCCTGTCCGACAAACACCCGCGCCGACGCCTGCTCGACTGGCTTGATGAGTTCCCTTTGCGATGCGTCATCCACCCCGTGCCGCTCCTTATTTCGATATTATCGCTGACGTTCCCCAACCTGCGCGCCCGGCGCGCGGGCCGGACATGGGGCAATGACGCAATTGTTCGATGTTTACGGGCAGGAGATCAAGTGGCGTTGGCGGTAGGAATAGCCATTCTCCAGTCTGGAGAACAGCTTTTGTCTCCGCCCGCAAAAAACAGCGGCTTGCTTGTAAGATATGGGCGTTCGTGACGAGAATTCACGTTCGGCCGGAAGCGGCGCGTTCCTGCGCGAAGTCGGGCGTCGGCGGCAGTGTGATGTCGCCGCCCATTCTACCGGCGCGGCGGACGGTCACCGGTCGCCGCGACCGCGTCCGATGCCCTCGATCAGCGCCGTGTGGTCGTCCAGCGGATTCAGCGCGCGTCGCAGTTTGCCGCTGGTCGCCTTGCCTTCGGCAAACAGAAATCCTGCGTCCAGTCGCAAGGTGACGCCGGCCATGGTCAACGCGTTCGCAACGACGGCATCGTCGCCGACGTAATCATAGGCCCCGAGTCGTGTGTGCCGCGCCGGAGGAATCGCGCGAGGTTCGATTTTCACGCTGGCGGGATAGAGTGCACCGCGTTCGGCAGCGAGCAGGGCTTGCGGCCATCGATCCGCGCGAGCGTGGCGTCGTATCGACACGCGAGCGTCGCATCCATGTCTAACAGCGCTGCTGTTCGCGCCGTTCTGATAGCGCAACTTTGCCGCCAGAGTGACTTTCGCCGGGTGCTGCACCGACCCGGATTGTTCTTCTTGCGACTGGTTATCCTTGCACCCGCATCCTAGATTTCCTCCCCCTGAAGCGCATCTTGCGGCTGTTCCATTCTGGGTCGCCGATTCCGGCAAAATCATCCAATCCGCGTATGCCGGGAAATTCCTGTCGTACTCCCACCCAATCTTCTCAACTTAAGAACCTCTACCCATTCGCGGCCAAAGATGGTAATATGATCAACAGTATCTAGCTGAATATAAAGGATATATCTCATGAGGACCGCAATACAAGACTGTATTTGTCAACTTTATTGAGTACCTCCACTCCGATGCCCTGCGCGAACGCGCTCGTCTCAATCCCAACGCCTTCTCCCGTACCCGGATCCTGACTTTCCCGGTCTTGCTGGTCGCCATGCTCTCCGGCTTCAAGGCGAGCGTGCAGAATGAACTCAATGCCTTCTTCGCCCATCTGCTCAATCAGGCTGATCTTGTTCGCGGCGCGAGTGCGCA
>JBHJOI010000119.1:0-25894 GCA_050329935.1 Thiotrichales bacterium | reverse complement strand
CAAAAAGAACTGTTTGAACTAGCGACCAAGATGAGCCAATCGGTCCTCGACTCGGCGCAAAAGCTGAGCGAACTCAACGTCAAGACGCTGGACAAAGTCGTTGCCCAACAGAGCGCACTGGCGTCGGCGTACTTCGATGCCAGCACCAAGGGCCTGGAACTGATGAGCAAGGCCAAGGGCTACCAGGAACTGCTGGCCGGCCAAGCGCAACTGATGCGCGAACTGGGCGAAACCGTCATGAACTCGGTCAAGCAAGGCGCGAGCACGCTGAACGAAGTTCGCACCGAGTACAGCGCGCTGGCCGAGACCAACGTCAAGGTCGCGCAGGAGCAGATCAACGAAGTCTCCAAAGTCACCCGCAAGGCCGCTTAAGCGCGGTTGCGTCCGACGCTCGGTTGTTAGAGGACACTGACGATGATTAAGAACACCGACAACAAGCGCGTCGCCCTGGTCACCGGCGGCACCGGCGGAATTGGAACCGCCGTGTGCCGCGAGTTGGCCGCGCGCGGGTACCGGGTCGTGGCCGGCTACTTTCCGCCCGAGCGCGAGCGCGCGCAGGACTGGATGGAGACGATGCGGGCCGAAGGTCATGAGGTAGCGGTCGTGCCGGGGGACGTGACGGACTTCGACTCCTGCGCCGAAATGGTGCTGAACGTCGAGTCCAACTACGGACCGGTCGAAGTGCTGGTAAACAACGCCGGCATAACCCGGGACAAGACCCTGCGCAAGATGACCCTGGACCAATGGGAAGCGGTCCTGATCACCAACCTGCACAGCGCGTTCAACGTGACCCGGCACGTGGTCGACGGGATGTCCGAGCGCGGCTTTGGCCGCATCGTCAACATCTCCTCGGTGAACGGCCAGCGGGGTCAATTTGGCCAGGCGAACTACTCCGCGGCCAAGGCGGGGTTGCACGGCTTCACGATGGCGGTGGCGCAGGAACTGGCGACCAAGGGCGTGACGGTCAACACGATCTCGCCGGGCTACGTGGCCACCGCGATGACCGAATCGATGACGCAAAGCGTGCTGGAGAGCATCGTCGCGCAGGTGCCGATGCGGCGACTGGGTCGTCCTGAAGAAATCGCAAACGCCGTGGCGTGGCTGGCCGACGACATGAGCGGCTACATCACCGGAGCGAACATTCCGGTCAACGGTGGTTTGTACATGACTTGATGGGGTGTGGGCCGCCCGCGCAAGCGGGCGGCCGGCAACTCGTCAATGCTGCGATCCTCCCCTCTGGTTGGGGCGCCTCAATGGCGCCCCGTTTTTTGTTTGCTCGTGAACGCAATAGGGGTCTTGACTTTTAAAGGGTGGCGCCCGGCCGCTTGTGCCGAGTAGTGGCGCGCACTGTTGACCCGTTCATGCCTCGCGAAAGGCGCGGCGCGGATGCAAGGCACCCGATGTTACTGCCAGCCGGCGGTATTCATCAGTTTGACGGCGTCCGCGTTGAAACGGCCGAGCTCGGAAAGATTCAGCGTGTCCGGTTTGAACTGCCCCCATTGTTGCAGCGTCTCGCTGAACGCGATGCCGTCACGTATCGGATATTCCTGATTGACTTCCGCGTACCAGGCTTGCGCATCGTTGCTGACCAGGAACTCAAGCAGTTTGACCGCGTTTGCGGTGTTCTTCGCCGCCGCGGTGACGCCGGCGCCGCTGACATTGATGTGCACACCGCGTTCGGATTGGTTGGGCCAGAACACTCCGATCTTGCCGGCTGCCGCGCGATCCGCTTCGTCCTTGCTGACGGCCATGCCCGCTAGGTAATAGGTATTCGCGATCGCGATGTCGCATTGACCGTCGGCCGCGTTCTTGATTTGGTCGCGGTCGCCGCCAGAGGGTTTGCGCGCGAAGTTCGCGACGAATCCCTTGGCCCATTCCAGCGTCTTGGCTTCGCCCTGATGGGCGATCATGGCGGAAAGCATGGATTGGTTGTAAATGTTGTCCGACGAGCGAACGCAGATCTTGCCCTTCCACTTGGGATCGGCTAGACCCTCATAGGTCGATAGCGATTCGGGTTTGACGCGGTCCTTGGCGTACATGATGGGCCGCGCGCGCAGCGATAGACCGAACCATTGGCTTTCGGTATCACGCAGATGTGCCGGGATGTTGGCGGTCAGCGTTTCGGATTTAATCGCCTGCAATAGTCCCGCGTCTTTCGCGCGGTACAAGCGACCCGCGTCGGCGGTCAGGAATACATCCGCCGGTGAGTTTCGGCCCTCCTGTTTTAGGCGTTCCAACAAGGCGTCATCCTTTCCGGTCACGAGGTTGACCTTGACTCCGGATTTTGCGGTGAATTGATCGAGCAGTGGTTTGATCAGATCCTCCTTTCTGGTCGAGTAGAGGTTGACTTCATCGGCGGCGGTCGCGGCCAGGCTCCAGGTGAGACAGGTGCCGAGCACGAGTAGGGGCAACGGTAGTTTCATGAATCGTTCCAAAGATAAAAATGAGAATGATTAGTGTTACCTAAAAATGCCAAGTGCGCAAGTGTGCTTGGCTGGGGTATGCTGGCTACAAGTGAAGGACACCTGGCCGAGATTTTTGTCGCCGGCCGTCACGGGGTGCGTGGACGTGTCAGAGGTGGCACGTGTTCCCGCGACCGGCTCGTGTATGATCAGCGTTTGATCGCGCTATTTTTTTAGCGACTATTAGCGACCATTAGGCCTCGGCAGGCGGTGATTCAGCATTCGACGCGGTTAAAAGCCGCGTTACCGTTCTTTTTTTGTGGAGCTGCTTGGATTTTCGCAGTGGCTATTTGCCTTAGAATAGGGATTTGGGAGGCTGTCACGGTACCGTTTTCGACGGTCCTGCCGTCGCGGCCGTAAATCGGGTCGGTCGTTAGCGCGATCGCGAGAAACGGATTAGTCGAGGATTGTGTTGAGTCTTTTTGCTCAATTTCGCACGGATCGGAATGTCATGCGTTGCCTCAGCGCGCCGGATCTGGTCGGTACCGAGGGGCGGCGCTCGCTCGCGACGCTGAAGAAATTCGCCGACGCCGCGTTGGGTTCGCTGTTAACACGACTCGCAACCGCTGGCGAGTCGGAAGCGGCGCGGATTCGCGAAATCATGATCTACCTGCTGGACAACGAATCCATCCCGGCTTACGTCAAGGGCTTGTACTCCCAGGTGCATCCGCGTGTGTTGAACACGACCATCCGCGTTCTATCGCAAAGCACGACTTACAACCCGAATCAGTTGTTGGTGCTGTTCGATAACCCTGAAATAGCCAAATCCGCATTGTTGAAGGTGCTTGAGGCGCGCAAGGAATCGCTCAATCCCGCTGCATTGCTACGCAAGGCGTATACGCTCGATCCGGCGGAGCGCGTGGCGATGTTCAAGGTACTCGAGGACATCGCGGATGAGTCGATGGTGCCCGAACTGGTGAACCGGGTCACGGCGCAGGACGTCAACACTCGCCTCGGCATGGTGCGTTTGCTGCGCAAGTTCAATACGCCAATGAGTCGCAGTGCGCTCATGAATCGCCTCACTGACGTCAGCAAGGAGGTGCGTTTCGTTGCGTTGGACGCGCTTGCCTCGATGAATGTGAGTATCGACGTGGGGGTGTTGTGCAAACTCCTGCGCGATGACGACTACAACGTCCAGAATCGCGCGATCGACGCCATTGTCAAACGGAATGACCCCAGCACGATTCGGTATCTCGTCGAGCTGTTGAAGGACGAGTCGGAGTACATCCGTCGCGCCGCGGTCGAGGTGCTCAACGGGATGGAGTATCCCGACGCGGTCAACGATTTGCTAAGGGCATTAAAGGACGAGGATTGGTGGGTGCGTGCCCGCGCGGCCGATGCGCTTGCCAAGATCGGCGGCAAGCGCGTGGTCGAGGCGGTCATCAAGCTGCTGAAGAGCGAGGACGAGTATCTGCGTCGTTCGGCGATCGAGGTCTTGAACTCGACCAAGGACGATGCCTCCATGGAGCACCTGATCGGCGCGCTCAGCGATTCGGACTGGTGGGTGCGCGAACGAGCGATCGACGCGCTGGCCAGCATCGGCAACAAAGCGTCGATTCCGTCCCTGCTGCGTCTGATGCGCGAGGATAATCAGGCCGCGCCGATCGTGTTGCGCGCAATGAAGGTGCTGGCCGATGAAAGCCATGTAAAAAGCATCATCAGCATGCTCGGCAGCCAGGACGAGAATATTGTCATCGAGACCGTACGGACCCTGGCCGAAATCGTCGATACCCCACAGGCCGAACGGGTGGTCAAGGCGCTGAAGCGTCGCGCGATGGCGGGGAACGAGGATATTCGCGACGCGACCCGCGAGGCCTTGAAGCGTATCAACGCGCGCCTCGCGGTGGCGGTGAGGCGTCAACCGGAGGCGATCGCACCGCCCGGTCCGGCGCCCTCGGCCTCGTCGCGGCATATCGACGTCAAGGCGTTGAAGCCCGGCGATAAGCTCTCCGATCGCTACGAATTCGTGCGAAGGGTCGGCAAGGGCGCCTTCAGCACGGTGTTATTGGTAAAGGATGTGGTCGTCGGCGAGCGCATCATTCTCAAGGTGCTGCACGAGAAGATGACCGCCGATGCGGCCATGATCAAGCGTTTCATCCGCGAAATTCGTTATTCGCGGCGGATCATGCACCCGAATGTGATCCGCATTTTCGATTTTCTGACGATCGATAAGCTGCACGCGATCTCGATGGAGTACTTCCCATCGGTCACCCTGTCGTCATTGCTGGAGCCGAAACTACCGCTGGATCCGGCCCGCGCGTTGCGCCTCGCGGCCGACGTCGCTGCTGGGATCGATGCCGCGCATCAGCTCGGGATCATCCACCGCGACCTCAAACCCGGTAACGTGTTGTTGAATAAGGATGACTGGGTAAAAATCGTGGATTTTGGGATTTCGCGCTTGCAGTCATCCAGCGACACACAATTGACGCGCGCGGGAATCTTGATTGGCACCCCGCGTTATATGGCGCCTGAGCAAGTGACTGGAAAACGTCTCGACGGCAGGGTCGACATCTATAGTCTGGGCGTCATTCTCTACGAAATGCTCACCGGCGAGACGGCATTCAAGGGCGACGACAACGTCCAGGTGTTATATCGCCACGTACACGGCGACATCAAACCGTTGCATGAGGCGAATCCGGCGGTTCCGCTGCCACTCAGCAACATCGTGATGCGCATGATGGCGGTGAACCCCGGGCGGCGTTACCAGTCCATGGAAGAGGTCGAGGATACCCTGCGATCTTATCGTTTCTGATGGCGCGATCGGTGTGCTGTTAGACTACAACGGTACGAACGCCCCCGAACGCGAAATCCCGAATGCCACGCATCGACGCCTTTCTGAAGCTTGCCCGGGAGCAGGGCTGTTCCGACGTCCATCTGGCCGTTGGTTTGCCGCCCATGCTGCGAATGTTTGGTGAGTTATTGCCGATCAAGTTCCGCGACCTCGAGGGGCGCGAGTTGACGACCTACTTGCATGAAATCATGACGCCCGCGCAACAGGCCCGCTTCCGCGAGGGTGGTGATCTCGATTTTTCCTACCACGCTGCGAACGTGGGACGTTTCCGAGTCAACCTTTACCACAAGTCCTCCGGTCCCGGGGCCGCGTTCCGCTACGTGCCCGAGCAGGTACCGACGATCGACAGTCTCGGATTGCCGCCGATCCTGCGCCGCTTGCTAGATTATCAACAGGGAATGATCCTGATCACCGGCTCGACCGGCATGGGCAAGTCGACCACGCTCGCGGCGTTGATCGATCATCTCAACTTCAGTCGAGCGTTGAATATCGTCAGCCTTGAGGATCCCATCGAGTTTATCCATCGCAGTCAACGCGCGCAGGTGATTCAGCGCGAGATTGGCACGCACGTCAGCAGTTTCGTGGTTGGGCTACGCGCCGCGCTGCGTGAGGATCCGGACGTGATCCTGGTGGGTGAGTTGCGCGATTCCGAGTCGATCGAAATGGCGATGACTGCCGCGGAGACCGGTCATCTGGTGTTGGCGACATTGCATACGACTTCGGCGGTCAAGTCGATCGACCGGATCATCGACGCACTTCCGCCGGAGCAGCGCGATCAGGGCAAGACCTTTCTGGCGCAGAATCTGCTCGGAGTCGTCACCCAAGTGCTGGTGAAGAACGCTGAAGGTCGCGGCCGCCGCGCGATTTTCGAAACCATGGTGCGGACCAAGGCGATCGCCAAGATGATCATGACCGACAAAACTCATCTGCTCCCGTCACTGATCCAAACCGGCCGCGATCACGGAATGCAGTTGATGGATCAGGCCCTGCTTGATGCATTGGAACAGAAATTGATCGATCCGGATCAGGCTTACGAATTCGCGCTCGACAAAAAGCCGTTCAAGCGCTACGTGACCGATGCGAGCTTGTTCGCATCATTGCAGGACCCGACCTGGCTCGGCGACCAACGCATATGAGGCTGATCGATACCCTGCTACACGAGCTTGCACGGCGTAACGGCTCCGATCTGCATCTGCTGTCGGGCCAGCCGCCGCGAATTCGACTCTACGGCGAGTTGATCCCGTTGCCGACGAAGCCAATCGATACCGATACGCTGAATTCATACCTATCGGAGGTGATGAACGACTTCGCGCGGCAGCAGTTCGAGGCGCGCGATGGCGTCGACTTTTCGTACCAGATCGACGGATTATCCCGCTTTCGGGTCAACGCATTTCGCTATATCGACGGGGTTGGCGCGGTGTTTCGGCGGATTCCCACCGAGGTCGCGACGCTCGATGATCTACGGATGCCGCCCACATTGCGCGCACTGTGTCGCAATCGCAGCGGCTTGATCTTGGTGACCGGCAAGACCGGCTCCGGCAAATCCACCACGCTCGCGGCAATGATCGATGAGATCAACAATTACCGCAAAGGTCACATCATCACGATCGAGGATCCGATCGAATTTGTGCATGAACGTAAGAAGTGCCTGATCAGCCAGCGCGAAATCGGCCAGCACACGCCGAACTTTGCCAGCGCGCTGCGCTCGGCCCTGCGTGAGGATCCCGACGTGATTCTCGTCGGCGAGATGCGCGATCTTGAAACGATCAGTCTCGCGGTCACTGCCGCCGAGACCGGGATTCTGATCCTCGGTACGTTGCATACCAACCGGGCCTCGTCGACGGTGGATCGCATAATCAATGTGTTTCCGGCCAAGAAGCAGTCCCAGGTGCGGGCGATGTTGTCCACCTCGCTGCGCGCGGTGGTCACCCAGCAACTGGTCAAGAAGCAGTTCGGCGAGGGCCAGATGGCGGCGATGGAGGTTTTGCTTAGCACCCCCGCGGTCGCCAACCTGATTCGCGAGGGCAAGACCGATCAACTCGAAACCGCGATGCAGAGCAACACCGCGCAAGGCATGCAGACCATGGATGGGACTCTGCAAAAACTCATGGAAACAACGCAAATATCGCTGGATGAGGCCTATCAGAAAGCGTTCAACAAAGAGTACTTCGATCGGTTGAACTCGACAGGCTCCTAGCATTGCCGCGTATCTAGATCGCCTTGTTACACCCTGGTATTCGTAAGGCGCTGATAACTCCGCACATCAAGGACGCTTTTTTTGCCGATTCGTGACTTGCTCGCGATTTGCTCACGACGTCGATCAGCGTTCGGCGCGGTCTCCGGACGGAAGGTCTTGTCGTACGAGACGCGCGCGCCGCGCGAGTCGGTTGTGGCAAACTGACAGCGATGACCATGGCAGCGAATGAAATGTTCGACTTGAAGCTCCCCGAGGATACCCCTGTTGCGTTGCGCGCCGTGATCGAGGGGCACCGCGAGCGCCTGCGCGCGTCCGCATCGGTGAATCCGGGTTGGCTGGACGCCGCGCTTCCGCGTTTGGTTCATGTCTGGCTCGCCTCTGATTTCGCGGCGCACGTGTGCTTGCGTCACCCTGATACCCTTGTTGATTGGCTCGCTTCAGACCGTTTCGAACGTCCGCATGATACCGAGACGACGCGCCAAGCGCTCGCGGTGGCAATGCAAGACTGCGCGGATGAAGCCGATCTACAGCGGCGGCTGCGTCGCTTTCGGCATTCTGAAATGCTCGCGATTGCCTGGCGCGACATTCTTGATCTTGCGCCGGTCGAGGAAACACTGCTGGCGCTCTCGGATCTCGCGGACGCGCTGATTGGCGAGGCGCTGGCGTGGCTCGACTCGGACATGCGCAAGGGCTCATACGGGACGCCGCGCGATCGGGAAGGGCAGGCCCAGGCGTTGGTCGTGCTCGGCATGGGCAAGCTTGGTGGGCGCGAGCTGAACTTTTCCTCCGATATCGATCTTATCTTTGCCTATCCGCGCGGCGGCGAAACCGATGGCTGCAAGCCGGTGAGTAACGAGGTTTATTTCACCCGCCTGGGGCAGCGATTGATTCGAGCACTCGATAGTACGACGGCGGACGGCTTCGTCTATCGGGTCGACATGCGCCTGCGTCCCTTTGGCGATGCCGGCGCCTTGGTATTCAATTTCGGTGCGATGGAAAACTACTACGAAACGCACGGTCGCGAGTGGGAGCGCTACGCCTTGGTGAAGGCACGGCCCTTGGTCGGTGAGCCCGGCGCGATTGCCGAGCTGACACAACGCTTGCAGGGATTCATTTATCGCCGTTATCTCGATTTTGGTGCGATCGAGGCGCTGCGCGAAATGAAGCAGATGATCGGTCAGCAGGCCGCGCGAAAGGGTAAGACGGATGATTTGAAGGTCGGGCCGGGCGGCATTCGCGAGGTTGAGTTCACGGTGCAGGTGTTTCAGCTCATTTACGGAGGGCGCGATCATCATCTCCAAGGTGCATCCCTGTTGCCACGACTTGAATACCTGGCGGAACGGGGATTGATGCCGGCGGAGGACGTGGCCGAGCTGCGCGAAGGTTATCGCTTTTTGCGACGGGTCGAGAATCGTCTGCAAATGGTGAACGATCAGCAGGTTCATGCGTTGCCCGGCGACCTCGATGCGCGTTGGCGTCTCGCGCGCGGCCTGGGTTACAGCGACTGGGCAACGTTCTACATAGAACTTGAGCGACATCGCGCGCGCATCAACGCCCACTTTCAGAAAGTGTTCGGCGTCGAGCCGGGCGCCGAACTGATTTCGGATGTGGGTGGTGATCTCGCCGCGTTGTGGCGCGCGTTGATGCAGCAATTGCCGGTGCAGGAAGAAGTGCTAACCCGCGCTGGCTTTCTGGATACCACCGCCGTCATCGCGCAGCTTGGCGCATTCGCGTCGGAGCGGCGGGTGGCCGCGCTCAGCACGCAAGGTCGGCAGCGGCTTGATCGCTTGATGCCGTTGTTGCTCGCCGAGTTGCCTGATTGGCCCAACCCGGTACGCACCCTGGAGCGCGTGCTCGCGTTATTGCTCGCAATTGTGCGTCGGACAGTCTATCTGGCGCTGCTGACCGAGCGCCCGCAGGTATTGACGCAATTGTTGCGCCTGTGTGCCGCGAGCCCCTGGATAGGTGTGAATCTGACCAAGTTTCCGATCTTGCTGGATGAGTTGATCGATCCACAGCACTTGTATGCGCCACCCGACAAGGCGGCGTTGGCATCGGAGCTGACACAGGAGTTCACCCGGATCGATCCGTTCGAGCAGGAGCAGGTGCTGGATCGCTTGCGGCACTTCAAGCAGGTTCAGACCTTTCGGGTCGCGGCGGCGGATATCGTCGGCGCGTTGCCACTGATGAAGGTCAGCGACCACCTTACCTGGATTGCCGAGGTGCTGTTGGAGCAAGTATTGCGATCGGCTTGGCAGGCGCTCGCGCAAAAGCATGGGTCGCCATGCCATACGCTGGACGGGCAACGCCGAGCGGTGCATTTCACCATCATTGGCTACGGCAAGCTCGGCGGCTTGGAAATGGGGTATAGCTCCGATCTCGATATCGTGTTTCTCCACGACTCGTGCGGCGAAATGCAGCAGACCGATGGTGAGCGCCCGATCGACAATGCCGTGTTTTTTGCCCGCCTGGCGCAACGCATGGTGCAGTTGTTGACCTTGTTTACCGTCGCCGGCAAGTTGTATGAAGTCGATATGCGATTGCGCCCGTCCGGCAACTCCGGGCTACTCGTGTCGGGTTTGGAGGCGTTTGAGCGCTACCAAACCGACAGCGCGTGGATCTGGGAGCACCAGGCCCTGGTTCGCGCGCGGCCGGTCGCCGGGGATGCCGTCATTGCGCCGGTCTTTGATGCGGTTCGACGGCGGATTCTGGCGCGGCCGCGCGACCTGGTTGCGTTGCGCAAGGAGGTCCGGGGCATGCGTGAGAAAATGTGGTCGCAGCTCGATCGCGAGCAGAGCACCCGTTTCGATCTCAAGAAATCACCGGGCGGTATCACCGATCTGGAATTTGTGGTGCAATATCTGGTTCTTGCGTACGCGCATACCTATCCACAGCTGACCGACTGGACCGACAACATTCGTATACTGGATCGGCTCGCGGAGACTGACATCCTCGATGTCGCGACCGCACGGGCCCTGGCCGACGCCTATCGCAAATTGCGCGACGAGATTCATCGTCTGACGTTGCAGGAGCAATCGGCGATTGTAGACGCGGACGAATTCGCGTCCGAACGCGCGTTGATTCAGCGGGTGTGGCAACAATGGCTCGCGGTGTGACCGAACTGAACCTTAATTTGGGAGCTTGAACTATGTCGATGGCCGATCGTGATGGCCTGATTTGGCTGGACGGTGAAATGGTCCCTTGGCGCGAGGCTAAGACCCACGTCCTGACTCACACCCTGCATTACGGCATGGGTGTGTTTGAGGGTGTGCGCGCGTACCGGACCGAGCGTGGCACGGCGATTTTTCGCCTCAAGGAACATACCGATCGATTGTTCAACTCGGCCAAGATCCTTCAGATGGCGATGCCGTTTGATCGCGAAACCCTCAACGCGGCGCAATGCGCGGTGGTACGTGAGAATCAACTCGATACCGCCTACTTACGGCCGATGTGCTTCTATGGGTCCGAGGGGATGGGTTTGCGCGCCGACAATCTGAAAGTCCACGTCATGGTGGCTGCCTGGACTTGGGGCGCCTATCTCGGCGTTGAGAACATGGAGCGCGGTATCCGCATTCGGACGTCGTCCTACACCCGCCACCACGTCAATATCACGATGTGCAAGGCCAAGGCCAATGGTAACTATATGAACTCGATGTTGGCGTTGCGCGAGGCTTTGACCGACGGTTATGACGAGGCGCTGCTGCTGGATCGTGAGGGCTACGTCGCCGAGGGCAGCGGCGAGAACGTCTTCATCATTCGCGACGGCGTACTGTATACCCCGGATCTGACCTCCGCGCTCGATGGCATCACCCGCCGCACGATCTTCACGCTGGCCGCCGAGGCCGGCATCGACGTGCGCGAAAAGCGGATCACTCGCGATGAAGTCTATATTGCCGACGAGGCGTTTTTCACCGGGACCGCAGCCGAGGTCACGCCGATCCGCGAAGTCGATAATCGCCCGATTGGCGCGGGAACACGCGGACCAATCACCGAACGGCTACAGACGGCGTATTTCGACGTCGTACACGGCCGCTCAGAATCGCATCTACACTGGATTACGCCCGTCGCATCATTGAGGTAAACCCATGCCCAATCCCGGCACTGCCGCGCATCAGGATCAATACGAAACCGCCAACGCCGAGCAGCGCGTTACGGTCACCCGCGCCGATTTGCCCTTGTTCTGCCCGGGACCCAAGGCGGCGTTGTGGGCTTCGCATCCGCGGGTGTTCCTACCGATCGAGGACGCCGTGGACGGCGTCGTCCTATGTCCCTATTGCGCAACGCGTTACGTGCTTGAACGCGGCTGATCCGTATACCGGGCGTCCCGCTCGCACGGTCCAGGATAAGGTGTTGAGTCGTCAACAGTACGGGCCGCACGACGCGGACTGGTCAAGGCGGAGGATTCCATCGTCGAATTGATCAGTCCGCGCTGGCGAGCGAACAATCCTATCCAGCCGGCGTTCGTCGAGGCACCGGAGTCGCTTCCCATCACCTAGCCGCTAGCGATGGCTCGCCATCGGCGGTTGTCGCAGTTCGATTTCGAGCACCGATCGTAGCGTTGGACTATCCGCCGGCATTCCGGCGGGCGTGGAGCGTGTGTTAGCACGCGACATCGATGGTGCCTTTGGACTCTTTCAGATCTGGTACGGCACGGCTCTGGCCGAATGTGTCCCCTATCGCCCCTGTGCAATGTCGGCAAAACTCGCTGCTCGGACTGCACGAACGCCGCAATTCCAGACCCGGCAACGTGTCGAAATGGCGGGGCAGCTTGATGATCATTCGCGGGATCTTCTTCTCGAAAAAACAGAAACGCTATCCGAATCGCGTGGAGTACTTCTGAGACCTCCATCACATAAGTATCGACTCGAAAAATAACGTTGGTCAATCACGCTCTTATAGCCGCGCCTGAGAACTCGGACGCCGGCACGTGGTCGAAGCGTGAACGGCGGCATTAATGCTGTCGTCATATTGGGGACTTACCTCCTGAACTGGAGCTATTCATGAAAATAAGTGTATTGGGCTTGGGATACGTAGGCGCGATTACGGCCGGATGCCTGGCGCAAGATGGACACGATGTGGTCGGTGTCGATATCAACCAGGACAAGGTCGACCTGATCAATGCCGGCAAGACGCCTGTCATCGAGCAGGATATCGGTGAGATTCTGGCGCGGGTCGCGAAAGCGGGTCGCCTGAGCGCGACGACTCATGTCAGCGACGCAATCGAGCGTAGCGAAATGTCGCTGGTGTGTGTCGGTACACCGAGTCGGATCAATGGTAGCCTTGATTTATCGCATGTGCGCGGAGTCTGCGAGCAAATCGGGGCGGTATTGCGAACCAAACGAGCGCCCCACATTATCGTCATGCGCAGTACGATGCTACCTGGAAGCATGCGCGAAGTGGTCATTCCCACACTTGAATATGTCTCCGGCAAGGTCGCTGGAAAGGATTTCGGGATCTGCATCAATCCGGAATTTCTGCGCGAGGGCACCGCGGTCTATGATTTCTACCATCCTCCTAAAACCGTGATCGGCGAAATCGATCGGGCCAGCGGCGAGGCATTGGAGACGTTGTATCGAGACCTCGAGGCGCCGCTGATTCGTACCGACATAGAGACTGCCGAGATGGTCAAGTACACCGATAACGTTTGGCACGCCTTGAAGGTGACGTTCGCGAACGAAATCGGGAATATCTCGAAGCGGCTTAGTATCGATAGTCATCGGGTGATGGAGATTTTCTGCGCCGACACCAAGCTCAATATTTCCCCCTATTACCTGCGTCCGGGTTTCGCGTTTGGCGGATCGTGTTTGCCAAAGGACGTGCGCGCGCTGACGTACAAAGCGCGTAGTCTGGATCTGGATGTGCCGGTGCTCAACGCCATTTTGTCGAGTAATCGCACCCAGATACAGCAGGCGATCGATATGATCAGTCAGGCTGGAAATCGTAAGATTGGCGTGCTGGGCTTAAGTTTCAAGGAGGGCACCGACGATTTGCGGGAGAGCCCGGTCGTGGAACTGGTCGAGCACTTGCTCGGAAAAGGGTACGACGTGCGCGTCTATGATCGCAATGTCAGCATGGCGAGTCTGGTCGGCGCAAACCGCGATTACATCCTTAACGTCATTCCGCACCTTTATGAGCTATTGGATGACGACTTCGACGCCGTGGTGCATCACGCCGAAACCCTGATTATTGGGAATGGCGATCGAGAGTTCGCAAAAGTTCTCAATAACTCGGAGAACGTACGCAAGATCGTTGACTTGGTGCGTGTCGAGAAATTCACCCGATCGGCGGGCCGGTATGAAGGGATCTGCTGGTGATGCAAGGTTCGAGCGCGTCGGCGTTTGTCACTGATTGATGCTCGTTGGCTTCCCATGAGTGCCGTTAGGAGATTTAAAAAAGATGATAGTTCATCGGACCCTGGTCCCCACATTGATTGCCGTCGCGCTTATTTCGCCCGCGGCCGCGTTGGGGTGCGGTGCGGAGAATATTCGCTGGGCGGGCTCTTCGAATAGCTTGTATGTCAGCGGTCCTGTCGCCTGTACGCTTACGGAAGTCGATGCGTTAAGCAATAAATCGGCGCCGAGCGCGCTTGAACTGGTAGATCCGGACAACCGGATCTGGATATTGCGCGCGAACTTGCGACTCGAGAACGGCGCGCGCTTGAATTTGCATGGATCGACTCTTGGCGGCGACGTGGATGAGCTGCGATTGGCCAGCCCGGGTCCCCGTGGGAATATCTTTCTTCGCGCGCATTGGGGGATCATCGATATACGATCCACACGTATTCGCTCGTGGGACGAAGCGACGAATTCGGTGGACGTTGATACCGCCGATGGGCGCGCATATATCCATGCACGCTCCATTTTGCAGGCAGCCACCCCACGCGAGTCGCGTCTGGATATTTACGACAGCGAGATCAGCCACCTAGGCTACAACGCGGCCGAGTCGTATGGATTGGTTTGGAAGGTGCTCAACGCGCCGTTCGACCAAGTCAACGTTTATGGTGACATCGTGCGCAGCTACATCCACGGCAACTACATGGGGATGTACAGCTACGGTGCCTATGGAATGCTGATTCGCGACAACGAGTTTGCGAACAACATTTCATACGGTATCGATCCGCACGATGACTCCGACAGTCTCGTCATCGACCGAAACTACTCGCATGATAACGGAAATCACGGGATTATTTGCTCGCGGCGATGCGATGATCTCGTCATCACGAACAACCTGGTGGTGAACAATAATCACGGGATTATGCTGCATCGTGATGTCACCGACTCGTTGGTCGAAAATAACCAATCGATCGGTAATCGCGACACAGGGATCGTCTTGTTCGAGAGTCACCGCAATACCGTACGTAACAACGAGGTGCGCAACAACCGGCACGGGATTCGGTTGTCGCTGGGTAGCGAGGACAATGTTGTCGATAGCAATCTGGTCACCGACAACACCGAATCCGGTCTTTACTTCTACCAGGGTACTGATCTGCCAGAGACGACCGACGGTAGGCCGAAGCGAAATACATTTCGCGCCAACCTGATTGCGAATCATCGCAATGCGATCAAACTCAAAGACGCCGATTCAAACGTCTTCGAGAACAATACCTTGGTCGGGATCGGCGAAATGCAGTTTCATAACGGGGTGTCGAATCGGCTTGCGGATAACCGATTGACGGAGTTGCTTCGAGTCCGCGTAACAGCTGACGCGCCGCGTGTTGGCGGCTTGCGGATCGAATCGGGTGCAAATGCGGAGATCAAGCTAAATCCGCAGGGCGAGGTCGTTCTGAGTAGGCCGGATGGCCAGGTTTACGGCTCCAGTTCGGATCCGATTTCGGTGGTTGTCGATGCAACAGGCGTTACGCTGGCGTTGAATCACGCGTCGATGGGCGCGTCGGCGAGTCTTCAGTTGCGGGAGCTGTGGATGCGGGTGGCTCAGGGGGCGGTGCGGGTGGATCAACTGATGTGGGGCAGCGCGTCGCGACGGTGGCGGGTGCAGCCGTTGGTCGATACTGGCGAGATCGAATTCGAGCTGGGTTCGCTACCGACCGGACGCGAGTATTCGGTTTGGCGTAATGGCGTGAGTATTGGGCGATTCCCGGTAGAAGCGAATGGAAGGCTGCGCTTCTCTGATCGTATCGAGGGTCTCGCGGTGGCGCTTTACGAGGTCAACTAGAGTCATCGCGGCGCGCTGCAAGCGTGTCGGTTGAAGCCGTATTTGCGCCCGCGACGTTTGCTCGCCGGTTTCGAGCGATCTCGGAATCACAAAATCGCGTGCCAAGCGACCAACGCGCGAAACGAGATCCGTGTTACGACGAAGTGGTTCGTTCAAGCATAGCCAGGGGCATTAGATGAATACCTATAATCGGGGACCAGAATTCGAAGTGGCGAGCCAGCGTCAGTATGTACGTCTGAAGACGCCGCTCCAGGTACGGATTGGGAAACGCATTTATCGTGCGATCGATTGGTCGCTTAGTGGGCTTAAGCTCGGTGGTTTTTATTATGCGATCACACCGGGGTCGACCTCGGTGGTATACGTGCAGCTAATCTTTCAGGGATTCGACATGGGATTCTCGGTGCCGGTCGTCGTTCACCGCTCGGATGCGACAAGCGGTGAGTTGGCGCTCGAGTTCCTTGATATGGATAATCGCCAGCGCGAGTTGCTGCGCTATTTTGGCGATCAGTTTCAAATGGGGCGGATGGCGCATGTGGGGGATGTCATCAAGCGTATCGACATACCGGTGACGCCGCCGTCCGAGGCAGTCGATGATAACTCCAACGCGCAACGACGCCAAAAGTCCACGCGGAAAGCCTGGTACATGGCGGGTATTTACGCAGTCCTTGGGCTCATGCTCACTACGGCATTGATCGCCGGACTTTACGGACGTCTATTCCGTCTCGAGGTGAACACCGCGGTGATTGGTTCGCCGGTTGAATCGATTGTGGCAAACGAACGCGGTGTGATCGAGTCACTTCTGGTCGAGGAAGGTGATTCCGTAGCTGAAGGACAACCCTTGGTCAGGGTCTCCAACTCGGCAGTGCAAAATCAGTTGGATCTGGCACGGCTACAGTTGCGCGAGGTGGAACTTCAGCGCGGGGAGGCAGAGGCGCTGCTGGAGAGTGGTCGCAACGAATGGGCGATTTATAAAACCCTGGCGGAGGACCGTTATGGCGCGGCCGAGGGCGCGCTACGTTCAGCGCGAGAACGACTGCGACAAGCGGAGTCGGATCTTGGCCGCAAGCGCGAATTACATAATAAGGAATTAATCAGCACGCGCGAACTCGAAGAAGCGATCTCGACCCATAGGCTTGCGCAAGCGTCGATCGCGAGCGCGGAATCGGCGTTTTCGCTCGCTGGCACCGTAGTCCGATCAGCCCACGAGGGTCGGTATTTTTCGGAGCACCGGCAGGAATTTAACTTCGATAAGCATGTCGCGGATGTGCATTCGCTGCGGTCGCGGGAGGAAATAGAGCGGCAGAAAGTCGCGTTACTGGAGCGGCAACGTGATACGGGCTTGATCAAGGCACCTTACGATGCACGGGTACTCAGCATTGGTAAATCCAATGGCAACGCGGTTGCGCCGTCGGACCGGCTGTTGACGCTGGAGCGCGCATCGGAGCCCCTGGTTCATGCGTATCTGACTCAACAGGAATTGCTAAGTGTTCGTGAGGGCAGTCGTGCGTTGGTGTATGTGCCTTCGCAAGGGCGTTACCTAGATGCCTCGGTGACGATGGTCGAAACGCTGTCCGAAGTCGTCGACGAGATTCGTTCGCGCTTTGAGTGGTTTACCGAGAAGGAGCGAAACGGACATGTGGTATTGCGATTGACGTCCGGTAATGATGACGAGGTACGGCATCTGGCGGGGGGGTTGCCGGTTGTCGTTAATTTTAAGCGGCATGCCTCGAATCGCGTATTGGAAGAAGTCATTGCATTCATGAGCGGTGACAGCAAACCACCGGTCGCCGCCGTGCGCGGAGTCGGCGTGGCGCGCACGGAGTAGCGCGTGGACGATGTAAGCCGTGGATTTCCGATGCTCGCGCGAACAGTCGCGGGCGTGTCGGCTCGGCGTCGGTCGATCCTGGTTGGTGTGTTACAACTGTATTTCTATTGGGCGTTGCTGATACTGGTGATTTTGTACGTGCCGAATTCAATCTGGAATCCGGCGACACATGAGCTACTCACCGCGTTGGGTGTGCTCGCGCTCTGGCGTTATGGATGGTGGGCAGTCCATGTCGTGCGTGGTTGGATATTTACACGACGGGTTTATCCACGCATGCGAGTCGCGGCGGACCAAGCGTGGGCTCTTGAGCGTCCTCGTACCGTTCAATTCATGATGACTACCTTCCGAGAAAGACCGGATATTACCCGTGCGGTGTTGCGCGCGATATCCGACGAATGCGCGGCGATCGGCGCTCGCGGGCAGTTGTTTATCGGTACCGGCAGCTACGAGGACGAACAGGTCATAGGCGAATTTATCGCTAGTGGCAGTGGACAGTGGTTGGATGCGATTCTGGTGCGCCAATCGGCTCCGGGGAAGCGCATGGCGATCGGCGCGGCGCTGCGTGCGATGGCGCGCCGAGGCGTGGACGGTGACGCGCCGGTCGTTTTCATGGACGGCGATGCAATCTTGGATCGGGATTCATTACGTAAATGTCTCGCCCTGATGCTGGCGAATCCGAATTTGTCCGCGCTGACTACCAACGAGAAGGCGACGGTGTTGGGTCCGCGCTGGATCCAGGATTGGTTGGATCTCAGATTTGCCCAACGTCATTTGGGTATGTGTTCGCACGCGCTCTCAAACAAGGTGCTGACCCTTACCGGGCGAATGTCGGTACTGCGCGCGAAGCATGTCACGCAACGCGATTTTATCCGCTTGATAGAGTCTGATCATTTGGATCATTGGTTGTGGGGCCGCTTTCGATTTCTATCGGGTGATGACAAGAGTTCTTGGTATTGGTTGTTGAAGCACGATGCGAAAATGACCTATGTCCCTGACGCGATGGTCTACACGATCGAGAAAGCGGGCGAGAGCGGCCTCGATTATATCAAGCATACCTTGCTTCGCTGGTCCGGGAACATGATGCGAAATGGATATCGAGCGCTGCAACTGGGGCCGCGAAAGGTCGGTATTTTTATATGGTGGTGCCTGCTGGATCAGCGAATGGCAGTCATCACTTCACTGGTCGGTCCACTCTTGGCGATTCTCACGGCGATCATGGTCACGCCGCTATTTCTGCTGGTCTATTTGATCTGGATCGCGTTCACACGAATGGTGGTCGCGCTATTCCTGTTTCCACACGCGGGCTACATCAATCTGAAGTTCCCGTTTTTGCTGTTCGGTGGCCAGGTACTTAATGCGGCGTTAAAGGTCTATCTTTGGTTCAGGTTGCCAAAGCAGCGGTGGAAAAATCGGGGCAATCAGCGAACGGCCACGGGCATCGGTTGGGCCGCGCTTTTACGCGACGGTATGGCGAGTTACTTGACGCTACTGTTGGTGATGGCCGTGAGCGTGGCGATCGCATTTTATGCGGATTTTCTGCGCCTGCCGTCGCTCGTCACCGTGCAAACATTATGGCGCTAGCGGGGCGGATTTCGTGCCTGGTCCTGGGTACCGCCATGCTTTGGTCGAGCGAGGGTGTGTCGCGGACCTGGCAGGTCACGCCTACGTATGGGCTGCAGACAGTGCTCGATCAGGTGCTACCCGGCGACACGGTCGAGTTGGGTCCTGGTATCTATCGCGAAGCGGTGCGGACGCGTCGACCCGGCACGGCCGGACTACCGATCACGGTGCAAGGACCGTCGACGGCAATTCTCAACGGCGCCGAGGGCGCGAGTCGAGTTTTAGAGGTTAACCATGCTCATTACCGCTTCAAGGGTTTCACCGTGGATGGTCTCCATGGCGATCCCGAACGGCGCGACGGATACCGCAACAAGTTGGTTTATTTGACCGGTATCGAGCCCGGTGTGGGCGTTCGTGATGTCCAGTTCGTAGGGTTGCGGTTGAGGAACGCCGGGGGTGAGTGTTTGCGTATTCGCTACCTGGCGAGCGATATCGAGGTGCGCGATAACGTGATTTCGAACTGCGGAATTCATGCTTTTCGGTTCGGCGCGGAAGGAAAAAACGGCGAGGGGATATATATCGGAACATCGAGCAACCAGTGGTTCGACGGCCGCAATCCCAGTGGTGAGCCGGATCGGAGCACGCGCATATGGGTGCGAGGCAATGCGATCGATACGCAGGGTAACGAGTGTATCGAGGTCAAGGAAGGTTCGTCTCTGGTTCGGATCGAAGCTAACCGTTGCAGCGGGCAATTGGATCCGGCGTCTGGAGGGATCAGTTTACGGGGTGATCTGAATACCGTGCGCGATAATGAGATCAAAAATAATCGCGGCGTGGGGATTCGCGTGGGTGGGCATCGCGTGGCCGGCGTGCAGTACGGTCTGGGCAATCAAATCGTCAACAACGTGATGGAAGGCAATCAAGCGGGCGGCCTGAAACTTCTAGTGGCCCCGCAAGCGGCTATTTGTGGCAACGCATTGAATAGCAATGGTGACAAGATGGTGCTGGGTGCCGGAAAGTCGCGTGTCGACCCGTCCAGGACTTGCACCCCGGCGATCGCAGCGGAGCCCGTCCGGGTTCAGTAAACCGGCGCTAGGCCTTCCGGACGCGTCTTGAAGCGTCGATGAACCCACCAGTACTGCTCGGGATAGGCGCGTACCACGTGCTCGATGAGTTCATTGATACGGCGCGCGTCCGCGTGGTCGTCTCCTGACGGAAAATTCTCCAATGCCGGTTCAATGCGGATTGAAATGCCGCGATTCCGTGGCAAACGGATCGGAAAATAAGGTACGACCGGCGCTCCGCTACTGGCGGCAAGACGCGCGGTGGTCGTCAGGGTAGCGGTCGGAACGCCGAAAAAATCCGCGAATACGCCATGTTTGATTCCAAAATCCTGGTCGGGCGCGTACCAGGTGGGGAGTCCCTCCCGCAGCCCGCGCATAAAGGCGCGGAAATCGTCGCGCGGGAAGATCCTGCGTGTGAATCGTTCGCGTCCGCGCCGCATCAGCATCTCGAAGAGCGGATTGCGTGATCGCTTGTACATGACCTGAAGCGGGTGTTCTGTCGGCGCCAGCGCAAGCGCGAGGATTTGACCGCCGAGGTCCATGCTTGTCATGTGGCCGGTCAACAGAATCGCGCCTTTGCCTCCTTTCAAGGCGTCCTCTAAGTGGTGTAATCCCTCGATTTGGCCTAGTGCTGCGATACTGCGTTCGGAGCCCCACCATGCGGTTCCGGTATCGAGGAGCGCTTGACCTAAATGCTCGAAATGGCGAGTGACGATGGCCTGTCGTTCCGACGCGGAGAGTTCGGGAAAACAAAGACGCAGATTAGTCTCCGCGATGCGCCTTCGACCACGCACGGCGGCTAGCATCAGACGCCCAATCGAGCGTCCGAGGTATGCTTGTGCCTGATGGGGGAGGCGGCTGGCAAGCCAGAGCGCCCCAAGCGCGGTGGCCGTTGGCCAGTTGCCGGGTGGTAGGAATCGGGTGTAGTCGAGCGCCGTGCGCGCCTGAGAGGCGTCAGCTCGGCTCAACGCAGAAACCACGAAATCTTGTTGAAGTGCTCGTGCGATGACGAACGAACCCACTCGAACAGCACTGATTCGGTGATACTCACATTGACGCCGGCCTGGCGCATGCGCATCAATGCGCTCTTCCAATGCGCGAGTCGGCGCGAGCACACGGCGTCGTCGATGACATAAACCTCGGCGCCTTGCTCGATTAGCTCGATGGCGGACTGCGTGATCGCGACATGCGCCTCCATGCCCACGAGTACGATCTGGCGCTTGTGAGCGCTCTGCAATGCATCGATAAGATCAGAGTTGCCGCAACAGGAAAACGACGTCTTGCCGAACCGTTGGGCAGATCTTGGCAGAGCGGCGCGTACGGCATCGACGGTGGCGCCAAGCGCCTCTGGCAGCTGCTCGGTGTAGAGTACGGGAATGTCCAGTAACTCCGCCGATTGGAGTATGCGCACGATGTTCTCGACGGTGCGCGACGTCGAGGGGCCGGGCATTGAATCGGCCAAACGCTCCTGTACGTCGATGCAGACCAGCAGGCAATCGTCGGCGCGGCAAAGTGGCGTCATGTTAGAGCCATTTGTTGATGAGCAGTATGTCCGCTTCTGAAAGCGTGCCCGCGGCCTGCTTGAGGCGGAATGTGTTTATGATCACGTTATACCGGGCACGCGCGTATTCGCTTTGCGCGCGGTATTGATCGCGCTCGGCGCCGAGGACTTCTACCGAAGTTCGGGTACCGACCTCGAATCCCGCACGGGTTGCCTCCGCCGCGGTCCGCGTAGACTCAAGTGCTTGCTTAAGCGCCTGGGTGAGACTGATGCTCGCCTTGACGTTGAGATAAGCGGCACGCGCTTGCTGAATTGTGTCGCGCTTCTGTAGTTCGAGATTTTTCTCGGCCGCCGCGAGCAAGGATTGGGCCTCGGCGATCCGCGAGCTGGTCAGTCCACCGGTATAGAGTGGTAGATTCACACCCACGCCGATCGTCGTGTCGGTCACCTTGCCCTCCGAGAAGCCGCCTTCGTCGTCCTGAACGCCGTGAGAAGCTGACAGTCCCAAGGTCGGATACTTGGAAGCGCGACGACGTTCGACTTCTTGTTGCGCGAGCTTGGCGTCGAAACCCGCCGCGCGGAGCGCCAGGCTGTTTTGCATCGCGGCTTCGACCCACTGCTCGATGTCGGCTGGGGCCGGTTTCTCGAGTTCGAAATCGGTGCGTAGCGTGTTCAATTCGGGCGGGTTGCGTCCAATGATTTGGCGCAGCGATTCCTTCGCAATATCGACCTGATTGATGGCGTCGATCTCTTGAGCTACCGCGAGATCGAATGCCGCTTCCGATTCACGCACGTCGGTAATGGCAATCATGCCAACTTCAAATCGTTGCCGGGTTTGTTCGAGTTGGCGCGACACGGCTTCTTTTTCAGCGCGCGCGAATGCCAGCGTATCGTTGGCGCTCAGCACGTTGAAATAGGTTTCCGTAATGCGCACGATCAGCTCCTGTCGCGCAGCCTGGATGTTCGCTTCGGCCTTGGCGAGCTGAATGTCCGCTTGTTCGATTTGAACCGAGGTGACGCGGTTGTACAGCGATTGATCCAACTGAACGCCGTAGGTCTTGCGGTTAAACGCGTCGTCGCGGAATACCGGATTCGCGCTGGAATAATCGAGGTCCTTGATGTCGAAGCCTGCTTGCGCGCTGATTTGGGGCAGGATTCCGGCGCGCGCTTGCGGCTTGCCCTGCAATGCCGCTTCGTATTGAAACTCCGCCGCCCCAAGTCGCGCATCGGCCTCGCTCGCCAGGCGGTAGATCTCTTCGAGATTGTCCGCGAACAGCGTCGGACTGGCCGTAACCAGCAGCCATGCGCCGGCGGACCAATATCGTTGTCTTGAGTTGCTCATGAGCAGATCCTGGGGAATGTGAATGGCGACAAGTATATTAGAGATTACTAATGAAGCACAGTCGCCCCACGCAGGGTGTTGGCGTTTCCTGGCCGTTGGTCTGCTTTATTTGCTCCACCCGTCTGGCAGTCTATTGGGTTTGCGGGTTGTAAGCGAGCCCGCTTCGCTCGAATGGGGTCACCTGCTTAACTTGGCACCACCGTTGTTTGTAGGGTCGAGGATTCCTCGACCGACAATTCTGACGCTTCGTGCGCGCATGTCCGCAACGTCATAGTGTAGCCCGGGCTCGATTGGATACCAATCCCGCAGTCGGAAACCCGTGATTATGCGAGCATCAAAACACGAACTCTGGTTGAGGTTCGCGCCCGACTAGCGGTTTGAGGCTGGTTTCGAACAACGCTGTACGGTCATAGCGGTTGTGCCCGATTCGCGTGACCAGCAATGCCTCCATCACGGGCGCTTTGCCGACGACGATGAAGAGTCGCCCTCCGGATTTAAGTAAGCGCTCAAAGCAAGGGTCGTATTCGGGCAACGATCCGGTGACCGCGATGGCATCGTATTCGCAAGCGCCCCAACCGTGCGCGGCGTCGCCGAGTTGGAGCTGGACGTTCGTGGTGCCGGTCGATTGGAGTCGCTGCTCCGCGGCTCGCAGGAGCGTCTCGTGTATCTCGACGCTATCGACCTGCGCTGCAAGCCGTGCCAAACAGGCAGTGAGGAAGCCGCTCCCGGTGCCGATTTCGAGGGCATGGTCGTCACCCCTGAGGTTGAGCGCCTGTAAGAGGCGGGCCTCGATCTTGGGCGCCATCATGTATTCCCCAGAACCAAGCGGCAACTCGATGTCGGAAAACGCGAGTCGCTCCATGCCAGGGGGCACGAATTTTTCCCTGGGAACATCCGCCATGATCTGCAAGACGTCCTGATTCAGCACCTCCCACGGCCGGATCTGCTGCAAGATCATATTGCTTCGAGCGAGTTCAAAATTGAAGCTGGGCATTGGACAGATCCCCGAACGACGTGGATGTAGATTGTAAGGGTAAGGGTCTGTGCGAAGCGGGGCAAGGCCCGTGCCGTATCTGCGTACGATAGTGCCGTGCCCCGGCATCACGAGCGCGGATCGGGGATGGCGCTTGGCGCGAGCTCAGGCCTTGCCGCGAGCGTCGGGCAGGGGGTCCCCAATGGTCTCGGATACTTGAATTCGTCTTGATCGGGAGTACACTCCGCAACCCAGGTATATTAGTGATCACTAATTTAGTGAAGGTGGCTCAGTGTACGGAATTGAAACGATCGATGCTGCAACGTTGGCGGCATGGCTGGAAACCGGCAAGCGCGTGCGCTTGATCGATGTACGATCGCCTGCCGAGGTCGCGCGTGGTGCGCTGCCGAATGCCGAAGCAATTCCGTTGCATTTGGTGCCGGTGTTCCCGCCTCATCCGCGAAGCGGTGAAGTGCTCGTTTTCTATTGCCAGAGTGGAGCCCGCTCAGCGCAGGCCTGCATGTATATGAGTCAACACGGCGTCGCGGAACCCCATAATCTCGCGGGTGGAATAATCGGATGGATGCGGCAAGGCTTGCCGATTGTTGCGCCAGACGAGCGGTTAATGGCAGGATAGCCGGTCATCAGTGGTCTGGCGCGCACCGGAGGCCACTCGAAGCGGTGTCATCCCAACAGCATCGATAATGCGAGAGAGGTAAATTTCATGTCTGATGCGAAGAAGCTAGCGATCATAGCAACCAAAGGGACGCTCGATTGGGCCTACCCGCCGTTTATTTTAGCCTCGACGGCGGCGGCGCTCGGTTATGAAACGCAGATCTTTTTTACATTCTACGGTCTGCAACTGCTGAAAAAGAAACTTGATCTTCAGGTCACCTCGCTGGGCAATCCGGGCATGCCGATGCCGATGCCGATGCCGGTATTGCTACAGGCCTTGCCTGGTATGCAAGGCATGATGACCACGATGATGAAGAAGAAAATGAAAGACAAGGGCGTGGCTGATCTTGCCGATCTGCGTTCGCTATGTATTGAAGCTGAGGTCAAGATGGTTGCATGCCAGATGACCGTCGACCTGTTCGATCTCAAAACCAGTGAGTTCATCGACGGGATCGAGTATGGCGGCGCCGCGACCTTTTTCGAGTTCGCGGGCGAGTCGGACATCTGCCTGTTTATCTAGAACTCCTTGATGCGTGGATCTTCCCGGTTGCAAGACAGCCGGGATGCGGTCGGACTTTGCGGTTCGACCGCCTGTCTGCTGAATGACGACGAACGGACGATTGGTGCTTGATCCGCGCGACAGTGGGTCTAGCTTAGCGGTTTCGTAACGGCGTCAACGATACCTAACCGTTTGATTTTGTGCGCCGCAGCAAACTCGATGCTATCCCATGAGGGATAAAGCCCCTCTACCTAGGTTACCCCCCAACCAGGAGATTGCCGCAGACTTGGGTGGCTTCTAGACTGCGGGGCTACTTGGTGTAACGGCTAACCTCATACTTGATCAGCTCCCGGCAGCCGCTACTGCGTATCCGGAAGCCGTAACTCGAAACCCACTAAATTCCTTAGGAGACCGACATGGCAAAAAATCTCCACGATACCCCAATGCTGGATGAGCTCGAAAACGGTCCGTGGCCCAGCTTCATTTCGGGCTTCAAGCGGCTCCGTGATCAGCATTCTGATGAGCGTATCCGTGACGTGGCGAATTCGTTGCTCGGCCAGCTCGAGCACTCGTACGAAACCCGCAAGGGATACTGGAAGGGCGGCACGGTATCTGTATTCGGTTACGGCAGCGGCATCATTCCGCGCTTCTCCGAGGTAGGCAAACAATTCCCCGAGTCGCGCGAGTTTCACACCCTGCGTGTGCAGCCGCCTGCCGGCAATCATTACAGCACCGGTATGCTGCGTCAGTTGGCTGACAGCTGGGAAAAATACGGCTCAGGTCTGATTACCTTCCACGGCCAGACCGGCAATATCATGTTCATCGGCACCACT
>JBHJOI010000118.1:0-23912 GCA_050329935.1 Thiotrichales bacterium | reverse complement strand
CCGATCTTCGACCGCCACCACCTGCACCGCATGACCACGCTCGGCTACGAGGGTGCGATGTACATGCTGACGACCATCGTCAACGCGGTGCTGGAGCGGCTGGACGACGACACCCGAGGTATGGCAACCACGGACTACAACTACGACCTGGTTCGCTGACGCGAATCGGCGCAAGAGACAAGGTGCAGGTGACAAGACTCGTTTCTTGAAGCTTGCATCTTGGATCTTGAGTCTGGAGATACCGAAATGGCCAACATCATGATCCGGCGCGGCGACAAGGGTGAATACGTGTTCTACCTGCCCAAGCGCGATCTCGAAGACACCATCGTCTCGATGGAGTTCGACACCACCGACAAATGGGGTGGTGAGATCAAGCTCAACAACGGTGGCGCGTATTACATCGAGCCCCAGGCCGCCCCGGCCCGATTGCCGTACTCGGTGCGCGCGAAGCGCCTCGACGCGGCGGAATGAACAAACCGGAGATACTTCAATGGCGATGAAAATTGTCGGTGATCTTTGCGCCTCCTGCGGCGATTGCGAGCCGGAGTGCCCAACCGATTCGATCAAGCCCCGCAAGGGCGTATACGTCATCAAGGCCGACACCTGCACCGAGTGCGAGGGCGACTACGACAAGCCCAAGTGCGTCGATGTCTGCCCGATCGACGACTGCATCATCCACCTCGCGGCGTAGATGAAACACGGAGGCGTGCGCTGGACGGTGAGTCCGCGCCCCCCCCCGCTACGAGGACGATTTCGGGAGAGTCGCACATGAGCAATATCAGCAAAGCCGCAGCGCTGCGTATCGCACTCGCGGCGCGCGCACTCGGCCTCGACACCCGCGGATTCACGATGTGGATCGCGAACAAGGTCGGCTTGCCGATCAGCGAGGAAAAACTGGCCGCCCTGACCGTCGCAGATCTCAAGGGGGCGTTGTCCTCCGACGGCACCGGAGAAGGCCCGGTCGAGACGGATGTCGACCGCGAGTCCATCAAGCGTGCGGTGCGCAACCTCTGGGGCGAACTCGACGTCGACGACGATCTGCCGGTCGCGGAGGCATACGCAGAGGGCGACATGCCCGGCAGCCTGCGGGTCGCGGTGGCGTCCAATCATGGCGAAAACCTCGACGGTCATTTTGGTTCGGCGTTGCGCTTCCTGGTCTATCAGGTAGGCCGCGAGGCGATCCGGCTCGTCGACCTGCGCTCCACGATGGAGTCCGACCTTGCGGAGGACAAGAACGCCGCGCGCTCCGAGCTCATTCGCGATTGCCAGATCGTCTACGTCCAGTCGATCGGCGGGCCGGCGGCCGCGAAAGTGGTGCGCGTAGGCGCACATCCAATCAAGATT
Source organism: Thiotrichales bacterium (assembly GCA_050329935.1). Classification (GTDB taxonomy): domain Bacteria; phylum Pseudomonadota; class Gammaproteobacteria; order UWMA-0217; family UWMA-0217; genus CAYSFW01. The sequence continues at coordinate 22,568 of JBHJOI010000118.1, read as the reverse complement.
GCCAAGACGGGTGCCGCACGCGACGAACTGGCGCGGCTGCAAACGATTCTCGACGCCCCACCGCCCTGGCTCGCGAAGATCATGGGCGTGGAAGCGAAATCCCTTTCAAGGTTTGCGGACGGCGACGAGGCCCTCGAAGCATGATCGAACACGAAACGCTGGTCGCCGTGCGCGACCGCATCGCGAGCGCCGCGCCCTCGGAGGACATGTTGCGCGAGCTTCGCCGGACCTGGCCCGGGATGCACTTCACGCTGTGCAGCGACGACGACATCCCGCCGCATCTGCCGCCGGCGCTGACGGGCGCGGGGTTCAACCTGTATCTCGTCAACAGCAGCGAACATTGCATGAGCCTGACGACGATTCCCGCGCTCGCGAGCGGGGTTGTCCTGGCAACGGTCGAGGAAGAATAGACTGTCCGTGCTTGAGCGCGCCCGCGATGCGGTCGTGGAGCTGTTGGGAACGGTCACGACCGATTACCATGACATCGAGATTCAAGAATGGCTTGGCGCATGGCGAGATTTTGTTTGTTCCTGCTGATGCTATCGTGCGCGGGCGTGGTCGCGGCGGCTGGAAAGGTGACCGTGGCCGCCGCGTCCGACCTCAAGTTCGCGATGGACGAAATTGTCGCGGAGTTTCGCCGTGAACATTCGGCCGACCTGGTAGAAATGGTCTACGGTTCATCCGGAAAGTTTCGTACCCAGATTGCCCAAGGCGCGCCGTTCGATCTGTATTTCTCCGCCGATATCGCCTATCCGAAGATGCTGGCGGAGGCCGGACATGCCGCTTCCGAGGTCGAATCGTACGCGATCGGCCGCCTCGTGATCTGGAGCGCGACCGTCGACGCGAGCGGCATGACGCTTGCCGATCTGGCCGCGCCAGGCATCAAACGCGTCGCCATCGCCAATCCCAGGCACGCGCCGTATGGCCAGCGGGCGGAGGAGGCGTTGCGCGCGGCAGGCGTCTGGGATGCGGTGCGGCCCAAGCTCGTGTTCGGCGAAAACATCGCCCAGGCTGCGCAGTTCGTTCAGACCGGTAACGCCGACGTCGGCGTCATCGCGCTGGCCCTGGCGCTGAATCCCGAGCTCGCGAGCATGGGCGGCCACGCGCTCGTCCCGGCGGACCTGCATCAACCGCTGGTGCAAGGTTTCATCATTACTCGCCGCGCCGAGGGCAACGAACTTGCGCGGCGTTTCGCGAGTCATGTGCGCACGGCCGGATCGCGCGCGATACTGACGAAGTATGGTTTTATCCCCGCCGGCGACTAGACCGCCGCGCGCGGTGACGCCGTTCGCCCGCCCGCGCCAGGCGCTGGTTGGACATGAGGGGATCGTGGCTGCCGAATATATGCATCGATGACTTCCGCGTATCCCGAACTCGCCGCCGTCTGGCTGACGCTTAAGTTGGCGACGGTGACCACCTTGATCCTGCTGCTACTGGGCACGCCCGTCGCCTGGTGGCTGGCGCGCACGCGCTCGCGCTGGAAGGGACCGGTTGGCGCCGTGGTCGCGTTGCCGCTGGTGTTGCCACCCACCGTCATCGGCTTTTACCTGCTGGTGGCGATGGGTCCCAATGGCTCGATCGGTCAGGTTACCCAGTCGTTGGGGCTGGGTTTGCTGCCGTTCACCTTCGCGGGTTTGGTCGTCGGCTCGGTGTTCTATTCGTTGCCGTTCGTGGTGCAACCGTTGCAAAACGCGTTCGAGGCCATCGGCGAGCGTCCGCTGGAAGTGGCCGCGACCTTGCGCGCCTCGCCGCTCGACCGCTTTTTCAGCGTCGTGCTGCCGCTGGCTCGCCCCGGTTACCTCACCGCCACCGTGTTGGGGTTCGCGCACACGGTCGGCGAGTTCGGCGTGGTGCTGATGATTGGAGGCAATATTCCGGACAAGACGCGTGTGGTCTCGGTGCAGATCTACGACCACGTCGAGGCGCTGGAATACACCCAGGCGCACTGGCTGTCGGCTGGCATGTTGGCGTTTGCGTTCATCGTGTTGCTCGCGCTGTACACGCTCAACCCGAGCCAGCGCCGATGACGGACGCGGCGACCGGCGTGATCCGTGCCGAGGTTCGCCTCGACTACCCGGGGTTTGCGTTGGACACCGACCTGCGTTTGCCCGGCCGTGGCGTGACCGCGTTGTTTGGTCACTCCGGCTCGGGTAAGACCACGCTGCTGCGTTGCATCGCCGGGCTGGAGCCGGGCTGGCGCGGCCACCTGTCGATCAATGGCGAGGTCTGGCAAGACAGTGAACGCGGCATTCACTTGCCCACGCACCGGCGTCCGCTCGGCTTCGTGTTCCAGGAAGCCAGCCTGTTCCCGCACCTGAGTGTGCTTGGCAACCTGGAGTACGGCCGCAAGCGGGTCAAGGCGGCGACGCAGCCCGTCGCGCTGGATCAGGTGATCGAGCTGCTTGGCATCGGTCATCTGCTCGCGCGCAAACCCGACCGGCTTTCGGGCGGCGAACGCCAGCGCGTCGCGATCGCCCGCGCACTGGCCGTCAGTCCGCGCATTCTGTTGATGGACGAGCCGCTTGCCGCGCTCGATCTCGCGCGCAAGAAGGAGATCCTGCCCTACCTCGAGCGTCTGCATGACGCGCTCGACATCCCGGTGTTGTATGTCAGCCACGCTCCGGACGAGGTCGCGCGCATCGCTGATCACCTCGTCGTGATGGAGGCTGGCAGCGTGGTTGCCGATGGCCCGTTGTCCGCGACCCTCGCGAGGCTCGATCTGCCATTTCAGCTCGGCGAGGATGCCGGCGTCGTGCTGGACGCGGTGGTCGCCGAACGCGATCCCGAGTGGCATCTGGCGCGGGTGGACTTCGCGGGCGGGTACTTCTGGGTCCGCGACGGCGGCCACGCGCCCGGCGCGCGGGTGCGGGTTCGCGTGCTTGCCCGCGACGTGAGCCTCACCCTGACGCGGCACACCGGAACCAGCATTCTCAACACCCTGCCGGCAGTAGTCGCCGAGATCGCCGACGAAGCGCAGCCGGCCCTGGCGCTCGTGCGCCTCAACGTTGGCGGCGCGCCGCTGGTCGCGCGGGTCACGCGTCGCTCCGCGCACGCGCTGGAACTGACACCGGGGAAAATCGTCTACGCCCAGGTCAAGGCCGTCGCGTTGATCGGATGACCAGTTCCCCGAGCGAGCAGGCGCGTGTTTCTCACGCATCGCCGTATTGACCGAGGGTTTGTCGTATCGATTTTGATTCTCGGGATGACCGACCGAGTACTTACATGATCGGTACCCGCTTGTACCGGTTTGTTGGGTTTCCGACAAAAAGGCTTTCGACGGACCGGATGTCACCACGCGACGGCATGCGCATCTCTTTGAAATTCCGTTGAATCGGCGCATGGAACGATGTTTGCAGAGGCATCCTTGGAGTTGTTTATAGCAAGCGAGTCGAGGTCGGTGTGAAGCACGAACGGGATACCGACGCCGAGTTGCGGCTTGAGGCCGCGCGCACCGCCCCGGTCGCCGCACTGGGGCCGCTGCTAGGCGATCCCGAGTGCGAGATACGCATGTTGGCACGCGCGCGCCTGAACCAGAACCCATGCGAACCCGAGGAGTCGATATGAGCGGTTGCCCTCCCGATGAGCCGACCCTGAGCCATTTCATTGGCCTGATCGACGGCGCCCCGCCGCGCCCACACCACAGCGCGCTGATGGCGCTGGCGGGCAACTATGTGCCGAGCTGCGAGTTTCGCTTCGCGCTGACCCGCGGTGGCTGGTATCGCCCGGGTGGTGTCATTGCCCCCGACGGTCGGCGGGTCGCGGACGACCTCGAAGCCTGGGCCGAGGCGGAACTCGATATCAGCGACGGCGATATCGACCGGTTTCTGGAGCGATTCGGGGGCGCCGGATTGCTGGCGACGCGGCTCGCCGGTCGCACGCATTACTTCGTCGCCGAGATCGGTCCGGCGCCCGAGGATTTTTTGCAGTTGGAGGTGGAGGAGCTTCAGGAAGTTGTCGACCGCGAGCTGGTCAGCGCGGATTGCCCGCCGTGCGACCTCGAGGAGCTGATCGACCCGTTGACGCCAAGCAAGATCGCCGCTCAACTGGTTGCGCCGTCGCGGTATCGTTTTCGACGCCTGACCGATGTTCGTCATGCCGTCGCGCGCCAGGCGACCCCCGTCGAGGGCGTAGCCCCGCTGGCGCGTTTCATGGATGACTGGACCCAGAGCAGCGCGTCGCGCCGCGAGCATTTCAGCGAGCATTGGATCCTCGCGCTGCGCGAGCACCAGGATCGTTACCATAACGCGCAGCTGTTGGCCGCGCCGATCTCGCTACACGCGCGCAAACTCAAGTCGTTCCACTGGACGCCCGACGCTCGGGGGGTCGAGCTGTCCGCGCAGTTGAACGCCTTTGACCGCGCGGCGGGTTATCTCGGAGCCTGGTACTTCCACTTGCTGGCGGGCGCGTTGACGCCGCGCACGGTCGCTTACGCAATCCATGCCGACCTCGACGAGGGGTTTCAGTACTTACCCGAGGCCGAGGCGGAACTCGTGCGGCGCTGGGTGCGCACGCCGTATTCGGTGTGAGTGGTCGCGAACCCGAGCCACGATCGCGCCGTCCGTGTCGCGAGCGACCCTGGATGGTCGCCGACGACGGTCGTCAGCGCCGTGACCCTGAAGCGGGCGGGCGGCGGCGACCGTCCGCCAGATGCGCATAGGGCGGCAACGTCTCCAGCCGCGGGTCCGTCACCGCGCTGCCGATGGTGAAGTGGTAGAAGCTCTGAAACCTCGTATCGGTCAGGCCGAACAACTCGTGAACGCTGTCATCGAAAAAACAGCCGATCCCGGTGCCGCGCATGCCGACGGCTTCCGCCTCCAGATATAACACCTGCCCGATCAACCCGGCTTCCCAATAAAGTTCCCGGTAGACGTGCGCGCCCGCGGCCAGACCGGCCTCGAATTCGACCAACATGCCGAGGCTGAACGCGCTCGCCGCTGCAATTTCCTGATGACAGGAAAGCGCGCGTGCGGCCTTGCGCGCATCGCCTTCCAGCAACTGGAACAAGGGTAGCGACGCCGGGCAGCCGTCCGGCTTGCGCCACCGGAACGCTGGATCCATCGCCGTGCGCAGAGCGGCCTCGGCCGCGTCATGGCGAGGCAGGGCGTATAGCCCGGGCGCCAGCCCCTCGACCCGATGCACGAACAGCGCGAGGTGGGTGCGGACCGGCAGGTTCCACACGTCCCAGGGCACCCGTTCACGACGCGGGAGCGCCGCGTCCAGCATGGCGTGGAACGTATCGCGAGGCAGCACGCTTGCCTGGCCGCTGAACGCCTGCGCGCTGCGGCGCTGTTTGATCAGCGGTATCAGGGCGGCGGCGGGGACAGGGTTCGGCGTGTCGAGCCGGGTTTCCAGGCGTGGCGACGGCGTGGTGCAAACGGTGGCCGCGGTCACGTCCTCGATCACCGGCCATTTGTCACCGTTCGGTCCGCTCAGCGCGTTGGCCTGACCACGCCACGCCGACGTGATCGGTAAGCGGACCTCTCGCGGCGATGAACGCCCGGCGTGAATGCGGAGTAGCAGCTCCGGATGTTCAACCTCGGCCCCGGTGAAGTCCTCCGGCCGATCCAGTCCCAGCAAGCGGCTGATCTCGGCGTCCGTGACTGCAAGCCGTTCGACCCGCAAGCCGAGTGCCGCGGCCGCGTAACGGATCGCGCCGAGCGCGTGGCCGGCGTCGAGCTGCACATAGCGAAAGGCGCGTTCGCCATACTTCCAGGCTTCGCGCCAGGCGATGCTGCTCAAACCGATGAGGCAGTGGGCGGCGGAGTCGCCCGGCACCAGGTCGGCGCGGTGCTCCAGCGCATGTTCGCGCGGGGCGTAGTGATAGACGCCATCGGCCAGACCGTCGATACCGCTCGCGACCAGATAGCCCTCGGTGGGGTGCAGGTTGCCGCTCGACGGGTTGCAGCGCAACGCCCAACGGTTTGGGCCGAACTGCTTCCATGCCGACAAGCCGAGCGAAAGTTCCAGCACCGCGGCGACGCTCTCCAATGTCCGACCGGCAGGCGGCGCGCCGCCGGAGAGTAGCGGCAAGTCGAGCACCGGCGCGCCGGCGAAGCGGCGAAACGGATCGGGTTGTTGGTCCCAGTCGAGATATCGCGGCCCGCGCGCGTAGGCATCGAGCCGATGCTTGGTGCGTTCGTGGTAGGCGCGAGTCGATGCCAATTCTGCGTTCACGGCGTATTTCGGTTGCGATTTGCTCGGAGCGTCTAAGCGCCGCTCACGCTACGTCAATTGTCGGCCGCGTGGCGAATACCACAGGCTCGTCCGGGGGATCGTTCTCACGCAGGGTCATTCCCTTGGCCGGGCGAGATTGAGGTTGTCATTGGCAAGATGCGTTCCGCGCCTCGGTCGGCGCGCGAGAGAAACGCGGCGCCAAAGCGGTGTATCCATCACCTGGGCCGCCCGTTCCGACGTCGTGAAACCGTGCCTTCATGCGCCCGACGGTGTGGACGGATTCGTTGGATTATTCCGGCGCATCCGTCGTGTCTTGTCGCATTCGCAACAACCGGAATGTCCTGTTTCGCCCGGGATTCTGTTGAATAAGATTTGGTATGCGGTTTGCTTGGCTTGATCTGGATTCACCACGGGACGCCGCCATGCAAGCCAAACAGATCGCCGAGCTGCTCAATGAACCGGCGTGTTCCCACAATACCAAGTCGAAATCCGGCTGCGCCCGGCCGAAACCCGGCGCGACCGCGGGCGGTTGTTCGTTCGACGGCGCGCAGATCGCGTTGCTGCCAATCGCTGATGTCGCGCACATCGTGCATGGGCCGATCGCCTGCGCGGGGTCGAGCTGGGATAACCGCGGTACGCGCTCCTCGGGGCCGACGCTCTACAAAATGGGCATGACGACCGACCTCACCGAGCAGGACGTGATCATGGGGCGCGGTGAAAAGCGCCTGTTCCACGCGATCAAGCAGGCGGTCGACACCTACGCGCCGCCGGCGGTGTTTGTCTACAACACCTGCGTGCCAGCGTTGATTGGCGATGATATCGAGGCGGTTTGCAAGGCGGCGGCCGAACTCAACGGCGTGCCCGTGGTGCCGGTCGATGCGGCCGGCTTCTATGGCACCAAGAACCTCGGCAACCGCATCGCCGGGGAATCGATGTTCAAATACGTGATCGGCACGCGCGAGCCGGAACCGGCGCCGCCGCACCCGGCCGGTATCCCTACCCACGACGTCAACCTGATCGGCGAGTACAACATCGCGGGCGAGTTCTGGCACGTCGCGCCGTTGTTCGACGAGCTGGGGCTACGCATTTTGTGCACGCTGTCCGGCGACGCGCGTTTCAAACAGGTGCAAACGATGCACCGTGGTGAGGTCAACATGGTCGTCTGCGCGAAGGCGCTGCTCAATGTCGCGCGCAAGATGCAGACGCAGTACAACATCCCGTTCTTCGAGGGGAGCTTTTACGGCGTCACCGACACCTCGCACGCGTTCCGCGAATTCGCGCGGCTGATCGGTGACCCGGATCTGAGCGCGCGCGTCGAAGCCCTGATCGTGCGCGAGGAGGCCAAGGCCCACGCCGCGCTCGAGCCCTGGCGCGAACGCCTGCGCGACCGGCGCGTGCTGCTCTACACCGGCGGCGTGAAGTCGTGGTCGATCGTGTCCGCGCTGCAGGATCTCGGCATGGAAGTCGTCGCGACCGGGACCAACAAGTCCACCGAGGAGGACAAGGCGCGGATTCGCGAGCTGATGGGCGAGCGTACCAAGATGATCACCGACGGCAGCCCCAAGGCGCTGATCGGCATCGTTAAGGAATACCGCGCCGACATTCTCATCGCCGGCGGCCGCAACATGTACACCGCGCTCAAGGCGCGCATTCCTTTCCTCGACATCAACCAGGAACGCGAGTTTGCCTACGCGGGCTACACTGGCATGGTAGAACTGGCGCGGCAACTCGCGCTGACGATGGAATCGCCGGTCTGGGCACAGGTGCGCAAGGCGGCACCGTGGTCCGTGCGCGGTGTCGCGGCGGAGCAGGCGTAGCGACTGGGTGATCGAGCGAGTTCGCGGGCCGCGTGGGTCGTTCAGTACTCGAGCGGCAGCTTTCACCTTGAATGCCTGGTGGCATCGCAACGGTTGTCGGGCGCGGGCGGGCGCAACGTGTGATTGTCGGGTTTGCGACAGCCGCCACCGATCATGCCTTGTTCCAGAATCTCATCTCAACCGATTGTTTACGCGGACTATTTTAGATGCCGTGTCGGCTGGCCGCAGTCTGGTACGAAGTTTGCTAATTTCTATGCGGACTCAACAACTTCCGAGGTCGCGACATGCTGCTGGATACCTACGAGCAACGAGGCTTGTTCTACAACACGAACTTCAAGGAGGCGACGACCGCGGGCCACTATTCCGCGTATCGAGGGGATCTCGTGTTGGTTGAAGGCGCGATCGCCGACGCGATGGGGCGGCGCAAACCGCCCACGGTCACGCTCAAGGCCGCGGTCGTGCTGGCGGATGCGGGCACGCTCCGACTCGTGTCCGGTTCGCTCGACGAACTTGCCGACATCGAGCCGTTTCTCGATCTATACGGCACTGATCTGGCGCCCGACGTCCGCGCCGTATTCTACGTCGTCAACCTCAGCGAACCGCTGATCGTGTTAGCGGACGGCAAGACCTTCGTCCTGATCCCAATGGCCGACGGCCTGGTCTGGAACGAACTGACCGACGAGCTGAAACTGGAAAAAAGTGACTTCAAGGGTCAATCAGCCGCCGACAAAGTGCTGACCGTGCTCGACGCGTTTAGCGACTATGCGCCGAAATACCGGAATGCCTCCTTCGAAGACGCGATGAGCCGGACAATCGCCGTCAAGCGCGAGTCGCGCGGTCCGGTTTAGGTGTAGAAAGCCGTGATTTGGGGGCTGTCGGATCAGGGATGGATCGGCGGCATAGGGGGGCGCTATTTTATGATCCGAGTGGACAGCTCGACGCTGAACAATTCGCACTTCACTGGGTTCGCTGCCGAACAGCATCACGCGGGTGTCGATGGGTGATGGCTGGGTGCCGCTTGGCTAGCGTTGTGCAGCCGCGATCGATTGAGTCTGGCCCTCGCGATGCAGCGTCTCGGCCGCACGAAGCCGCGCGTAACAATCGTTCGCTACCAAGCGCGGGCGGCTCGATGGCCATGTAACGCGGATCTTCCGCATTACCTTGACCCGCCACGGCGTCCGTGGCGGTTGCTTGGTAACGATGGCTCCGATGTGAGAACCGTTCTACCTGACTTGTAAAGCGCCGCCTGTTCCATGCCCACCAGGGCCGGCTGCGTCCTGAGGACGATAATCTTTGACCGCGCGGACCATCTGATTGTACGCGTCGGTGAAAGCAGCGGCGATTACCTTGCCCTCCGGTGTCTTGGTATAGCCGCCGAGACCTCCGGCGGCACTCCCACCGAGCAATCCGCCGAATAGACCGAGATCGGCCTTTTTCGAACTGCCTTCCGAAACGGCGACCTGCACGCCCGAGCGGTTGTCGACCAACGTCAAGATCGTATTGGCCTCGCGAAATTTGACCGAACCAAGCACAGCCGCACCCAAAGAGCCCCCGAGCCGTCCGCCGATCGCACCACCAAGCCCTCCGGTATCGTTCGCGCTAAAAACGATGTTGGGCGACATCGCGTAATCGGCTGCGACCATCTGACCTTTTCCAAAGTTGCTGCCACCGCGCAATTCGCCGGATTCCATCAAGGCGCGTTCGCGCTGCATTTGGCCCATACCGGATGCGCTGCGTTCGACGACCACGAAACAGTTACTTTGCTGCACCAACATTCGTAACACCGGGCGGGTCGAGGTAAGTTTGTATTCGTTGGTCAGACGCCAATACCAGGGCGCCGAGGTGTCTTCGTCCAGCGCCAACGTTCCGAGCGGTTTCGCGCAACGCTCCAAATCGGGATTTGCATTCTGTGCTGTTGCGCCGGCAGCGGCACCGGTCGCGGTCGTTGGCGCGCCGCCCATTTGAATCGGCATCGTATCGCAGGCCGTCAGGCCGAGGGCGAGCGGTAGCGCAAGCCAAAGCGTCTTCGTCATAAGGTCTCCTTCGGCAGGATCTCTGCCCCGAGTGATAGTTCGCATACTGCTGACGTCGATACGCTATCGCATCGACCTGACATAATTTAACGTCTTTGGATTATGCGCGTATGTGAGCTAGTCGACGGAATGGCCGCTCGGTCGGATCAGCGGCAAAACAGTCGGAATGGACGTCGGCGCAGGCCGTAAGCAGCAGCGCCTGCTAGCACCAACAACCCCCACCCATCCAACGCCCCGCTGCCGACCACGTAGGCGGCCGTGCCGACGCCGATACCGACGCCCACGCCGACACCGAAGTTGATGGAGGAGTCATAACCGTCGCGGCTGATGTCCTCGAGCGGCAGGGCGCGCAACGAGCCGTCCTCGTTGGGGCCGTAGCTCGCGAGGTATTCGCCGGTGCCGGCGTCGTAGAGCTCGATCAGGATGTCGTAGTAGCCGGTGCGGTAGCCGCCATCGAGGTCGGTGACGACTTCGTATTCATCAAGGATCGAGTTGCCGTCGAGACGGATGTCGCGGGTGGTGTGCAGCGTGTTCCACGGACCCCCTTCGAAGCTGAGATAGAGCCGGGCATAAACGTAGCGGACGAAGTCGCTGGTGTTGGCGTCGAAGCGCACCGCGAGACGGGTGTAGAAGCCGTCGTTGTCGAAGTCGCGGCTCAGAATCGAGGCGGCGTCGCTGAACCAGAAGCTGGCGCAAGTGGCGATGCAGGCGCGGGCGGAACGGGCCTGGAGTGTGGTGGCGGCTTCGGCACCGGGGCCGGGTTCGCTGCGGTAGCCGTCGCGTTGAAGTGCGTCCAGTGTGACCGGCGTGGCGCGCGTCAGCGTGGTTTCGAGGTCGGTGATCGGCGCGGCCAGGGTGTGTTCGACGCTGCGCGCGACCCGCGCGGCGTCATCGGCGGCGAGTACCGTCGTCGGCAGGGCCATGGTGAGCGTGAGCGCGCATCCGAGCGACGTCAGCATTGTTTTGAGTGTTTTCACGGCGTGGTCTCCCAGGATTCGGATTGCGCCTCCATTCAAGCAAGTCGGAGCTGAATAGGCACTGAACGCCGAGTCCGCTAGCAAATGCGCGGCAATGGGTCGTCCTCGAGTTCCTCCAGTAAACGCTCGCCGCCGAGCTCGGTTGTCAGCACAACGCGCGGCGCGCCGGCGCGGACTTCACCGATGATCGCAGCGGCCTGCCCGGCGAGTAATGTTTGCCAGCGCTGCAGCACACGTTCGGCGTCCGCCGCGGCGACCACCGCGACCACGCGACCTTCGCAGGCGAGGTAATACGGGTCGTAGCCGAGCATCGCGCAAACGCTCTGCACTGCGTCATGCACCGGAATGGCGGTGGCTTCGAGGTGGATGGCGTGACCGGTGGCGCGAGCGATCTCGTGGGCAACGGTCGCGAGTCCACCGCGGGTGGGGTCGCGCATGAAATGCAGTCCTGGCAGGTCGAATAGCGCGGTGGTCAAAGGCAGCACGCTGGCGGAGTCCGAATGCAGCTCGCCGCTGAGCCCGAACTGTTCGCGCGCCAGCATCACCGCGGTGCCGTGGTCGCCCACCGGGCCGCTGACCAGGATGCGATCGCCCGGCTGAATGCGGTCGAGGCCCAAGTGCAGGTGCGGCGGCTTGATGCCAAGCCCGGTGGTCGCGAGATAAAGCCCGCCCCCCTCGCCTCGGCGCAAGACCTTGGTATCGCCGGCGATAATGCTGATGCCGGCTTCGGTCCCGGCGCGGGCCATGTCCTTCAGGATGCGTTCCAACTGGCTGATTTCCATGCCTTCTTCGATAAAGGCGTTGAGGGTGAGGTAATGCGGGATCGCGCCGGACACCGCGAGGTCGTTGACGGTGCCGTGGATCGCGAGCGAGCCGATGCTGCCGCCCGGAAACTCCAGCGGCTGCACCGTGAAGCCATCGGTGGAGATCATCAGATCGCCTTGCAGCGGCGGTACCGCCGCGGCGTCGGCCTGGGTGTTGAGCAGGTCGTTGCCGAGGTAGCGGGCAAAGAGTTCGTCGATCAGTTCGCGCATGTAGCGTCCGCCGTTGCCGTGAGCCAGGGTGATGTAACGGTCGTCAATGCGCGTCGACATGCAGTACCTCGATGATTTGTCCATAAGCCAAGCCGCCGTCGTTGCAGGGAATCTGCTGCGACAGACGGACATCGAACCCGTGCTCGGCCAGACGCGCGAGGGCGTGTTCGGTCAGTATCCGGTTCTGGAACACGCCGCCAGTCAATCCGACCGTGACGGCGCCAAAACGTTCGCGTACCCACAATGCCTGAGCCACGAGCGTGGCCGCGAGGGTGACGTGGAAGGCCAGGGCGCGACTTGCCTCGGCTTCGAACGGGTCGGTCAGCAGATCGAGCAGCGGCGCCCAATCCGCGCGCAGGATGCCGTGTTCGTCGCAGCCGAGCGGGAGTGGCTCAATTGCGGGCACGAGCCCGCGCGCGAGCGCTTCCAGTCGCATTGGACCCTGGCCCTCGAAGCTCGCGATCTCACCGAGTCCGAGCAGGCAACTCGCGGCGTCGAACAGGCGTCCGACCGCCGACGAGGTGGGGGTGTTGATACCGCGCGCCCACGCGGCCTCGGCGAGTTCCGGATGAGCGGGGGCGTCGGGCTGATAGCGTCGGCCTTCCGCCCAGCATAGCGCGGCGGCGGAACGCCATGGCTCGCGTCCGGCCTTTTCGCCGCCGGGCAACCGAAACGGTCGGAAGCTGGCGACGCGGCGCCAGACGCCCGGCCGGCCGACCAACGCTTCGCCGCCCCATAAGCTTCCATCGGCGCCGAAGCCAGTGCCGTCCCAGGTGAAGACTAGCCAATGGTCGATCTCGGGATGCTCGCCAGCGAGGCCCGAGGCGTGGGCGCCATGATGCAGGACCGCGCGGGTTGGCAGCGGTTGCCGCCGGGCCCAGCGAGTGCTGGCGTAGTGCGGATGGGCGTCGTGCGCGATGCGTTCGGCGTGAACCTGATACAGGTCCTGGAGGTCGTCGAGCACCTGTTGAAACACGGTGAGCGCGCGAGGGCTATCCAGTTCACCGATGTGCGGCGAGAGCACCAGGCGCTCGCCCCAGGCGAGCGCGACGGTGTTTTTCATGTGGCCGCCGACCGCGAGCGTCGGAAACGCGATCGGATGCGGCAAGCGTAGTTCGAGCGGCGCCAGGCCGCGCCCGACCCGCAGCGGGCGCGGTGCGCCGGCGATCACGCGAATGACCGAGTCGTCGGCTGGTCGGATGATGGGGCGGTCGTGCTGCAAAAATGCATCCGCGACCGGCGCGAGGCGTTGTTCCGCCTCGGTATTGTCGATGATGACCGGCTCGCCGCTGACGTTGCCCGAGGTCGCGACGAGTGGACCGTCGAAATCCTTGAGCAATAAATAATGCAGCGGGCTGTAGGGCAGGAAGGCGCCGATCTCGTCGAGTCCAGGCGCGATTTGCGGGGCCAGCGTCGCATCGGCGCGCAACGGTGTCAGTACGATCGGGCGTTGCGGGGAGATGAGCGTCGCGGCGTGGATCGCGCCGGGTTCCAGCACTTCGCGCACAGCCGCGAGGCCATCGCCGCCGCGCAGCGGAAACATCACCGCGAGGGGTTTGTCGGGCCGGTGTTTGCGCGCGCGTAACCGGGTCACCGCAACCGGATTGCGCGCGTCGCACATCAGGTGGTAACCGCCAACGCCCTTGACGGCGACGATCGCGCCTTCGCGCAACGCGGCGAGCGCCGCGCTCAACGCCGCCTCGTTTCCGTCGATGCTAGCGTAGTCGCGTCGAAACGTGAGGCTGGGTCCGCAGACCGCGCAGGCCAGCGGCTCGGCATGGAAACGCCGGTCGAGAGGATCGGCATATTCCTGCCCGCAGGCGGGACACAGCGCGAACGCCGCCATGCTGGTGCGATGTCGGTCGTAGGGCAGCGCCTTTATTAACGTGTAACGCGGTCCGCACTGCGTGCAGTTGATGAACGGATACCGATGGCGGCGAGCCATGCGGTCACCAAGTTCGGCGAGGCAATCGTCGCAGGCGAAGTAATCGGGTGGAACTTGAATATCGGGCACTTCGCTGGCACTGCTGGGGCGAATTTCGAAGCCTTCACCCGTGACGGTTGCGCAAGGTTCTTCGGATTCAAGTCGCGGCCGCGCGAGCGGGGGGTGCCGTTCCAACAGTTGCGTGCGGAAGGCCAGCAACGCCGATTGCGGGCCGCGCGCGACGATTTCCACTTGCCCACCCCGGTTGAGGACGTAGCCGGCCAATCCCAGCGCGTGTGCCGTGCGATGGACGAATGGCCGAAAACCCACGCCTTGCACGTGGCCACTGATGATGAGTCGTATCGTGTTGCTCAAGCGCGCGTTGATCTCGAGAGGTGGTCGAGTAGGACGGCTACGCTAGCGCGAGCCGTTCGCCTGGCTCAAGGTTAACGCAAACACCGCGTGCTTGGTCGCGAAAACCCTGGGCGAGGGTTGTAGATTCTCAATGCGAACCGACGTCGAGCCCCTACAATAGGCGTTTCAGTTGACTACCTGGTGTGATTATTCATGGAGACGTCCCCGCTGCCCGCGGCCGAACCCGGTCGCCGGTTAGAGCATTTCCCGATCTCGTTCTTCGCCATGATCATGGGTCTCGCCGGGCTTGCGATCGCCTGGGAAAAGGCACAGCAGGTCACCGGGCTTGAGCTCTATGTCACGCCTTGGTTGGCAGGTTTCGTCGCGTTGATGTTCGTGTTGCTCGCGTCGATCTATGCGCTGAAATGGGTGCGGTACAGTGCTGCCGTAGTCGCCGAGTTTCGGCACCCGATCAAACTCAATTTTTTCCCCGCGATTTCGATCAGCCTGTTGTTGCTCGCGGTCGCGCTGATGCCGTTCGGCACTGGCGTGAGTCGGTGGTTGTGGGCGAGCGGCGCGACGTTGCATCTCGGGTTCACGCTGCATGTGGTGAACGCGTGGATTCACCAACAACATTTCGAATTGCACCATATGAACCCGGCGTGGTTCATCCCCGCGGTCGGTAACGTGCTGGTACCGCTCGCCGGGGTGTCGTTGGGGCAATTCGAGATCTCGTGGTTTTTCTTCAGTGTGGGTTTGGCTTTTTGGCTGATTTTGCTGACGATCTTGTTTTATCGGGTGATGTTTCATCATCCACTGCCCGACAAATTATTGCCGACGCTGTTCATTCTGATCGCGCCGCCGGCGGTGGGTTTCGTGGCGTACCTGCGCCTGGTTGGCGAGCTGGATGCGTTTGGACGGGTCTTGTATTTCGTCGCGTTGTTTTTCACGCTGCTGCTGTTCGTTCAACTGGGGCGGTTCTTGAAACTGCGCTTTTTCCTGTCGTGGTGGGCTTACTCGTTTCCGCTCGCGGCGATCTCGATCGCGAGCTTCGTGATGCACGAGCAGACCACGATCGCCGCGTATTTTTATCTGGGCTGGGGTTTGTTGCTCGCGCTTACCGCCGTCATCGCGTTGCTGCTCGTTCGCACCGTTGGCGCGGTTCGAAAGCACGGCATCTGCTTGCCTGAGTAGGGCAGATTATTTCCCGCGCGCGGGCGCGGGTGGGCGTGTAGGATCAAGCTGCGATCGCGGCCCGCGGATGTGCGGGTCGCGAGCCTGTTGTCACAGCACATGGATCACGCGCCCATGCCAAACCGATTTTTTATCGTCGATGTATTCGCGGAACAACGCTACGCGGGAAATCCGCTGGCGGTCGTGGTGAGCGAGGATGACCTGCCCGACGAGTCGATGCTGCGCCTCGCGGCGGAAATGAATTTCTCCGAAACCACGTTCGTGAAAACGACGCCCGACGCGAACGGTGCGTATCGCGTCCGCATTTTTACGCCGGCGCGAGAAATCGACTTCGCGGGGCATCCACTGCTCGGCACCGCGTGGGTGCTGCGCCAGCATGTCGTTCGCGACACGCGGCAACCGATCGGTTTGAATCTGAGGGTCGGACTGATCCCGGTCGCGTTTGAATCCACGCGCGAGGGACACGAGGCGGCGTGGTTTCGTGCGCCGCCGATCACGGCGGGACAACGCGTCGCGCCGGAGCGAATCTCGGCGGCGCTGGGGTTGGTGCCCGATGACCTCGATCCCATCGGGTCCGCGCAGGTCTTTTCAGCCGGCACGGCGGCGATCGTCGTGCCCTTGCGCGGCCTGCAAGCATTGCGACGTTGCGCGCTGGATCTCGATCAATTCGCCCCCTTGGCCGATCAAGGTTGCCCGCCGCTCGTCTATGTCTATTGTCGGCAGACGCATCATGTTCACAACGATATTTGCGCGAGGTTTTTCTTCGAGGCGCATGGCGTTCGCGAGGATCCGGCCACTGGAAACGGCGCCGCGTTTCTGGGGGCGTTTCTTTTGTCGCACCGCGCGGACTCGGCGCCGCGGCTCGATTTGCGGATCGAGCAAGGCTATGAGGTTCGACGTCCGTCATTGGTCAGGCTGCGCGCGAAACTGGACCTGGATGC
Organism: Thiotrichales bacterium; assembly: GCA_050329935.1. GTDB lineage: Bacteria > Pseudomonadota > Gammaproteobacteria > UWMA-0217 > UWMA-0217 > CAYSFW01. The sequence goes on along the minus strand of JBHJOI010000118.1, from coordinate 6,120 downwards.
GCCCGAGATATGCGTGGGTGGGCAAGTCATCCCGACGGTCGAGGGCGTGTTGTGTTAACGCAAGTGTTTTGCGCGTCATGTCCCCTGAGCGACCTTGGCTGCGCGCCGATCGTGAGTTGGGTTACGATGAGGCGGACCTAACAGGAGGGCTGGCTTATGAAAACTGCGCCATTATTGGGTGGACTTTTGGGTTTGGGGTTGTTGATGTTGACGGGGTGTGGCGGATCGGATTCGCCAGTGGTGGGTACCGATTCGGGGCCAACGCCCCTGCCGAGCACGCAATTGCCGGGCACGGGCACCGGGGCGGGATTCGATCTGGCACGCTCTGCATTGGCGCGTGATTTGGCGCCGGCCACGAGCAATTCAGAATTGGGCGCATTGGTGGCCGGCAATACCGCGTTCGCGTTCAATCTTTACCAGCGGCTCGCGGTAAATGAGGGCAATCTGGCGTTTTCACCGCACAGCATTTCGGTTGCGCTGGCGATGGTCTATGCGGGCGCCAAGGGCGTTACGGGCGCGGAAATCGCCCAGGCACTCGCGTTCAATCTGGGCGAACCGGCGCTGCACCGCGCGTTCAATGCGCTCGATCTCGCGCTCGCAAGTCGTGGCGCGAACGCGGCCGGCAAGGACGGTAAACCGTTCCGGCTGCGCACCGTGAACGCGGCCTGGGCGCAGCGGGGTTATCCGTTCGTGCCGGGGTATCTCGACACCTTGGCGCGAAACTACGGCGCCGGGCTCAATGTGTTGGATTTCCTGACGACGACCGAACCGTCGCGACGGACAATCAATGCCTGGGTCGCAGACCAGACCGAGCAGCGGATTCCCGAGCTGCTGCCGGAAGGCAGCGTGACGTCATTGACGCGGCTGGTGCTGACCAACGCGGTGTACTTCAATGCGGCGTGGGCTTCGCCGTTTAAGCTGGGCTCGACCGCGCCGGCGCCATTCCGGTTGCTCGATGGTAGCGAGGTGCGGGTGCCGACCATGGTCCAATCACAAGATTTTCGCTACGCCCATGTCGACGACATCACCGCGTTGGAGATGCCCTACGACGGCGATGAGGTGTCGATCGTGCTGATGATGGGCGGCGCGGATTTCAAGGGTTTCGAGGCCGCATTGGCGCCGTCGTCATACGCCAAGGTCGTCGCCGCGCTGGCGCCGACGCAGGTTGAGGTGCATCTGCCCAAGTTCGAAAGTCGATCCAAGGCAGGCTTGGTGCCCGTGCTGCAAGCGCTCGGGATGCGCGAGGCGTTCGTCGCGGGCATGGCCGATTTGTCCGGCATCGATGGCCAGCGCGAATTGTTTGTGAGCGATATCTTGCACGAGGCCTTCGTCTTGCTGGATGAGGCCGGCACCGAGGCAGCGGCCGCGACGGGTGTGATCGTTGGCGTCACATCGATAGGGCCGGAGCCGGTGACGGTGCGATTCGATCGGCCGTTCGTCTACGTGATTCGCGACGTCGCGACCGGCGCCATTTTGTTCATCGGGCGAGTGCTCGACCCGCGCGGGTAAGCGCGCACCGTGTGATGGGTTTCGGGGCCTCTGGCGATCCTCCGATCGCCAGAGGTTCCGCTCGCGCCGCGAGCGGCAGCTTAGCTGGCCGCCGCGAGCGCCTGCTCGATGTCTGCCAGAATGTCGTCGATATGCTCGATTCCGAGCGATAACCGCACCATGTCTTCGCTGACGCCGGCCTTGGCGAGTTCCGCGGGCGCGAGCTGGCGGTGGGTCGTGGTCGCAGGGTGACAGGCCAACGATTTGGCGTCTCCGATGTTGACCAGGCGCACGATGAGTTTAAGCGCGTCGATGAACCGCGCCCCGGCCTCGCGGCCCCCCTGGATGCCGAAGGACAAAATGCCAGAGGCCTTGCCGGCCATGTATTTCTCCGCGAGTGCCCGGCTCGGCGAGTCATCGAGACCGGCGTATTGCACCCAAGCGACTTGCGGATGGCTTTGGAGGTGCTTTGCAACCGCGAGCGCGTTGTCGCAGATGCGGTCCATTCGCAGCGGCAGGGTCTCGATCCCTTGCAGGATCAGGAAGCTGTTGAATGGCGACAGCGCGGCACCCATGTTGCGCAGCGGCACGACGCGGGCGCGGCCGATATAGGCGGCGGGGCCCAGTGCCTCGGTGTAGACCACCCCGTGGTACGAGGCATCCGGTTCGTTGAGGCGCGGGAAGCGATCCTTATGGGTCGCCCAGGGGAATTTGCCGGAGTCGACGATCGCGCCGCCGATGGAATTGCCGTGGCCGCCGAGGTACTTCGTGAGCGCGTGGACGACGATGTCCGCACCGTGTTCGAACGGTCGGCACAGATACGGTGTCGGTACGGTGTTGTCGACCACCAGCGGCAGACCGTTGGCGTGGGCGAGTTCGGCCAGCCTTTCGAAATCGGTGACATTGCCGAGTGGGTTGCCGACCGATTCGCAGAAGATCAACTTGGTGCGCTCGTCGATCAGCGGGGCGAAGCTGTCGGGCTCGCGGTAGTCCGCGAAACGCACCTCGATGCCGTAGCGCGGCAGGGTGTGGGCAAACAAATTATACGTGCCGCCATAGAGCGTCGAGCTGGTGACGATATTATCGCCCGCTTCGGCGATGGTCATGATCGCGTAGGTGATCGCTGCCATGCCCGAGGCCAGCGCCAGCGAGGCTATGCCGCCCTCAAGCTCGGCGAGGCGCTTTTCCAGCACGTCGGTGGTCGGATTCATGATCCGGGTGTAGATATTACCCGGTACTTTCAAGTCGAACAGATCCGCGCCGTGCTGGGTCGAGTCGAATGCGTAGGACGTGGTTTGGTAGATTGGCACGGCGACGGCCTTGGTGGTCGGTTCCGGGCTGTAGCCGCCATGCACGGCGATGGTTTCGATTTTCATTTTTAAGGCTCCTGGTGGTTGACTCGATGAGGCAAGCGCCTTGTTTTTTGAAGGCGCTTTTTGAAGTATCGACACTTTAGCTCGTATTGCCCCAGACCGCCTACCGTGGTCGTTTCGTGATCGCCAAGACCAATCGCGGGAACGAGGCGCGACCATGAATCGAAGCCTGTCTGGTTCGGCTTGGGCGCGGAAAGTCGGACCGGGCGCGCGGTCGTGGCCGCCGATCAAGGTGTCATTCAAGCTAACCCAACGACATGCGCCAAGGCTCCCGGCGGTCGCCGAAGGGCAGGTCGCCAACGGTGTGTTGATCCGGCCAGGTCGCGGTGCGCAGATCCGAGTTCGCCCGGTTCCGGACCGGCAATGCCGCTCGTGATTCGACGGCAAGGTATTGCGCCGGATTTGCAATGGACAAGCGGGGGACCAGGCGCTAGATTCTAAATAGCGCCGCGAGGGCGCCAACCCCGGCTCCACCGAATCAGAAATTCTTAGAAATGAGGAACAAGCAAAATGATTTCGAAACGAATCGTGAAGGTAATCGCGAGCTTGGCCATCGGAGCGAGCGTGATGACCACCGTCGGCGCGGCGCAGGCACAGAGCCCTGACCGCAAGGATTGGCCCCGTTCGCTGACCATTGGTACGGCGAGTCAGGGCGGTGTTTACTTCGTTTATGGCAATGGTTTGGCCAGCTTCATCGGTGAGCGGCTGGGCATCAATGCCAGCGGTGAGGTCACGGGTGGCCCGGTGCAAAACGGTACCCTCGTGCAAACCAAGCAACAAACCATCGGACTGGTGACAATGGGACCGATGTACGAGGCGTGGACTGGAAAGAGCGCCTTGGCGCCGGGTGTGCCGCATTCCGATGTTCGCGCCTTGTTCCCCATGTATGAAACGCCGTTCCACGCGATCGCGATGAGTTCAAAGGGCATCAAGTCGATGCGCGATCTCGAGGGCAAGCGCGTCAGCGTCGGACCGGCGGGCGGCACGGCCGATACCTATTGGCCCCGTTTTCTCAAGGCGTTGGGTGTCAATGCCAAGATTTCCCATTCGGGCGCGGCCGATGCCGCGAGCCAGCTCAAGGATGGTCTGATCGACGCCTTTCTGTTCGCCGCGGGACTGCCGATCGGCGCGTTTTCTCAGTTGGCCGCGGAGGCCGACGTGACAACGTTCACCTTCACGCCTGAGGACCATGCCAAGATTGCCGCGGAGTTTCTGGAGGTCGCGGCTTTCACCATTCCCAAGGGTACGTATACGATCCAAAAGGACGATCATGCGACATTCGCCTTGTGGAACTTCGCGGTGACGCATCGGGATCTGCCCGAGTCCCTGGCCTACGAGATCACCAAGCTCGTGCTGGAAAACAATGACCGCATGCGTCAGATCCACGCCGCGGCAAAGGGTACCGTGATCGAGAACTGGGAGAACAACAGCTTCCTTCCGTTCCACCCCGGCGCCGTTCGTTACTACGCGGAAAAGGGCATCACCATCCCCGACAACCTAAAGAAGTAGGTCAGCCCAGCCCATTCGCGACAAAGGCGACGTACGTGCCGAGCATTCGATGACGCGATCACGGGTCGCTTCCAAGGGATGACCCTTTCCCATGGGAGCGACTCGCGGTCATGTCGGTCGTCCGCGCGTGGTCGGCGCGGTTGCGACGTCCCTGTATCCAGCCCCCTAGCCCCGGTATCCCGTCATGACAGATAAGACCGAGATTGGACAGACCCGCGCGGAGGATCCGGACTATCCTGTTGCGATAGACAAGGACAATCTCGCGCACGGGGTCGACAATGAAACCCTGGCCGCAAACCAACGCGTTTATTCGGGGCATCTCGGCATGCTGCTCGCGGGGCTTTGTATCATCTATACCGCCTTTCACATTGGTGTGATGAACCTCTACCCCCTCGAGACTTGGGTCTACCGTCTCATCCACGTGTCGGGAGGTTTGGTGCTCGGTTTTGTCTTTTTCGCGGCTCATCCCTTCCGGTTCGATAAAAGAGAGGCGGCCAACAACGCTCTGCTGATCTGGCAATGGATGCTGCTCGCCCCCGCGGCGGTGGCGATCCTGCTTGCCCTCGGTCAAATCTGCCTTGCGATCCTGACCGATAACCGCATCCCCACCGGAGCGCCGCCGGAAAAGTTCCTCTACACTTTTGGCTATCCGATCCTCGCGGGAACCGTGCTGGCGCTGTTGGCTTCTTGGACCCGCGGTTACGGCGACCGAAGCATGTTGAATATGGCTGATCTGTTGCTGGCTCTGGCGGCGATCACCGTGGGCTTGTACATCATTTCGCACGCGGAATTCCTGCGTATGCGGGCCCAGGTCTTTCCGCACGTCAACGATATGTACGCGGCTATTGCCGGCATTCTGCTGATTTTGGAGTTGACGCGCCGACTCGCGGGGCTCGCCCTTGTGATTATCGTGGCGGTTTTTATCGCCTACGGGTTCCTGGGCCCTTGGTTACCTGGCGTGTTGGAGCATCGCGGCTACGATCCTGCCCGATTCTTTGCCTTTATTTACACCGATAACGGTATTCTGGGGCCCACCACGGCGATTTCCTCGACTTATATTATTCTCTTCATCACGTTCGCCGCTTTCTTGCAGGCCAGTCGCGTGGGTGAATTCTTCGTTAACTTTGCCTTCGCGGTTGCTGGCGGCGCGCGTGGCGGACCCGCAAAGGTCGCGGTTTTTTCCTCCGCCTTGATGGGCACGATCAACGGCACCTCAGCGGGAAATGTCGTTTCCACGGGTTCCTTGACGATCCCTCTAATGAAGCGTGTTGGTTACAAGCCCCAGACGGCCGCCTCCGTAGAGGCTGCCGCATCGTCTGGCGGCCAGATCCTGCCGCCGATCATGGGGGCTGGCGCCTTCATCATGGCCGAGATCACCGGAATCGCCTACGCCGACATCGTCATCGCGGCGATCATCCCTGCCGTTTTGTACTTTCTTTCGGTCTATTTCATGGTCGACAAGGAAGCCTGCAAAAGAGGTATGCGCGGCTTGCCCAGGAACGAATTGCCGGAGTTCGCGAAGCTTGCCCGGCAGGCGTTTTTGTTCATTCCTATCCTGATTCTCATCGGCGCCCTTTTTATGGGGTATTCAGTGATTCGCGCCGGCACCCTGGCGATGGCGGCCGCGGCGATGGTGAGCTGGCTGACGCCCTACCCTATGGGGTACACGCAGATACTTTATGCCCTCGAGATCGCCGCCAAGATGTCGTTGCAACTGGTTGCGGTTTGCGCCGCGGCAGGCGTGATCGTC
>JBHJOI010000117.1:0-10392 GCA_050329935.1 Thiotrichales bacterium | reverse complement strand
ATGTTGTAGCGTTCGAGCTTCTCGTGCGCGTTGAAGAACAACGCGGCGCAGTTCGCGCCGCCGTGGCGATCGGTGAGCCGCAACGCAAAGCCGCGGCGGATGACGAACGACCAGTTGCGCGCGCCTGGCAACAGCTCGCGGTGGACGATGCGGGTCGGGTCGATGGCGGGTAGGGTCATGGGTTTGCGCTCCTGTCTAGGCGGGTGGCGCTGTCACGCACCTCGTCGCGGATCTCTTCGTAGAGTTTCCGGTCGGTCGCGCCGACCGGCAGGTCATAGGTGATGCCGGCGCCGTAGGCGTGTGGCGCCTGCGGATCGTGGCGATACTTGTCGAATACCAGCAGCCGGGTGCCGAGGTAGAAGCCTTCCTTGATGTCGTGGGTGATCATGAACACAGTCAGGCCGTGGCGCTGCCAGAGTTCGAGGATCAGCTTGTGCATGTCGGCGCGGATGCCGGGATCGAGCGCGCCGAACGGCTCGTCGAGCAATAGGATCTCGGGCCGCATGACCAGCGACTGTGCCAAGGCGAGGCGCTGCTGCATGCCGCCTGAAAGCGCGCTCGGGTATTTGTCGAGCGATGCGCTCAAACCGACCGCGTCCAGCATCGCGCGCGCCCGCTCGACGGCCTCGCGCCGCGCGCCGCCGAACAGCCGCCCGGTCAGCGGCGCAGCGCGCAGTTCGAGCCCGAGCAGCACGTTGTTCAAGACGGTGAGGTGCGCAAACACCGAATAGCGCTGGAACACGATGCCGCGATCCGGCCCCGGCTCCGCGCGCAGCGGCTTGCCGTCGAGCAGGATCTCGCCGCGGTTCGGGCGCTCCTCACCTAGCAGCAGTCGCAACAGCGTGGTCTTGCCGCAACCGGACGCGCCGACGATCGTGCAGAACTCGCCCGGCTTGACGCGCAAATTCAATCGCTCCAGCACGACCTGCTCGCCGTAGGTCTTCCAGACGTTCTTCAGCTCGATACGGTTCATGCGTCGTCTCCCTGCGCGCCGTGATACCAGGGGAAAACGAGCCGCGACAGCTGCCGCAGGCCAAGATCGGTGAGGTAGGCGAGCACCGTGATCCACAGCACGTACGGCAGGATCACGTCCATCGCGAGGTAACGGCGCACCAGGAAGATGCGATAACCGAGGCCCTCGGTCGCGGCGATCGCCTCGGCAGCGATCAGAAACAGCCAGGCCGCGCCGAGCGACAGCCGCACCGCGTCGATCAGCCGCGGCAGCACCTGCGGCAACACCACCCGCAGGATGATCTGCCAGGAGTTGCCCGCCAGCGTCTGGGCCTTGACGATCAGCTCGCGCGGCAGCTCCTGCACGCGCTGCTGCAGATCGCGCACGATGAACGGCGCAATCCCGAACACGATCAGCACGACCTTAGACAACTCGCCGAGCCCGAACACGATGAACAGGATCGGCAGCACCGCCATCGGCGGGATCAAGGACAGGCTCGCGACGAACGGCCCAAACCCGGCACGCACCAGCGGCAGCGCGCCAAGCGCGACCCCGAACACCAACCCGAGCAACGCACTGAGCCCAACCCCGAGCGCCAGCCGCTTGAGGCTGGCGGCGGTGTCGGCCCACAGCAACACGTTGCCGCTGCGCTTGTCCGGCTCGACCGCCATGCGCACGATCGCGTCGCCGAAGCTCGCGAACGACGGCAACAGCTTGTCGTCCGGATTGGCCGCGAGCCGCGCGTCGGAGGCGATCACATAGACCACCAGCAACGCGAGGAACGGCAACAGCCCGAGAACGACCGCGAGGCCACGCTGCGGACGTTGGTTGATCAGGCGTTTCATCGGGCCGACGTTACAGCTTGCCGTCCGCGGCCTGCTGCATGAACCCGGCGTCGAAGCGCAGCTTCACGTTGTCCTTGTTGCCAAAGGTCTTGCCGCCGGGAAAAGCGATGCCGACCGCGTCCGCGTCCTTCGCGCCCTCACCGAGAAGGCCGTGATCGAACGAGAATTTGGCGACGTTCTCCATCGTCTGCGGCAGCTGCGCGCTGGTGGTGAACGCGACCGCGTCGCCAGGCTTGTAGAACATCTTGGTGGTCGCGAGCTGCGCGTCGAAGCCGGCGAGATCAGTGCCGGAGGCCTTGGCCATTGCCTCGCGCGCGGCGGTCGCGGCGTCGTCGCTGCCGGACATCGTCGCCATGATCTCGTACCACGCGCCGGTCAGCGCCTGGCCGAGCTTGGGGTTGGCATGCAGTGTCTCGGTGTTGACCACCATCAGGTCGATGATCTCGCCGGGGATCCGGCTCGAATCGAATACCTTGTGACTCGCCGGCGTCGCGGCGATCTCGGACAGCAGCGGATTCCAGGTGACGACCGCGGTCACGTCGGGCGCGGCCCAGGCCGAAACGATGTCGGCGTCCGAGGTGTTGACCACGGTGAGGTCGCGCTCGGCGAGGCCGACCGTGTCGAGCGCACGCGCCAGCAGGTAGTGCGACACCGACAGCTCGACCAGGTTGACCCGCTGGCCCTTGATGTCCGCCAGCGTGTCCTTGCCCTTCAGCACGACGCCGTCGTTGCCGTTGGAGAAATCGCCGACGATCAGCGCGGTCGAGTCCACGCCACCGGCGGCCGGGATCGTCAACGCGTCCATGTTGGTCATCACGCAGCCGTCGAAGGCGCCGGCGGTGTATTGATTGATCGACTCGACGTAGTCGTTGACCTGCACCACTTCGATCTCGATGCCGTACTTATCTGCCCATTTCTTCACGATGCCCGATTGCGCGCCGTAGTCCCACGGCATCCAGCCGACGTAGATCGTCCAGGCGACACGGAATTTGTCCTTTTCTTTGGCCAGGGCGCTACCCGCGAAGAAACTCGTCATGACGAGGGTCAGGATTAACAGCGCGGCGAGGCGCGCGAGATTCGATCGGCGTTGCTGAGCCATGATTACACTCCCATACGGGTTACGGTTTTTCAAAGACACAGGAGAACCTGACAGCAGTTCTCCCGGGCTTTTGTCCCGCCGTGTAACCTCTGGCTTCAGAGGTCGGCAGCTCTCGGACCAGCCACTTGCTCGCGCAAGCCGGAACCCTAGCCACCCATTTCGACCCATGTTCGAGCGCATCGACTCGCGCCATCGCGGCGCTGTCGGCTCTCCTTGTATTGGGACATACAACAACCATGCCAAACAAACCGAGCGCTTAAACTCAATAACTTAGGCAATATTGGGATTGGGCTTGCGCCACCGCGACGCACCGTGAACGCGCAACCGGAATCCATCCGCCCCGGATTGGTGCGAACACAACGCAGCGAACGCGGGTACGCGCGACCTGGCGCCTTGGCATGACACCTGCTCTCATGCTGACCGCGATCATCAAACGAGGCTGAGCCATGACTGAAATCGACCCGCCCGACTATCGCGGCGCCGCTCTACCGGCGCTGATTTTCGGCTCGGTGCTGTGGGGGCTGTCATGGCTGCCGCTGAAGTACGTCAACAGTCTCGGTGTCGCGGGCGTGTCACTCGTCCTGGTCGCCTATGGTGTCGCGGCAATGTTGACGTTGCCGTGGCTTTGGCGCCAACGGAGATTCTGGGCCGGGCGCGGGGTCTGGCTGCTGACGATCGCGGTGATCGGTGGGTATGCGAACCTCGCGTTCACCCTGGCGCTGATCCATGGCCAAGTCGTCCGAGTGATGGTGTTGTTCTATTTGCTACCGGTTTGGGGCGCGCTCGGCGGTTGGCTAGTTCTCCGCGAACAAATCGATCGCTTGCGTCTGATCGCGGTCGCGGCGGCACTTGTTGGGGCGTTTCTGATCCTTGGCGGACCGTCCGCGCTGGACGGCCGTTTCTCGTGGATCGATTTTCTGGCCATCACCAGCGGCCTGACCTTCGCGTTGTCCAATCTGTTGTACCGCGCTCGGCAAGAAATTCCGATCGCCAGCAAGATGAGTGCGACTTTCGGCGGCGGTGCCTTGCTCGCAATGGCGACCCTGGCTCTACTACCCGGTTTCGCGATTGCCAACGCGCCGGCGCTGGGCTGGAGCCTCGCCGCCCTGTATGGCGGGATTTGGTTGATGGCCGCGATGGGCAGCAGCTATTGGGGCGTCACCCATATGGAGGTCGGGCGGTCGTCGGTGATTATCATTTTGGAGCTGTTGACCGCGGTGATCTCGGCGGTCGTGCTGGGCGGCGAACGCATGAGTCCGATCGAACTCGCGGGCGGCGCGCTGATCCTCACGGCCGCTTTTCTCGAAGCACGCCGCCCGGTGGCGCGTTAAAGCGAAACGCTCAAGTCCCGGCTTCTTCGGTACCGTACCGCAGGCGGTATTCCCGCATGCGCCGCAATACCTCGGCTTGCTCGCCGCGCTCGGATAGAAAGGCGATCAACCGATCCAACGTGATGATCCGGATCACTTGCAGACCGAAGCGCTGTTCGACCTCCTGCACCGCGGACAGATCGCCCTGCCCGCGCTCCTGCCGATCCAGCGCGATCGCGACCGCGACGGGTTCGGCGCCGGCGGCCCGAATCAGCTCGATCGACTCGCGAATCGCGGTGCCGGCGGTCATGACATCATCCACGATCAGCACTCGCCCCACGAGCGGCGCGCCAACGATATTGCCGCCCTCGCCATGATCCTTGGCCTCCTTGCGATTGAACGCCCACGGCAGGTCGCGGCCGTGGCGCTCATAAAACGCGCACGCGGTCGCGCTCACCAGCGGGATGCCCTTGTACGCCGGTCCGAACAACATATCGAACGAGACCTCGGTCGCGGCGATTGCCTCGGCGTAGAACGCACCGAGTCGCGACAGCGCGGCGCCCGAGTTGAACAACCCAGCATTGAAAAAGTACGGACTCAAGCGCCCGGATTTCAGGGTGAACTCGCCAAACCGCAGCACCTGATGCGTCAGCGCCAACTGGATAAATTCGTCGCGGAAATCACTCATGAATCGTAAACCGGTCCTGGTCAGGGTGTTGAAACGTCGAGCGCGAGGCGCATGGTCAAGGCGCGAAACATCCAAACGCGTAGCTTGTACCACCTGAATGCGCGCTTGATTAGCGTTAAGCAAGGCAGCATGAATACCCCGCGATCGTTTTTCAACAAGCCTGTTACCGTTTATTCGCGGCGCACCGTCAAGCGCAAGCTGTGAATTCTATCGGGATTGGCCGGCATGAACACTGAGTGTGAGTGAGCGCGCAGAAGACTCCTGGTATCTCGTCCGCGGAGCCGAGATTGCCGACCGGTCTCTCGGTCGCGGTGCCCCATCCACGGATAGGGGAGCCCGCGGCCTTCGCGCGACAGCGCGGTTACGTTCGGTAGAGTAATGGGTATTTTTGAGGCATGGTCGCCGCCGTCAAATCAGGCCGAGCACGGCGCTCGCCTCGGACGCTGAGTCAGTTCGGGACCCCAATCGCCGAGTGTGCATCTTGGGGTGTCAAGTGGCAGCCGGCTCCAGCGCCAACAAATCGATCTCGTCGAGTTCACATACGGCCGCTTCGAGGCGCGACAACCGCATAACCAGCTGGTCCGACGCGCGCTTCAATTGCACGTGTTCACGCTTTATCGCGGCGTGACGGTCGGCCTTGAGCTTCCGATCGAAACCGAGTAGCCGAGACCAACGCGGATCCTCGTCGCGCAGCAGCGACTCGATTTCCCGCAGGTGCTGTTCGAGCTGATGCCGCGGCTGCTCGATCGCGCGGTAGGCGGGCAAGTCGCCCAGGTAGGACTGCATCGCGACGTACCACCGATCGAAACCCGGTTCGGGCGCACGTAAACGCGGCCACTCGTCGACACCCGTCGCATCGGCGAGCCCTTCCTTCAGCGCATCCCACCACTGTAGGTGCGCGGTGCGTGCCGTGGCGATTTGTTCGAGGATCAATTTACGGTGCATCGTAACCAAGCCTCCGATTCCTTGCGTCGAGCATCGAGCGTTGTGCGAATTCAGTGTAGACCTTGTGGTTGCCTGCAAATTCCGAACCGCACCACAGTTTCGGACGGCACTCGGAACCGATGCTCGACGTTTGCGATCATGATCACAAAGCGCTGGCTGCGTACCCAATAAAAGGGCGCCCGAAGGCGCCCAAACGTGTTTGCAACAAAGTTCCACCAACCAAGGAGGACTGAGGCCTACTTTACAGACCGCTCCAAGACGAAACGAGTAACTGATTCAAAAAATTTGTTACAGATCGATGAAGGGGGCAAAAAAGGAGCTCAAGTCCACCCACCCAACGGAACTCCACCGAGCGACGTCAAACCCGCGCGATAGCGTACCGTTCAATCCGAGAACCCTACCGTCGTTGCGGTACCTCACTGCGTGCGCGTGAATTCGGGGTAAGCATCGAGACCACACTCGGCGATGTCGACCCCGACGTACTCATCTTCCTGGCTCACCCGAATGCCGATGCTCAATTTAAGGATCAGCCAGACGACGAACGAGCTCACGAACACCCAGCCGAAGATCACCAACACGCCCAACAGTTGCGCGCCGAGGCTTGCTTCCGGGTTCGTGAGCGTCACCGCGAGCAGCCCCCAAATGCCGACGACGCCGTGCACCGAAATCGCACCCACCGGATCGTCGAGTTTCAGCTTGTCCAGGGTGACGATCGAAAGTACGACAATCAATCCACCCATCCCGCCGATGAGTGAGGCCGCCCATGGCGCCGGGGTCAACGGCTCCGCGGTTATCGCGACCAGGCCCGCGAGCGCGCCATTGAGCGCCATCGTAAGGTCGGCCTTGCCGAACAGAACGCGTGAGGCGATCAGTGCGACGACGACGCCGGAAGCCGCGGCCATATTGGTATTGACGAAAACCTGCGCGACCGCGTTCGCCTCGCCGACGTCCGAAAGCTTGAGTTCCGAGCCGCCATTAAAGCCGAACCAACCCAGCCAAAGGATAAAGGTGCCCAAGGTCGCCAACGGTAGATTCGATCCCGGAATCGCGTGCACCCGTCCGTCGGCGGTATATTTCCCGCGCCGCGGCCCTAACAGCAGGACGCCTGCCAGCGCCGCCGTCGCGCCCGTGAGGTGGACCACGCCCGAACCGGCGAAGTCGAGGAACCCGGCTTGATCCAGGAAGCCGCCGCCCCATTTCCAATAGCCCTGCATCGGATAGATGAAACCGGTCAAGACCACGGCGAACAGTAAGAACGACCACAGCCGCATCCGCTCCGCCACCGCGCCGGAAACGACCGACATTGCGGTCGCGACGAAGACCACCTGGAAGAAGAAGTCCGACATTTTCGCGTAGTACGGTGCCTCTTCACCGCCGGCCAGCACGTCGCCGACACTGTGCTCCGCCCCGATCAGGAACCCCAGACCAGGCCACCAAGCGTTGACGCCTTGGTCGGGATACATGATTTTGTACCCCACCAGCATGAACATGATGCTGGCGATCGAATACAGCGCGATATTCTTGGTGAGGATTTCGGTGGTGCTCTTTGCGCGCACCAAACCGGCCTCCAGCATCGCAAAGCCGGCCGCCATCCACATGACCAACGCGCCGGAAACCAGAAAATAAAAGGTGTCGAGTGCGTACTTGAGCTGTATCACATCGTTCGACAGCGCCTCGCTCGCCGCGGCGGTGCCCGTGCCCAGCGCCATGACCAGCATACCTAACCCGTAGTGCGTCCTCATGCCGGCCCCCTACAACGCAGCGTCGCTGACTTCGCCGGTTCGAATCCGGATCGCCTCGTCCAGCGTTGCGACAAAAACCTTGCCATCGCCGATCGTGCCGGTACGGGCCGACGATGCGAGTGCCGCGACGACGTTGTCGACCTGATCATCGCCCACGGCCATCTCAAGCTTCACCTTGGGTAGGAATTCCACGACGTATTCCGCACCACGATAGAGTTCGGAATGCCCCTTCTGGCGGCCGAAGCCTTTGACCTCGGTCACCGTGATGCCCTGCATGCCGAGCGTCGACAGCACCTCGCGGACATCATCCAGTTTGTAGGGTTTGATAATCGCCGTAATCAGTTTCATCGTTAGCTCCGTATCCCCGTTGAAGTTTCATACTCACCCAGCTACCGGGCGGTCGGCAGAGGGCATACGACACGAAGCAAATGCGGTGCCAGCCGCGTCGCCTCCCCCGGGGTGTCGCGCTCCCCGCTCCAGTTAGCGGCGGCGCCCGTTTCTAGCGCGTCACCTGCACCCGATTGGGGCATCCTGGCGTCGCGCACACCCAGCGGGAATGAAAAAGGGGCGATTAACGCCCCTTTGTTCAGTTCGCGAAAGAGACTGGATCAGAGGCTGTAAGCGCGCTCGCCGTGGGTCGCCGTGTCGAGTCCTTCGCGCTCGTCTTCCTGCGTCACACGTAGACCCATCGTGACCTTGAGGATCAGGAACAACACCAGACTGACCACGCCCGACCAGAGGATGGCCGTGCCGACGCCGATGGCCTGAGTCGTCACCTGGCCAATCATCGAATAGTCGTCAACGCCCACGCCGCCCAGCGACGGCGCGACCACGATGCCCGTGCCGATCGCGCCAATGATTCCGCCAATACCGTGTACGCCGAAGACGTCGAGCGAATCATCGTAGCCGAGCATGTGCTTCAGGCTCGTTACGCCCCACAAACAGCCGACACCCGCGACCACGCCGAGAATGATCGCGCCCATCGGACCTGAAAGACCCGCGGCGGGCGTGATGGCGACCAGACCCGCGACGACGCCCGAGGCGACACCCAACAGACTGGGCTTACCCTTGATCAGCCATTCCGCGAACATCCACGCCAGCGCGGCGGCCGCCGTCGCGAGCACGGTGTTCACGAGTGCCAACGCGGCACCGCCGGTGGCTTCGAGATTCGAACCCGCATTGAACCCGAACCAGCCGACCCACAGCATCGACGCGCCAATCATCGTCATCGTCAGACTGTGCGGAGTCAGTGCCTCGCGGCCATAACCGACACGTTTACCGACGACGATCGCACCCACCAGCGCGGCCATACCCGCGTTAATGTGCACCACCGTGCCACCGGCAAAATCGAGTGCCCCCATCTCGAACAGGAAACCACCCGTCGCCCAGACCATGTGCGCCATCGGCAGGTAGGAAAACGTGAACCACAGCGCCGAGAACACCAACAGCGTGGAGAATTTAATTCGCTCCGCGAAGCCGCCGACGATGATCGCCGTGGTGATCGCCGCGAACGTCAACTGGAACACCATGAACACGTACTCGGGGATGACAACGCCATCGGTGAAGGTAGCCGCGGTCGATTCAGGCGTGATGCCCGCGAGGAACATCTTGCTCAGGTCACCGATCATCCAGTTTAGGCTGCCGCCATCGCCGAACGCCAGGGAGTAGCCGTACACCGCCCTGAGGATCGAAATCAGACAGAAAATCACGAGCACCTGCGTCAGTACCGACAGCATGTTCTTGGTGCGTACCAACCCACCATAAAACAGCGCGAGCCCCGGAATCGTCATCATGATGACGAGAATGGTCGACAACATCATCCAGGTGGTGTCGCCCTTGTCGGGAATCGGCTCTGTCACCTCCTGCGCGAAAGCGAACTCACTCAGGCCCAGCGCGGCTAAAAGAACTATCAACAATCGAACGATGTTCATTATGGTTACCTCTTTATAGTGCCGCGTCGCCGGCTTCACCGGTACGGATGCGAATGACCTGCTCCATCGCCGAGACGAAAATCTTGCCGTCGCCGATCTTGCCGGTACGGGCCGCTTTCGTGATCGCCTCGATGACCTTGTCGACTTGATCTTCGGAAACGGCCGTTTCCAGTTTGACCTTGGGCAGAAAATCAACCACGTACTCCGCGCCGCGATACAACTCGGTGTGGCCCTTTTGGCGGCCGAAGCCCTTGACCTCGGTCACGGTGATGCCTTGGATGCCAATCTCCGACAAGGCTTCGCGCACCTCGTCGAGCTTGAACGGTTTGATGATTGCAGTAATGAGCTTCATAGATATCTCCTCGAATAAGCCGGCGCCGGTCCGGCCCTGGGATGGTTATGTCGTTAAAAGAAACCGTGCCTAGAACGTTTTCGACCAGCCCACGAACACCCGCGGATCATCGTCATCATCGACATCGTTTTTCACTGCGGTCAGGCTGAAATCGCCCTTGCTCAGGGTCGCGCCGAAGTTCGTGACGTCATCTCCATCGGCTTTCAGGTCGTACACACCCGCGAACACCGTGAGACCGTAGTCCTCGCTCAGCGCGAACTCACCCGCGAGCTCGAAATAGAGATAGTTTTCGTCGGTGAAATCCGCGTCGACCTGATAGTTGATCGCGGCGGAAACCGGCCCAAAGCCGCCCGACAGGTAGAGTTCCGAGAAATTGGAATCATCGAGCGTCGGATAGGCGTAATAGATGTAGCCAACATCGTAACTAATGCCAGCCGCCTCGCCGGCGTAGCCGCCGTACACGTCGAACTCATAACCTTTGTCGCCGAAATCGACGTTCGACGTCCAGGCGCCGACGTAAAATCCCGA
>JBHJOI010000116.1:0-19742 GCA_050329935.1 Thiotrichales bacterium | reverse complement strand
GGCAGCAGGCGACTCAACACCGCGGCTTTACGTTCTTCAGAATAGCGTGACACAAAATAGCTCCTTTCCGCCCCAAGTTGGGTTCCGGGAATTTCGTGCAACTATGTTGACGTAGGGGGGGGGTGACGCGTCAACACCTGCGTCGCATCCTGCACCACCGGGTACGCTTGAGCCGGGCCGAACCGATCAGCGGTGTTTCCTCGATCAGCGCCGGACGGGGCGAGGTATTCCACGTACTGAAGGTCAGGAAACCTACCGTGGCCAAGCAACTGGCGCTGTTGTAGGGGGGCGTTTTGAAACCCGCTCTATCAAAATCGTGGATTTACGCTTCGACTGCCGAGCTTCGATGGTCATGCTTACGGCGGTGAACCGTAGGTATCCCGCGAAATCAGTAGAGATCGTGCCACCTACAAAAATTTCGCCCTCCGGATGGCTCGTCGCGAGCGCTGCGGCTTAAATGGTTTTGGCTGCCCAGAGGCGCCTTGATTGGGTCGAATTAGCGCTCCACTGGGCGGCGAGTCGAGACTATTTCGAGCGAAGTACAGGTGTTCCGCAGATTATGGCGCTTAATATACTAAAGTACTCGCTAGGCAAGGATGTCAGGGGATATTGCAGAAGGTGCGTGGCGATAGGTGCGCCTCGATCCCTTTGACGTCCGGATGGTTACGTAGCTTACTCAATAACCGCTCACGCTCGGTCTCGGTCACGTCGCCAAACACTATTTCGACCGAGCCATCGGGTCGCGCTTTGGCATGGATGATTTCCAGTTGCTCACTGGCGAGCGTCTGCTCGAGCGCGGTCGTTGAGCTGTCTTGCGCCGCACACAGGGTCGCGCTCGCGACTAACAGTGGTAGCGTAAGGGAGAATCGGATCATGAGTAGTTCGCTTACGTGTCGGGTAAGGAAAGTTCAGATACCTTAGCGCGGCGATCGTGGGCGTGTCCACGTGATCGGATCACGATCCGGAAAGGGAACGAGTAGGATCTCGCCGGCAAAGTCTTACGGTCGACTAAACACGCGTTCAACAACAACCGAATACAGGCCTTCGTAACGCTTGGTACTCGCTGCTGAAACGTTACAGCTCTTTCACGGCCCCTATCAGTTCCGCAGCCATCTTTTGCCCATCCCCATAAAGCATGCGGCAGTTGTCGGCGTAGAACAGGTGGTTTTCGATGCCTGAGAAACCCGCTCCTTGGCCGCGCTTAATAACGATAATGTTTTTTGACTGGTCGGCGTTGAGGATCGGCATACCAAATATCGGGCTCGCTGGGTCGGTGCGGGCGACGGGATTGACGACGTCGTTGGCACCAATGACCAGGGCTACATCGGCAGTGGCGAATTCATTGTTGATCTCATCGAGGTCGTAGATGATGTCATAGGGCACGCCAGCTTCGGCGAGCAATACGTTCATGTGACCCGGCATACGCCCGGCAACCGGGTGAATCGCGAACTTAACCGCGACTCCGCGTTCACGAAGGATCTGCGTCAGTTCCCAAATTTTGTGCTGGGCTTGCGCGACGGCCATGCCGTAGCCCGGAATTATGATGACCTTTTCCGCGAACGCCATCATGACCGCCACGTCGGTGGACTCGATTGGCTTCAGTGACCCGGTAACAGAGTCGTCTGAGGCAACGGCGCCCTCACCGAAATTGCTGAAAAGTACGTTGCCCAACGACCGGTTCATCGCTTTCGCCATCAGCTGCGTCAATAGCGTGCCTGCGGAGCCAACAACGATACCTGCGATCATCATCGCGGGATTGCCGAGCACATAGCCTTCCATGCCGACCGCGAGGCCGGTCAAGGCGTTGAACAAAGAGATCACAACCGGCATGTCGGCGCCGCCGATGGGTAGCGTGACCGAGGCGCCGAGCGCGAGCGCGAGCGCGAAAAACAGGAACAGTGTAAAACCACCAGCCTCGGCGCCGAGCTTGATCAAAATCAGGCCGAGTAGCAACGTCAGTGCCGCGAGTACGATATTGACGAGTTGCTGCTTCTCGAAACGGACGGATTTTTTCATCAATCCCTGCAGCTTCGCGAAAGCGATCGCGGATCCGGAAAACGCGACACTGCCAATAAGTCCGCCAAGCACCGCGATCGTCTGAACGGCGAACGGCATCGGGGTGCCCTTTACCAACTCAACCGCGGCGATCGCTGCGGCCGAGCCGCCGCCCATGCCATTGTAGAGTGCGATCATCTGTGGCATGTCGGTCATCGGCACCTTTTTCGCCCATATCCAGGCGAAATAGCTCGCGACGCCGACTGCCAGAATCATCCAGACGTAGTTACCGTGGATCTGGGGGTGAAAAAAGGTAACGGCCGTCGCGATCAACATGCCGATGCCCGCCCAGACGATGCCCCGTTTGGCCGTGACCGGAGACGCCATCTGTTTCAAGCCTACGATGAACAGGATCGCGGCCGCAAAGTACGAGGTTTGAACAATCCAGTCCATCACTTAGCTCCCTTGCTGCTCTTGAACATTTCGAGCATGCGTTCGGTCACTACATAGCCGCCGACCGCGTTACCGGCGCCGAGAACGACCGCAATGATGCCGATGAGCGTTTCGGTGAAGCCCTCGGCATGGCCGAGCGCGACCATCGCGCCTACGACGACGATGCCGTGGACGAAATTTGAGCCCGACATCAACGGCGTATGCAGGATTACCGGCACCTTCGAAATAACTTCGTAGCCGGTGAAGGCTGCCAACATAAAGATATACAGTGCGATAAACCCTTCAATCACGGCTTTGGGCTCCTTCGATTGATTTTTTGACGCCGGCATGGACAATTTCGCCGTCGCGTGTCAATAGCGCTCCGGCGACAATCTCGTCGCCCCATTTGGGGTTGAATGCGCCGCCGTCGAGCATCGGCGTCAGGAAGTTCAACAAATTCTTGGCGAACATCTCGCTTGCATGCAAGGGTACTTGGCTCGGAACGTTGAGCGGAGCGTGGATCACGACCCCATTGTGCAGATAGCATTCGCCTGGCCGGGTCAGTTCGCAGTTGCCTCCGCCTTCGGCCGCGAGGTCGATGATGACCGCGCCGGACTTCATCTGCTCGACTGTACTGGTCGGGATGATCTTCGGCGACGGACGCCCGGGAACAGCGGCCGTGGTGATGAGTACGTCGGCCTGCGCGATATACCCGGCGAGTTCCTGTTGCTGCTGTTGCTTCTCCTCAGCGGTGAGTTCGCGCGCATAGCCGCCTTCACCTTCCGCCTTGATCGAAAGCTCGATGAATTTGGCGCCGAGTGATTTAACCTGCTCCTTGGTCGCCGAGCGCACGTCGTAGCCTTCAACGATCGCGCCGAGTCGGCGGGCGGTGGCAATTGCCTGCAGCCCCGCGACACCGGCCCCGAGGACGATGACCTTGGACGGGCGTATCGTTCCGGCCGCGGTCGTGAGCATCGGGAAGAATCGGCAGGCGAGGTCGGCGCCCATGATCGCCGCTTTGTAGCCGGCAATCGCCGCCTGCGACGAGAGAATGTCCATCGCTTGCGCACGCGAGATGCGCGGAATCAGCTCCATCGCGAAACTCGTCACCTTGCGCTCAGCGAGTTGCTTCACGAGTTCGCCGTTACGGTAGGGGTTGAGCCCACCGATCAACACAGTTCCTTCGCGCAGGTGAGCAATCTCGGCGGCGCCCGGCATCTGGATGCGCCAGACGATATCCGCCTCGGCGCATAGCGTCTCGATGTCGGCAAAGCGGGCGCCGACGAAGTCGCCATCGCGGAACCCCGCATCGGCGCCGGCCCCAGGCTGCATCAGCACTTCGACCCCGAGTGCGGTGAGTTTTTTCACCACCGACGGTTCCATCGCCACTCGGCGTTCGCCGAGCGCGAGTTCTTTCGGTACGGCTAGCTTGACAGGCATGGGATTCTCCAAACGCTTATAGTGCTTATCGAGACGCTGGGTGGACCATATTCACGCACGTTTGCCGATCCACTCACAAAATGGCCGCCATATTAGCCTATTCGGCCGGGGGAATGAACTCATTCGCGGCCTCGATCCCGCTCCCTGACGGGATTACGCACACGGCCGCGAGAGATCTAGGTCGGTGCCTGGATGTTACGATAGAGTTCGGGCACACGAAGGTAATAAGACGGACATGTCTAAATTTCTCGGAACGTTTGAGTATCACCACGATCGCATCCCCAAGCTCGGTGTCCTGCTGACCAACCTTGGCACGCCCGATGCGCCGACGCCGCCCGCTCTGCGGCGCTATCTGAAGGAGTTCCTGAGCGACCCGCGGGTGGTTGAAACGCCGCGCGTGCTGTGGTGGTTCATATTGAACGGGGTAATTTTGAACCTGCGGCCTCGCCGAAGCGCGGCCGCGTATGCAGAAATCTGGGGTGAGGACGGTTCACCCCTACTGTCCAACACGCGCCAGCTGACCGCCGCAGTCAGCGACAGGCTCAACGCGATCGCGCCGGGCTACGTCGAGGTCGCGCTCGGCATGCGCTACGGCAACCCGAGCCTGGCGAGCGCGCTCGAATCGCTGTTGTTCGCCGGATGCGAGCGATTGCTGGTGTTGCCTTTGTATCCGCAGTACTCCGCGACCACGACCGCGTCAACCTTCGATGCGGTCAGCGCGGTGCTACAACGTGCTCGTTGGTTGCCCGAGTTACGATTCGTCACCAATTACCACGATGCGGACGTCTACATTCAGGCGATGGCCGAGCACATTCGGCGTTTCTGGGTCGATAACGGGCCATCGAATCATCTGTTGTTCTCTTATCACGGGATTCCCAAGCGTTACTTCATGAATGGCGATCCGTACCACTGTCATTGCCACAAGACCTCGCGCCTGGTGGCGGATGCGCTTGAGCTCGCGGTGGGCAGTTGGCAAACCACGTTTCAGTCGCGCTTTGGCCGAGAAGAATGGCTCAAACCCTACACGGACAAGACCCTGAAACAGTTACCGAAGGGCGGGCACAAGCAGGTCGATATCGTATGCCCAGGTTTCTCCGCCGATTGCCTCGAAACGCTGGAGGAAATCGCGGTGGAAAACCGCGACTATTTCCTCGCGGCCGGCGGCGAGCGTTACCGCTATATCCCGGCCCTGAACGCAACGGATCTGCATGTATCCGCGGTGGTCGAATTGATTCGCCGCCATACGGTCGGCTGGCCGCAACTAGACGGCGCGGACGCGCGGGCGGCGCTGAAGGTCGGAGCCCGCGAGACGCTCCGGCGCGCAAGCGCCCTCGGCGCCAAGGCCTAGCGTCTGACGGGTATGCGCAGGTTTGGAATTATTGTGATTGGCGATGAGTTGCTGAGCGGCAAGCGCCAGGACAAGCACCTCCCGTTTGTCATCGACGCCCTGCGACGACGTGGATTGGAGCTGCACTGGGCGCGCATCGTGGGCGATGCACCGGAGCTGTTGACGCAAACCCTGCGCGAGACGATCGCGAGCGGTGCGGCGGTGTTCTCATTTGGCGGGATCGGCGGTACGCCGGACGATGTCACCCGACAATGCGCCGCCGCGGCGATCGGATGTGCGCTCGAACAGCACCCCGGAGTCGTCGCGATACTCGAGGACAAGTTCGGCGCGCAAACGTATCCGAATCGAATTCGTATGGCCGAACTACCGGCCGGGGCGCGATTGATTCCGAATCCCGTCAATCAGATTCCCGGGTTCAGCTTGGGTGATCATCATTTCGTGCCGGGATTTCCGAACATGGCGCACCCCATGCTGGAATGGGTGCTGGATACCCACTACAGGGGCGAGTTCGGCCGCTACTCCAGCGTCGAATCGAGTCTGCTTGCGCTCGACACGCCAGAGAGCGAACTGATCCCGATCCAGGAGGCGATATTGGCGGAGTTTCCGGAGCTGCGGCTGTCGAGCTTGCCGAGTGGCGACAACCGGCGTCGCGTGGAGCTCGGGTTGCGCGGCGAGCCCACTTTGGTCGCGGCGGCGCGCGCGCGGCTCATCGCCGAATTGACGGCCGCGGGCGTTCAATTTTCGATGCTTGACTAAATCGCTCGACTATACTTGAGGCAATCCGGGCGCGTTGGTAGCAGCGACGTCTGGAGCGTTCCGAACGTCCGCCGTCAGGAGGTGACCCATGCAGTCCGCGATCGAGCGCCTCGAGTCTCGTCTTCAGCGCATCAACATCGAGCAGCTTCCGGTGCATAAGCGTAACGCCGCACGCGACGAGCGACGGCGCATTCAGGCGCGTCTTGCTGAGTTGCGTTTGGTTGAGGCAGAGTCATGGCAACGGCAGGATTGGTTAAGCGGGATCGAGCTTGCTCTCGATGAGCTGGGGCGCAAGGTCGCGACGCAACTGCGGTTGTGATAAACACCCGGCACTAGAACGGAAGTTCCAGCGTCGGGTTTAGCGTCAGTAGTTGACGGCGAAACACGCTCTTGATGCGCGTGAGCGCCGCGCTGGACTCCGCTTCGAAGCGCAAGGTGAGGTTGGCTGTGGTGTTGGAGGCACGAACCAGGCCCCATCCGTCAGGGTAGTCGATGCGTAGTCCGTCAATCGAGTTTATCTGACCATTGCGGAAATCGGCGCGACGCAGCATCAGGCGCCGCATGAAGTCATGCGCCGAAGCGCGATTCGCAAACGGCAACCGCAGCTCTGGCGTCGACAGCGCTTCCGGTAGATCGGCGAAGACCTCCGCGCTGCATCGATGGTCCGCGCGCAGCAGTTCGATCAGCCGAGCGGCGCTATACGCGGCGTCATCGAACCCGTACCAGCGGTCCTTGAAAAACAGATGCCCACTTAGCTCTCCGGCGAGCACGGCCGATGGCTCGGACATCAGCTTCTCGCGCAACAGCGTGTAGCCCGACTGATACATCACCGGAACCCCACCGGCGGCGGCGATATCGCGGCCAAGGAGGTTCGAGGATTTGACATCGAAGATGACTTGACTGCCCGGTCGGCGTGCCAGGATCTCGCGGCTGAACAGCATCATCAATCGGTCAGGCCAGATAATTTTTCCAGCGCTGTCGACCACGCCGATGCGATCACCATCGCCATCGAACGCAACGCCAAGGTCAAGGCCTCCCGCCGTGACCGCCTGTTGCAATGAATGCAAGTTCGACGGTTGTGCCGGATCGGGGTGATGCGCCGGGAAGTTGCCGTCCGGCGTACAAAACAGCTCGGTAACCTCGCAATCCAGCGTTCTTAGCAGCGCGGGCGCTACTACGCCAGCGACGCCGCTGCCGCAATCGACCGCGACGTGCAGCGTTCGGCCAGGATTGATGTCACGGCTCACACGCCGCAGGTAGGGTGTGAGTACATCGGCGTAACTCAGTTGCCCACTGCCATGATTGAACGCGGTGCGTGCGATTCGGTGGTAGAGATTGCGTAATCCCTCGCCGTGCAGGGGGCGCCCTTTGAGCGTCAACTTCAGGCCGTTGTATTCGGTCGGGTTATGACTGGCGGTTATGACAGCCGCATTGGGTATGCTCAAATGCGCCGAGGCGAAATAAGCGAGCGGCGTTGGCACGCTGCCCAGATCGACCACGTGGATGCCGGAGTCGAGCAGCGCTTCGATCAGGGCGCCGGCAAGCTCGGGGCTCGAAATGCGTGCATCCCGCGCGACCACCGCCGCGCACTGGCCTTCGTCACGCAACGCGCCGGCGAACGCGCGCCCAAGAGTCGACATGTGCGGCACGGTCAGCGTGACGCCGGCGATTCCGCGAATATCGTAGCGACCAAAAATCTCGAGCGAGGGCGGTGCCGCGGTCATCTCTAGGCGCGACCGGTATGCCCAAAACCGCCGCTGCCACGATCGCTCGCGGCGAAGTCAGCAACGATGTTGAGCGTCACTTGCAGCACCGGCACGATCACCAGTTGTGCGATCCGTTCGCCCGGTTGGATCACGAATGTCTCGCGGCCGCGGTTCCAGGCCGAAACCATTAGCGGGCCCTGGTAATCGGAGTCAATCAGGCCCACGAGGTTACCCAGGACAACGCCGTGTTTATGGCCAAGTCCGGAGCGTGGCAGGATGACCGCGGCCAGTCCCGGGTCGTCGAGGTGTAACGCGAGTCCGGTTGGAACCAGTACGGTACTGCCCGGCGTCAGTTCGAGCGGGTGGTCGATACAGGCGCGTAGATCCATGCCCGCCGAGCCTGCCGTGGCGTAGGCCGGTAGCGGGAATTCGTTGCCGAGGCGAGGGTCTAGCAGTTTAACGTCAACTCGGTGCATGGTCGCGGACTCCGATGTTGCGACTTGCGAGACGTTCGGCGATCAGAGCGACCAAATCGCGTCCCAGATCCAGCTTGGCGGCGCGCGGGAAGAAGCGTTCGCCGCCATGCCAGAACGCGTGCAAGGCGTTGTCGTCGGTCCCGAATCCGAGTCCATCGCCTACCTGATTGGCGACCACGAGGTCAAGCCGTTTGCGCACCAGCTTGTCGCGCGCATAGTGCTCCAGGTCGTGCGTTTCCGCCGCGAACCCGACGCAGAACGGACGTTCCGCGCGCGCGGCGACGTCGGCCAGGATATCGGCATTGAGGGTGAGTTCGAGCGGCATCGTTGTGGCGGCTTTCTTGATCTTGCGTGGTTGCGACTGCGTTGGCCGGTAGTCGCTGACGGCTGCGGTCGCGATGAAGATGTCCTGTCCAACCAGATGATCCAGGACACAAGTATGCATCTCGGCGGCGCTTTCAACGTCGAACCGGGTCACGCTTTCGAGTATCGGCTGGCACACCGGGCCGGTGATCAGGGTAACGTTAGCCCCGGCATCACGGGCTGCGCGCGCCAACGCGAAACCCATCTTGCCGGAGCTGCGATTGCTGATGTAGCGCACCGGATCGATTGCCTCGCGGGTCGGGCCAGCGGTGATCATGACGCGTTTCCCGGCGAGCACCGGCGGTGCGAAACAGCGTGCGATTTCGCCGAGCAAGACCTCTGGTTCGAGCATCCGGCCGGGGCCAATATCGCCGCAGGCCTGCGCGCCCTCGGCGGGACCCCAGATGCGAATACCGCGCGCGCGTAGTTGAGTCACGTTGGATTGGGTCGCGGTGTTGCGCCACATTTGCTGATTCATCGCGGGGCTGACCGCGATCGGCACTGGGCTGGCGAGGCACACGGTGGTGAGCAGGTCGTCGGCGTGGCCGTGGGTCAAACGAGCCAGAAAATCAGCGGAAGCGGGTGCGATCAGGATCAGTTCCGGCCAGCGCGCCAGTTCGATATGCCCCATGGCGGCTTCGTGCGCGGGATCGAACAGGTCGGTGCGCACCGGTTGGCCGCTCAACGCCTGAAACGTCAGCGGGGTGACGAATGCCGTGGCCGCCTCGGTCATGGTGACGCGAACTTCAGCACCGGCCTTGATCAACGCACGCGTGAGTTCGGCCGCCTTGTATGCGGCGATGCCACCGGTCACGCCCAGGAGAATGCGTCTGCTTTTCAGAGTCATCGTGCACTCGATTTTTCCAGATCAACGGCGTCAAGCTTACAGCAGTACTGCCGCTCAGGTTGAGAATTGACCGCTAACGGTTGCTAGACTCGCGGGGACTCACTTACAGGGATCGTAACGCCCATGTCGATACTCGACTGGCCGGCCGATGAGCGGCCGCGTGAAAAACTGCTAACACTCGGTGCGCAACGATTGAGCGACGCCGAACTCCTGGCGATATTCTTGCGGACTGGGGTTCGCGGCAAGTCCGCGGTCGATCTTGCGCGTGAGCTACTGAACGCCCATGACGGTCTGCGCGGTTTGCTGGAGCTCAACTGCGAGGACTTTTGCGGGCACCACGGACTCGGCGAAGCGAAGTACGTTCAATTGCAGGCCGTGATCGAGATGGCGAGCCGCCACTTGCGCGAGCGCCTAAAGCGCGGCGAGAGCTTTACCTCGCCCACGCTCGCGCGCGACTACGTGTCCCGACGCTTGCGCGATTATCCGAAAGAGGTCTTCGCTTGCCTCTTTCTTGACACGCGGCATCGCCTGCTGGATTTCGAAGAACTGTCTCAGGGCACGATCGACGGCGCAAGTGTTCATCCGCGCGAGGTGGTACGCGCCGCGATCAAACATAACGCGGCAGCGGTGATCCTGGCGCACAACCATCCTTCAGGCGTGGCCGAACCGAGTATGGCCGACCGGCAGATCACGCAACGCCTGAAGGACGCCCTGGCGCTGGTCGACGTGCGGGTGCTGGATCATATCGTGGTTGGTGACGAAGTGGTTTCGATGGCGGAATTGGGACTGATTTGAGGCGTCGCTCGGCGCCGAGGCGGCGATGAGCCATTGGCCGCAAAAAAAACCCCGGTCCTCACGGCACGGGGTTTAAAGGAAGGGAGAGCTAAAAAGGGTGCTCGAAAGCTACCATAACAAAGGTTATGCTTGTTCGGCTGCTTTAGCCAGTTTGTCGTGATTCAATTGACAAAACCTTACAACGTGCTCCGCGAGACGTTCAACGTGTGCAAGGCTGTGTCCGGCCGATAGCGTGATGCGCAGGCGCGCGGAATGATCCGGTACCGTGGGCGGACGAATGGCGCTTACGAGCAAACCAGCGTCCAGCAACCATCGGCTAAACTCGAGCGCGAGTTCGCTATCGACAGTCACTACACCCTGAATCGGCGAGGTCGACGGTAGCAGCCTGTCCGCGATCGGGGCGGTCAGCTCGCGGAAGTGCCGCACCAGCAGCGCGAGTTTCGCGCGCCGCTCGGGTTCCTGTTCCACGATTTCGAGACTGGCGAGGGTTGCCGCCGCGATGGGCGGAGGTGTCGCCGTGGTGTAAATGTAGGCGCGCGCGGTCTGCATCAGGTATTCGATCAGGTCAACGTCACCAGCGACAAACGCGCCAGAGGTGCCGAACGCCTTGCCAAGCGTGCCGATCAGCACGGGGACATCCCGCGCTGACATCCCGAAGTGCTCCAAACTGCCGCGCCCGTTAGGGCCAAGCACACCGAGTCCATGCGCGTCGTCGACGATCAGGGTTGCGTCGTGCGTGCGAGCGAGCGTGGCGAGGTCGGTCAGGGGCGCGAGATCGCCGTCCATGCTGAATACGCCGTCGGTGACGATGAGCGTTTGGCGTTGCGAGTCGATTTCGGTGAGGCGTGCGCGTAACGCGGCGACGTCGCCGTGGGCGTACCGCCGTAGACGTGCGCGAGAGAGGATCGCGCCGTCCAGTAGTGAGGCATGCACCAGCCGGTCGGCCAGGATCTGGTCGCCCGGCGCGGCCAGCGCCTGGAGCACGCCGAGGTTTGCCATGTAGCCCGTGGAAAAGAGCAGGGCCCGCGCACGGCCGGTGAACGCCGCGAGGCGCTCCTCAAGCTGCTCGTGCAGGCGGTGATGGCCGTTAACGAGGTGTGCAGCCCCGCTGCCGACACCGTGGCGTGCGGTGGCGTCACGCATGGCCTCCGTCAGGCGAGGGTCGCCTGCAAGGCCAAGATAGTCGTTGCTGCAGAAAGCGACGACATCGCGACCGTCAATGCGTTGACTGACGCCCTGGACGCCATCTCGACAGCGCCGTTGGCGCAGTAAATGCTGGTCGTGCCGATGCCGTAACCAAGTCGAGAGGTCTTTCACCGCATCCGTCGGCTGCGGGCTACCCCGCCAAGTGTGCCGGTTCGGCGGTAAGCCCCAGGCGCTGGAAAAGGGCATGGTCCAGATCCGCGCTGGGATTGGGCGTTGTCAGCAGTCTGTCGCCGTGGAAAATCGAGTTGGCGCCGGCAAAGAAACACAGCGCCTGGAGTTCATCGCTCATCTCGGCGCGCCCGGCCGAGAGGCGAACATAGGCGCTCGGCATGATGACGCGTGCGGTTGCGACGGTGCGCACGAACTCGAGCGGATCTAGACGCGCGGCGCCATGCAGCGGAGTGCCTTCGACCTGAACGAGATTGTTGATTGGCACCGACTCCGGGTGTTTCGGCAGGTTTGCGAGTTGTTGCAGCAAGCCGGCGCGATCTGCGCGGCTTTCGCCCATGCCGAGGATGCCGCCGGAACACACGCTCATGCCCGCGTTGCGTACGTGCTCCAGCGTATCGAGCCGGTCCTGATAGGTGCGGGTCGTAATTACGCTGCCGTAGAACTCGGGCGAGGTGTCGAGATTGTGGTTGTAGTAATCGAGTCCAGCGGACTTCAGGGCGTCGGCCTGCGTTTCGGTGAGCATGCCGAGGGTGACGCAGGTTTCCATTCCGAGCGCCTTGACCTCCGCGATCATCGGTATGACTTTCTCGAGGTTTTTGTCGGTGGGGTTGCGCCACGCAGCGCCCATGCAAAAGCGGGTGGCACCTCGCGCCTTCGCCGCGCGCGCGGTGGAGACGACTTCGTCAAGCGGCAATAAACGCTCGCGCTCCAACTCGACATGGTGGTGCGCGCTTTGCGGGCAATAACCGCAATCCTCCGGACAGGCTCCGGTCTTGATGCTGAGCAACGTACTGACCTGCACCCGGTTGGGGTCAAATCGCTCCCGGTGAATCGTATGCGCCGTGAACAGCAGGTCGTTGAAGGGGCGGGAGAGCAGCGCGAGGACTTCTTCGCGTCTCCAATCGTGGCGCGGCGTGTTCATGTCAGTGTGAATCCCCAAGCGAACGGATGGCGTCGTAGTCGGTATCCTGCCAATCGTCCCGACGGATACGCCATAGGCTATGAATGGACCAGGGTATCATGATCGCCGCGGCGATCGCCCAGATCACGAGGTAGGGTTTCAAGCCCTGGGTGAAAAACGTGGCGACAGGAATGATCGCGCCGATCAAACCATAGAAGCGGTAGGCAGCCCATTGGGTGTAATGGCCTACGCGCGGATTCGGATGATGCCGCATCATTGCGTACAGCAGCATCGATGCGGCGAACCAGAGCGGTATCAATACCGGCACCGCGATGGCGACGATATTGCCCAAGTCGAACCAGCCGGCCGATTTGCGCGCCGACTCGGCGCTGATGGTTTTCTGTGCCATGGTTCAGTTATGGTAGCGAGTCGCTCGAAAAATGGACAGATCAGTCTAGCTTCAATCCGGGGAGTGTCAATTGTGGTGCTGAACGGTATACCCGGTAGGCGATGGCTGCGACAGCTATGGGGTGGCGCCTGTTACCGCTGCAGGGCGTCGGTAACTGGCGCGGACTTGTTCTGTCCAGCCTGTCTGACCGAGTTGCCGTGGATCGAGCACGCCTGCGAGCGATGCGGGTTGCCGTTGCCGGCGGCTTCCGTGGCGAGGTGCGGCGCATGCCTGAAGGAGCCGCCGCCTTATCAACGCGTGTTGAGTCTGTTCCATTATTCGGCGCCGATCGATCGTTTGGTCGCGGACCTGAAGTACCGCGAGCGGCTTTGGGCAGGGCGTTGGCTTGCGGAGCTGTTGGCGCTGCGCTTCGAAGAGGCGTTGCGGGGCACGCAACTGTTGGTGCCGGTGCCGCTACACCCCGCGCGGTTGCGTCAGCGCGGGTTCAACCAGGCCATTGAGCTGGCCTTGCCATTGTCGCGGCGATTGGGTATCCCGCTGGCACGGACCGCCGTGCGCCGGCGTCAGCCCACGCGCGAGCAGGCCGAGCTTTCGGCGGAGGCCCGCCGACATAATTTAACGGGTGCGTTCGCGTGCGCACCACTTTCCGGCGTTGATCGAGCCACCATCGTGGACGACGTAATGACTACCGGCGCCACCGTGCGTGAGCTCGCACTGACATTGCTTGACCACGGCGCCGGCTCGGTGGACGTTGTGACAGTAGCGCGGACCGAGTTGCGTAGGCACGATTCAAGGCGGAAATGACAATTTTACTACTTGAACCAGAGCCGCAACCAATGTAGCATTCGCGCCCTGTTTTCGCCATTCCGCAGTAGTCAGGAGCAGACATTGGCCAACATCGCTTCCGCAAAGAAACGGGCCCGTCAAGCCGTTAAACGCCGTGAACACAACATGGCGTTACGCTCTCGCATGCGTACCTACGTCAAGCGCGTACGCGCTGCGATCGCGTCCGGTGACAAGCAGGCCGCAGAGGTCGCCTATCGGGATGCCGTTTCAATGCTCGATACCACCGCAACGAAAGGTTTGGTGCACGCCAACAAGGCAGCTCGCCACAAGAGCCGTCTCAACGCGCACATTAAGGTCATGTAGACCTGCGGCGGTCGCTTAAGAACGAATACGAAACCGGCTTAACGCCGGTTTCTTTTTGCACATCGTTCGCGGGCTGGTTTGGTGCGGCAGCGCGTCGGTCAAAGAAGAATCAGGTTGTCGCGGTCGATCAGCTCTGGTTCGTCGATGTAGCCGAGCAGGCGTTCGATGTGCTCGCTCGGGTGGCCGGCGATCTGGGTCGATTCGCCTGCGTTGTAATTGATAAAGCCTTGCGCGACCGCGTTACCGTTGAGGTCGACGCACGTCACGACGTCGCCCCGTTCGAACTCACCCTCGACCCGCCGTACGCCGACGCTTAGCAGGCTCTTGCGACTGGTGATCAAAGCTTGAACCGCGCCGTCGTCCAACCAAAGCTTGCCGCGCGATTTGAGCTGGTTGGCTATCCATTGCTTGCGTGCGGCGGTGATTGGTTTGTCCGCGAGCAGGCGGGTACCGAGGTGTTCGCCATGCGCGACCCTTAGCATGACGCGCGGAATGGTGCCGCCAACGATGATCGTGTGTGTGCCGGAGCGAGCCGCACGTTTGGCGGCGAGCACCTTGGTGCGCATTCCTCCGCGGCTCAGCTCCGAGGCGGCATCACCGGCGAAACCCTCGAGCTGACGGTCATCGGCGAGTGCGGCCTGGACCAAGGTGGCGCCGGGATCCTTGCGAGGGTCACGGTCGTAGAGACCTTCCTGATCGGTCAGGATCACGAGCACGTCGGCCTCAATTAGATTGGCGACGAGCGCGCCTAAGGTGTCGTTGTCGCCGAAGCGAATTTCGTCGGTCGCGACCGTATCGTTTTCGTTGATGACGGGGATGACTCCGAGTCCGAGCAGGGTCTTGAGTGTGCTGCGCGCATTCAAGTAACGCGCGCGGTCGCGCATGTCTTCGTGGGTCAGCAGTACCTGTGCGCTGTGTAGCTGGTGTTGCTGAAAACAGCTTTCATAGGCTTGTACCAATCCCATCTGTCCGACGGCGGCTGCGGCCTGCAGCTGATGTAGCGCGTGGGGGCGCTTTTTCCAGCCAAGTCGGCTCATACCTTCAGCGACCGCGCCGGACGAAACAAGCACAACCTCGCGGCCTTCGCCGCGCAAGATCGCGAGTTGGTCCGCCCAATCGCTTAGAGCATCGCGGTCGAGGCCGCGGCCGTCGTTGGTAAGCAGTGCGCTGCCGATCTTGAATACCCAGCGTCGCGCGTGCTTCAGGCGCTCATCCAGTTGCATCGGTGGGTTGCTCCAAATAGCTCATGATGGCGTTGATCAATGGGTCCAGGCCCTGTCGGGCCACGGCCGAAACAGGATAGGTTGGACCGCTCCAGGCGAGGTCGTCGATCAGGGATTGCACCCGTTCGGCGACTTCATCGGGGCTGAGTGCGTCAATCTTGGTCGGTACCAGCCAGCGCGGTTTGTCGGCGAGCTCGGCACTGTGGCTGGCGAGTTCCGCCTCGATCACGCGCACGGCGTCAGCCGGCGATTGACTCGGGTCCAGCGGCGCCAGGTCGACTAGGTGCAGCAAGAGTCGGGTGCGTGCCAAGTGTCGCAGGAACTGAATTCCCAGGCCGGCACCGTCGGCCGCGCCTTCTATCAGACCGGGAATGTCGGCCATGACGAAGCTCTTATGGGCGCCGGCATCCACGACACCGAGATGGGGGTTGAGCGTGGTGAAGGGATAATCGGCAATCTTGGGCCGTGCCGCCGATACCGCGCTGATCAGGGTTGATTTGCCGGCGTTTGGCAGGCCGAGCAGCCCCACGTCGGCCAGCAGCTTGAGTTCGAGATACAGCTCCCGCAGCTCACCCGGCTTGCCGGGGGTATGTTGGCGCGGTGTGCGGTTGGTGGAGCTCTTGAAGCGCGTGTTGCCGATCCCGTGCCAGCCGCCTTGCGCGACCAGCAGGCGCTGCCCGGGTTCGACCAGGTCGCCGATCAGCTCGTCGGTGTCGGTGTCGCGGACCAGGGTGCCGACCGGCACGGGTATCTCAAGATCGGCGCCGCCGCGGCCGGTGCAGTTGTTGGTGCCGCCGTTTTCGCCGCGCTCGGCCTCGAAGTGGCGCGTATAGCGAAAATCGAGCAAGGTGTTCAGATTGGTGTCGGCAACGAGAAACACGCTACCGCCATCGCCACCATCGCCGCCATTGGGGCCACCGTACTCGATGTATTTTTCGCGACGGAAGCTCACGCAGCCGCTGCCACCGTCTCCGGCCTTGACCTTGATGCGTGCCTCGTCGACAAATTTCATGAGATTCGATATTCCGGGGTTAGGCTCATTGGCCGTCCAAGCTTACAACGAAAAAGCCCCGCTCTGGGCGGGGCTTCGGAAGCCGACCGGCAACGCCAGGTTATTGCTCCGTGGATTGCTCCACTGGGCGAATGCTGACGAAGCGCCGGTTTTTCGGCCCGCCAACGCGGAACTCGACAAATCCGTCGGATTTCGCAAACAAGGTGTAGTCGGTGCCGCAACCAACATTCTCGCCGGGGTGGTATTGCGTGCCCCGTTGACGCACCAGGATGTTGCCTGCCAACACGAACTGACCACCAAAACGCTTGACGCCAAGGCGCTTGGATTGTGAGTCGCGACCGTTGCGGGAACTGCCGCCTGCTTTTTTGTGTGCCATGGAATTATCCTCTGACTGGCCTGGGTGCCGGGCGATTAGCCGGCGCTGATCCCGGTGATTTCTACTTCAGTGTAATGCTGCCGGTGCCCGGCCTGCTTACGGTAGTGCTTGCGACGACGAAACTTGACGATGAGCACTTTGTCGCCGCGCACGTGATCGCGCACCTTGGCGTTGACCATGCCTCCGGTGACAGTCGGGGCGCCGACGGTCACATTTTCGCCATCCGCGACCAGCAATACCTGGTCGAAATTGACGTCGCTACCGGGTTCGGCGTCGAGTTTTTCGACCCGAAGCACGTCGCCTTGAGCGACCCTATATTGTTTTCCGCCCGTCTTGATGACCGCGTACATGGTGTTATCTCCAACCGAAGGCGATTTCAGAAAGACGCGGGATCATACTGGCGAAGCCGCCGCGAGTCAAACGCCGACGCGGGTGGCCAGCCAGCGTTCGAGCGCGAGCCCAACGAAGACCACGAGTCCGAGGTAGTTATTATTGAGGAACGCGCGCATGCAATCGGATGGCTTACGGTCGCGGATCAAGAATTGCTGATATAGCACGAGTACCGCGGCGATCGCCAGCCCTAGGTAATAGGCCCAGCCGAGCTGCTCCAGCCGACCGACGAAGATCAACGCCAGAAACATCATTATCTGGAGCAATGCGATCCCGACCCGATCGGCGTCACCGAACAGGATCGCAGTCGATTTGATACCAATCTTGAGGTCATCGTCGCGGTCGACCATCGCGTACATCGTGTCGTAGGCAGTGGTCCACAGCACCGCGGCCAGGAATAGTAACCATCCGCTCTGACTGGGCAGTGCCCCGGTCTGGGCGGTGAATGCCATCGGAATCGCCCAAGCGAAAGCAACGCCGAGGTGGACTTGGGGCATGTAATGATAACGCTTCATGAAGGGATAGGTGGCCGCGAGGAACACCGCCCCGACCGACATCCACAGCGTGGCGCGATTGAGCGTCAACACCAGTCCGAAGGCGATCAGCGTCAGGGCCACGGCGACCAGCACAGCCTCGAATGGCCGGATCTCGTGCGCGGCAAGCGGGCGTTGGCGGGTGCGCGTGACATGGGGATCAAAGTCGCGATCGGCAAAGTCGTTGATCGCGCAACCGGCCGATCGCGTCAGTGTTACACCGGCGACGAACACCAGCAGCACATGCCAATCGGGCAGCCCCGCGGCCGCGATCCACAGCGCCCACAGTGTTGGCCAAAGGAGCAGCAAGATTCCGATCGGTTTGTCGAGCCGGACCAGCCGCGCGTAGGCTTGCAGGCGGCCCAGCACGCCATGGCGTGGATGGAAACGATACCTATAATCCTGATACGACATGCCAATATTCATACAATTTCGGAATTCGCCTAGCATACCGCAACCGGCCACCGCCAACCCCCCGGAGCACAGCAGCCATGATCAGACGATTCGAAGCGCAGCACCCTCGCATCCATCGCGAGGCATACGTCGACGCCGCCGCCGTCGTCATCGGTGATGTTGGCATTGGCGCACGCAGCTCGGTCTGGCCGAATGCGGTCATTCGCGGCGACGTGCATTCCATCGTGGTCGGCGACGAAAGCAACATCCAGGACGCAAGCGTGCTGCACGTGACGCATGACAGCCATTACAAACCCGGTGGACGCGGGCTGGTCGTTGGTGATCGCGTGACCGTGGGACATCACGTCACACTCCACGCCTGCACGCTCGAATCAGGGTGCTTCGTCGGTATCGGGTGCGTCGTACTCGATGGCGCGGTGATCGAAACCGGCGCGATGCTGGGCGCGGGCACCCTGGTGACACCGGGTCAACGCCTCGCGGGCGGGTACCTCTACCTTGGATCGCCCGCACGACAGGCCCGCGCGTTGAGCGCCGAGGAGCGCGACTATCTCGTTTATTCGGCTGAACACTACGTGCGCCTTGCCGCCCGCCACGCGCAAACGCGGCTGCAGATTCAGTTCGAGGAGGCCGCCGCCGCGATGGCGCCGTAACCCGGCACGTCCCCACAAAATGATTGCATCGCAGCACTCAGCCGCTGCGCCGCGCAACATCACGTTTCAACGCAAGCTCGGCGCACTCGGACGCCCGTTTGGTCGCCAATGCTCAGGATTGCCTTCGCCCGCTCGTGCCGGATCATCCATTGGGGCGGCGTTTGATCTTAGGGTGGCGGGCAGGTTGAGTAAATCCGGGGCAAATGCGCGATGACAGGTGTGTTCTTGGCGTTGAGTCCCGATGACGAAGCGCGAACGGCGATCGACCGCTTGAACCGATCGGCCGATTTGCCCGATGGTCGCCTCATGCCCGCTGAAAATCTGCATATGACGCTGCGGTATCTCGGGACCGTTCCGCCAGCGGCGATCATTTGCGTGGAAGCGGAGCTGGCCGGGACAGCGATGCCTGCGTTCACGCTAGCGCTCGATTATGTCGATTGGTATCGCCGCGCGCGCGTGGTTTGGATCGGCTGCCGGAATCCCCCTCAGGCATTGCTCGATCTGGTGAACCACTGCGATGCGATCGCGGCGCGCTGTGGGATGCCGCCGCGTGACCGTCCATTTCAACCGCATTGCACCCTTCGCCGCAAGGTGAGGCTGCCGCCGCCTGACCGTGCTGTTCCACCGATCCTATGGAAAGCCTCGACGCTATGCCTCTTTCGCTCCGAGCCGTTGGAGCAGGGTGTTCGCTATCGTGAGCTGTGCCGGTCCAAGCTCAGCGACGATTGAACCGTGAATGGCGCGCGGGCGACCGGTAATCTGTATCGCCGCGGTGCGATCCTGATATAACGATGCGTGGCTGCTGTGCGCCGCGCCTCGGTCTTCAATGCGTTTTTTCTGCCTAGCCCCAGGAGGTTTCAGTGAATCGACTCTTACTTCTCACCCTACTATTCGTGTTCACGTCGGGAAGCGCGTTCGCGGCGCCCGATCTCGACCTGCGCACCCTGGAGGGCAAGGCAGCGAGCCTCGATGATTACGTCGGCAAGGGCAAATGGACATTGGTCATGTTCTGGGCGACCGATTGCGGCATTTGCATGCGTGAAAAGCCGGTGATGTCGGATTTTCATGACGCGCATAAAGACAAGGATGCGATCGTCGTTGGCGTTGCCATCGATGGCATGGCGAACGTCGCAAGCGTTCGCGACCGTAT
>JBHJOI010000115.1:0-24500 GCA_050329935.1 Thiotrichales bacterium | reverse complement strand
TCATCGTCGTGGGTATGCGGCAGGGTGCGTTGACCAGGCGCCATTTCGTTGAACCAAAAACCCAAGCGCGGCAATGCAGCGAGTCCGAGGTGAGATTGTGCTGCTTGCCGCGCGAATTGCAGCACCGGCGACAACGCCGGCATCACGGTCTCGGGTAGGTAGAGGTTTTCGAAGCGGTCGCCAAAGAAATGACTGCGTCGGGCCTGTTCGCTCGCGCGCGCGACCCGAAACTCGGCCAATAGCACCGCGTTGTGGAGCGCGTCGAACGGGGTGGTGACCGTCTGGTGGGGTGCGTACCGCGTGTAGGGCATGTCCTTCACGCTAACGCGAGGGGCGCTGCGACTCAAGTCGCGGTCAGCGACAATGGGTCCAGCGCTGGCGTTGCAGTTCGGCTTCGCGCGTCCGGAGCGATTCGCTGTCGCGCAGCTTATAGCCGCTGCGATAATGTTCCTTTAACGCTCGCAGCTCCGCTTCGGCGCTGGCGCAGCCGTCGATGGCCTGCGACTTCGTGCCGCGCTTCGTTTTGGCGCTTGCCGTGTATATCAGCGCGTTGGGCGCCGTGGCGAAGGTGTCATGCCAGCCGGTGGTCGCCCACGGATTGGGTGACGCGGGGGCGGGTCGACCCAGGGCCGGCGCATCTTCAGGCTTGACGCCGCGATCGGCCGCGGTGGGCATTGGCCCGTTATCGGGACGGTTCACCACCCGGTGCGCGGCGCGAACGGTCGCCAGCGGCGAGGTCGATTGGGTCGGGCCTTGTAACGCGGCGTCGATGTGCCGCGCAATGCTGAGATTGAGCAGATGTAACGCGATGAGGACGACGGTCGTGGCGACACCGCAAGCGACGATGATGACGCGATAACAAGCCAGTGAGCCAGAGTCTTTCGACGAATATTCCATGTGCATGACGATTCCTTTCTTACGATTTTCACCCCAATCCGACGGGCTGGCAGTCCTTGCCGCGCATCGCCAACTCGTTGAACTGGAGCATTGAGCGGTCAGAAAACCGGGACGTGAACCCTCACATCGATCCGCTGTCTTGGCGAGCCAGCGCCAGTCTTTCGGATGATCGAGGCAATGGCCACGGCCGGCCCGGTTTTCGTCGCGATGCGCTCCTGTCAAACGGGTTCCTTGCGTCGGTTCCCAGGACCTTGGGTGCGGGCAACTGCATGGGATGATAGCGCTTCCCTCGCGGGCGGAACTTTGGACGGTTCACAGAAGCTGGTAATTGAACGTCGTGTGTCGTGCTCGAAACGGGCAGGCTATCGCAATTTCGGCCGAAGCGCGTTCAGCCGACCAGGTAGATGTTGTCGCCGTCGACTTCGAGCACGAGCTTGGTGAGCGCCTGTCGTTTGCAAGGGCCGCCGCGGCACGCGCCGTCGCTGATGCGGAACAGCGCGGCATGGGTGCCACAGATGATGTGCTCACCCTCGTCGTCCAGGTATTCATCGGCGCGCCAGGCGAGTGGCGAACCGGCGTGCGGACATCGGTCGACGTAGCCATGCACGCTGCCATCGGCGTCACGCACCAGAAAGATATCGGTCGACTGCCCATCGCGTTCGATGGCCAGGCTCTTGCCCCGGGTGGCGTCGAGCGCGCGTTGCGTGCACAGCCAGCGTCGGTTCATAGCGGTTCCCGATCGGCAAGGTGCGCGAATCCGTGCTGCGTGACCTTGCGTCCCGCGAGCCGCACGCCGTAGGCGATCGCCGCCCGCAGTCCGCGTCCCGATACCAGCGCATGAATCACGCCGGCGTTGTAGGTGTCGCCGGCGCCGAGGGTGTCGATTGCGTTGCCCGGTGTTTGGGCAGGGCATCGATGCACCGTGCCATCGCACTCGATGCCGTAGGCGCCAGCGTCGCCCCAAGTCAACGTGAGTAGCGCCGCTCGCGGATTTTGCCGGTGCTGTTCGCTCAGAAAGTGCTCGGGATCGGTGTAGCCGAGTGCCAAGGCGTAGGCGCGCGAGAACAACAGGATGTCCGCGAGCGGCAGCAAATCCTCGATCCCGGGGCGTGGCTTCTCCATCTCCAGCGAGATACCCTGGTCGACGCGCACCGCACGGATGCGCTCCAGCATCGCGCGGGTCTCGGGCACGGCGCGGCCCTCGAAGTGAAACCAGTCGAACACTGCGATCGGGAGGTTGTCGAGCGCGTCAGGCGTGGTCTCGGGCAAGTCGCGATGGTGCACGATGGTGCGCGTGGCGCGGTCGGCCGCGAGCGTGATGAATGAGGTCGGCGTTGCGCCGGGCCGACGTGGGCAATAACGCAGGCCCACCCCAGCGCTTTCAAGCTCGCGCGTGAGCCACTCGCCATCGGCGTCCAGCGCCAGGGTTGCGAGCAACTCGACCTCGTGGCGGAATTGCGCCAGCACCCGCGCGGTGTTGCCCGCGTTGCCGCCACTCTGGCGGGATCGCGCCAGTGCCCTCAGCTCGGAGTCCTCCGTCGGGTAGTGCGCCACCCGTAACAGGTGATCCTGGGTCGCGACGCCGGTACATAGAATGCGTGACATGTATGGGTTATTCGGTCGAATGCTCGGCGGCTAAGTTAGCATAAACCCGACCAGTAACAACCGAGGGGAGACAACCATGCGAGCCAGAGCGACGCCTGCAACGGGCCCCATGAAGCCGGGGTATGAATTCGACACGCCCGACCAGGCCGAAGCGGCGTTCTACGCGGCGTTCTCCTCCGGCGATCTCGATCAGATGATGGCGGTCTGGGTGCCCGACGATAGCATCATCTGTTTGCATCCCGGGGACAGTCGCCGCGAAGGGCGAATCGCGGTACGCAATGGGTGGGAGGAAATGCTGGCTGACGATCAGGCGCGTTTCGCGATCACGCCGAGCGATGTTCTGCGCCAGACGAACGACGACCTGAGCGTGCATACCCTGCGCGAGCTGCTCTGGGTCGACGAGCGACTGCGTGGGGTGATGTTGGCGACCAACATCTACCGTCGGGTGCATCACGAATGGCGGATCTGGCTACACCAGGCTCAGCCCGACCCGCAAGGCCGTGCCCTCGTGGCCGCCGCGACGTCGGGTAGTCGGCATTGACGGATCGATCCGAACCGCGTCCGGGAACGCGTTTGAGCGGGCGATCGGTCGCTTCGGGTTCAAGCGCCGCGAGCGCCGGTGCGCCGCAAAAAGTATATCGCCAGCAGTAGCGCCGGAATCCCGAGCGCCGAGGTGTAGAGGAAAAACCACGGGTAGCCGACGGACTCCACGACCATGCCGGAGAAGCCGCCGAGAAACTTGCCGGGCAAGGTCATTAGGGAGCTGAATAGCGCGTATTGCGTGGCGGTGTACGCAATGTTGGTGAGTCCGGAGAGGTAGGCGATGAAGGCCGAACCGGCGATGCCGGCGGCGAGGTTGTCGGCACCAATGACGAGCGCCAGCCACCACAGATTGGGCGTGCTATGCGCCAACGCGGCGAACAGCAGGTTGCTGCCGATCACCATCAGCCCGCCGAGCACCAAGGTCCGAACGACGCCGAATCGGGCGACGATCATGCCCCCCAGTATCGCGCCGACAATCGTCATCAGCACGCCGAACACCTTGGCGACGCTGGCAATCTGCTCCAGCGTGAAGCCGATATCGAGATAGAACGGGTTTGCCATCACGCCCATCGTGATGTCGGTCAATCGGAATAGGGCGATGAATAGCAGCACCCAAAGCCCATGCCGGCCATTGCGCTTGAAGAAGTCGACAAACGGCATGACCACCGCCGCGGTAAACCAGGTCACGAAGCGGCGTGGCCATCCGGCGCGCGATGTGGTTTGCAGGCCGAGCAACGCCGCAGCCTCGCGCTCCGCGGCGACTTGAGTGCTCCGCGCGGGTTCCGCGACCAACAGCACCGTTGCGACACCGACCCCGACCAGCGCGGCCATCGCGAGATAGGCGGCGGGCCACGAATAACTCGCGGCGATGAATAACGCGCCGGCGCCGGCCGCGAGCAGGGCGATGCGGTAGCCCATCTGATAGGTGGCGGCCATCGCACCCTGGAGTTCCGGCGGCGCGGACTCGATTCGCCAGGCATCGATCGCGATATCCTGCGTGGCGGAGGAGAACGCGACCAATAGTCCAAATAGCGCGACTTGCGTGAGTTGTGTCGCAGGGTCGGTTTGCGACATTCCGATCAGGCCGATCGCGATGCCGAGTTGTGCCAGCAGGATCCAGCCGCGTCGCCGCCCAAGCCAGCGCGTGAGTCCTGGCAGCGCCAGGCGATCCACGACGGGCGCCCAGAACACCTTGATCGAATAGGTGATACCAATCCAGCTGAAGAACCCGATCGCGCCGCGGCTGACGCCAGCCTGGGTCAGCCAGGCGGTGAGCGTCGCGAAAACCAGCAGGAACGGCAATCCGGCCGCGAACCCGAGAAACAGCATGGCGAGCACCCGCGAATGGGCGTAAAGCGCGGCCGCCTCGCGCCAGGTGCGGGCGGCGTGTGCTTCGACCGTGGCTTCAACCGTAGGCAAAATCGTAGTCCATGATCAGCGGCGCGTGATCGGAGAAGCGCTGCGCGGTGTGGATCGACGCGGCACGAACGGTGCCGCGCAAAGCGGGTGAGAGAATCTGATAGTCGATCCGCCAACCGACGTTCTTGGCCCAGGCTTGGCCGCGATTCGACCACCAGGTGTATTGCTCGGGGTTCGGGTTGATCTCACGGAATCCGTCGACATACCCGACCGAGTCGAATAGCCGATCGAGCCAGGCGCGTTCATGCGGCAGGAAGCCGGAGTTTTTCTGGTTCGATTTCCAGTTCTTGAGGTCGATGGGGCGGTGCGCGATGTTCCAGTCGCCACAGATTACGTAGCGCCGGGGTTGTTGGCGCAGTTGCTCCAGGAAGGGCATGAAGTAGGTGAGGAAGCGATCCTTGGACGCCTGCCGTTCCGGACCCGAGGAACCGGAGGGCACGTAGAGCGACACCACCGCCAGATCACCGAAGCGCGCCTCCAGGTAGCGCCCCTCGGCGTCGAATTCGACGCACCCCATGCGGGTGACGATTTCGTCGGGCTCGCGTCGGCTGTAGAGCGCGGTGCCGCTATAGCCCTTGCGCTCGGCGTCGACGTAGTAGCTGAAGTAGCCATCGGGGCGGAATGTTCCGTCACCCAGTTGGTGTTCCTGAGCCTTGGTTTCCTGGATGCAGACGACATCGGCGTTCTGCCCCGGTAGCCAGTCGAACAGGCCCTTTTTCGCGGCCGAGCGTATACCGTTGGCGTTGAGGGTGATGATGCGCATGCGGATAAACTCGATCCGGTTGAAATCGGGCGGTATTGTCGGCGTTGGGCGGGGGAATGTAAAAAGCTTCCGTGGCGCCCGATCAGCGTGAAGGGTTCGTCAATCGACCCAACGATCAAGAGGAGAACGAACATGATGGGTATTTTGCACGCGGTCTGCGCCACCCATGGCATGGGCAATCTGTTTCTCAGACTTCCGGCCGCCGTCCTGTTGCTGGCGGAAGGGCAACGGTTGCTCGCGGGTGCGCCGGCGACCTTGCCGTGGGTCACGGCCGGCGCGGAATCGCAATCGGGCGTTTGGCTGTTGGTGGCCGGTGTTGTGTTCCTGGGCGGATGCCTGGTGCGCCCGGTCGCGGCCGCGCTGGCGGTGTGGATCGCGGTGCCGGTGATGGCTGCGTTACAAACCGGGGAGGCGGGTTTACCGGTCGACGTTTCCCTGTTGTGGCTGGGCATCTGTGCCGCGTTGATGTTCGGCGGCGCGGGCGCGTTGGCGCTGGATCAGTGGCTTGCGCGCGTGAGTGCCGACGACCGGAGTATTTTCCCGACTAACCGAGTGGAATGACGTAGGTCCATGATTCGTTGAAGTTAG
This sequence comes from Thiotrichales bacterium, assembly GCA_050329935.1. Lineage (GTDB taxonomy): Bacteria > Pseudomonadota > Gammaproteobacteria > UWMA-0217 > UWMA-0217 > CAYSFW01. The sequence goes on along the minus strand of JBHJOI010000115.1, from coordinate 18,685 downwards.
TAGACCCGACCAATGGTCAATCGAACGCTGTAGCCGGAAAATTTTTGTGACGGGGGTCGCACCGGGTTCAGGGCAAGGATAGTACGATTTCGATCACGGTCGAGGGACGGCTGTATTGGTTTGTGCGAGTTGGTTTATTTTGGTTATCGCGGAAAGGATTCAGCGAATGATTGCTTCAAGGATGAACAGGTTGATAGTTCCAGGGTTCGTCACCCTGATCGCGCTGATGGTGTTCGTGGTCGCGGTGCTGGTTCAGCAGCTTTCCGCGACCACGGGCGAGCTGCGAGATTCGGTGCAGGTCTACAATCAAAAAAGCAGTTTGCTGACCGAGATGTACCACATCAAGCAGCGGCGTAATCTGCTGTTGGTGCAAATCTACGTCGAACCCGACCCGATCGAACGCGATAGCTATCACCAACAATATCTGGAGCTCGGCGGGCGGTTCCTCGAGCTGCGCGAGGCCTATTCCGCGTTGGAAGTGATGCCCGAGGAGCAAGCGGCCTGGACCCGGCTGGCCGCGCTCACTCAACAATACGCCGAGATGCACAAGGATCTGGTCGCGCTCGTGTATGAAGGCGCGGATCTGGCGGAGTTACGTGCGATCCTGTTGGGCAGTCGCGTGACTCAGGTCGAGGAGACCGCGGCCATCCGCGAGCTGTTGCACGTGGTGCGCGCGCAGGAACGCCAGCAGCTCACGGGCGCCGAGGAAAAGCTGAGCAGCGCATCGATTCTGTCTTTCGCGATTTTGTTGGTGGCGGTTGCATTGGGCATCTTGATCGCGCGCCGAGTGGCTGGCGATGCTCGCGACGTTGAGGAAGGACTGCAGGCGCAGGTGTTCAAGGCCGAGGCGATGGCGAAGGAGCTTGCCTGGCATGCCAGCCATGATTCACTCACGAAGCTGACCAACCGGCGGGAGTTCAAACGCCAGCTCGAACGGTTGTGCCAGCGGGCGCAAGCGGAGAAGGTCGCGCATGGGCTGCTGGTGCTCGATCTCGACCAATTCAAGATTGTCAACGATAGCTGCGGGCACGCGGCCGGCGACACCTTGTTGCGGCAGCTCGCGGCGACGATGCGCCGGGTGTTGCCGTCGCAGTACACACTGGGTCGGCTGGGCGGCGATGAATTCGGTGTGCTGATGCCGCAGGTCAGCACGCGCGCGGCGCTGGAAACGGCCGAAACCTTACGCGCGTTGATTCAGGAGTATCGCTTTGTCTGGCGTGGCCGACTGTTTGAGCTGGCGGTCAGTATCGGTGTCGCGACGATCAACCGAGACCTCTCGGACGCCAACGAGGCCATGACCGCGGCCGACAGTGCCTGCTATCGCGCGAAGAACGAAGGACGCAATCGGATTCACGTCTTCAGTGGCCGCGACCGCTGGTGGAATCAGGAGAAGCAACAAACCAACTGGACTCATCAGATTCCCCAGGCCATTCGCGACAATCGGCTGGTACTACACGCGCAGGAGATCCGGCGCGTCGACGGCCAAACGCCCCGCAGTCGCCATTATGAACTGCTGGTGCGGATGTTGGACGACGCGGGCGGACTGGTAACGCCGGCGTCGTTCGTACCCGTCGCTGAACGCTACGGTCTCGCCCCCGAGCTGGATCGCGCGATCATCCGGCAGGCATTTACCTGGATCGGTAACCTTACTCGGCAGTTACGGATGATCCACCCCGACCTTGTCAACGAGGAGCTGAGCTCGTTTTCGATCAACCTCTCGGGGCAGTCGCTGTCGGACCACGAGCTGCTCGACGAGGTACTGGATCTATTCGAGCTACATGCGGTATTGCCCGGACAAATCTGCTTCGAGATCACCGAGACGGCCGTGATCACCAATCTCCAGGCCGCGCGTGATTTCATTCAGCGCTTGAAAGAGATCGGATGCCGGTTCGCACTCGATGATTTCGGCAGTGGCGTATCGTCGTTTGGCTACCTGAAAGGCTTGGACGTGGACTACATCAAGATCGACGGCAAGATCGTCCGGCAGATGCAGAACGGTAGCGTGGAGTGCGCGATCGTTGAGGCAATCACCCACGTCGCTCGTGAGATGCGCGTCCAAACGGTCGCGGAGTTCGCGGAGAATGATTGGACGATCAATACGCTGCGTAGGCTCGGTGTGGATTTCGCGCAAGGTTACTTTGTGCATCGACCGCAGCCGGTGGACGATATCGACATGGGCTTGCTGCCGCAGCGAGCGTTGTTCAGCTAGTCGTGACGAGGGGTACCGGCGTTCCGCGTCGCGTGGTCAGGAAACAGCGCGCGCAAACCGTCGCGACTGGCGCCGCAAACCCCGCGTTCGGTGATCAGCCCGGTGATGAGGCGCGCGGGCGTCACGTCGAACGCCGGATTGAAGCCCGGACTGCCGTCGGGCGGCAACTGCACGGACCGTAGCTGCCCGGCTTCGTCGCGACCCTGGATATGGGTGACTTCACGCGGGTCGCGCTCTTCGATCGGGATCTCGCGCAAACCGTCGTTGATGCGCCAGTCGATCGTGGGGCTGGGCAGCGCGACATAGAACGGCACTTGATTGTCGGCCGCCGCGAGCGCCTTCAGGTAGGTGCCGATCTTGTTGCACACGTCACCATTCGCGGTGGTCCGATCCGTGCCCACGATACAGGCGTCGACCTGGCCGTGTTGCATCAGGTGCCCGCCGGCATTGTCGGTGATGACGTGATGCGGCACGCCGTGGGCGTTCAATTCCCACGCGGTCAGGCTGGCGCCCTGGTTACGAGGCCGAGTTTCATCGACCCAGACATGAATGGGCAGTCCCGCGTCGTGTGCCTTGTAGATCGGTGCCAGCGCCGTGCCCCAATCCACCGTCGCGATCCAACCCGCGTTGCAGTGAGTGAGTACATTGAGCACCCCGCGTTCGCCCTTGTAAGCCCAACGTTCGCGCAGCAACCCGAGGCCGTGCTCGCCGATCCGGGCGTTGATCGCGACGTCTTCGTCGCAAATCTCGGCTGCGCGGCGGTAGGCCGTCGCGATTCGCTCGGTACCCAGGGTGGGCTGGCAGGCCGCGCGCATTTCGTCGAGCGCCCAGCGTAGATTGATCGCGGTGGGGCGTGTTTCGAGCAGCGTGGCGCAGGCGCGTTCGAGGTGGGTATCGCTGGCATCCTCACGTAGCGCGAGACAGAGACCATACGCCGCGGTCGCACCGATCAGTGGCGCGCCGCGGACCCACATTTCGCGGATCGCGCGGGCTGCGTCGTCGAGCGTGCGTAGTCGCACCACGCGGAATTCGTGCGGTAGGCGCGTCTGGTCGATGATCTCGACGGTTTCGCCGTCACGGGCGACCCAAATGGAACGGTAATCCTGACCGTTGACTTTCATGGCGGGGCTCTCGACTGGAAGACGCACAGAATACTGGAGCCAGTTGCGACTGCCAATCGTGGCGGGGCTTGATCAAAGTCAATGTCCTTGCGGGGGGGCGCCATTAGCGTAAAAAAATAGGTTAGAATTCGCCGCCATCGCCCACCCGAATCAGGAGTATCGAGATGAACAGAGTCCTATATGTTGCCGTTCTGGCCGTCACCGGCGGCGCGTTGCTGGCGGGCTGCGGCAAGCAGGAACCGGCCGTCAAGCCCGTGAGCTTCGCAGCGGACGTCGCGCCGATCATCAAGGCCAACTGCCTCGAATGTCACACACCGGACGGCAAGGGTTACAAAGCGAGCGGCTTGCTGATGCTTGATGAGTCAAAGCCAGGCGAGGTGTCGTATGACGCCTTGATGAAGGGCACTAAATTTGGGCCAATCATCGTGCCTGGCAACAGCACATCCAGCACCTTGAACATGCTGGTCGAGGGGCGCGCCGATCCGAGTATCAAGATGCCGCATGGCAAGGATCCGTTGACACCCGAGCAATTGGCCGCGCTCAAGCAGTGGGTGGACCAAGGCGCGAAAAACAACTAGGCCGGCGAACGATGATGGGTTCGGTTCGTCCGCGCGGGCAGGGCTCGCCGGACTTCTGGGCCGGGCGCGACGAGCGTGTCGCAAGGCTCGATGGCGTTGGGCGCGGAAATTGCGGACGTGCGCCAGCGCACGGATGGCCGAGGTGACCGATTCAACACGCGCCGCTGGCGCACGCGACTTCGCGCAGCGCCTTGCCGTCGAGTATACGGATACGATGATTTTGCTCGGCGATCAGTGCGTTCTTGCGCCAGTCGGAGAGAAAGCGGCTCACGGTCTCGATCGTCAAACCCAGCAGTTCGCCAAGCTCGAGCCGGGATAGCGGCAGGTCGTTCCAGCCCTCGCCGTCAGGCGTTTTACACCAATCGAGCAGAAAGCTTGCGAGACGTTCCGCGGCCTTCTTGGTACCAAGTTCCACGGTGAGATTCTCGGTGGTGCGGAGAACCTTGGACCATCGCAACATGATCGCCCGGTCGATGGTAGGATCGCTTTGACGCAGTGCGTCGAGTTCCTTGATCGGCAGGCGGCAAACCTCGGATTCGATCAGCGCGATCGCGTTGTGGTGGTAGTCGCCCCCTGCAAAGCAGTCGAGCCCGAGCAAATCGCCCGGGTGAAGTACGCGGATGATCTGGGAGCGACCGTTCGGCAGGCTCTTGGTGATTTTGACCAGGCCCGTGCGCAGGGTAAACGCCGCGCTCGCGACCTCGCCCTCCCGATAGAGTACCGCGCCATCGGGATAGCCAATCACCGTGGGGTGAAACCCCAGACTTTCGAGGCGTTGCAACGGCATCTCGGCGAAAATGCTGAGTTCGCGCATCGGACACGCATAGCATTCGCCCCTACCCAGTAATTTCGACATGCGCGATTCGGTCGTGGCTTAAAACCACACGGTAATTGTGTCAATGCGGGAAATCAAATGGCCCTGTCAACCAGCGGGGCACTGACAGGGCCAAGGGGCATTGATTCAAAACGTCTGCACGACCACGAACGCGCCGCGTAGATCGCCGGTCTTGTAGCTGGTCGCCTTGTCGTTCGGATACAGTTCGTTGATCTTGGCTTGCACTTCCGGCTTGATTTCGGTGCCGTGACAACCCAGGCAAGCGGAGCGTACCGGTATGGCCTTCATGAAACGGAATTCCCGTTTGCCGTTCACCTCGACCACCTCGTGGTGCTCCAGCTTGTCCGCCCCTTCGCCGGCGGCATAGCGAGTTTCGAACGCGGTCAGCACGGTTTTGGTCCAACCTTCGGCGGCATTCTTCACGTTGCGATTCTTGGCGCTCACACGTGAGAGTTTCATGCCTTTCTCGGCGGAGACCTTATTCGCGATCTCGGCTGCCTTGGTATTGCAGACGTCGAGCGCGTTGAGCGGTCCGCCTTTCTCCGAGGCCGCCTCCAGTTCCGCGACGAGCCCTTGCGCCAGGGTCTGAATGGATTCCTTGCTGGACTGGATACGCTGGTCGATTTCGGCCTGCGTGACGTTGCCCGGATCGCCTTTGGCCGGTTTTGCGGCATCGGCCCATGCGGTCACGGCAAATGTTGCGAGGGCGAGCGTCAATGCCGACGTGCCGAGGGTGAGTGGGATCATTTTCATCAATCAATCTCCTGACTAGGAACGGTGTTTAGCAGTATCGTCGGCGCGCGCATTTTCGCGTTCGGTGTTGTCCGGCGCGCGGAAAACGCGCGGTCGAGAGACTAATGCATCGGGTCGGGTGACGGCAACCATATGCGAATGCCCGGGATCGAAGGCGTTATTCGACCCAAGACTCGCCAGTAAGTCTTTGAAAGGCTTCCGCATACTTCTGCGCGGTGACCTGCGATACCGGTTCGGGCAGTTCTGGCGCTGGAGGCTTTTTGTCCCAGTCGAGCGTTTCCAGATAGTCGCGAACGTATTGTTTGTCGAACGACGGTGGCGAAATCCCGGGCCGATAGCTCTCCACCGGCCAGAACCGCGATGAATCGGGGGTAAGCACTTCGTCGATCAGGTGCAACGTGCCGGCGTCGTCGAGCCCGAACTCGAACTTGGTGTCGGCGATGATGATCCCGCGTTGCAACGCGTAGCGCGCGGCCTGACGATAGATTTCGAGGCTCGCGGCGCGTACCTGTTCCGCGAGCCCAGGGCCAATCAAGGCGCAGGTTTCGGCAAAATCGATATTGGCGTCGTGGTCGCCGACGGCTGCCTTGGTCGATGGCGTGAACACGGCGTCCGGCAACTGCTCCGCCAAGGCCAGCCCCGGCGGCAGCGCGAGCCCGCAAATTTGTCCCGTGCGCTGGTAGTCTTTCCAGCCGGAACCGATCAGGTAACCACGCACGATGGCTTCGATCGGCAGTGGTTTGAGGCGTTTGACCACGACGCCGCGGCGTTCGAGACCGACGCGTTCCTCAGGGTCAGGCAGCACCGACTCCAGCGTGGTGCCGGTCAGATGGTTCGGAATGATCGCGCGGTTGCGATCGAACCAGAAATTCGAGATTTGCGTCAGGATCTCGCCCTTGCCCGGAATCGGGGTAGGCAATACGACATCGAATGCCGAAAGGCGATCGGTCGCGACGATGAGCAAATGTTTGTCATCGACCGCGTAGCTGTCGCGCACCTTGCCTCGGTGAACGAGCGGCAGCGAGTGAATCGCACACACAAACGGTGCTTTTGTCATCGAAGTCGTGCCTTCAGGACTTGTCTATGTCCGAGGGTCTGTCTCCGTCGCCATACGGAAACTTCACGTGCCCATAGCGAACCAGCAGAACCGCACCCGCAATGATGAACATGCCGGCCGCGGTGGTCAGCATCTGCATGTCGGTCATTTCCTTCATGTCGAGGATCATGTGTCGGGCCAGCGCGACAATCGCGATGTAGAGCGGCATGCGCACCGGCAGGGAGTGCGACTTGTAATACACGCCGACCATCGCGAGGACCTCGAGATAGATGAACAGCAACAGCAGGTCGGCGAGATGAACCGCGCCGACCGAGATCATGCGCGCGACCTCGTGACCCGCGGCGATGATCGTCGCGATCATGATGATCAGCAAGCCGACCGATTCGACGGTGTGAAGCGCCAGACGCGGAAGATGTTCAAGCTTCGAGGGTTCTTTCATCCGCGAATCATAGCAGACGCGATCGCGAATGCGACCGCCGGGCGGGCTTGGAAATACCCGGGCATCTCGGTATAAGCATGGTTTTTGACGGGGCGTAAAAATCATGTCGCAGATACACGTTGGGGTCGTGATGGGCAGCGCGAGCGACTGGCCGGTCATGCAGCACGCGGTGCGGATTCTGGAGGAGCTTGGCGTCGAGCACGAATACCGGGTGCTGTCGGCGCACCGGATGCCGGACGCGATGTTTCAATACGCCGAGTCCGCGGCGGGTCGTGGTCTGCGTTGCATCATCGCCGGTGCCGGCGGCGCCGCGCATTTGCCCGGCATGCTCGCGTCGAAAACCACCGTGCCAGTGCTGGGCGTACCTATTCCAAGTCGCTATCTGAACGGGCAGGATTCCTTGCTAAGCATCGTGCAGATGCCCAAGGGTATTCCGGTCGCCACGTTCGCGATCGGCGAGGCCGGTGCCGCCAACGCGGCATTGTTCGCGACCGCGCTGCTGGCGCTGAACGATCCCGCGCTGCTGCTTCGGTTAGAGGCGTTCCGCCACGGCTTGCGTGAGAAGGCCGAGGCCATGCGCCTGCCGCCCGAGGGCTAGGCGGATGATCTTGCCGGGCGCGACGCTGGGCATGCTGGGTGGCGGCCAGCTCGGGCGTATGTTCACGATCGCCGCGCGGACGATGGGCTACAGAGTCATCGTGCTCGATCCGGACGCGGACAGCCCGGCCGGTCGTTTCGCCGACGAACACTTGCACGCGGCCTATACCGATACCTGGGCACTGGATGAGCTGGCAGGTGCGTGCGCCGTGGTCACGACAGAGTTCGAGAACATTCCAGCGAGCGTGCTGCGACGCCTGGCGGTGGGATGTCCGGTCAGACCGTCGGCCGATGCGGTTGAAACGACGCAAAACCGCATTCGGGAGAAGCGCTTCATTCAGGCGATCGGGTTGCTGACATCACCGTTCGCGGTCATCGAGTCGGCATCCGATCTCGCCGCCGCGGCCGCGGCGGTCGCATTTCCGGCGATACTCAAGCGTGCCGAGCTCGGATATGACGGGAAGGGCCAAGTCGTCCTTGTCGACCCGGCCGACCTGCCGGCGGCGTTCGCGAGCCTGGGCGGGATTCCCTGCGTACTGGAACACAAGATCGACCTCGTGCGCGAGATCTCGGTGGTGCTGGCGCGCAACGAGGCAGGGGAGTCGCGCTGCTACCCGGTAGGAGAGAACATTCATCGCGACGGTATTCTCTATCGTACCCAGGTGCCGGCGACCGTGGATACTGCCCTCGCCGAGGCCGCCGCCGCCGCGGCAAAACAGTTGGCCGATGCGCTCGCCTATTGCGGCGTGATGGCGGTTGAGTTTTTTGTGTCACGCGCCGGAGAACTACTGGTTAATGAAATCGCGCCGCGGCCGCACAATAGCGGGCACTTTACCCTCGACGCTTGCGTCAGCTCTCAGTTCGAGCAACAGGTGCGCATGATCTGCGGGTTGCCGTTCGGTGACACTCGTCTGCTCTCACCCGTGGCGATGGTCAACCTGCTGGGCGATCTGTGGCGCTCGGGCGCGCCGCGTTGGGAACGCTTGCTGGTAGATCCCGGCGTGAAGCTTCATCTATACGGCAAACTGCTCGCCCGCCCGGGACGCAAGATGGGGCATTTCTGCCTCTTGCGACCAACTTCCGAGTCGCTTGGCAGCGATGCGGATGGCTTGTTCGCGCAATTACGCTGAATCGAGTCAATGGAGACCTCGGAATACCTTGCGTCGCTGCGCCGCGATATCGTCTTTGAGACGCGCTTGCGCGGATCCGCGTTCACGTTTCACAGTACCTGGGGATTGTTCTCACCGCGCGAGATCGACGAGGGCACGCGCTTGTTGCTGGATCGACTCGACGTCACCGATTCGGACGATTGCCTCGATCTGGGTTGCGGCTATGGGCCGATTGGGCTCGTCATGGCCCGGCTCGCGCCGCGCGGGCAGACCCTCATGGTGGACAAGGACTTCGTCGCTGTTGACTACGCGAATCGCAATGCCAGCCTGAATGGTCTCGTGAACGCGAAGGCCCAGCTCAGCAACGGCTACGATCAGATCGACCCCGCGCGGCGATTTCACGTCATCGCTTCGAATGTGCCCGCGAAGGTCGGCAAGGAGTTGTTGACGCTACACCTGCACGATGCCTGGCAACGCCTGCACCCAGGTGGCAGGCTCTATGTGGTGACGATCAACGGCTTGCGTGAATTTATGAAGCGTTACCTGAACGATGTGTTCGGCCACTACGACAAGCTCAAACAAGGCGCGCACTACACGGTGGCGGTTGCCGAACGATCACGTTGAAAAAAATTATGGACGCGTTGGGGGAAATTGATGTAGCCCGCTTTGCAGCCGGATCCGCTTCTGGTAAAAGATACGCACAAGAAACCAATAAGCGTCTAGCCAAAGGGTGACGACCCAACGTCAATTTTTTTAGGAGAATGGTGAAATGAAGAAGTTGTTTTCCGTCGTATTGGCCTCCGCGGCGATCATCGCATCCGGAGCCGCACTGGCAGGCGACGCGGCGGCCGGAAAGTCCAAATATGCAATGTGCATGGGATGTCATGGTGCCAATGGCGTCAGTGCGTCTCCAGCCAACCCGTCCGTCGCGGGCAAGGACGCGGCTTACGTCAAGGAGCAGTTGGTTGCGTACAAAACCGGCAAGCGTGAGAACGCCACGATGAAGGCGATGTCCGCGGGCCTCAGCGACGCGGATATTGACAACCTCGCGGCGCATATCGCGAGCTTCCCGAAGCCGTAATTCCCGAGGGGCGTCCACCCGACGAAAAAGGCCCGCGAAAGCGGGCCTTTTTCGTATCCAACCGTCAATGCGAATGTCAACACGATCGGAGTATCCCTTATGGGACTGGCGCGGGTGCTGAAAATCGCCCGGAGATCGGTTAAAGTCCCGAATCTTCAAATTTTAGAGATCCGCGAGGGGTTCCGCATGGCTAACGATTTCATCGCACCGTCCATCCTGTCCGCCGATTTTGCACGGCTGGGAGAGGAAGTCACCCGGGTACTCGCGGCTGGCGCGGACATCGTCCATTTTGATGTCATGGACAATCATTACGTACCCAACCTGACCATCGGACCGCTGGTCTGCAAAGCCTTGCGCGACCACGGTGTCACCGCGCCGATCGACGTCCATCTGATGGTTAAGCCGGTCGATCGCATCGTGCCGGATTTCGCCGAGGCGGGCGCCACTTACATTACTTTTCATCCCGAGGCGTCCGAGCACATCGACCGCACACTGCAACTGATCCGCGACGCGGGATGCAAATCGGGGTTGGTCTTCAATCCGGGCACGCCACTGAGCTATCTCGAATACGTCATGGACAAGATCGACATGATCCTGTTGATGTCGGTCAACCCTGGGTTTGGCGGTCAGAAATTCATTCCGGCGACGCTCGACAAGCTGCGCCAGGCACGCAAGATGATCAACGCGAGCGGGCGTGATATCCGGCTTGAGATCGATGGTGGCGTCAAGGCCGACAACATTCGTCAGATCAAGGAAGCCGGCGCCGATACCTTCGTGGCCGGTTCCGCGATCTTTGGGGCTGCAAAGGCCACCGATCCCAATACCTATGACAGCGTGATTGCCGCGATGCGGGCGGAACTCGCCGCTGCGAAACTGGCGGCCTGAGGTTAGAGTCCGTCGTGAGCGCTTTACGCCGACCGCTGATGGTCTTGATTGATCTCGACGGCACGCTGGTTGACAGCGTGCCCGATCTCGCATTTTGCGTCGACGAGATGATGCGTGAACTCGGCATGCCCGCGCATGGTGAGGCCGCCGTTCGGCACTGGGTCGGCAACGGGGTCGAGCGCTTGGTCAAGCGGGCCTTGCTCAACCAGCTTGATGGCGAGCCCGACGCCGAGCTGTTCGCGCGTGCGTTGCCGATTTTCATGGCGTTGTACCAGGAGAACACCTCCAAGCGCAGCGGTTTGTATCCGGGTGTGCGAGAGGGCCTCGATTATCTCAAGGCCAGTGGATATCGGATCGGTTGTGTCACCAACAAGGCGGCGCAGTTCACCACGCCATTGCTCCGCGATCTCGGCGTGCATGGCGATTTCGAGTTGATCGTTGCCGGTGACACGCTACCGCAGAAGAAACCCGATCCGGCCCCGCTGCTTTACGCCGCCGCACGGCTGGGTTGCACGCCGGAGCAGTCGCTGATGATCGGCGACTCTCAAAGCGATGTTAAGGCTGCGCGCGCGGCCGGGTTTCAGATCGTTTGCATGAGTTACGGCTACAATCACGGCGAAGATATCCGTCGCTATCACCCGGACGCGGTGATTGACTCGATGACGGAGTTGCCGGCTCTACTGGACGCCGCGTACGCATGACGGTGATGGCCTGCCGAATCGAGGCGCCAGGCGCATGAGCGGACTCGACTTCGACGCACGGCGCGGAACCTGGCGATGGTGCATCGGCTAGTACCGATGTCGCCTTCCGCCCGTCAACGTCCGCGTCGCATCGAGTTGTCATGAATCACGCCAACGAGCCAGAAATACTCAAAGACTTCAATCGCACACCACTCGTCCGCGAAGTGCTCGCGGACCTCGACACGCCGCTCAGCACCTTTTTGAAACTCGCCGACGCGCCTTACACCTACCTGTTCGAGTCGGTGGTCGGCGGGGAAAAGTGGGGCCGATTCTCGATCATCGGCTTGCCGTGCCGGATCATCTTCAAGGTGTACGACCATCTCGTTATCGTCGAGGAGGTGGGCAATGAAACCGCACGCTTCGAGGTGGCCGATCCCTTGGCCTGGATCGAGCGGCTGCACCAGCGTTTGAAAGTCGAGGTTCAACCGGGTCTACCACGTTTCACCGGCGGACTGGTTGGTTATTTCGGCTACGACACCATTCGCTATATCGAACCGCGCTTGAGCGGCGTTCACAAGCCCGACCCGCTCGGCACGCCCGACATCCTGTTGATGCTGTCGGACGAGGTCGTGGTGTTCGACAACCTCAGCGGCAAGCTGTTCCTGATCGTGCATGTGGCGCCCGACCAAACGGCGCAAGGTGAGCGCAGGCTGGGTGAACTCGAGTCGCGCCTGCGCGCCGCGACGCCGTCGTTGCGCGAGACCCGGCCGCGGCAAGACGTGCACGAGGCCGATTTCGTGTCTGGCTTCACCGAAGCGGGATTCAAGGACGCGGTCGAAAAAGCCAAGCGTTACATCATCGATGGCGACATCATGCAGGTGGTCCTGTCGCAACGGCTGACGGTGCCGTTCCAGGCGTGGCCGCTCGACCTCTACCGCGCGCTACGGTGTTTGAACCCGTCGCCATATATGTTCTATCTCGATCTCGAGCAGTTTCATGTCGTCGGCTCTTCACCCGAAATCCTGGTACGGCTGGAGGACGGCATCGTCACGGTCCGTCCGATCGCGGGTACCCGTCGGCGCGGCCATGACGAGGCCGAGGATCTCGAACTTGAGCGCGAGTTGCTTGCCGATCCCAAGGAGCAGGCCGAGCATCTGATGCTGATCGATCTCGGTCGGAACGATGCCGGACGCGTAAGCCAGATTGGCAGCGTCAAGGTGACCGATCGCATGGTGATCGAGCGCTATTCCCACGTCATGCACATCGTCTCCAATGTCACCGGCGCGTTACAGCCGGGCATGAGCGCGATCGATGTGCTGCGCGCGACCTTTCCCGCCGGAACGGTCAGCGGCGCGCCCAAGATCCGCGCGATGGAGATCATCGATGAACTCGAGCCGATCAAGCGTGGCGTCTATGCCGGCGCGGTCGGCTACCTCGGCTGGCAGGGCAACATGGACACCGCGATCGCAATTCGAACCGCGGTCATCAAGGATGGCGTCCTGTCCATCCAGGCCGGCGCCGGTGTTGTCTATGACTCCCAGCCACAGCTGGAATGGAAAGAGACCATGAACAAGGCCCGCGCGATCTTTCGTGCGGTGACAATGGCGGAAGCCGGGCTCGATGGCGGTCACCGTTGACGCAGCCGTCAGCGGCAGAAATCAATCGATTGTCGCGCACCCCGGCGAGTAACCGCGGCGCCTCGTTGCGCACGGCATGCCCTGATTCGGGTTGCCGGTGCTCGAGATGCGAGAGATGAACTTCTGGTCCATCGTTGCGGTTTTCGGCGGCGCCGGTTTTGGCGCATTGCTGCGCTGGTCACTCGGCATGCGGCTGAATCCGATATTGCCGACGCTTCCGCTCGGCACGCTCACGGCAAATCTGATTGGTGGACTCCTGATCGGGCTAGCCGTGGCGCTGTTCAATCGCCACCCGTTTTTGCCACCCGAGCTACGGTTGTTGATCATTACCGGCTTCCTCGGTGGGCTCACGACCTTCTCCACCTTCTCCGCCGAGGTGGTCAGTCTGTTCGCCCGCGGCGAATACGCGTGGGGCGCCGCGACGGTTGTGGCGCATGTGCTTGGCTCACTTGCGCTGACGGCGATCGGCATCGCGCTGGCCTACTGGATGATGACTCGGTCGTGAGTCGATTCGAGCGTCGACGACGCAGCGTATTTCGAGAGGGCGGACTATATTTTTATCAAGTAAGCGTAGGCCGCTAGCCGAAGGCGTCACTCGAATCGAGTCCGGCCTTGTTACAGGAGAAGACCATGAATGGCTGTTTTCTCAAGTTTTATGTCGCCGAAAACCGTCGTCATCACCACATGCTCGCCTACGCGTGGTTGTTGAAGGAGGCCGAGCAGTTCGGTTTGCACGGCGGTTCCGCGTTTCGTGCGCTGGCTGGCTTCGGCCGGCACGGACGTTTGCACGAGGAGCGTTTCGTGGAACTCGCGGGCGACCTGCCAATCGAGGTCGGATTTGTCCTTACTCGCGAGGAGGCGGATCGCTTCCTGGCCCACATTGCCGCGCAAGGGCTCAACTTGTTCTACTTGCGAGTTCCGGCGGACTTTGGGTTCACGGGCGCGAAGCCAGGCTGATCGTTCAATCGTCCGGTATGTGCCAGCGCAGGGCGTAGCCTAACCGTTTGACATCATCGCGCGGTGCTGTAGAATCCGACGCCTTGCTGATTTAGGCGCGTAGCTCAGCTGGTTAGAGCACCACCTTGACATGGTGGGGGTCGTTGGTTCGAGTCCAATCGCGCCTACCAAATACCAAGCAACGGCGTGGCTTCGAGAGAAGCCGCGCCGTTCGCGTTTCAGGCGGCGTAATCCTGCGCGGCGTTCAGTCGCTGCCAAGCGCGACGGCGCGGCGGACAAAAAGCGGGCCGGGACACCTACGGCTGCCCGCACATCCTGAAACCCGCGGCGCTATTTTGACCTCGGCGTCCGAACGGCTAGAATCGTTGGCATGTACCGCGTCATCGCCATTGTCCTGATGCTTGTCCTGCCGCTCCAGTTCGCCTGGTCCGCGATGGCGGGTGTGCACGGGCATCTGGGGAGTAGTGAGCGGTTGATGGGTATTCATACCCACGTCTACGCACATGGGCATGATCACGACGCGTCCCACGGTCATCACCACGAACATCAACTGTCGTTCTCCGACACCGACCCGCCGGAGCACGGTGACGACGGTCACCGTGTATGCCACTACCATCCGGTCTTTACGTCGATACTGGTGGCGGCCCGCCTACCGATTTCCGTGGTCGTTCCTGCCGAGCCGATACTTCACCGCATCGCGGCCTACATCAGTCGCACCTCGCCACCCCTCGATCGTCCTCCTTTAGCGTTCGCCTGATCCGGCGAGCGTCCTGATTCGTCGCGACACCCGGTTCGGGTTCGTGATTCGCTGTCGCGCGCCGGTGTTCTTCATCCCGAACGTTCACCGAGAGGAAGACTATGCGCATTTCACGAGCTGTTTTAGTGTTGACGCTACCGGTGGCGGCGTGGGCGCAAATGCCAATCTCCGAGACCGAGGCGATACGCCTCAGCCTGGCCCGAGAGGGGCTCGCCGAACTCGAACAAGGCGTGATGCAGGCGGCCGAAGCCGAGGTCACCGCCGCCGCGCAGTGGCCGAATCCGACCCTGAGCTACAACCGCGAGCGAACCGACGGTGCGTTCGATACCGTCGAGCAAAGTCTCGTGCTCGGTCAAACCTTCGATATCAGCGGTCGACGCGGATTGCGTCGCGACGCGGCGGACCGTCGTATCGACATCGCCGGCGCGGAGCTCGCCGCTCGCCGGATCGAGCTCTCGGGCGAGGTCCGACGCGCCTTTCATGAGCTGTTGTTCCGACAGGAGAACGTACGTGCGGTCGAGACCTGGCTAGGCCATTTCGAGCGCATGGAAGACCTGGTCGACAAGCTGGTTCGCGCCGGCGAGGCATCGGGCTACGATCGACGCCGCCTGGCGCGTGAGCGCCGCGAGATCGAGGCCCAGCTCGCGACCGAAAGGGCCGAGCGCGAGCGCGAACGGGCACGCTTGAGCGCGCTGGCGGGCGCGGGCGCCGACCCTGAGGTCACCGGCGAATTGCTGCCCTCCGCACCGCCCGCCGTCGAGCAAGCCTTGGCGCGACTGAAGGACCGCCCTGACCTGGTGGCGCTGGGTTACCGCGCCGACGCGGCGGCGCTGGAGCACCGTGCCGCCAAGCGGGGCGCGATTCCCGACATCTCACTCGGCATCGGACCCAAATCGGTGGACAACGGCATTGCCACGGATGACGGCCTGGTGCTCTCGATCTCCGCGCCGCTGCCGATCTTCGACCGTAACCAGGCCGACCGGCAACGCGCGGCGGCCGAGGCGCTACAGGCGCGTGGCGAGTATCGATTGGACCTCGCGCACGCCGAGGGCGAGCTGCGCGGCCTACATCGCCAGGCCGACGGTTTGCGCGAGGCCGCGCTGGACTACCGGGCCGAGGCCGTCGCGGCGACCCCCGAGCTGTTGCGCATCGCCGAATCCGCCTACGCGGGCGGCGAATCGAGCGTGCTTGAGTTGCTCGACGCCTATCGGGGGGCGTTGAACGTCGCAATCAACGCCAATGAGCTGGATAAGCGGGCACGCGACGCCCGCATCGAATTCGATCTGCTGACCGGGAGCGTCCAATGAACAAGATCCTGTTGATGTCGTGCTGCGTTGCCCTGCTGCTGCAGGGCTGCATCAATCATGGCCACGATGATGCCGCACGCGCCGCGAACGCCTCCGCGGCGGGCGCGGGCGATCATGATCACGACCATGCGCCGGGCGCGGAAAAGCTGACCCATTTCACCGAACACACCGAGCTGTTCGTCGAGTTTCCGCGTTTGGTGGTCGGTGAAAAATCCGCGTTCGCGGCCCATGTCAGTCGCCTCTCCGATTTTCGAGCGATCGCGGCCGGTCAGGTGACGGTGCGCCTCACCGGCGACGGTCAGCCCGACGAGGCATTCAGCGTCGAGGAGCCCGCGCAGCCGGGTATCTTCCGCCCCGAGGCCGTCCCCGCGCACGCAGGCGACCGGGACCTCGCGATCGAGGTGCGGACATCGGCGTTCACGGTGGTGCACGCGCTTGGGCCGGTCACGGTGTATTCCGATCGTGCGGCAGCCGAGGCGGAACCGGCGCCGCATGACGATGGTGATATCGCTTTCACCAAGGAGCAGCAGTGGAAGGTGGATTTCGCCACCGCCGAGGTCGAGGAACGCTCGATTCGCGCGTCTGTCGGCGCCACTGGCTTGCTGCGCGCCCGCCCGGACGGCGAGGCGCTGTTGACCGCGATCGCATCCGGGCAGGTGCAACCCGCGGGATCCTTTCCACGCCTCGGTCAGGCCGTGGCCGAAGGTGAGGTGCTCGCGTGGCTCGTGCCGCGTCTCGGCGGCGAAACCGATCTCGCGACGCTGCGATCATCGCTGCGCAAGGCGGAGGTGGAACACGATCTCGCGCGCGGTGAACTGAAACGGCTGGAGTCGCTGTTGCGCGAGGAGGCGGTGCCGGAGAAGCGGGTGCTCGCGGCGCGCGCCGCCGCTGCGCTCGCCCGCGCGGACGTCGATGCCGCGCGGCAGCGGCTGGGTCAATACGGTGGCGCGGGCGGCGGCATCCCGCTCAAGGCGCCCGTGTCCGGAACCCTGGCGGAGATCCGGGTTTCGCCCGGCGCTTATGTCGAGGCCGGTGCATCGTTGTTCCATATCATCGATCACAGCCGATTGTGGCTGGAGCTGAGTGTGCCGGAAACCGAGGCGGCCGCGCTGATTGACCCCAGCGGCGCGACCTTTCAGGCGGCCGGCAACGGACCGCGCGTCGACATCGTTCCGGGCACGAATGGCAAGCTGATTGCCGTCGGCGGCATGGTCAACGCCGCCACCCGCACCGTTCCGGTCGTATTCGAGTTCACCCCGGGTCCCGCACCATTGCCGATCGGCATGGCCGTACAGGCGCAGGTGTTCTCCGGGGGCGACCGGCCGGCCGTCGCGATTCCGTTCACGAGCGTGCTCGATGACGGCGGTCTGAGCGTTGTGTATGTGCAGACCGGCGGCGAGTCGTTCGAGCGTGCCCAGGTGCGCCTCGGCGCCCGCGAGGGGGACTGGGTCGAGGTTTTCGAAGGTTTGTCGCCCGGGCAGCGCGTGGTTTCGCAGGGCGCCTACCTGGTCAAGCTCGCCGCGACCAATACCGGCGAGATCGGCCATGGCCACGCCCACTAAAGGAGCATTACCACGATGATCGGACACATCATTGCGTGGTCGCTGCGCAACAAACTCTTCGTCGTCCTCGCTGGTGTGCTGCTGCTGGCCTGGGGCGGCTGGCAGGCATCCCAAACGCCGGTGGACGTCTTCCCTGATCTCACCGCGCCCAGCGTCACGGTGGTCACCGAGGCACGCGGCATGGCACCGACCGACGTGGAAAACCTGGTCACCTTCCCCATCGAGACGGCGCTGAACGGCGCGCCGGACGTGCGCCGGGTGCGCTCATCTACCAAGATCGGCCTATCTGTGGTCACGGTCGAGTTCGAGTGGGGCACCGACCTCTACCAGGCCCGCCAGGTAGTGGCCGAACGCCTGCAACTCGCCCGCGCGTCGCTGCCGGCGGACATCCCGGCGCCGGCCATGGCCCCGGCGGCGTCGATCATGGGCGAAATCCTGTTCATCGCGCTGGCCTCCGACCGTCATACCGGCATGGAGGTCAAGAACGCCGCCGAGCAGGTCATCAAGCGCCGCGTGCTGGCGGTGCCGGGCGTGGCCGAAGTGCTGCCCATCGGCGGCGACACCCAGCAGTTCCAGGTGACGCTCAATCCCGAACGGCTGGCGGCCTACGGCCTCACGGTCGATCAGGTCGCCGAAGCCTTGCGCTCCGCCAACCAGAACACCTCGGCCGGCTTCATGGTCGATGCCGGTCAGGAATACCTGATTCAGGGCCTGGGCCGCATCGAGGTATTGAACGACATTGCCGACACGCTGGTGGCCAAACGCGCGGGACAGCCGGTGCTGGTTCGGCATGTCGCAACTGTGGACATCGGCCCCGCGCCCACGCGCGGGGTCGGCTCCCACAACGGCAAGCCGGCGGTGGTGCTGGGCATTCAGAAACAGCCGGGGGCCAACACGCTGGACCTGACCGCACGCCTCGACGCCACGCTGGAGGATATCCAGGCCGGCTTGCCGCGGGGGATGAAGATCGAGCGCCATATCTTCCGCCAGGCCGATTTCATTCGCGTCTCCATCGACAACCTGAACAAGGCGCTGATCGAGGGCGTGGTGCTGGTGGTGGCCATCGTCTTCGCCTTCCTGCTGTCGGCGCGCGCGACCGCGATCAGTCTGGTGGCGATCCC
>JBHJOI010000114.1:0-3115 GCA_050329935.1 Thiotrichales bacterium | reverse complement strand
CAGGGCGTCATCGCGCTGGAAAACGGCTTCAACCGCGTCGGCCTCGATCATGTGATGTTGGTGCGGATCGCCTCGACCGCCGTCTGCGCCGGCCTGCTCGGCGGCACGCGCGAGGAAGTGCGCAACGCGGTCTCCCACGCCTGGATCGACGGCAGTTCGCTGCGTACCTATCGCCACGCGCCAAACACCGGCTCGCGCAAGAGCTGGGCGGCGGGCGACGCCAGCGCCCGTGGCGTGCGGCTCGCGCTCACCGCGTTGCGCGGCGAGATGGGCTATCCGTCGGCGTTGTCGGCCAAGCTCTGGGGTTTTCAGGACGTGCTGTTCAAGGGCAACGCGCTCAAGTTCACCCAGGGCTACGGCACCTACGTCATGAAAAACGTGCTGTTCAAGATCTCGTTCCCGGCCGAATTCCACGCGCAAACCGCCGTCGAGGCCGCCGTCACCCTGCATCCCGAGGTCAAGAATCGACTCGACCGGATCGAGCGCATCGAGATCGAAACCCAGGAATCCGGCGTGCGCATCATCGACAAGACCGGCCCGCTGGATAACCCCGCTGACCGTGACCACTGCATTCAATACATGGTCGCCGTGCCGCTCATAAAGGGCGGCCTGACCGCCGAGGATTACGAGGACGCCGTCGCCAACGACCCGCGCATCGACGAACTGCGCGGCAAGATGGTCGTGCGCGAGAATCCGCGCTTCACCAAGGAATACCTCGACGCCGACAAGCGTTCGATCGGCAACGCGGTGCAGGTGTTTTTCAACGACGGCACCGCGACCGAGAAAGTATCGGTCGATTACCCGATTGGCCACCGCCGCCGCCGCCGGGAAGGCATCCCGGTGCTAGAGGAGAAATTCGCCCGCAACATCGCCACCCGCCTGGCCGCCAAGCAAGCCCTGGCCCTGATCCACGCCTGCTCCGATCAGGAACGTCTGGAAGCGATGCCGGTGAATGAATTCATGGAATTGATGGTGGTTTGACCGTTCGCGGCCGACGGTGCGAGCGTCGCTGATCGGGCCCGCGGGTCGCCGCGATTAACACCCGGAGAGGTTCGTGGCGAGCGCGAATATCCGCCCGGCGCGGGAACTCGCGCGCGATTCGCCGCCATACCCGCTGAACGCGCAAGCGGCAGTTGGCAAAAAAAAACCCCTCACCGCCGCTCGGCGAGGGGTCAATCCACGGGGAAGTTGTTTCAGCCGGTGTGGGCAATCAGCGCAGCCCCATGCAGTTTGCGTAGTAGGAGACGGTCGCGGGCCAATCGCTGAAGATGCCGCGTATACCGACGTCGTGCGCAAGCACGTCGAGCGTGCGCATCAGGTAATCGCCGTCGTTATCGTGCGCACCTTCGGTCGTCTGGTAATACCATCCCAGGCCGCTGGGTGCGTTGGCGGGCGGTGAGCGCTCGATTGTCCAGGTGATCAGGTCGAGCCCGGCCGCCTTCGCGGCGTTCGCATACTGCGACGGTACGATCTGCTTATTCGCATCCAGCGCGAGCAGCGCCCACAGTGGCGGCGCTACGATGCGAATGCCGGCCTCGGCGTACTGTTTCAACTCGTCGGCGTTGGGCAACTCGGAGACATCATTGGCGTCGTCGAGAAAGACGGCCTGGCGTCCGAACGCGGGCTCGCTCGCGATCCAGTAGAGTACATCCGCCTTGTTGAAGGACTGGGGGAATACCTTCCAGGGCGGTACGCCGGCCGCCTTGTATTCGTCGATCATCTGTTGCGCGTAGGCTTGCTGCGTGTAGTTGCCGTCGAACGGCATCGCGACACTGGGGCTTTTCAATTCCGGCGTCATTTTCACGCCCAGTGATTGGAACAGCTCGATGCTCTCTTCATGCGTCAGCACGGTACCGCAGGATGCGTAGAGGTCGGTGCGCCAGGCCGGTGTGCCGCCAAGATACTCCGCGACTGTTTTCGCGCGCGGGTTGCTGGCATCCATTTTTCCGCATAACGATTTGAACTCGGCCAGCGTGATGTCGCTGGCGCAGCACTCGGCACTCGCAGGCTTTACGAGTTTGCCCTCGGCGTCGAACTCGGCCGGCGAGAACGGCTTTGAGCATTTGGCGGCAAGTGGCGTCGCTAGAATGTTCGTGGTCGTATGCAAATCGCACTGCGAATGGCGGCACACGAGTTCGCGATCCTTCGTGAAGGTGACGTCGCATTCAAGAATCCCGGCGCCTTGGCGCGCACCCGCGATATAGGATTCCCGGGTGTGTTCCGGAAATTGCAGCGCCGCGCCGCGATGCCCGATCGAGAAATCGGTCCGACGGACCGGCATGTCCACACACTGCTCAAGACGCGCCTTCAAGGCGCTGTCACCCATTTGATCGACAAGGAAATGTGGCCGTACGCCAACCTCGATACGCTCATGGGCATGCCCGCCCCAATGGGGACGATGCCATTCAGCCGCCGCGGCGGCGGACGCGAGGGCGACCGTGGACACGACCGTCAAACCGAGCACGATGCGATGAATTACCGTGGGCATGGATTCCTCCAGAAATGTCTTGTGAGTGGAAGCAATGAAATGATCCGACCGAGGAGAATCCTAGAGCGCGTGCGTTTAATGCTGATGACGATTCGGTGATGAATACGTGATGCAGTTCACGGCTGCCCGAGGGGTAGGGCGGGAGGACGAACGCCGATTTTTCAGTTCAACGACGGCTAGACGCGGCGTCGATAATTGAATTCATGGCGCTGTTGGTTTGATCCACTCGTGTTGCGAAATCGTTCGGGTTGCTACGCGGCACTACCGGTTCGCCCTCGGCTCGATCAGCGTGGCGCATCAATGCGTGCTGATTGCGCTCGGTGCGAGCTAAGCAACGAAAGAAACGAAACGGGACTTTCGCACACGCTACTCACCCCACTTCGCCGCGACCCTGCGGAGGCTATTCGGCCGCGTCATCCTGACAGGCCCGAAGGCGACGCCATGGACACCCGCCGACGCACTTCCCAAACCCGTGAGCATTGGGAACCCTGGTCTTGATCGAGGCACGCCTCGACGGCGGGCGGACTGGCGAGCCGGAAACCGATGTTGTTGTTTCGGTTGTCGGGCGCGTTCCTGTTGCGGTTGGCGGAACGCACGTTGTTCGGTTCGTTGTTCCACGACCCACCG
>JBHJOI010000113.1:0-9804 GCA_050329935.1 Thiotrichales bacterium | reverse complement strand
GCGACTGGCGAACCGACACAGCCCCCACGCAACCATCCCACCCCGCGCTTGGCCCGGCTGGCTGGAACTCGATCAGACGATCACCCTGGATGAGGCATTCGACCAGGATCGATATGAATAGGAGTTTGATTAGAGCCTGAGCGGGTCGCGACCATCGGATACCCGTAATCTTGCCATGCTAGGCAGGTAAGCCGCCCGGTAGGTATTCGTTCGGGGTGATTTCAGTGATTTGGCGAAAAATGCTACTCCATGCCGGTGAGCGGGCAACGGCTGCGCGGGTTGAACCTCGATTGGCGGTTCTAACTGATGTCCGGACGGAATCCGCGAGGCCGGTCCGGTGAGATGGATGTTTCGATATCCGTGCGGAAGGGCATTGGATTTCCTATTACTCGGTGAACCCGGCCTTGCGGCCGGGATAACACACCAGAATTCCTGGCTCGTCTGGTCACGAGGTGCTTCAACCCGGCCTAAAGCGTCCAGCGCGATAGATCTTCCGGTCGATCGATATCGGCAAGCGGCGTCAGCAGCACAGGCTCGATGCCGAGGCGTCGGCAGCGCGCGAGCGTCTCGCGCAACACCCGTGCGGTGCCCCAGGGTACGCCGGTGAACAGCGCGCGCGGTGGCGCGAAGTTACAGCCGATCAATACATAACCGCCGTCGGTCGCGGGTCCGAGGACCAGACGGCGCGGTGTTTCAAGCGCGCGTGCCGCCTGTTCGAGGTAGGCGCGATCGATCTCTGGGCAGTCGGTGCCGACCAGGATCGCATGGAAGCCGAGGCGGACGCCGAGGCGCAATGCGTGGTGCATGCGGGCGCCGAGATTGCTGCCGCGCTGCGGCATGAGCGTGAGCGGGTGACGCGCCTGCATGTCGCGGAAAAACGGGTGGGCAATGCCGGGGTGACAGTGCAATTGAAACCGTGCCGGGTGGAACTCGGCGATCGTCGCCAGCGTGCGGCGCGTCAGCGCTTCGTGGAGGTGCGCGGCCCCGATGGCGCCGAGTGCGGGGATCAGCCGCGTCTTGACGCGACCGGGTACCGGCGCTTTCGCCACGACCTGAGCGCAAACGCCGCGATTCACGGTTGCTTGGTTGGCGCTGGATAGTATCGCCGCGCCAGGTCCTGCGGGTCGGCCCCGAGCCAGAACGCCGCGCGCAGCCGCCACATCCGCAGCGTCGCGCGCGGCAGTCCATGCTGTGTCCAGTAACGGGCGGAGACCGTCATGCGCGCCCGCAGGCAACGGGGGCGCGCGTGTCGTTTGAGCGCCCGGCTGAGCGCGATGTCCTCCATCAGCGGGATCTCGGGATATCCGCCGACCTGCTCGAACAGCGCGCGGGTGACGAAAATACCCTGGTCGCCGGTCGCGATGCCGCTGATGCAACTGCGCCAGTTCATCGCCGTTTCGATGATGCGAAAGCGCCAGTCGGGGTGATCGAGGCGGACGTCAAAACGGCCCCAGCTCGGTGCCGAGCCCACGCACGCGTGCTCGATCGCCTCGACCGCGCCCGGTGGCAGACGGCAATCGGCGTGTAGAAACAGTAAGCAGTCGCCTTGCGCGGCGCGTGCGGCGGCGTTCATTTGCGCGGCGCGACCGCGCGGTGCGGTGAGTACCCGGTCGGCCAGCGGCGCGGCGAGTGTCGCGGTGGCGTCGTCGCTACCGCCGTCGGCGACGATGATCTCGACCCGACCGCCGCGCATCGCCTGCAACGGCGCCAGACAGGCAGCAAGGTTGGCGGATTCGTTCAGCGTGGGCACCAGTACCGAGAGCATTGATCAGCCCAGGGCGCCGCCGCAACTGCTGCCCTGGCCTGCGGTGCAGCCGTAGCAATGCTCGGCGGTGCGAATCGGCAGGCCGGTGAGGTCCAGTTCGAGCCAGTCGCGCAGGTGTAGGCGCCGCGCCGAGCCATTTTCCAGCGGTAGATCGAGCATCTGATTGAAATCGCAGTCGAAAAGGTAGCCGAGGTAGTCGACGCTGACGAGCTCCAGGCACATCACCTGTTCGAGGTTGCCGGGGCAGTAGGCCGAGCGGAGCAGTTGCAGATAGGGCTCGAACTCGTTGCGCGAGATCAGCGTGCTGCCGAAACGCGCGATCGGCATGTTGGTCAGGGTGTAGAGTTGATTGAACACGAGGCCGTGCCGACTCACGAGTTCGCGCCGGTAGTCTTCCTCCAGTGTGACTTGCGGCGGCGGCAGGTACGCGCCGCCAGGGTTGTACACCAGATTCAAACGGCGGCCGCTGTCCGGCTGCCCGTATCCGAGCCGGTTGAGGATGCGCAGGCCTTCGATGCTTCGGGCGTGAACCCCGTCGCCGCGTTGCGCGTCGACGTTCTCGGCGAGGTAACACGGCAGTGACGCGATCACGTCAACCTGGTTCTCGGCCAGGAACTCCGCCAGATCCGCCTGTCCCGGTTCGGTCAGGATGGTCAGATTGCAGCGGTCCAGTACTTGCAGGCCGCGGCGTCGCGCCTCGCCAACCAGCCACCGAAAGTTCGGATTGAGTTCCGGCGCGCCACCGGTCAGGTCGAGGGTCTGTAGCGCGTGGCGATCGATGCAGTCGAGCACGAGTCGCGCGGTTTCGCGGTCCATCTGCTCGGTGCGTTTCGGACTGGCGTTGACGTGGCAATGCAGGCAGGCCTGATTGCAGGTGTAACCGAGGTTGACCTGGAGCGTTCGCACCGCGCGGCGGCGCAGGGCGGGGAAGTCCGAGGGCAGAAGGCGTGGCAATGTGGCGTGCATTTCGGCTTGTCGGTCGGCTGATCGGATTCATTGAATCTACGAGTGTAACGTAGCGTTGGACGCGGGTGGGACTATGCAACGCTCGAAAGCGCGCGGAATTTCGGATACATTCGCGCCCCAATCCGCAAGCGATAGGTCACTCCGGCGAACAATTACGCTTAGGCGAATACCGGAATGGGTATCGGCCGATAAATAAGCGTAGTTTGGAAAGATTAGACGAGTCGCTTGGATTCGATTCGAGTGCGGATTACTGGCTTCGGGAGCGTCCCGAGCCGTCTGATGGGCGGGTGGTTCGACATCGTGTACCGAGGAGCAGATGAACTGGTTACGTAATACGCCGACGATTTTCATCGCGTTGGTCGCCATTTTTCTGGGATTGGCGCCGGTCGTGCCCGAGCCTCACCTGGTGGAAAAGCTGCGGATGTTGGCGAACGGCGAGCTGGTCAAGCCGCTGGATATCTTCGATCTGCTATTGCATAGCGTTCCAATCGCATTGCTCGTAGTCAAGCTGATCTGGTTCCGCACGCCTGCGGATTCGTCGTCCCGTGACTGATCATTATTTTCGCAGCAGCGGCTACCTCGCGGATGGACACATCGTTGTCAGCGATGGTTCCACCTGGGACATCGCCGCCCTGCCGGCCTTTCTGCGCACCTTGCTGGTGATGGACGGCACGGTCACCAAGAGTCTGGAAGCGTACTTCTGGGAGCCCGTCGATGTGGTGAAATCGCGCCAGTTCGAGGCGTCGATCGACGCGCCGCCGCGGCCGCCGGTGGCGCTGCTTGCCTCGGGCGCGACCCGGCTGGTACGCGAGGTTTCGTTGGTTGGGCGGCACTCGGGCCGGCGCTTCGCGTGCGCCCGATCCTGGCTGGCGCTTGACGCACTGCCGGCGCCGCTCGCGACCGGGATTCGCGAGGGCCAGATCGGCATCGGCGAACTGCTGCGCGAGCAGGGCGTGGAAACCTATCGTCAGATCGTTGCGTTGAATGTGCTCGGCGTGCATCACGATGACCCGCTACTTGGTGATGACGGCGCGGTGTGGGTTGCGCGGGCCTATCGAATCCGGGTGGCCGGCGTGCCCGCGATCCTGGTCAGCGAGTTCTTTCCGCTTGAATTGTATCGTGGAAACGCCGAGTAGCCTGTATGGCGGAGTTCTTACCGCGCGGTAACTGTGAAATAATCGCGCGATTGTCATTTAAACCAAGGGATCAATGAGTGGACGACCAAAGGAAAAAGGCGCTGGCGGCGGCGTTGAGCCAAATCGAGCGACAGTTCGGCAAAGGCGCGATCATGCGCATGGGCGACAGCACCGCGGTACGCGATATCCAGTCGGTCTCAACCGGCTCGCTTGGGCTTGATATCGCGCTCGGGATCGGCGGGTTGCCGCGCGGGC
The DNA here is from genome assembly GCA_050329935.1 of Thiotrichales bacterium. Lineage (GTDB taxonomy): Bacteria > Pseudomonadota > Gammaproteobacteria > UWMA-0217 > UWMA-0217 > CAYSFW01. The sequence goes on along the minus strand of JBHJOI010000113.1, from coordinate 5,682 downwards.
GGGTAGTCGAGATCTACGGACCTGAGTCGTCCGGCAAGACCACGTTGACGCTGCAAGTGGTCGCGGAGTGTCAGAAGCTCGGCGGTACCGCGGCATTCATCGACGCGGAACATGCGCTGGATCCAGGATACGCGGCCAAGCTCGGGGTCAATGTCGACGACTTGCTGGTGTCGCAGCCAGATACCGGCGAACAGGCGCTGGAGATCGCCGATATGCTGGTGCGCTCCAGTTCGGTGGATGTGGTGGTGGTCGACTCGGTCGCCGCGCTGACGCCCAAGGCCGAGATCGAAGGTGAGATGGGTGATTCGCACGTCGGTCTCCAGGCGCGTCTGATGTCGCAGGCGCTGCGCAAACTTACCGGCAACATCAAGCGCTCGAATACGCTGGTGATCTTCATCAACCAGATCCGGATGAAGATCGGGGTGATGTTCGGCAGCCCCGAAACCACGACCGGCGGCAACGCGCTCAAGTTCTACTCGTCGGTGCGACTCGACATTCGCCGTATCGGCTCGATCACGCGTGGCGACGAGGTGGTCGGCAACGAGACACGGGTCAAGGTCGTGAAGAACAAAATGGCACCGCCTTTCAAACAGGCCGAGTTCGAGATTCTCTATGGCGAGGGCATCTCACGCCTTGGCGAGGTCATCGACCTTGGCGTCAAGGAAGGATTGATCGACAAGGCGGGCGCCTGGTACAGCTGTAAGGGCGAGCGTATCGGGCAGGGCAAGGAGAATGCGCGTACCTATCTCAAAGAGCATCCGCAACTGGCGGCGGACATCGAGGCGCAAATCCGCGCCAAGCTGTTGCCGAAACCCGGCACGGTGCCTGCCACGGAGGCCGAGGAGGTCTGAGCGAGACGGTCGACGATTCCGCGCGGGGCGCGGCGTGCAGGCATGTTGCGGTCGGCCTGCTTGCGCGCCGCGAACACTCGCGCCGCGAACTCGAGCATAAGCTCGCACAGCGCGGCTTTACGGCAACCGAGTTTCAGCCCGAGCTGGACCGGCTGGAGCAGGCGGGCGCGTTATCGGACGTGCGTTACGCCGAGGAGTACACGCGGGTTCGAATCCAGAAGGGATACGGACCCGTACGAATCGATTATGAATTGCGCCAGCGTGGCGTGGCCGCTGAAGTCGCGGCCGCGGCGCTCGCGTTGTATCGCGAGGAGTGGCCGGCGCGCGCGCAAGCGGCGCTGTCCAAGCGTTTCGGCGCGGTGGGCGCGGACCGGGCGGTTCGCGCGCAGCAGCACCGCTTTCTGGAAAGTCGCGGCTTTCCCGCCGGCGTGATTCGTGATGCACTTGGAAGGTATTGAAAATTAACGCCGAGCGTATGCAAACAACCGCTGATATTCGTCGTTCATTCCTCGATTTTTTTGCCGCCAAGGGGCATGAGATCGTGGCTTCGAGCCCGTTGGTGCCGGCCAATGACCCGACTCTGCTGTTCACCAACGCGGGGATGGTTCAGTTCAAGGAGGTGTTTCTCGGCACCGATCCGCGCCCCTACCACCGCGCCGTGTCGGTGCAGCGCTGCATGCGCGCCGGCGGCAAGCACAACGATCTCGAGAACGTCGGCTACACCGCGCGGCACCACACGTTTTTCGAGATGCTTGGCAATTTCAGCTTCGGTGACTATTTCAAGGCCGAGGCGATCGTGCTGGCCTGGGAATATCTCACCGGGGTGCTCGGCTTGCCGGCGGAGCGGCTCTGGGTGACGGTTTATCAGGATGACGCGGAAGCCGCCGAGGTTTGGCTCAATCAGATCAAGGTCGATCCGGCGCGTTTCAGCCGTATCGGTGACAAGCCGGGCGGCAAGCGTTACGAAAGCGACAACTTCTGGTCGATGGGCGACACCGGACCCTGTGGTCCGTGCACCGAGATCTTCTTCGATCATGGCCCCGGCATCGCCGGCGGTCCGCCTGGCACGCCGGAAGAAGATGGCGATCGCTACATCGAGATCTGGAATCTCGTGTTCATGCAATACGACCGCAACGCCGCGGGCGAGCTCAAGCCATTGCCGAAGCCTTCGGTCGATACCGGCATGGGGCTCGAACGGCTCGCCGCCGTACTGCAAGGCGTGCATGGCAACTACGAGATCGATCTGTTTTGCGGCTTGATTGGCGCGGCGGCGGCCGCGACCGGCGCCACCGACCTCGGTAGCGCCTCGCTCAAGGTGATCGCCGATCATATCCGCGCCTGTAGTTTCTTGATTGCGGATGGCGTGTTGCCAGCCAATGAAGGGCGGGGCTACGTGCTGCGCCGAATCATTCGTCGCGCGGCCCGCCACGGTCACAAACTCGGTCAGAGCGAACCATTCCTGCACACACTGGTGACGCCCCTGGTCAAGGAAATGGGTGCCGCCTACCCGGAACTCGGCAAGGGTCAAGCGCATATCGAGCGCGTGCTGAAACAGGAGGAACAACGCTTCGCCGAAACGCTCGACAAGGGCATGGGATTGCTACAGGAAGCGATCGCGGGCAATCAGGGAGACACGCTGGCGGGGGCGACGGTGTTCAAACTCTATGACACCTATGGTTTCCCCGTCGACTTGACCGCGGACGTGGCGCGCGAGCACGGACTCAAGCTCGATATGGACGGTTTCGAGACCGCGATGGCCGGACAGCGCGAGCGGGCGCGCTCGGCAAGCCAGTTCGCGGCCGGTGGCCAGGATATGTCCGGGTTGACCGCCGATCTGCGCAGCGAGTTCCTGGGCTACGATGCGGTCTCGGCGGCGGCGATCGTGACCGCGCTGCTGCGGGACGGTCAGGCGGTCAACGCGCTCGAGGCGGGCGAGGAGGGGGTCGTGATCCTCGATCGGACGCCGTTTTATGCCGAGTCCGGCGGACAAGTGGGCGACCATGGCACGTTGCGATCGGCGGCGGGCACATTCACGGTTCGCGATACCCAGAAGCGCGGACACGCGATCGCGCATCTCGGCGTCGCCGCGGGGCGAATCGCGGTCGGTGATACCTTGAGCGCGGAGGTCGACGCCGCGCGCCGCCAGGCGATCGTGCTCAATCACTCCGCCACCCACCTGATGCACGCGGCGCTACGCAACGTGTTGGGCGAGCATGTGCAACAAAAGGGCTCGCTGGTGACGCCCGAGCGCCTGCGGTTCGATTTCTCGCATTACGAGCCGATGACGCGCGAGCAGATCGCCGAGGTCGAGCGCATCGTCAACGACGAAATCCGCGCCAATGCGGCCACCGCGGCGCGCGTGATGTCGATGGACGCCGCACTCGCGACGGGCGCGATGGCCCTGTTCGGCGAGAAGTACGGCGACGAAGTCAGGGTCGTGAATATTGGCTTTTCGACTGAACTCTGTGGCGGTACGCATGTCACTCGCGCCGGCGATATCGGGGTGTTCAAGGTCTTGAGCGAAGGCGGTGTCGCGGCCGGCGTGCGGCGGATCGAAGCCACGACCGGCACTGGGGCGCTCGGCGCGATCGACCGCGATGCGCAGAGCCTGCGGCGCGTGGCCGGCATGCTCAAGAGTGACCCCAGCGGGCTCGAAGCGCGTGTCGCGCAACTCGTTGCCCGCGAAAAGGAACTGGAAAAGGAAATCGAGCAGCTCAATTCAAGGCTCGCGGCACGCGCTGGCGACGAACTCGTGGCGCGCGCGGTCGAGGTGGGCGGCATCAAGGTGCTCGCGGCGAACATCGACGGCATCGACCCGAAATCGCTGCGCGACACGGTCGATCAACTCAAGCAGAAACTCGGTCGGGCAGCCATCGTGCTGGCGACCGTGCAGCAGGGAAAGGTGAGCCTGGTCGCTGGCGTCACGCAGGAGGAAACGCGGCGCATCAAGGCGGGTGACCTGATCAACGTGGTCGCGCAGCAAGTCGGTGGCCGGGGCGGTGGCCGGCCCGACATGGCGCAGGCCGGCGGCAACGATCCGACTCACCTCAACCAGGCGCTGCAAGCCGTGCCCGAGTGGGTGCAACAACGTCTTTCCGGAATTTGATACCAACCCGATACGGATTCTTCATGGCATTGATCGTACAAAAATATGGCGGAACGTCGGTGGGCTCGGTCGAGCGCATCCAGAACGTCGCCGACAAGGTCATCAAGTGGCGCAATCAGGGACACGATCTCATCGTCGTGGTCTCCGCGATGAGTGGCGAAACGAACAGGCTGATCGAACTGGCGAAGGCGATCATGCCTCACCCGGAAGGTCGCGAACTGGATGTGCTGGTTTCGACCGGCGAGCAGGTCACGATCGCATTACTCGCCATGGCGCTCGAGCAAAAAGGCGCCCCGGCGCGTTCGTACACCGGTAATCAGGTGCGCATCGTCACCGACAGTGCGTTCAACAAAGCGCGTATCACGAGTATCGACGACGCGCCGATTCGTGCTGACCTCGCCGCGGGCCGGGTTGTCGTCGTCGCCGGATTTCAAGGCGTGGACGAGAGCGGCAACATCACCACGCTCGGTCGAGGGGGTTCCGATACCACGGCCGTGGCCCTCGCGGCGGCCCTCAAGGCGGATGAATGCCAGATCTACACCGACGTGGACGGCGTCTACACGACCGATCCGCGGGTGGTTCCCGAGGCGCGTCGCTTGAGCAAGATCACCTTCGAGGAAATGCTCGAAATGGCAAGCCTCGGATCCAAGGTATTGCAGATCCGCTCCGTGGAGTTCGCGGGCAAGTACAATGTACCGCTCAGGGTACTTTCCAGTTTCGACGAGGGTGAAGGCACCCTGATTACGACCGAGGATGCGAGTATGGAACAGGCGTTGATTTCGGGTATTGCGTTCAATCGTGACGAGGCCCAGCTCACCGTGACCGGCGTGCCGGATCAGCCCGGCGTGGCGTTTGCGATCCTGGGGCCGATCTCCGAGGCCAACATCGAAATCGACATGATCGTGCAAAACGTCGGCGCCGACGGCACGACCGACTTCACCTTCACGCTGCACCGCAACGATTATCCCAAGGCCCTCGCGATTCTTCAGGCGACCGCCGATCGCTTGAAGGCGCGCAATGTCTCCGGTAACAACAAAATCGTCAAGATCTCGATAGTCGGCGTCGGTATGCGCTCGCACGCCGGCATCGCGTCCAAGATGTTTCAGGCCCTGGCCCGCGAAGGCATCAACATCCTGATGATCTCCACCTCCGAGATCAAGATATCGGTCGTGGTCGAAGAAAAATACCTTGAGTTGGGCGTCCGCGCGCTACACACCGCGTTCGATCTTGACTCACCAACAACCGTTTGATCGGTAAAACAGTGCTTGGGGGCATACGGGTTGTGAGTTGCGCAGTAATAAATCGGAAATCCGCTCGACTCGACCGGGCTTTTTCCGGAGAATCGGTTGCGGTGATCGGTTGCAGGTCAAGAAGAGCTCCGGTTACTAAAAAAACTAATACATATATCAGGATAAAGGAGTGAGTCATGTTGATTCTTACGCGGCGCGTCGGAGAGACGCTCATGATCGGCGATGAGGTAACCATCACGGTCTTGGGTGTCAAAGGAAATCAGGTCAGAATTGGGATTAATGCACCGAAAGACGTTCCCGTGCATAGGGAAGAGATCTATCAGCGCATTAAGAACGAGCAAGATCCAAACTCGATAGAGCACGATTAAGCTCGAATCTTCGCTTTACGCGGGCGCAAGGTGAAGTTATCCTTTGCGCCTCGCGTTGGAGAGGTGGCCGAGTGGCCGAAGGCGCTCCCCTGCTAAGGGAGTATAGG
>JBHJOI010000112.1:0-35615 GCA_050329935.1 Thiotrichales bacterium | reverse complement strand
CCTCTGAGGAGGTCGCTGACCAGTTCCGCATGGGCAAAGAGTTGTTTGTAGCCTTGGTCGTGCATGGTGGGCGGGGGATGGCTGTTGTCGCGTTTGGGGCCTCACTATCCTACATGCGTTCGGGGCTGGATGTGGTGAGGTCGCGGCGCCCTTGTAGGATGGATGTTGGAATGTTTGACCTGACCCCTAAATCATGACCCCTAAATCTCAAGGTTGAGCTCGGTGCCTAGCCGCCTTTCACCATTCTCGGTAACGCCCTATGGGCGTCCTCCCAGCAACGATTCCAGGCTGTCCGCGGTGAGGATGGTGGTCGACCAGTCTTCGAGTTGCGCCTGGGTTGCCTGGGTCAGCGCTTGATCGCCCCACGCTGGTAGGTCGCCGAACTTCAGGCTGATTTGCTTGCGCAGGATGCGTTGCGCTTCTTCCAGCCGACCTTCCTGTCGACCTTCCTGTCGACCTTCTTGGCGACCTTCTTGGCGACCTTCCATTCGTTCTTTCTTCGCCCAGTTTTCGAGGTTTTCTGCCAGCATGTCGCGGTCCTCTATCAAGCTGTTGAGTCGCTCCAGGTTGAGCTCGGTGCCCAGCCGCTGGAGGTGGCGTTTGAGCCAGCGGGTGATGATCCGGTCGGTGCGCTGCTTGTGCGGGTCGTTGCGGAGGATGCTGACGATCCGCTCCACCGCTTTTTGCAGCGCTTCGCGACCTTGGGCGGCGTTTTCGATGCCGAATACGCCACTTAAGGCGCTTTGTCGCTCAACCAGTTCGGCTTCGCTGTAGGCGCCTTCGTCGATTAGGTAGTAGCTCAGGTGCGGCTGGTAAGGCCGGAGAAATTCCGGCGGCTCGGGCGTGACCATCTCGTAGATGTCGCGCCGTGCGCTCCAGCGTTGGGCGCCATTATATAGCACGACCGGGAATACCGGTGGCAAACCGCCGGCGGTGCTTGCGGCCTTGGTCTTGAGCAGGTGGTCGTAGAAGCAGGCGACGTAATGCAGCAGCCGGATCGGCATGGTTTGGTCGATGCTCGATTGAAATTCGAGCAGGAGGTAGAGGTAAACCTGGTGGCGTTCGCCGCCCCACTGCACTTCGACCGACCAGACGAGGTCTTCGAATTTTTCTTCGAATAACGGGGTGATGTAGTTGCCGCTGTGGAGTGTGAGGGTCGCGAAGTCCATCATCCCCGCGATCTCGGCCGGGGCGAAACCTTCGATCAGTTGTTGCACGAATTCCGGGTGGCTGAACAGTTCCTTGTAGCCGGTGTCGTGGTGGTTGCCCATGGGTCGGTTCCGCGTGTCTGGTCGCGAGCAACCATAGCATAGGTCGCCGGCGAAGCTTCTGAACACCTCTGGGGTCAGGTCTTTACTTTTGCCTAGAAGGCAAAAGTAAAGACCTGACCCCAGAGGTGAGCCTTTGCTGGCCAGCGAGACGATTTAGCCTAAACCTTCCGCCGAGCGAGACATAAATGCTGGTAACTATTTGAATATATTGGTGCCCGGAGCCGGACTCGAACCGGCACGCCGGTGAGGGCGAGGGATTTTAAGTCCCTTGTGTCTACCTATTCCACCACCCGGGCGAAGCGGGATGAAAATGGAGGCTGGGGTCGGAATCGAACCGGCGTCCACGGCTTTGCAGGCCGCTGCATGACCACTCTGCCACCCAGCCTTGTCTGTGCGGTTGCGATGATAGCACCGTTAGCGTGTGCGGATCATCGCCCTTCCCTGAGCGCGTCGCAATCGGTGGGCAATCAGGCTACCGGTCGGGCTCATCGCGCTCACCGCCACGCGCAGATCCGTAAAAGCGAAAGCCCCGAGAAACCGGGGCTTTCCGAATCTGGAGCGGGAAACGAGACTCGAACTCGCGACCCCAACCTTGGCAAGGTTGTGCTCTACCAACTGAGCTATTCCCGCGTGAGGGCGCTATTATCTGCATGCGCCGAAATTAGTCAACCCCCCGTCACGCGACTGTCACATCTCGTCCCAGGCGGCTTTTAGGTACTCAATCATCGACCACAGGGTGAGCACGGCCGCGATCGACAGCAGCACGAAGCCGATCTGGTAGCTCGGTAGCCCAAGTAAGGGCTCGTAATACAACAAAAAAAACAGTGAGACCATCTGCGCGGTGGTTTTGATCTTGCCGATCGAGGAGACCGCGACTTTGTGGCGCTGTCCGACCTCGGACATCCATTCGCGCAACGCCGAAACCGTGATCTCGCGCCCGATGATGATGATCGCGGCCAGGGTCAACCAGATGCCGCCGTGATGATCAACCACCATCACCAGGATCGCGGCGACCATCAGTTTGTCGGCGACGGGGTCGAGAAACGCGCCGAACGTGGACGTTTGATTGAGGCGCCGGGCGAGGTAGCCGTCGAACCAGTCGGTGATGCCCGCGAGCGCGAACAGGATCGCCGCGACGATGCCCGCGTGCGCCCATGGCAGGTAGTAAACGACGACGATGAGCGGGATCATCACGATCCGAAGGAGCGTGAGCAGGTTGGGTATATTTGTTGTCATGAGCGTCGATTCTACCCGTCCGGGTGATGTGCGGCATAGATTTGTTCCGCAAGTTGCACGCTGATGCCGTGCACTTTGGTCAGTTCTTCGATGCTTGCGCGCGCGATGCCGCGCAGGCCGCCGAAGTGACGCAGGAGTTGCTGCCGACGCTTGGGACCGAGGCCCGGAATGTCTTCGAGCGAGGAGCTGGAACGGCGTTTATCGCGGCGCTGGCGGTGCCCGGTGATCGCGAAGCGATGCGCCTCGTCGCGGATGTGCTGGATGAGGTGCAGCGCGAGTGTGTGCGCGGGCAAGATCAGCGGTGCGTCGGCGCCGTCGATGAACAACGTTTCGAGCCCCGGCTTGCGGTCCTCGCCCTTGGCGATGCCGACCAGGGTCACGCCTTGCACGCCCAGCTCCTCAAGCACTTCGTGCGCTTGCTGCAGTTGCCCTTTGCCGCCGTCGATAAACAAAATGTCGGGCAATGGAAACTCACCCTGCTGAATGCGTTTGTAGCGGCGGGTCAATGCCTGGTGCATCGCCGCGTAGTCATCGCCGGGGGTGATGCCGGTGATGTTGAAGCGCCGATAGTCCGCCGACAGGGGGCCGTCCTGATTGAACACGACGCAGGAGGCGACGGTCGCTTCGCCCTGGGTATGCGAGATATCGAAGCACTCAAGCCGCGTCGGGAGTGCGTCGAGGCGCAATGCATCCTGTAGGGACTCGAACCGTTCTTGCAGGTTCGCCTTGGAGGACAAATGCGCCTTGAGTGCCGTGTTAGCGTTGCGCACCGCCATTTCTATCCAGTGCGCGCGATCGCCCCGCACCGCGGATTTGAGCTGCACCCGGCTACCCTTGCGCTGCTCCAGCAGAGCGCGTAAGCCCGCGTCATCGTCCAACCTGAGGTTGACGATGATTTCCGACGGTATCTCGCGCGCGCTGTAGTATTGGCCGATGAACGCTTCCAGCACTTCGTTCGCGGTGATGTCGCCCTCGGGCAGCTTCGGAAAAAAGCTGCGGTTGCCGAGGCTACTGCCGGCGCGGATGTAAAACACCTGCACGCAGGCGACGCCCGAGTCGCTGACGCAGGCAAGGATGTCGACGTCGCCGCGCGCGCCGCTGATGTATTGCTGTTGACTGACGCGCCGCAGCAGCTCGATCTGGTCGCGGTATCGGGCCGCCTGCTCAAATTCCAGCCGGGCGGACGCGGCCTCCATCCGCGCTTGCCGCGCGCGAATGATCTCTTCGCTCTTGCCTTCGAGAAACGCGATGCTGTCGTCGACGTCGCGGCGGTAAGCCTCCGGTTCAATCAAGCCGACACAGGGGGCGCTGCAACGTTGAATCTGGTGTTGCAGACAGGGCCGCGACCGGTTGTTGAAGTAGCTGTCCTCGCAGAGTCGAACGCGAAATACCTTTTGCAGTTGATTGAGGGTGAACCGCACCGAACTCGCGCTTGGATAAGGGCCGAAAAACTGGCCCGGACGCGCGCGCGTGCCGCGGTAAAAGCTCAGCCTCGGGAAGTCTGCCGGCGTGTCGATGTAGATATAGGGGTAGCTTTTGTCATCGCGCAATACGATGTTGTAGCGGGGTCGATGCTGCTTGATCAGGTTGCTTTCGAGCAGCAATGCCTCGACTTCAGTATGCGTCAGGGTGACTTGGATTTCCGCGATCTTGCTGACCAGGGTATGGATTCGGACGCTCGAGTGCTGTTTGCTGAAGTAGCTGCCGAGGCGCTTTTTGAGGTTCTTGGCCTTGCCGACATACAGCAGTTCGCCGGCGGCGTCGTACATGCGGTAGACACCCGGATTCTCGGGCGCGGTGGCGAGGAAGGCCTTGTCGTCGAACGCCATCGCTTACGCGGTCGGGGCCGCCGGTGCGTTTGCTTCCGATGCGCGTTCGGTTGCGTGTGGGGTGATGTGCGGCGCGTGGTTGTGCATCCGCGCATGATAGGCGAAGTCGGAAGCGCGTGGCGAGCCGATGGCTCGCCACGCGCTGAGGGGATGAGAATCCCTGGGCGCGGTTACTTTTCCACGAGGCCGTGCAGCCCGGCGAGCGCGAAAATCTCCTGGGTGTCGTCGACCCGCAACTTGTCGCGCACCCGATGCTTGTAGGTGCTGACCGTTTTCGGGCTCAACGCCAGACGGCTAGAGATCTGCAACGCGGTGTCGCCCTGACTGAGCTGGATCATGACTTGCATCTCGCGTTCGGAGAGTCGGTCGAGCGGCGAAACTTCTCCGCCCGGCAACAGCGAGACCGCGATCTTTTGCGCGATTTCAGGGCTGATGTACTTCTCGCCGCGCTTGACGCTGAGCAGCGCCTCGACCATGTCGTGCGAAGGCGTGTTGCGCGAGACGAAACCACTTGCTCCGGTCTGCAGCAGGCGTTTGGCGAACGGCCCGTTGGAGTGAACGAGGTGGATGACGATCCCGACGCGCGGAAAGTTCATCTTGAGGTAGTCCATTGCCTCGAAGGCCCCAAGCCCGCCGAGATTCAATGACATCAAGACGACGTCTGGCGGGGTATCCTTTACCGCAGTGATGACCTCTTCACTGGTTTTGCAATGGCGTACGATGCGGATGTCGTGCTCGGCGAATTCGTCGAGCACGGCCTTGGTGGTCAGCGGCTTGATATCAGCCAACATGACGTTAATCATTCGTAATGTCTCCCTGGTCAAAAAAGTCCTGTCGCATTGAAGGCTAAGAGCGAACGCCTAATCGAACAAGAGACGCCGTTCTCACCACGACTTGAACGGTTTTTTTACGAGACAAGCGTTGTAGTACCTCAGATCGTTTGTGACTTCAGTCCCAATCCACTCTGGAATCGTGACCACCTCTTGCGGCGATGTCAGTTCGATCTCGGCCACTTCAAGACCCGCATTCTCGCCCTCGAATACGTCGATCTCCCAGTGGTGTCCCGCGCACTCGACAAAGTACCGCGTTTTCTCGATTAGCGGACCCTCACACAATTGCGCAATCATGTCCTCCGCGTCTGTGACCGGGATCTCATATTCGAATTCCAGTCGTTCAATTCCTATGCTTAGACTCTTGATATTGAGCCATGCGAGCGCGCCGCCGATGCGCACGCGCACCGAACTCGACGCTTCGGCGCCGGTGCAAAGGTAGCCTTGAACGAAACGGTCGCTACGCACCACATGGGCTCGCCAGTGGTCGTTCTTGAGGAGGAATTTGCGTTCGATTTCTCGTGCCATGTCGCCTCGCGACGCTGGATCGGGTCGCCCGTGCGCTGAAGTTTGACACAAACGCCCAGGATCCGCAGCCGACGACAGCGGCTTGCGGCCCCCCCAATTTCAGTACTTAAGTAAAACGGAACCCCAGGTGAAGCCGCCGCCGAAGGCCTCCATCAGCACGGTTTCGCCGCGCTTGATGCGACCGTCGCGCACTGCGGTATCGAGCGCCAGCGGGACCGAGGCCGCCGAGGTGTTGCCGTGATCTTCGACGGTGACGACCACGTGGTCCATCTGCATGTCGAGCTTTTTGGCGGTGGCGGCGATGATGCGGTTGTTGGCCTGATGCGGCACCAGCCAATCGACATCCGACTTGGTGAGCCCATTGGCTTCAAGTGTTTCATCAACAATACGTCCTAACGTATTGACTGCCATACGAAAAACTTCGTTTCCCTTCATTTGCATGTAGGCTTCGCCCCGCAGCAGGTGCTCGTATCCCTGCGAGACGCCAAACGGGACGTTGAGCAGGCTCTCATATTTGCCGTCCGCGTGCAGGTGGGTCGAGAGGATGCCGAGTTCGTCCGAGGCTTCGAGTATCACCGCGCCGGCGCCATCGCCGAACAACACACAGGTCGTGCGATCGGTCCAGTCGATGATGCGGGAAACCGTTTCCGCCCCGACGACCAACGCGCAGCGATGCGTGCCGGAGCGAATGAATTTGTCCGCGACGCCCAGCGCGTAGACGGAGCCGGTGCACACGGCTTGCACGTCGAACGCGGTGCAGCCGTGGATATCGAGCCGCTGCTGCAACAAACAGGCGCAGCTCGGAAAGATGCGATCGGGCGTGGTCGTCGCCAGCACAATCAGATCGATGTCCTGGGGGTCGCGTCCGGCCATTTCGAGCGCGCGCCGCGCGGCGATTTCGGCCAGATCGGTCGTGGTTTGACCTTCCGCCGCAATATGCCGATTACGGATTCCGGTACGGTCGAAGATCCAGTCGTCCGTGGTGTCGACCATTTTTTCCAGGTCCTTGTTGCTCAGGACCTTTTCGGGTAAATAGCCGCCGGTACCGGTAATGCGTGAATACACTGAATTTTGATCCTCAGGATACCAAGGTCTGCTCGACCAGGGCATCGATACGTTGCGGGATGGCCTGTTGGACTTCGAGCCGAGCGATCTTGATCGCGTTGGCAAAGGCCAGTTCGTCGGCGCCACCGTGGCTTTTGATCACGATGCCCTGCAATCCCAGCAGGCTGGCGCCATTGTAACGCCTGGGATCGATGGAACGGCGAAAGGATTGCAGCACCGGTCGCGCGACCAGCCCTGCCAGCTTGGTCAGTGGCGAGCGCATGAACTCGCCCTTAAGATTGGTCGAGATCATCTTGGCCAGCCCTTCACTGGTCTTGAGCGCGACATTGCCGACGAAACCGTCGCAGACGACCACGTCAACATCGGCGAGGTAAATGCTGTCGCCCTCGACGAAGCCAACGTAGTTGAGCTTGCTGGCCTCGAGCAATTGGTCGGCTTGCTTGACCTGCATGTTCCCCTTGATGGCTTCCGAGCCGACATTGAGCAATCCGACACGTGGTTCGGCCTTGCCGTCGACCGCCGCCGCCAATGCCGAGCCCATCACGCCGAATTGATAGAGCTGTTCGGCCGAACAATCGACGTTGGCGCCGAGATCCAGAATGTGGGTGTGCCCGTGCAAGGACGGGATGGCCGTGATGATTGCCGGCCGGTCGATGCCGGCGAGAGTCTTCAATACGAATTTTGCCGTGGCCATCAACGCTCCGGTGTTGCCGGCGCTGACGCAGGCACCCACCGTATTCGACTTGACCAGATCGATGCTCACCCGCATCGACGAGTCCTTTTTATTGCGTAGCGCCTGGGCCGGTTGCTCGTCCATTCCGACCACCTGCGACGCATGTCGAATACGGATCCGCGCGCGATCGATACCCGGTTGATCCGCCATGCAGGCATTGATCGCTGCTTCGTCCCCGACCAAGGTCAGCTCGATGTCGGCAAATTCGCGTAAGGAACGTGCCGCGGCCGGCACGACGACCGCGGGACCAAAATCGCCGCCCATCGCGTCGAGCGCGATACGGATAGGCCCAGACTGGGGCGCTCCCGGCTTCATATCCGGAACCGCCCGAGCGACGCGCCGATCGCGAGCATGAACCGTCTGTTCGGATCAACGAACGCGGACTTATGCTGACGGGCCGACGTGTTCGTCGTTAAAGCCTCGGACGCCGCGCCACCCAGATTGCGCCCTTGCCGACGCGCCGTTCGGGTCGACGCGGGTAGGCCTAAACAGCAACAGGCGCTCGTGGCGCCTGTTGCGAATGACCCGGTGGTCGGCATTCAGTCTGACTCTTCCTCGGTCACCGGCTTTTGCACGACTTGACGACCGCGATAGAAACCGTCGGGCGTGACGTGATGGCGAAGGTGGGTTTCGCCGGTCGACGCGTCCACCGACAGGGCGGGCGCGGTGAGTGCGTCATGTGCCCGACGCATACCGCGTTTGGAACGGGTTTTACGATTCTGCTGTACAGCCATGCTTCAAACTCCAATATAAACCAAATAGTTACGTATCTAACGGACTCAATGCTTCTTGATGCTGGCCAGGCTCGCGAACGGATTAGCCTTCGCGGGCGTCTCCGTCACCGTTTCGGTCTGGGTGAAGGTCGGCGGATGGCAGTCCGCGGCGTCCTCGGGGTGACGCGGAATCGCCGGCAGCGCCAGCAACAGCTCGTCTTCCAGCAACTCGACGACGCTGAGCGATTGTTCGTTCACGATCACGGATTCCAGCGCGTCCTGCTCCAGTGCCCGTTCGGCCGCCTCTTCACTCTCAACCATGGCGAGTTCGAAACGACTCTCAATCCTGGCCGCGAACGGATTCAGGCAACGCTGACACTGTAGCGTCAGGTCCGCATCCAACTCGCCGCTGACCCGGTAACGCCCCGCGCCCAGATGGCGAAACGCCAAACGGAACCGCGCCTCGCCCTGGGGATCGGCCAACGCCGCGCTCAATCGCTCAAAGCGCGCCAACGGCAACGCGCCCTCGAGCCGCGCGCTCTTGTCGGCCAAGGTAAAAGGATCAACGCGCTCTGGCACATGTCCGGACATAAGCGCGGGAGTTTACTGCGAATTTGAAAATCCTGTCAAAAGCGGCGCGCTTACGCGCTCAACGGGCTACCCATGTAAAACCAATCCTCTTACACTTCGTGATTAATGGCTTAAATACTCCCGGACCCACCCCAACTGCTTCCGCCAAAGGGGAACTATGAAGATCACCAAGCTGCTCATCGCCAACCGCGGCGAAATCGCCGTTCGCATCATCCGCGCTTGCAAGGAGGCAGGCATCGCTTCCGTCGCGATCTTTACCGACGCTGATCGCCACAGCCTGCATGTCAAAAAGGCAGATGAGTCGTATTACCTTGGCCCCGCGCAGCAAAAGGGTTATCTGAATATCCACCGCATCGTCAACATCGCCAACGAGGCCGGTTGCGACGCACTCCATCCGGGCTACGGGTTTCTGTCGGAGAATCCGGATCTGGCCCGCGAGTGCGCCGAAGAGGAGATCATCTTCGTCGGCCCGAGCGCGGCCGTGATACAGCGCATGGGCGACAAGATCGAGGCCCGCCGGGCTATGATCAACGCCGGTGTCCCGGTGATTCCTGGCAGCGAGGAAAGTCTGGAGAGTCTCGAGCAGGCCATCGAACTGGCGGCCGAATTTCGCTACCCGGTGATGCTCAAGGCGACCAATGGCGGCGGCGGCCGCGGGATCCGCCGGTGCGAGAACGAACAGGAGTTGATACGCAGCTATCCGCGCGTGATCTCGGAGGCGACCAAGGCCTTCGGCAGCGCGGAGGTGTTTCTGGAAAAGGCGATCGTCGATCCTCGCCACATCGAGGTGCAGGTGCTGGGCGATCACTACGGCCATGTCGTGCACCTGTTCGAGCGCGATTGCTCGATTCAGCGCCGGCATCAGAAGCTGCTGGAAATCGCGCCGTCGCCGCAACTGACCCAGGCCCAGCGCGAGCATATCGGGCGGCTCGCGGTGCGCGCGGCCCAGGCAGTCAACTACACCAACGCCGGCACCGTCGAGTTCTTGATGGATCACGAGGACAACTTCTATTTCATGGAGATGAATACACGGGTCCAGGTCGAGCACCCGGTCACCGAGATGGTCACGGGTATCGACATCGTTCAGGAGCAGTTGCGGATCGCGTCGGGCGAGCCGCTGCGCCTGCGCCAGGAGGATATTCACTGCCGCGGGTGGGCGATGGAGTTCCGGATCAATGCCGAGGATCCGCAAAACGATTTTCTGCCGTCGTTCGGCAAGATCACCCGTTATTTTGCCGCCGGCGGCCCGGGGGTGCGCAGCGACGCCGCGATCTACACCGGGTACGAAATCCCGCCCTATTACGATTCGATGTGTGCCAAACTGATCGTCTGGGCGCTGAACTGGGATGCGTTGATCGCACGTGGCCGCCGCGCGCTTGACGATGTGGGGCTGTATGGCATCAAGACCACGATTCCGTACCACCTCGCGATTCTCGACAATGAGGAGTTTCAGTCCGGGCGTTTCACGACCAGCTTCGTCGAGGATCATCCGGAGCTGACGGATTACTCCACCCCCCGCAACAACCACCAGATCGCTGCCGCCATCGCCGCAGCATTCGCCGTTTCGAGAGGACTCTGAGCCATGTCGCAAGTGCACATCACCGACACCATTCTGCGCGATGCCCACCAATGCCTGATCGCGACGCGCATGCGTACCGAGGATATGCTGCCGGCCTGCGAAATGCTGGATCGCGTCGGTTATTGGTCGCTCGAAGTCTGGGGCGGCGCCACCTTCGACGCCTGCGTGCGGTTTCTCAAGGAAGATCCCTGGGAACGCCTGCGCAAGTTGCGCGCGGCATTGCCGAACACGCGCCTGCAGATGCTGTTGCGCGGTCAGAACCTGCTCGGTTATCGCCACTATGGCGACGATGTCGTCAACGCGTTCGTGGCCAAGTCGGCCGAAAATGGCATGGATGTGTATCGCATCTTCGACGCGCTGAACGATGTCAGGAACCTGGAAACCTCAATCGCGGCGGTGAAAAAGGCGGGTAAGCACGCCCAGGGCACCATCTGTTACACCACGAGCCCGGTGCACGATATCGACGCGTTCGTCCGCCTCGGCAAGGAGCTTGAAAGCCTTGGCTGCGACAGTATCGCGATCAAGGACATGGCCGGCCTGCTGACGCCCGCGGTGGCCGAGGAACTGGTGCGCGCGTTGTATTCGGCCTTGAAGCTGCCGCTGCATCTGCACTCGCATGCCAGTTCGGGGCTTTCCGAGTTGTGTTCGCTGCGGGCCGTGGAGAACGGTTGTCTGCACATCGACACCGCGATCTCGTCGTTTGCCGGCGGCGCCAGTCACGCCCCGACCGAGAGCATGGTCGCCGCGTTCCGCGGCACGCCCCACGACACCGGACTCGATCTCAACTTGTTGCAGGAAATCAGCGAGTACTTCCGCGTCGTGCGTAAGAAATATCACCAGTTCGAGAGTGAGCGCACCGGCGTCGACACCCGGGTTCAGATCAATCAGGTGCCAGGCGGCATGATCTCGAACATGATGAACCAGTTGCGGGACCAGAACGCGGAGGACAAGGTCAACGCGGTACTCGCGGAGATTCCGCGCGTGCGCAAGGATCTGGGCTATCCGCCGCTGGTGACCCCGACCTCGCAGATCGTCGGTACCCAGGCCGTGATGAACGTGATGACCGGAACGCCCTACAAGGTCGTGACCAACGAGGTCAAACTCTATCTCAAGGGTCACTACGGTCGGGCACCGGGCGAAATCAACGAGGAAGTGCGTCAGCTCGCGATCGGCAACGAGTCCGCGATCGACTGCCGCCCGGCGGATCTGATCGAACCCGAGCTGGATGATCTCCGCACCGAGGCGCAGCTACTGGCCGATTGCGAGGAGGACGTGCTCACGTACGCGATGTTTCCGGAAATCGGCCGCGACTTTCTGGAGGAACGCAAGGCAGGCACGCTTCAGCCCGAGGCGCTCAAGCCGGTTCGGGCCGAGTTCGATACACCGCCCAGCTGCCCGCCCGCGCCGGCGGAGTTTTACATCACGGTTCACGGCGAGTCGTTCCATATCAAGGTCGGCGGCACCGGCTACATGCTTGGCGCGCAACGCCCGATTTACCTGTCGATCGACGGTGTGCCGGAAGAAGTCGAAGTCGAGGTGGTTGGCACCTTCGAAGGGACCGAGCCCAACAAACCGGCGGCCACGCAACCGCAGGCACCGAACGCGGCCAAGGGCGGCAGTCGCCGACCGCCGGCGCGCGCCCCGGGCGATGTCACCACGGCGATGCCTGGCACGATCATCGACGTGCTGGTGAAGGAAGGCGATACCGTCAACGCGGGCGATCCGCTGCTGATTACCGAAGCGATGAAGATGGAAACCGAAATTCAGGCGCCCGTGGGCGGCCGGGTCGTGAGCATCTTCGTGGCCAAGGGCGACCGGGTGAACCCAGACGAGACGCTGATCAAGATCGAGACATGAGTGCGCCGTTCCCGCTGGTACTCGCGTCGACTTCGCGTTACCGCGCCGAGCTGCTGCGCCGGTTGGGACTCGAGTTCACAAGTTTCGCGCCGCGGGTTGACGAAGCGCCATGGCCCGGCGAAACGCCGGATGCAATGGTACGCCGCTTGAGCCTGGCCAAGGCCGAGGCGGCGCGAGTCGCTTATCCGGCGCACCTCGTCATCGCGTCTGACCAGTGCGCGGTGCATTCCGGCGCGATCCTCGGCAAGCCCGGCACGCCATCGCGCGCCGAGGCTCAGTTGGCGCGATTTTCGGGTGACGTGGTCGAGTTCCTGACCGGCCTATGCGTGCTGAATACCGCGACCGGAAATATACAGCTCGACGTCGTGCCATTCCGGGTGCACTTCCGCCGCCTCACCAGCGACCAGATCGCGCGCTACGTGCACGCGGAGACGCCGCTCGATTGCGCCGGGAGTTTCAAATCCGAAGGACTCGGCATCACCCTGTTCGAGCGCCTGGAGGGTGACGACCCAAACGCGCTGATCGGGCTGCCGCTGATCCGGCTTACCGATTTTCTGAATACCGAAGGCCTCGCGTTGCCTTGAGGCGCGCGCCCTCCTCGCGCGGTGGCCGCGCGAGATTCGGAATTACCGCAGCGCGGGTTGAGACCAACCATTGAATAAACGCAACGCGTAATCCCCGCTCGCTTCCGTGAGTTGCTCCAGCAAACTCTTGTCGCGCTCGAAGGTCACGATGGTTTCGGCCCCAACCAGATCGCGCGCCACTTGCGCCGTATCGCGCAGACCATCGACCAGCCCGATCTCGGCGGCCTCGTCACCGGTCCAGATCAGGCCGCTGAACATGTCTTCGACCGGCTTGAGTCGCTCTCCGCGCCCTTCCTTGACCGCGTCGATGAACTGCTGGTGGATGCGTGTGAGCATGCCCTCGAGATGCGCGCGCTGTTCCGGCGCCAGTGGTTGAAACGGATCGAGTATTGCCTTGTTATCTCCGGCCGTGAGGGTGCGGTTTTCGACGCCGACTTTCTCCAGCAACCCTTGCAGGCCGAAGTTGTCGAGGCGAACGCCGATCGAGCCGACGATGCTGCTCGGCGCGGCATAGATTTCATCGGCCGCCGCCGCGACGTAATAGCCACCCGACGCGCAGATATCGGTCACCACCGCGTACAGCTTGATCTCGGGATAGGTCTCGCGCAGCCGTTTGATCTCGTCGTAGATATAACGCGCCTGCACCGGCGTGCCGCCCGGACTGTTGATTTCGAGCACCACGCCCTTGGTGTTCTTGTGCTCGAACGCCGCGAGCAGCAACTTGTTGATTTTCTCCGCGCTCGCATCGCCGCCTTCCGCAATCACGCCCTTGAGTTCGACGCGCGCGGTGTGACTGTCGTTGATGACTTCCTTCGACAGAAAAGACCAGTCCACGAACAGCGCGAGCAGCGCGACCATATAAAAGAAAAACAGAAAGCGGAAAAACACATTCCAGCGCCGGGTGCGGCGTTGCTCGGTTTGGGCCGACTCCGCCAGGCGCTCGATCAGTTTACGTTCCCAGGTCGGGTCATTGGATTGTTCGCTCATGCGGAGACTTGTTGGTTGTTGTGGAATCGGTTTTTCGCTCGGTCGCTCGGCACGGGTCGCGCCTGCCGCAACCAGTCGACAAGTTCGCGAATGTCTTCGAGAATCGTCAGCGGCGCATGCCTCAGCAAGCACGCGCGATCATGCACGCCGTAGCCGACGCCGATGCTGGGCATGTCAAGCGCGGCCGCCATCTCGAGATCAAATTCGGTATCGCCCACCATCAGCGCGCGCCCGGCCTCGACGTCCAGTTCGTCGAGCAACTCGCGCAGCATCAAGGGATCGGGTTTCGAGCGGGTTTCGTCGGCGCAACGAGTGGCATCGAAGTACGACCTCAGGGCCGTGTCGTCGAGCACTTTATCCAGTCCGCGCCGTGACTTTCCGGTCGCCACCGCCAGTCGCAAGCCACCGGCCCGCAGCGTGTCGAGCGTCTCGACGACACCGGGAAAGAGCTCGCTCGGCGTCGGATGGGGCGTTAGAAAATTGCGGCGATAGGCCTCGACCGCGTCCTGCACCGTGCTCGCCGGCGCCTCCGGCAGCAACGCCATCATCGCCTCGCGCAAGCCGAGACCGATGACCTGACGCAGCGCCCGTGGATCCGTTCGCGGCTGCCCCACGTCCCGTAATGCGATCGCGAGGCAGGCCACGATGTGCGCCTCGGAGTCCATCAGCGTGCCGTCCCAGTCAAAAACCACCAGGTCAAAATTCGAGTTCATATCCTTCCAATTGCTCGATCACCCGCGCCAGTTCTGCCGGCAACGGTGCGTTGATTTCGATCGGATCGCCGCCCCACGGCCATCGAAATCGCATCCGGGCCGCGTGCAGAAACATCCGTTTGAGCGCGAGCTTACGCCATTTGCGGTTTGCGGCGAAATCTCCGTACTTGTCATCGCCGAGAATCGGGTGCCCGCACTCCGCGGCATGGACCCGAATCTGGTGGGTTCGACCGGTATGGATTCGTACTTCCATCAGCGTCGCGTCGGCGAAACGTCGCAAGGGCACGAATTCCGAATCCGCATGTTTGCCCGCATCGGCGCTGGCGCTTCGGCGCACCTGCCCTTGCGGTCCGAGTCGTTGCAGAGTGTTGGTGATCCGCCGGGCGCCGCCGGACCATTGGCCGTCGACCAACGCGAGATAACGCTTGTCGATGCCATCATGCGCTCGCAGGAGTTCGTGCAAAGCCGTGAGCGCCGCGCGCTCGCGCGCCACCAATAGACAACCACTGGTCTCGCGGTCGAGCCGATGCACGAGCTCCAGCATCGGCGCTTCCGGCCGCGCGGCGCGTAGCACTTCGATCACGCCGAAATCGACTCCGGATCCGGCGTGCACCGCGATCCCGGCCGGCTTGTTCAATGCCAGCAGGTGCCGATCCTCGTATACGATCGACGCGAGTAGCGTTTGTGCGAGCGACGAAGGTATCGCTTCCACCGGCACGGCTGTCGGCTCGGACCGCACGGGCGGCAACCGCAGACGATCGCCCGCCTGGATACGGTAATCCTGCTTGACGCGGCCACCGTTTACCCGCACCTCGCCGTTGCGCAACATGCGGTAGATTCGACTCTTTGGGACGTCGCGCAGCAATCTGAACAAATGATTGTCCAGCCGCTGACCGGCGAAACCGGGTTCGATCCGTATTTCGCGCGCCGCCTGATACGACGGCTGGGAACTGGATCCCTCGCGTGACCGAAGCGACACAAATAATCTCCCTCGAATCAATCAATTGACAAAGCTCACGGCATTGTTATCATGCTCGCTTGCGCCATTATAACCTGTGCCGAGCGCTTCGAACCGAAAGGTGCCGTTGACGCGACTCAACATCTCCCTGTCCTCGGGTTAGCTAGCCAGCATGGAATGGCGCCAGGTTTTCCGATGCACACCTTAATAGAACAGCCGAGCGTACGCAGCGCCCTGTTCGCGCGAGGCACCGTCATGATTCTGAGCAGCACGTTCTACACCTGGGTTACCTGGACCGTCGTCCTCCTCACTGGAATCAGTGTCCGCGCGACAGCCGGCGAAGCGCCCGGCCCTGTCGTAAAAAGAGACACTTTTAATGAAACGAATACTGATCAACGCAACGCAGCCGGAAGAACTGCGGGTTGCCATCGTCGACGGCCAAAAACTCTACAATCTGGATATCGAGGTTCCTGCCAAGGAACAGAAAAAATCGAGCATCTACCGGGGTGTCATCACCCGGGTCGAACCTAGTCTAGAAGCCTGTTTCGTCAATTACGGCGGCGAACGCCACGGTTTTCTGCCTTTCAAGGAAATCGCGCCTCAGTTTTTCCGCGAGGAAGCACGCCAGCAAGAAGGCCGCATAGGCATCCAGGACGCGGTCAAGGAAGGTCACGAACTCATCGTTCAGATCGAGAAGGAGGAGCGTGGCAACAAAGGCGCGGCGCTCACCACCAAGATCAGTCTGGCCGGGCGCTACATGGTCCTGATGCCCACCGAACCGCGCGCCGGCGGTGTTTCGCGCCGCATCGAGGGCGACGACCGGCAAGTCATTCGTGACACCTTGCAGCAGATCAATGTGCCGGACGACATGGGCCTGATCGTGCGCACCGCGGGCGTCGGCCGCTCGGGCGAGGAGCTGCAATGGGATCTTGATTACCTGATCACCCTCTGGCGCGCGATCGAGAAAGCCGCCGAGACCCGGCCAGCGCCGTTCTTGATCTATCAGGAAAGCAACGTGATCATCCGCGCGTTGCGCGACCATTACAGCGACGAAATCGGCGAAGTCATCATCGACCACCCGAGCGTCTATCAGGACGCCGAGGATTTTATCCGCCAGGTCATGCCGCATGCGCTGCGCAAGCTCAAGCTGTATCAGGAGCGGGTGCCGCTATTCAATCGCTTCCAGATCGAATCGCAGATCGAAAGCGCGTTTCAGCGCGCGGTGCCATTGCCTTCCGGCGGCAGCATCGTGATCGACCACGCCGAGGCGTTGACGGCGATCGATGTCAACTCGGCGCGCGCGACCAAGGGCAGTGATATCGAGGAAACCGCGCTCAACACCAATCTGGAGGCGGCCGACGAAATCGCACGGCAATTGCGTCTGCGCGACCTCGGCGGATTGATCGTGATCGACTTCATCGACATGATGCCAAACAAGAATCAGCGCGAGGTCGAGAATCGCCTGCGCGATGTCATGCGCTCGGATCGCGCGCGGGTGCAGATCGGACGCATCTCGCGCTTTGGCTTGCTCGAGCTCTCTCGGCAACGGCTCCAACCCTCGCTGGGCGAGTCGAGTCAACAAGCCTGTCCGCACTGCAAGGGCCACGGCACGATCCGCAGTGTCGAGTCGATGGCGCTCTCGATCCTGCGTCTGGTCGAGGAAGAATCCCTCAAGGACAAAACCGGCATCGTGCTCACCCGGGTGCCCATCGACGTCGGCACCTACCTGCTGAACGAAAAACGCGCGCAACTCGGCGAGATCGAGGCACGCTCCAAGGTTCAGATCATCGTCGTGCCCGACCCGAACTACGAGCGCCCGATCTATCTCGTCGAACGCATTCGCGCCGACGAACAACGCCAAGCCTCGCTCGGCCAACCCAGCCACGAGCTGGTGACCCGCAACGAGACCGAGGTCAAGTTGCCCGAGCGTACCGCTGGCGCCGCCACCGCCGCGGTGCAGGCGATTCTGCCCGCCCCCCCACCGGCGCCCGCGCCCGCACCCGTCCAGGTTCAGGTTCAGGAAACCGCGAAAGCACCGGAACCGCGTGCCTCCGCAACGCCGATCGCGATACACGAACCCGGTATCATTACCCGGATATGGCGCAAACTGTTCTCGACCGGCAACGTCGAGGAAACAGAAACCAAGGCCTCATCGAGCAACGCGGGCGGCGCCCGCGGACAAGAACGGTCGGAGCGCCGCGAGGGTCAGGCCCGAACCGACGCCGACAACCGAGGTCAATCGAGCGGGCGCGGTCGCCAGGGTGGTCGCCGCCGTTCCGGACGTGGCGGTTCGCGCTCGGGTGGTCAACGCGGCCCGCGTGAAGATGGCACGAACGAGGTTCGGGCCGATGCGGCCCAGGGCGATACCCCCAGCGCCGAGCCGCGGAATCCGTCGTCCGATAGTGCCAACACCGGCGAACGACGTCAGCGTGGCAACCCCAATGAGCAGCGTCGCGAGCGTCCGCCGCGCAACAACAATGAACCACGTAGCCGCGGCGAAGGTCAACGCCCGGATGACAGCACGCCGGTCGCGCCGCGCGGTGACGAACGCCCCGCAAACGCGGAACGCAACCCGCCGCGAGAACGCCGACCCGCCGACGTGACGGGTGAACCGGCACCGCAGCGCACGCGTGGCGAAGGACGGCGAAACACCAACAATACAGCGCCGCGTGACAATGAAGACCGACCGAGTCCGGCCGAACGCACTTCGTCGCGGGAGCCGCGACCGGCCGCCCCTGCGCGCGACACTCCAGCCGCTCAATCGACCGCGGAGACTCGCTCGACTCCAGCCGCACCCGAACCCACCGCGCAACCGGTCGAGTCACAGCCTCATACCGCCCAGCGCAACCCGCCGCGCGAACGCTGGCAAGCCGACACCGCTGTCGAGGCACCGCCTCCGGTGCGCGAGAGCGCCCAACCCCCGGCAGCCGAACCTGCGCCCTCGCCTCGCAATGCCGAACCCGCGCCGCGAGTCGAATCCGCGCCGCGAGTCGAATCCGCGCCGCGAGCCGAACCCGCACCGCGAGTCGAACCCGCACCGCCTCGTGACGCAAGCGCGGCACCCGTAACGGCGGAGCCCAAGAGCGACCCCGCGACGACGAACTGACGTCGCCGCCGGGGAGACTTACCGCTCCCCGGCCACTCGAACGAACGGCCGCTGATCAGCGAATGGGATCAGCGGTAGCTTGGCTATGGGGTGTTCCGGTTCTCACCAGTCCGATCCAGGCGCTCGGCCGATGACCAGAGTGGATCTGAGGCGCGCGCGACAGATCGCGAGCACCGATCAGATTCGATGCGTATCGCGTATGTGTTTCAACAGTCCCTTAGCGGCGATCTCCACCAGATCAAGCACCCGCTCGAAGTCGGAGTGACCTCCGCTATAGGGGTCAGGCACTTCTCGCCCCTGATGCGATGGGCCCGCGAATTCCAGGAATAGACGAACCTTGGGCCAGGCCGCCCGCGCGCATTTCGACCGGACATCGAGCAGGTTCATCTCATCCATCACAAGGATGTAATCGTAGTGCTCGCAATCCTTCGCGCCGACACGCCGCGCCCGTAACTCACTCAGATCGTAGCCGCGCTTGCTTGCCGCCACGAGCGAGCGCTTATCCGGCGGCTGCCCGACGTGATAGGCATGCGTCCCCGCCGAATCGATCTCGATCGCATGCTCAAGCCCCTCCTCGCGAACCCGGTGCGCGAATACACCTTGAGCGGTCGGCGACCGGCAAATATTGCCCATGCAAACAAACAGTACTTTAACGCTCATGGCTCCCACGGTTGACTGAACAGCACGGGCTCCGAGGTTACCATAAGCCCACCGCCAAAAAATCCATCTCTCACCCCGCGCCGCGCAGTCGTACCGGCCACCTGCCTTGGCTTCCAACATCGCTCCCAGCAGGCGAATGAGCATTTCAGCCACGGGTGGCGTATATTGGACCGTTGACAACCCGTTCGATGGCAAGGGACCGTGCCACTTTCATAGAGTGAGCCAGGTCACACGCCTTCGAAGCGCGTCCCGTTGCCACTTGACGATTGCCGAAGCGCGTTGTCGCCGATGACGTCCGCGGCGGTTTCCAACCCCGCCGCGATCGGTGTGTCACGCCTTCTCAATCGCATTACTCAAGAGAATCCATCCAGTGATCGTGAAAATTCAAAGCGCCTCTCATGGCCCAAGCTCGCGTCGACACGCACCTGTATGCCAGTAAGCCGAAATCGTCTGTCCGCGGCGAGCGATAGCGGTGTTTCCTTTCCCAGGCTCGAATGCTGGAACCCGATGAACAACGTCGCGACCCTTGCGGCCGAGGTCAATAAACGGCGCGTGCTATGCCGGATTTCGCTCGAGATTCTGCGTGATCGATTCGCCGCCACGGACGACAATCCGATGCAGTCGGTCGCACTGCACCGCGCGGAGATTCAGGAAGTCGCGCGACGGCTCATTGAAAGCGAGCGGTTCGAAGAAGACGGCTCGGTCCTGATTCGCGACCGCGACGTTTGACCAGGCACCGAAGTCGGCGGTCCTTCATTCGCGAGGCTGGGTGCGCTCCCACAGGAATTCGGCGATATGCTGAACCTTGGGACCGCGTCCCTGTTGCTCGAAAGCGCCCGCGATATTCATCAGGCAGCCGCAGTCCTGACTGAGCAGCACCTCGGCGCCCGTCGCCGCGATGTGGTCGGTCTTGTCCCGCACCATCGCGGCGGAAATCTCCGGTTGTTTGACCGCGAACGTGCCGCCGAATCCGCAGCACTCGGCCTTGTACGCCTGCTCCCGCCTCTCGACCTGTGCGAGCTGGTCAACCAGACGCTCGATATGCTCGGCCACGCCCATTTCGCGCCGCGCCGAACACGAGGTATGGATCGCGACGCTGACGGGGGCGCCCTGATCCTCGAGCCGAATCCCGAGCACCTCAACCAGGAACTCCGTCAATTCATAGACGTTTTGGGACAAAGCCCGCGCCCGATCGGCGTCGACGTCGCCCGCGAATAATTCCGCGTAATGATGTTTCAACATGCCGGCGCAAGAACCGGAAGGCACGACGATCGGCAGCGCGCGCGGAAACAGTTCGAGCACACGCCGGGCCACCACACGCGCCTCGTCGCGGTAGCCCGAATTGAACGCCGGCTGCCCGCAGCAGGTCTGTCCTTGCGGAAATATCACGCGCACCCCTGCTCGGCGCAGTAACTGCATGGCAGCGAGTCCGGCGTTTGGATACAACACATCGATCAGGCAGGTGCCGAAAAAATAGATCTCTTGCGGTGGCTTATCCAGCGTGCTCATCGTCGGCGCCTGCGATCGGTTGAATGCTCGTTATCTCTCAGTTTACATGAGCGATCGGCGGATAAGCGTGCCGATATAAGCCCGCGTTGCCGCGACCGCCCGACGCCACGTGTCACCGGTGCGGCGACAGAGCCGACCGCGCGGTTCGGACGCGGTCTGCGTCAGCCGGGATACAGCGGCGCGAGGTCGTCCGCTCGCGTGGACTCGGACGGGCGTTGCGCGCGCGTTTCGAGCCCCTGTGCGAGTGCCTGCGCGAGCGCATCGCCGCGCCAGTCGGACACGCCATCGTGCTGGTAGAGGTGGCGATGCAATTCAAGCACCGCCGCCGCACCCGCGCCCAGTCGCGCCGCGATCGCGGTCAACGAAGTGACATTTTGCTCGGGCCACTCGGCCCGCGCCCAGTCGAGCAGTCTTCGCGCGGCCTGGCGAGCATCGTTGTCGGCACAGGCTTCGAGAAACGACGCTTGTAGATGCTGTCGGTGCGCGGTAGCTACCGGTTCCGGGCGCCGCGCGGATGTTGACACCCACGCCCGTCGGCGGTGGATCAACCAGCCAAGGCCGGCCGCGAACGCCAATATTGCCAGCAGCCAGTAATATCGTTCGCCCGCCCATCCCGCTTCGGAGGCCACCGCCACGGCCATCGGGTCCGGTGCGGGTGAGGCCGCGATTTCGGTTTCGGCCAGCGTCGAACTCGGCGATACCGCTGGCCCTGGCCCGGCGCCCGGCTCGACCACCAATGTCCATCCCGGCGTCTCCGCGACCCGCATACGCTGTGCGGCGGTGTCCCACCAGTCGACGCGAAGCGGCGGCAGCTGGAGCGTGCCCGCGCGCTCCGGTATGAAGGTGAAGGTTTGCGCATGGGTACCGATGACCCGTTCGCCGTCGGTGCGGCTCTCGATTTTCGCGGGTTCGGCATATTGGCGCAGTCCTTCGACCGTGGGCGACTCGATGTCCGCGATCTGGGCACCAGTCAAACCCCGCACCGTGAGCGTGACCGTGCGGCTGGCCGGTTCGCCGACCCGCAGTCGCGGCGGTTCATCCTGCCACGAGTCCGCGATCGTCAGGGCCTCGGCCGGGCGCCACGGCCGACCGCCCGCGTCTTCAGGCGCCGGTTTGACGTTCAAGGTAAGCGCCGGGCCGGGCGCGGCCGCGGGTCTGCCTCGGCCTACCGGGTCGCGTCCGAAAAATCCCTCGTCAAAAAAACGCTGCACCAGGTCATCGTCAAACAAGGGATCATGGTCGAAAAAGCGCTGCATCGGTGACTGCCGATTGCCTGAATCCCGCGGCGGCGGCGGTGGCGCCAACGTGCCGCGAAAGACCACCGGCGGGAGCGTGAGGGCACCGCTTTGTTGCGGAAACACCGCGTAGCGCCGCTCGATGACGTGATAAACGTTGCCATCGCGCGTCTCGGTGCGGCGCCGGTCGGGCCCGAGTTTCTCGATCAGGGCCGAGTCTGCCTGCGGCTCGCTCAGCGTCCCCTCGCGAATCGGCCGCGCGGTGTACACCCGCACCGTCAGCGGCACCTGGGCTTGAACATAGGGTGCCTGATCGCCCGCGACTTCCATTTCCACCCACACCTCGCGCGTCGCCTCGGGCATCGGCGGCGTATTGGCGACTGTCAGCGTCAGCGCCTCCGTTCGGCCGTCGCCGACCGCGAGTGATGGCACGGTGAGGACGCCGCTCTGTCTGGGCATCAACGTCACCCGCCACTGGAGACTGTCGCTACGCTGGCCGTTGATGATCCGTACCTGGGAACTGCTGCCGGTCCCGAGCACATCGAAGTCACGCCGTAAGGGGGTCAAGTCTGGCTGAACGCCTGTGACAAGTCCGTCGGCGCGAATGATCAAGGTGACCGCCTCGCCTTCGCCCACCGTCGCGCGATCGAGCAGCGCGCTGACTTGCATCGTCCACCCTGGCAACGTGAACACCAGCAGCGCCATCGCTAGCAGCCAGCGATGCCGGCGCTTGAGAAGAAGCAACGAAAGGGTCAAGGGCTTGGCGCGCATCGAACATTCACCACTCGGTCAACGCACTTCGGTCAAGCAGATAACTATGGGCCGCGACCCCATTCGACAAGTCCCCTGCGGCGACACACGCTCGGACCCGATCAACCTGGTGCGACCGCCCGCGCAAACAACCGGATCTCATCGCGCCTGCCACGGTGCATCGCCGGCGCCGCGTTGTTGCGACCGCTGCTGATACTGATGCAGGAACTTGCGCCGCAACAGGCCGCCCGGATCGTCCGGCACACGGCGCAGGTATTGTTCCACCGATTGACGTTGCTCAGGCGTCAAGTGATCGATCGCGTCCGGGCCCGCGTCGCGTTCTCCAGCCGCGGCTTCGGCGGCGTGCTCGCGTGCCTCCGCGACGGCCTGGTCCGCCTGGCGCTGTTGCGCTTCCTGAGCCGACGGATCGGACGGGGCCGGTTTCGATGCGGTTTCCCGTGATCCATTGGCGGTCTCGGACGGATCGCGCTCCGTGTCACCGCCTTGCCCATCGGCAGGGTCGGAGTCCGGCGCGGCGTCCTGCCCGGATTCACCCGCCGAGGGACCCGACTCTGGATTCTCCGCCCCGGATTGCGACTCCGCTGCCGCCTCTTGTTGCTGTTGTTGAAGCAAGGCCGCGACGAGATCGCGGTTGAAACGCGCATCCTCGAATTCGGGCGCCTCATGCAGCGCGGCATCGTAGGCGGCGATTGCCTCCTCCAGGCGTCCGAGCCGCGCGAGCGCGTTGCCTCGGTTGTAGTCGGCCTCCGCGCCGGCACCTTGCGAATAGGCCTCGACAGCCGCGGCGTAGGCGCCATCGCGATAGTCCGCGGCACCGCGCAGCGCGGGGCTTTGGGCCAACTGGCGCGCCCGCGCGTAGTCACGCGCTTGCAGCGCGGCCTGAGCCTGCTGGTCGGGACGTTGCCACAGCGCGCTCCAGTCGATCGCCGCCGCGGGCCGTGGCGTGAATACCAACGCTGGATTGACGACCAACCAGGCCAGCGCCAGCAGCCAACCGCGCCGAAAAGCCAGCGCCGCGAGCGGCAGCAATAGCAACAGCAGCCAAGGCCCGCGATTGACCCAGCGCGCGGACTCGGTCCCGGGCAACGGCGCGGCCGCGGCGGGCACGCGGGTCGAACCGCCGACGAACAGCGCCTCCGGGTCAAAATCGCGACCACTAAGCGCCAGGTAGCGACCACCTCCCGCCGCCGCCAACGCCTCCAACGCGGCATGATCGAGCGCCGCGCCCTCGTTCAGCGTACCCACCGCGCCGGCGCTGGTACCGACACCAAGCACCGAAACCGTGAAGCCTTCCGCGTGCAACCGCCGCGCGGTCTCCAAAGCCGGTTCACCGCCCGCCTCGCTCGCGATCAACGCGATCGTGCCGCTCTTGCGCCCCGCCTGACGCAACAGATCGCCGGCCAACGCCAATGCCCGCTCGGGTCGCGTACCTGCAATCGGCATCAGATCAGGATGTAACACGCGCAACTGCGCTACCAGGGTCGCCGCATCGTCGGTGAGTGGCGTCACCGCGAACGCGTCTCCAGCGTAGGCTACCAGTCCGAACACGTCGCCCCGCCCGCGCTTGAGCATATCCTCGATGGCGAAACGTGCCCGCTCCAGACGACTTGGCGAGAGATCGCTCGCGAGCATGCGTTGGTCGAGTTCAAGCGCCAACACCCGCGCTTCAGGGTTGTGATAGGTCGGTTGCGGCAAGCGTTCCCAGGCCGGCGCGGCGAGCGCGACAATCGCGATGACGCCACCGACGCCAAAAAGCGCGAGTGGCAGGCGCGATGCACGACGACGACCGGGCTCGACCACCAGATACGGCAACAACTCAGCATCGACCAACTGCCGCCAGGGCGAATCGTGTCCCGCGTCGATTCGGCGCGACAACACCCACAGCAATAACGCGAACGGCGGGAGCGCCAGCAACCACAGCGGCTGGAGGAACTGCAACGGCTCGCTCATGTGCGTCGCATGGCGCGCGGCCAAACGATTCGCGCCGCATGCAACGCAAGCACGACGACCAGGGCAAACGCCGCCCCCAGCGGCCACGGGTAGTGCTCGATGACCTCGCGCTGGAACGCCGGATCCTGCGCCAACGGTTCATAGCGATCGAGGCGTTGATAGATCTCCTGCAAGGTCTTCAGGTCACCCGCGCGAAAATATTGCCCGCCAGTGCGCTCGGCAATCGTGCGCAGCGTGCTTTCGTCGATCTCGTCGCCGATCATGAACGGTGCGCCGAAAAAACCACGGGCGTCGCGCTCGGCACCGACGCCGATCGCGTAAATCCTCACGCCCTCGGCCTGGGCGATTTCGGTGGCCTTGATCGGATCGAGCTGGCCGGCGGTATTGGCGCCGTCGGTCAGCAGAATCAAGACGCGATTCCCCGCCGCTTGGGTACGCAGGCGTTTCACGGCCAGACCAATCGCGTCGCCAATCGCGGTTTCCTTGCCCGCGAGTCCGATCACCGCCTCGTCGAGCAAGGTGCGCACGGTGCCGCGGTCGAACGTCAACGGCGCCTGTAGGTAGGCCTGTTGCCCGAACAGAATCAAACCGATCCGATCGCCGGCGCGACGCTCGATGAAATCGCCGGCGACCGCTTTCACGGCAGTTAGACGACTGACCGCGTGCCGTCCCAACACCATGTCCTCCTGCTGCATGCTGCCGGAAAGATCGACGGCCAACATCAGATTGCGCCCCTCGCGCTGCACCTCGAGCGGTGGTCCCAACTGTTGCGGGCGAGCGGCGGCCGTGACCAGCAACAGCCACGCGAGCGCGGCGACGATCAAGCGCCATCGCGCGCCGCGAACCGGCGTGCGCGCTTCGGTGTCCGCCAGATCGGCGTAGAACGGCGTTCGCAACGCCAGGCCCGGCGTGGTCTTCGCGCGTGGCGCAAACCAGCCCACCAGCAGCGGCAGCGGCAACGCGGCGAACACCCAGGGCCAGGCGAAAACGAGGCTCATCGCAGGTTCCGCCGCAGCCAGCGGCGCGCGAGTCGCAGCAAGGCCTCGCGGTCAAATGCCGGCGTCGCTTGATACGGCCCGTGGGCGAGCGCCGTGCCGACGCCGGTGCTGAACTGGCCATCGCCGCCGGTTCGATCGAGAAAGCGTAACCACTCGACACCCGCGAGCGGCGCGACTTCCGCGCGCGGATAGCGCCGCAACGCGACCCGACGCAACAACTCGCTCACCGCGACCAGCAATCGCGCGGAGTCGGTTTCACCGGCACGCACGGCCGCTGCCAGCAGCGCTTCGATCCGGGCCAGCCGCCGCGCCCGCAGGCGTTGCCGCCAAACCAGCCAGATCAGCCCAACCAACACGCACGACCCCAGCACGGCGAGCGCCCACCAGCCGGGTGCCGGCGGCCAGAACGGCGGTGGCGGTGGCAGGTATATGTCGCGCAACGCACTGAGCGGATCGGCGGGCGTCGCGTTCACGCCAACCCTCCAGTGACCTCCGAACGACCCGCGAACGCCGTTCGCATCGTCGCGGCTACGTCATCATCGGTACGCAAGCACAGCATCGGCAGGCGTAGCCCGTCGAACAAGGCCCGTGCAAGTTGATGACGTTCCGCGAAATAGGCGTGAAAGCGCTGGCGTTCGGTTGCTCCGCGCAGGTTCAAAAGGCTCCGCCTCAGCCCGTCGCTGATGCCGTACGCGCCCGGCGCCGGCGTTTCGAGTTCCCACGGATCGCTGACCTGGATCGCGATCAATTCGTTGTGACGCTTGAGCTCCGTCAGTTGGAATCGCGCGCTCTCCCCCAGCGCCAGGAAGTCGCTGATCAATACCAGCAGGCTACCCGGCCGCGCGACGCGCCGCAGCCGTTCAAGCCCCTGATCCAACTCGCCGGGGGCGGCCGATCCATTGGCTGGGCGCAACTGCCCCGCGCGCGCGAGCGCGTCGATCAGCGCGAGCACGCCGCGCCGACCACCGCGTGGTTTCAGCTCTTGATGGCCATCGTCCGAAACCACCGCGCCGATTCGATCGCCGTGAGCGATGGCCGCCCACCCGATCAACGCGGCGGCGCGGGCCGCGACCACCGACTTGAAGGCGCCACGCGTCGCGAAAAACATGCGTGGTCCGAAATCGATCAGCACCACGACCGGACGTTCCCGTTCCTCGACGAAAAGCTTGACATACGGAACACCCGCCCGCGCGGTGACCCGCCAATCCATGCTCCGGACGTCGTCGCCGGCTTGATAATGCCGCGACTCGGCGTAGTCCATGCCGCGCCCGCGTAGCCGCGACCGTTGCGTGCCCGCGAGTGACGAACGGACCGACCGTTCCACCCGCAGCCGCAACCCGCGGGCGCCGTCACGCAACTGAATCAGATCGCGTCGATCGACCGCGACGCTCGGCGGTGGCTGGGTGCCGGTCACGTCAACGGCACCCGCGTCAGCAGGATATCGAGAAACCGTTCGGTATCCATCCCCTCCGCCTCGGCCGCGTAGGACAGGATGATTCGATGCCGCAATACGTCGTGAACGACCGCTTGCACATCTTCCGGCGCGACGAAATCGCGCCCGCCGAGCCAGGCATGCGCACGGGCGCAGCGCTCCAGCGCGATGGACCCGCGCGGACTCGCGCCGAAGTCCACCAACCGCGCCAGATCGGCGCCGTATCGCTCCGGCGCTCGCGTCGCGAGCACCAATTGAACGATGTAATCTTCGAGCGGCTCGGCGATGTGTAAACGCATGACCTCGGTGCGCGCGGCGAAAACTTGCGCAACCGAGATCCGCGTCGCGCCGGACGCCGCCGTGGATCCGTTGGCCTCGCGCCGGGCGAGACGCAGAATCTCGCGTTCGGTCGAGGCCTCGGGATACCCAATCCGCACATAAAGCAGAAAGCGATCGAGCTGAGCCTCCGGTAGCGGATAGGTGCCTTCCTGTTCGATCGGGTTTTGGGTCGCCATCACCAAGAACAGTTCCGGTAGCCGATAGCTCTTGCGCCCAACCGTGATCTGGCGCTCGCCCATCGCCTCCAAGAGCGCGGATTGGACCTTGGCCGGGGCGCGATTGACTTCATCGGCCAGCACGAGATTGTGAAATAGCGGTCCGGGTTGAAATTCGAACGCGCCGGTTTGCGGACGAAAAATGTCGGTGCCGGTCAGATCCGCCGGCAACAGATCGGGCGTGAATTGCAGCCGCGCGAAATTCGCATCGACGCGCGCCGCAAGCTCCTTGATCGCCGTGGTCTTCGCCAATCCGGGCGCGCCTTCGACCAGCAAGTGGCCGTCGGCGAGCAGCGCGATCAACAACCGGTCGACCAGCCGCGCTTGACCCAGAATGCGTGCGGATAGTTCAGCCTTCAGGTTCAGAAAGACCGGCAACGTGGACGGCGCGACCGGGGTTGTTCCGGACTTGGGTGCTATCGTCATCAAAACCTGCTCTGCTGGGACATTGAACGGGATTCCACACCACGCGGGCGCGAACCTAACGGCACGGGCTCGCCGGACCAAGCTGTCCGCACGCGAGCGTCGCGCGCGGACACCGGGCAGGTTCCCGCGCCTGGGAGACTATTCGCCCGGCCGCGGGAACCGGGGAGCGATCCAGGGGCCCGGCACTGGTGGCACCATCTCCGGCATGGCACGCGGCTGGCGATAGGGGCCGTGCGCGCGCGGCGGCATCGACGGCGGCACCTCTGATTGCGGCCCGGCGCCGCCGCGCATAGCGTCGCGTCGCGCACGCAGCTCTTCCATACGTTTGAGTTGATCCTCATTCAGCACGGACTTCATGCGCGCCTCGGTCTCGGCACGATACTGCTCCATTTCCTGCATGTGCTTTTCGTGCATCGCGCGGTGCTTTTCGCGCTGCTCTTCCATGATCGCCTGCATTTGCCGCGCTTGTTCGTCGTCAACGCCGAAGCGATGTTTGAACATCTCGGTCGCCGGCGCGGCGTCGACCGCGCCCGGTTGCTGGCACGCTGCCTCGGCGTTGGCAAATCCGGCGAACGATCCGCAAACGATGGCCATACTCAATATTTTTTTCATTGCTAGCTCCTTGGGTTAGCACGTTAAGTCAGGGTGGACGCGCCTCGCGACCCCCGCGCGTAGCTTAAACACAGGACGCGGCGTGGGTGAAGAGTCCGCGCCCAGAGGTCGGCCATTCGTGCTCGCTCCTGGCCGGGCCTCACGTGACCAGACGCGCGTTGCGACACGCTCAATCGGGCGCGACTTCCAACAACACCGCATCGCGCCCGTCATCGACCACCACGCCGTTCGGCGTGATCGCGCGTACGCGAAACGTGGTCCGTTCCAGCACATCGCCAACCCGGTATTTGCGCATGTTGATCAGTGCGAAGGCGCGCCCGGGCTCTTGGGTGAAATAGTGCGTGTTGATTTCGAATCCCGCCAGGCGCGCGCGCAATTCTGGCGCGGCGGCGCTCAGTTTGGTCGGATCGCTGGGTTCGGCTGACGGGCGCGGCGGTTCGCCGTCATCCATGCGGACCGTGGGTTCGGGCGTCGACGGCCGCGGTCGCTGTACGCGGGTTTCCTCGGCGAGTGCACGCGGTGGCACTGACGGCAAAGCTTGGAGGTCGGACACCGTGGTTTGCACCGCTTCCGCTCCCGGCACACGCTCCGGTGGTGCCTGTATCGCACCGTCGTTCGGCCTGGGCGTCGACGACGTCCCCGGCGGTTTCGACGACTCGGTGTTGCGCGGAGACTCAATGGGTGGCGCGACGTCGACGCTGAGCGAATCGTTACGGTTCGCGACTGTGCCCGGGCGATCGCGCGTGACTGACCAAGCGATGGCGAGACCAACAACGCCGAGCAAAACGACGATCATCACTATTCGCGCGAATCCGCGCGGGTGTCGCCTCGACACAGCGGGGCGCGCGAGTTGTTCGAGCGCATGTCGCGGCGCCTGTTGATCGACACGCTCTCGTTCGGATCGGCGCAAGGCGTCCAGTATCAGGGACATGCTGTCACTCCTGGTCTGTCGCGGATAGGGTCGGGACATTGGGATTGGCACCGACCGCGGCCAGCCGGAGCAAGGTCCGCTCGCCAGCAACCCCGTCCGGCGTCAACGCGTTGTCTGACTGAAATTGCTTCACCCGCTCGACCAACGCGCGGTCGAACACGTTCGAGTAGGCGCGCAGCGGCAGGTCGATCCCGTCCGCGCGATCGAGTTGCCGTCGCAGCCAGACGACGTCGAGCCCGGTGTCGCCCTGTTTGAGCACTTCGGCGCCATTCGGTGGTGGCCGCCACAACAGTAAAAATTCGCCGAGCCAATAGGGATCGAGCGCGGCCGCGCTGACGCCGATACGGGTATCGGCGAGTCGTAGCGTCCAGCGCTCGCCATCGACGCTGTCCAGCAATGCCAGCCGACGCTCGAGCGCCACATTGTGCAGTTCCAGCACCGCGACAAGATTCAACGCGCGCAAGGTTTCGAGATCGCCGCGCCCGGCAAGACATCGCAACCCGGCATACTGCGCGCGGGCGCACACGGAGTCGCCTTCCAAGGTACCTTGCTCGATACCCCAGCGGGCGAACAGCTCGCGGTAAACCGCTTCGGCGGGTTGCGCGCGCACCAGCCGCAATCCGAGCTCTGAGGCGTCGACTTCGGTGACTTGGGCGGACGCGCTCGGCGTGGGCAGGTCGTTCGATTCGGACGCCACCCTTTGCTCGACCCGGGCAGCCACCAAACCGACGGCGACATCGCCCTGGTATGCGCGATAACCCATCCAGCCGGCACTCGCCAACAAGACCAGGGCAACGGCCGCGGCACTTAATGCCCGCCAGCCGAGCGGGCTTTCGGGCAGTTCGCCGCGCACTTCAGTGGCTGCTCGATAGACCAGCGCGCCGTTGATCGAATCCCGGCCCTTTGCGTAGGCCCCGATCAAGGCGCGGTCGCCGATGACGTTGATCACCCGCGGAATGCCGCGACTCAGACGGTGCAGCATGCGCAACCCCGAGGGCTTGAACACCTCTCGTGCAACGCCCGCCACGCGCAGCCGGTGCGCGACGTATTGCGCGGTCTCGTCGAGTGACAACGGGTTGAGGTGATAGCGCGCCGTGATCCGCTGCGCGAGTTGACGCAACTCCGAGCGCCCTAGCATTTGCTTGAGCTCCGGTTGCCCGATCAGCACGATCTTGAGCAGTTTGTGCGCGCGCGTTTCGAGATTGGTCAGCAGGCGAATCTGTTCCAGCGTCAACGGATCCAGATTCTGGGCCTCGTCGATGATCAGCACCGCGCGCTCACCCTTGGCATGAATGTCGAGCAAAAAGCGGTTGAGCCGATCGACCAACGCCTTGCGGCTGGTGGCGGGTTTGGGGTACTCGACGCCAAACTCGTCGCAGATCGAGGCCAGCAACTCAAGCGGGGCCTGCAACGGATTGAGGATCAACGCGAACCGCGCACCGTCTGGCGCCTCGTCCAGCAAGGCGCGACAAAGCGTAGTCTTGCCGGTGCCGACCTCCCCGGTCAGCAATACGAAACTGCCGCTCTCATCGGTGCCGAACAACAGATGCGCCAAGCCCTCGCGGTGCGGTTCACTGAGATAGAGAAAACGCGGGTCCGGCGTGATCGAGAACGGCTTCTCGTTAAACCCGAAGTAGTTTTGATACATCTCGCGCCGATGCCGCGCGCTCAGCGCGCACGTTTGAACTCGTAACGAAAATCTCCCGGTTGCATGATAGCGACAAAACCGTCGGGTGCCATGCTCACACGATAGATCACGGGCTGCTCGGAATAGGCGGTCTTGGCATAGAGCATTTCGCCCTGCAGCATGTAGACGCCATGGGTCGCTTGCCCAGCCTTGTCGGTCCAGGTGAACTGATTGCCTTCAATTTGCAGTAGGTCATCGTTGGTGCCCCGCCACAGCCCATCGAGCGAACCGATGGGTGTCTGGCCGCCGGTTGTCGCCGGCTGCGACAACGCAGGCGCGGCCAGCGATTCGCGCACCGGGTCCGACGCCGGAAACGACGGCGACCGCATGCCCTCTTCGGACTTCCGAACGGTATCGAGCAGCGATTGAAGGTCCTGAACGCTCATTTGAATACGCTCGCCGTCGCCGCGCCCGGCGGGGGACTGCGCGCCCCAGTTCCAGGGTGATGCGCTCGACGGCGATTGGCTCGGCGTGGCACCAAACCAACCCGGCGATGGCGCACCTTGCTGGGCGCCCCAGGCACTGAGCGGATTGCCGGCACTGTTCAGCCAGTTGCCAGGATTCATGCCTTGGGCCGACATTGGCGAACCCATCGCGGGCAAACCCCACATCGCCATCGGCAGTCCGCTCATGCCTCCGAGGTTGCCCATGCCAGGCAGGCTGCCCATGCCCGGCCAACCGCCGAGACCCGGCATACCCGGCATACCCGACATACCCGGCATCCCGGGCCATCCCCCCATGCCGGGCAACCCACCCATGCTCGACAATGCGCCTAGCCCCGGAATCGCACCAATCCCAGGCGAATATCCGTATGAACCCGGGTAGTGATCCGGTACGCGTTGGACGTAACCCAGCACCACCATCATGTCGAGCATGGCCTTGGCCATCGGCATATTGCCGGTGTAGCGATAGGTTTGCGCACTCGCGAGCGTCCACGGCAACGCGGCGGACAATACAAGTACGATAGCGGGAAGAGTCATGCGCATCGCGAGACTATAAGCGGCTCGTCGAAAATGCGCCACCAACGTCACGCTTCGTCCAGCGATCCATCGCGCGCCGATCGTGAACAAGCGTTCAATATTCCGTATTTGTTGCGCTGGATCAAAGATTAATCGCCGAAACTGGTGGACGCTAGCGACGCCGCTTAACCGGAGGACCCCTATGGATACTGAATCGCGTGAGGTGATTGTCGATGCGCGCGGCCTGCCGCCTCCCGAACCGCTCAATCTCGTGCTGGGCGCGCTGGAATCCCTGGAAGCCCGACAACGCGTGCGATTCCTGGTCGATCGGGAGCCGGTACCGCTTTATCGCGTGCTGCGCGACGATGGTTTTGTCCACAGCGCGACGCTGTTGGACGATGGCTCATACGCGATTTTGATCTCTCGGCGCGGCGAGTAGCCGCTCGACCCGATTCAGATCCTCCTCCGTATCGACGCCGTGTCCCGGCGCATGCTCGATGAGGGTCGCGTGAATGCGGATGCCGAGCCAGAGTGCTCGCAGCTGCTCCAGCGCCTCGGCGCCTTCAAGCGCGCACGGCGCGGTCGAGGTGATCGTTCGCAACACGCCGACGCGATACGCGTATAAACCGAGATGCCGATAGACCGGCGCAGCGACCGGCCATTGAACTTGATCGGGGGATTTATGATATTCGCCGCGCACCCATGGAATCGGCGCCCGGCTGAAGTACAACGCCATGCCGCGATGGTCCAAAACCGCCTTGACGATATTCGGATCGAAAACGTCGGCGGGCTCGTGAATCGGCGTGACCAGCGTCGCGATTCCCGCCTCCACGCGCGCGGCCAGCGACTCCGCCGCGACCGAGAGCAAACCGGGATCGATCAGCGGCTCGTCCCCCTGCAGATTGACGACGATGTCGCGCTCGTTCCAACCGCATCGTGTCGCGACCTCGGCCAAGCGATCGGTACCAGACTCGTGTCGCGGCGAGGTTAACATCGCGACCCCGCCAAAAGACTCGACCGCTTTCGCGATGCGCGCGTCATCGGTCGCCACGACGATTTCGAGCGCACCCGATTCGAGCGCCCGTTCATACACATGCTGAATCATCGGCCGACCCGCGATCAGCCGTAGCGGCTTACCCGGGAGTCGACTCGAACCAAATCGGGCCGGAATAACAACACGGAAGGGTTCGGTCACGTCATGCGTTCCAGATCAAGGCAAAGCGACATTATCGACCCGTAGATCGGCGCTGACCACCGCCCGCCTCGCGCCGTCGCGATGACTTGCTATACGGTCAAATGCCGACGACGGTCGAAGGTTCGGCCGCGCAAGCCTGGCCTTCGCGCGCGCCAAGTCCATGCGCTTCAACAATACGCGCCGGCCACTTCATGCCGGTACGATTGCGCGGTGCTGCGGCAACCCGGTAAAAGCTACCCGGCACCTGGATATTCCGCATCAGCCAGGCGCGGAAACGCAGAAACAGCTCGTGATCCACGGTTCCCGGATCGACCCAAAACCGATGAAGCTCGCCCTGATAGGTCAGACCGTGCATGTCGTAGATCGAACGCCCGAGCGCTTTAACCGGGCGCGCGTGGTGCAGGGCCGAAATCCCAACCGTGCTATTGATCGTCACCACCCCGCGACAATGCTTTAGCAACCCGGGCAGGCTCCAGTCATGTAAATACTTTACTCGATGCCCAATGCCCAATTCCCGCGCACACGCACGAATCAATACCGTGTAATCGCGATAGCCGCGATCAAGCGGATGGTGTTTGAACACCAGAAAGGTCGTGGGCGGTGCGTGACGTGCAAACGACTTGATGACCTCACCGATAAACGCCTCGATCGACTCGAACGGCGAATGAACCAGTACCTGAGTATCTTGATGAACTTGAAGCGGGACCAGGAAAAACGGTGGCGCGTCTTCCGCCAGGAACGTTCGCGCGGTACGTCGCTCGTTTACACGGTATTTGAGCTTTCGCATCCCCGCCAAAATCCACTTTGCACCTTCCGAGAGCGGATTGAGTGGTCGGTGATGCTGATAATGCGGGAAACCGCGCGTCTGCCACGCACACGCGAGGTAGTAAAGGATTGCGAAAAAGGCCGCGTGAAAAAAGCTGGTACCCTGGACTGTGTCTCCCGGCGCTGAGTCGCGTGACTTCTTGCGATAGTGACTAGCGAGTCGCGGAATCGAGGAGTGACCATTGACGCCGTTGGCTTCCAGGGTCACGAAGTTCGGTCGAAGGTACCCTTCTTCAAAAACGTACAACGCCACCCCGAGGCGACCCGCGACCACCTTGGCGACATCGTGATAATGGCGACAGTCGCCGAACAAGTAGATCCGATCGATCTTCAGTTCGCGCAGCTTCGTTTCGAGGTAGTGAGGCCACTCGTCGCGCGTACCACGAAAATTGAACGCCCCGCGATCGCCAAAATACAGGCGATCACCCCCATTGAAGTTGATCTTAAACACCGAATGTCCATTCGCTGTCAGCTCCTTCGCAAACCGCTTGAAGAACGGACCAACCGGTCCCTGCAATAGCAGTATTTTTTTCGACACTCCTGCCACCATTGTTTTTATAATTCCTTTATGACTGCTCTTTGCCGATGCTCGGACGATCGTCGGCAAGCGCGCATCACGGTCAAGCTTTGCACGTTCCCTATTTTAGTCACGCACCGTATGGCTGGCCTAAACCCAGTTCGCACCCAGCCGTAAGTGTCGCGAACGCTGAGGCGATACCGCCCACCACTTCACATTGAATTCGTCGCCGCAGAGATCGCAAGATCATCAACCTGAGCGAGCGGAGTTACTCCACGATCACGGGAATGCTGGTCTGGAAATGGCGTGTTAAGCAGCGAGGCCAAATGGTCCTCGTCAGCGGTGAAACACCCGTGGTCGCGCGAGACCATGACGGGTTTGCGGTAAAATCGTGGTCACGCCGCCGTTGACCAGGCGCGCGCCAGAATGCCGAGTTTGCGCCATTGCCGACGCGCATAACCGAGTCGCAGCCGATCCAGCCGACCAGTGGCCTCCAGCGCATCACGGGTTTCGACGATCCGGTGCAGGACGGCTTCGCAAGTCGTGAAGCCACGCAGCGTCCAGTCCCAATAACGGGGGTAACGAAGCAAGGCGCCGGCGACCAATTCGTCGAGTTCAAGCTGACGCGTACGTCGCACGAAGGCGGTCCTGCTATCCGCCAGATCGCGCGTCAAACCCCAACCGGCGTAAAACGGTTGACCGTAGGTCACTACTTGCTTGCCACGCAGCAACGCGTCGAAACCCGTCAGCGAGGTCATCGTATGCACTTCGTCA
>JBHJOI010000111.1:0-17342 GCA_050329935.1 Thiotrichales bacterium | reverse complement strand
TGGGCTAAATGACTTCGTAAAGCGTCCAGTTTGCTTTTGCGCTCCTCCATTGCACGTAGGGCATCACGGACCACTTCACTGGCGGAGCCGTAACGCCCACTGGAAATCTCATTCTTTATGAACGCTTCCCAGTGCTCACCCAGACTAAGGCTTGTAGTAGCCATAGGACTCTCCAGATATTCATAATTAACAAAAATGAATATAGTTAAAGCCGAAACGAAAGGCAACCCGAAGGCAAGAAGCGGCCTGGCTCGATCCATTGATGAACTTCGCCCAGATCCACGCTGCCGAGAGTTAAAGTGAAAAGGGGCCTGCGTAACCTGAAAACGGTCCAGCGCGAGTTGATTTCGGGCGGTCGGGTATGGATCTAACGCTGCCAGGGGTTGATGACGTCGAGCTCCGGGAACTTGAAATCCGCTTCGTTGCGCGTGACCAGGGCGAGTCCATGGTGAAG
This sequence comes from Thiotrichales bacterium, assembly GCA_050329935.1. Taxonomy (GTDB): domain Bacteria; phylum Pseudomonadota; class Gammaproteobacteria; order UWMA-0217; family UWMA-0217; genus CAYSFW01. The sequence continues at coordinate 16,888 of JBHJOI010000111.1, read as the reverse complement.
GGCCGTGGCGGCAATCAGGCTGTCAATGGCGGGAACCGAGCGCTTGAAGCGGGCCAGCAGGCGCCCCCAACGATCCACCACCGGGCCATCCAGGAGCAGGATGCGTCCCGCGAAAAACGCCGGCAGTTCGACCTCGAGCCAATCGCGCAGTACGAGTTGCTTCTTGCCTTTGGGCAGTGCTTCGATGCCCTTGCGAATCTCGCCCAGGGTCAGTACCGAGAGGTACAGCGTGGTGGCCGGCCGGTCGGCGAACCAGGCGACGACACCGGGATCCGCTGCCGATCGGCGCAGTTCGGAAAGGATACTGGTGTCAACCAGATAGCTCAAAGCGCAACCGCGCGCGCAGGACTCTTGTCGCGTTCGATCTCCACCTCGTCGGCACCGAACAGGGGTGAGCGGCGCATGAAGGCCACCAGTGATTCGCCGGTGCCGGCGAGCCGGTCGAAATCCGACCGAGACAGCATCACTGCTACCGAACGGCCATGCAGGGTAATGTCCTGCGGCCCCTCGCTCTCGGCCCGTTTGACGACTTCGGAGAGCCGCGCCTTGGCTTCCTGCATTTGCCATACCTGCATGACCAACCCTCACTCTGACTATTCTGGTCAGTTTAGCGGGGTCCTACATAAAATCCAAGGTCCATGGCAAGAAGCGGCCTGGCTCGATCCATTGATGAACTTCGCCCAGATCCACGCTGCCGAGATTCCACATCAACTTGACCCCACCACCCGCCTCCAGCGTAGCGCGGCGCCGCCATTGGCTTGAAACGCGCGCACCACGATGCTTCGGTCGTTGCGGCCGAATCACGCCGCCATCAGAGACGCGTCCACTCGCACCACGATGTCCTCGAATGGTACGCTCACACCGTTCGTGTCCTGCTCCACCAAGCTCAGTTCGACGAGCCGCTTTACGTCGGCGTGCACATTGGAGTAGTTGCGTCCAAGCCGTTTCGCGAGGCGATACACGGATAGCGGCCCGGCCGTCTTGATTTCGCGCAGAGTGCGCAGGCGCTCCAGCGGCAGCGCCGAAAGCAGGTCCACCGGGCTTGCGAAATTCAGGTGATAGTCCGTCTCGGGAAGGCGCTCGCCCGCGTTCACCCGACGCGCGAGCGCGCGCAGTTCCTCGCTGGTATCGGTCCAGCGGGTAATGCCGATGATCGCTTTCATTTCAGGGCCTCCACATCAATCAGGAAATCTTCGACCGCTACCGTATGTTCGACCTCAACCGCCAGGAAACGAAAACCGGACTCGCGGAAGTAGCGCAGGGCATCCTGGCTGGATACGGGCATGCCGCCCCGGCCAAGCACATGTTTGATCGCGATCTCCCACACGCTTGCGGCGCTGATCCAGACAGTCGTCTTCGGGGACTGAATCAGTTCCCGCGCCGGCTGCGGTAGCTTCGGGCTATCCGCGATCGCCCATAGGGCAACATGGGTGTCCAGCAGCAAGTTCAAGATTGCTCGCCGCCCATGAACAGCCGTGCCGCTTCTTCGTTATGGGCGTCGATGGTGTCTGGCACTTCAAACTTACCCTTGGCAACCCCGATTCGCTGCCCAACCGGCACCGTATCCATCGGGACCAGCTTGGCTACCGGGCGACCATTGCGGGCGATGACGATTTCACGCTCCTGCCCTTGTTCGATGGCTTCCACCAATCGGGACAACGAGGACTTGGCTTGCAACATACTGACGGCTTGCATTGCATTCTCCGTAAACAACTCGACTAGTTTAGTCTAGCTAACTCATGCCGGCAGCCAGGGTTTATGCCAATTGCTTCAGCGGAGTCACTTCATCGGAAGGCTATGCGCGCACACCGACGAAGCCTCTTTCGACTTCTTCCCCGCGCCTGAGCAGTTCAAGGCCGCTAAAAATGAAGACGGTGCTGACGCTCCGACCCAGCACTGCGGAAGTAATGGACGGATAACGCCCCGTGGTCGCCGCGATCGCGATAGATGGCGTCTGGCCGCGTCCTGCTCTCGATGCGAGTGCTCATGTTTCTCGCGATACTTTACCTTGTAAATTGAAACCCTTTGTTTTAAATTACAAGGTATGGAAAGGCGCTTTACCGCACTCGTCAACGAGTTGCTGACCCTGTTCCCGTGCGTGGCATTCACCGGGGTAAGGCAATCGGGCAAGACCACTACTTTGCGTACGCTGCCAGAGCCCTGGCAGCGCTACGATCTGGAAACTGCCAGCGATTACGACCTTGTGGCGCGTGACCCCGACCTGTTTTTTCGCCTGAACCCCAATCAGGTAGCATTGGACGAAGCACAATTATTGCCGGCCGTGTTCCCCGCCTTGCGTGTGGCCATTGATGCTGACCGTAACAGCAACGGGCGCTTTGCCATCACGGGCTCAAGCTCACCGGAGTTACTGCGCTCCATTTCAGAGAGTCTGGCGGGGCGTGTGGCCATGGTGGAAGTTGCGCCGCTCATGATGAGCGAGGCATTTGCACAACCACCATCTGGCTTGTATGAACTGATCCAGTCGCGGCGTTTGCTGGCGGATTTTGCCAGCTTACAATCCAGCAACACCGATTTGCAGCAGCACCATGATTATTGGTTGCGCGGTGGATATCCCGAACCTTGGCTGAAAAATAATGCCCGTTTCCACAAGTTGTGGATGCAGAATTACGTCAAGACCTATCTGGAACGCGACATTTTGCGCCTGTTCCCCAGTCTACAACGCGAAAAATATCAGTTATTTCTGCAAATGCTGGCGCAATTGTCCGGGACGATCATCAATTATTCCGACGTGGCGCGGACATTAGGCATCTCACCGCCGACCGCGCGTGAATATTTCAGGATTGCACACGGCACGTTCATCTGGCGGCATATTCCACCGTATGAGAAGAATGCCACCAAGCGCATCGTCAAACACCCCAAGGGTTATTTACGGGATTCGGGTTTGTTGCACCATTTCCTACACCTGTATACCCAGAACGACTTGCTGGCGCATCCGCGAATGGGGCATTCGTGGGAAAGCATGGTGATTGAAAACCTGATCCGGGGGTTGAATGCGCAAGGCATCCTGTTTGATTACTATCATTACCGCACCAGTGCCGGAGCGGAGGTGGATTTGGTGCTGGAAGGCGAATTTGGCTTGTTGCCGATAGAAATCAAGTACAAGCAAACCGTACCGCTACGTGACCTGAAAGGCATCCACGGTTTCATCGAGGAATACCAATGCCCTTACGGAATTGTCTTCAGCAATAACGAGCGGCTGGGTTTGGTGAGTGAAAAGCTGATCAATGTGCCGTTTCGGTATGTGTAATAAATCGGGATCGGTCGGAGGCGCATGACGCGCCGGGGCGGATTCACCGCCCGCTCGCCGCCGCCCTCTTACTCGCCCTCAGGGGTCAGGTCGCGCCGTCGCCAAATCCAATACACGGCCGGAATCACGAATAACGACAGCAGCGGCGCGGTGATCATGCCGCCAATCATCGGCGCGGCGATGCGCTGCATCACGTCGGAACCGGTGCCGCTGGAAAGCATGATCGGAATGAGTCCGGCGAAGATCGTGGCGACCGTCATCGCCTTCGGCCGAATGCGTTGCACCGCGCCCTCGACGATCGCGGCGTACAGCGCCTCGCGCCCGAGCGCTCCGCCGCGCGCGCGATGGGCGTCGAGCGCGTTGTTGAGGTAGAGCAACATCACCACGCCGAACTCGGCGGCGACGCCAGCGAGCGCGATCAGGCCAACCGCGACGGCGACCGACAGATTGAACTCCAGCAGCCATATCAACCAGAAGCCGCCGACCAACGCGAATGGCAAGGTCGCCATCACGATCACGGCCTGAGCGATGCTGCGGAATGTCAGGTATAGCAACACGAAAATAATCAGCAGCGTCAGCGGCACCACCAACAGCATCCGCGCCTCCACCCGCAACAAGTATTCGTACTGTCCGGACCAAGTGACCGAGTACCCGGCGGGCAGTCGCACCTGTTCCATGACCGCCTGGCGCGCGGTTTCCACATAGCTACCGAGATCAACACCGCGAATATCGACAAAGGTCCAACCGTTGAGACGCGCATTTTCACTTTGCAACATCGGCGGACCCTCCACGACTTCGATGGTCGCGACGCGCGCCAACGGAATCTGCGCGCCGGTAGGCGTGATCACCGGCAGCTCACGCAATTTTTCTACCGAGTCGCGCAGATCGCGCGGGTAGCGCAAATTGACCGGAAAGCGCGCCAGACCCTCGACCGTGCGGGTCACCTCGATGCCGCCGACCGCCCCGGCGACCAACGCATTGATGTCGTCGATATTGAGACCATAGCGCGCGGCCGTGACGCGATCCGGCGTAATATCGATATACCGCCCGCCCGCGACGCGCTCCGAGTAGGCCGACGCCGTGCCCGGCACATCGCGCAACACTCGCTCGATGTCACGCCCGATCGTCTTGATGACCGCAAGATCCGGCCCCGCCACCTTGACTCCGACGGGGGTTTTGATGCCGGTCGCGAGCATGTCGATTCGGGTCTTGATCGGCTGTACCCAGGCATTGGTCAGGCCGGGAAACTTAACGGTGTGATCCAGTTCGCCGACAATCTTTTCGAGTGTCATGCCGGCACGCCACTCGGATTTCGGCTTGAGCAGAATCGTGGTTTCAATCATCGTCAGCGGCGCCGGGTCGGTCGCCGTCTCCGCGCGGCCGATCTTGCCAAATACCCGCTTTACCTCCGGAATTGTCTTGATCAGCCGATCGGTCTGTTGCAACAACTCCTGCGCCTTGCCGATCGAGACCGCCGGCAGCGTGGTCGGCATGTACAACAAGTCGCCCTCCTCCAGTTCCGGCATGAATTCCGTTCCGATCTCACTCAAGGGATACAGCATCGAGACCGTCAGCAACACCGCGAACAGCAACGTGAGCCACGGAAAGCGCAGCACCCCGCGCAATAGCGGTTGATAGAGCGCGATCAACACGCGCGAGAACGGATTCTTGCGCTCCTCGGGAATACGGCCGCGGATGAAATATCCCATCAGCACCGGTACCAGGGTCACCGCCAACCCCGCGGCCGCCGCCATTGCGTAGCTCTTGGTGTACGCGAGCGGCGCGAACAGACGCCCCTCCTGCGCCTCCAGCGCGAATACCGGAATGAAACTCAGCGTGATAATCAGCAAGGAGTAAAAAAGCGCCGGGCCAACCTCGACCGCAGCCGTCTCGATGACCCGCCAGCGTTCTTCGCCGCTCGGCTCGCGCGAATACTCGCGGAAAAATCTCTCCAGATGCTTGTGGGCGTTCTCGATCATCACGATTGCCGCGTCCACCATCGCGCCGATCGCGATCGCGATTCCGCCAAGCGACATGATGTTGGCGTTGATGCCTTGCTGCTGCATCACGATAAAGGCGGCGAGCACACCCAGCGGCAGGCTCACGATCGCGACCAACGCCGAGCGCAGATGAAACAGAAACGCGAGGCACACCAGACCAACGACAACGAACTCCTCGACCAATTTTTCGGCGAGATTGGCCACCGCGCGCTCAATCAAGCCTGAACGGTCATAGGTCTCGATGATCTCGACGCCCTCCGGCAGGCCCGCCTTGAGCGTTTCGATCTTTTGCTTCACGCGCTCGATCACCGCCAGCGCGTTCTCGCCGTAGCGCATGACGACAATTCCACCCGTGACCTCGCCCTCGCCGTCCAGTTCGGCGATCCCGCGCCGCATCTCCGGCCCAAGCTGGACCCGTGCCAGGTCTCGCACCAAAATCGGCGTGCCGCTTGCGTCGACCGTGACCGGCACCGTCTCGATATCCGAGATCGAACGCAGATAGCCGCGCGTGCGCACCATGTACTCGGCCTCGGCGATCTCCAGCACCGAGCCACCGACCTCGTTATTGGCGCGGCGGATGGCGTCGCGCAACTGCGTCATCGGAATGCCGAACGCGCGCAACCGCTCTGGATCCGCCACGACCTGATACTGCTTGACCATGCCGCCAACCGTTGCGACCTCCGCCACGCCTTCGACCGTTTGCAACTCATAGCGCAGAAACCAATCCTGCAACGCCCGCAATTCCGAGAGATCGTGACGCCCGGTGCGATCGACCAGCGCGTACTGGTAGACCCAGCCCACCCCGGTGGCGTCCGGCCCGATGCGCGGCTGGATCCCCGCCGGCAATTGCGACGCCGCCTGATTGAGATATTCGAGTACCCGCGCGCGCGCCCAGTAAAGATCGGTACCGTCTTCGAACAGGACGTAGACGTAGGAATCACCGAACATCGAGTACCCGCGCACAACGGTGGTTTTCGGCACCGAGAGCATCGTCGTCGTGATCGGATAGGTGACCTGATCCTCAACGACGCGCGGCGACTGACCCGGATAAGTGGTCTTGATAATGACCTGGACATCCGATAAATCCGGAATCGCGTCGAGCGGTGTGTGCTTCACTGCGATCACGCCGGCGACCGCGAGAAAGATCGTCGCCAGGAGCACCAGGAAGCGATTTTCGATAGACCAGCGGATTATTTTCGGGAGCATGGCGCGCTCCCGTCGTCGCCCGCGGCGCGGACTTCCCATCGCCCATCAGTGCTAATGTTCATGCCCACCTCCCATCGCTCCGTCATCCCCTGCTCGCCCCATCCGCCGAAAACTCGCCTGCAAGTTCGATTCCGAATCAATCAGGAATTGTCCGGAAACGACCACGCGATCACCCTCGTTCAAGCCGTCGAGAATTTCCGCGGATTCGCTGGTCTGCATCCCGGGCTTGACGACCACGGGTCGATATTCGCCGTCGCCGGTCACGGTGATGACCCGCGCGGTGCGGCCGGAGAGAATCAGCGCCTCGCGCGGCACGCTCAGCACGTCGCGGCGCGGGCCGCCGTATAGCTTAACGTCGGCGTACATATTCGGTTTCAGCGCGCCGTCGTCATTCCGAAACTTGAGTCGCACCCGCAGCGTGCGGGTGCGCTGATCGAGTTCCGGATAGATGTAGTCGATCGCCCCCTCCCACACCCGCCCTGGCAGCGCCGCGACCGTGACTTCGGCCGGCCGACCGACCTCCACCCATTCCAACTGGTGCTCGTAGACATCGACCTCGATCCACACGCTGGAGACGTCGCCGAGCGTGTACAACTCCATCTCGGGGGTGATGTACATGCCGTCGCGCAGGTTAAGCCGCGAGACGACGCCGTCAGCCGGCGCCAGCAGCGGCACGCGCCGGCGCGTCTGTCCGCTTCGTTCGATCTCGCGGATCACCGAGTCGGGCACGGCCCACTGGCGCAAGCGTTGTCGCACCGTGGCTTCGAGGCCGGCGCCCGCCTTTCCGGCCACCAGCAACTCTTGCTGCGCGGCGAGAATCTCGGGGGAGTAGTATTCGAGCAGGATTTCGCCCTTTTTCACCCGGTTGCCGACCGCGTTGACCCGCAGGTTTTCTACCCAGCCGGCGGCACGCGGGTGCACGTGCACGATCGTGTTTTCGTCATAATCAACGCGGCCGACCGTCTCGATGAAACGCCAAAGCGTCGTGCGCTCCACGGTGGCCGTACGCAGGCCCAGGTTTTGCGCCACTTCGGCCCGCACCGTGACGGCCGGGAATTCGGCGCCATCGTCCGCGACCGGCGCCTGTTCCACCAGGTCCATGCCGCAGATCGGGCAACTGCCGGGTTCGTCACGCACGATTTGCGGATGCATCGGACAGACATAGGTCGGATCAAGGTGCTTCAACGCGTGTTCCAGCGCGGTTTCCGCGGTCGGTTCCGCGACCTTTTCGCCGGAAAAGAACTCACGATCACATCCGATCAGAGTCCATGACAGCAATATAATCATAAGCACGCGCATCATGCTGGCGTCTCCCCGGCGAGGTAACGAACTTCAATGATCTGCCCGGCGCGTTCGACCTCAAGTTCAAGGCGTCGCAGTCGCGCCTCGATCTCGGCCGCCTCGGCCTCGAGCACCGCGCGCAACGCACCGCGCCCCGATTGGTAATCGGTACGAGTAACCTGGGTCAGCGCCAGGCGTTGCGGCAGGATTTCGGCGTCATAGAGCGCGAGCCGCGCTTGCAACGCGTCGGCGGTCGCGCGCAACGCGGCGAACCGGGTGCTCAGTTCGCGATCGCGGTTGGCGGCCGCGTGTCCGACCGCGAGCCGTTCACGCTCGGCCGCGAGCAAGGCAGGATCCTGCCGGCGCTCGGTGAAGAACGGCAGCGCGATATCGACGCCAAAGCTGATGAAATCGGCACGTCCGTCGCGAAAACCGTAGCCGGCCTCGATACCCCAATCCGGCTTGTAGGCCTCGCGCGCCAGATCCACCGCCACCGCCGCGCCAGCACCACGCGCGTTCAGCTCCTGCAACTCGGGGTGCCGCGCGACCTCGCCGCGCGGCAGCTCGCGCAGCAACGCCGGCAGCGCCTCGTCCCACTCAATGCGTTCGCCCGGATCGAGCCAGCGCTCGAGGCGCGCCCGCGCGGCCTCGCGCTGCCCCCGCGACGCAAGGGCTTGCTCGGCGAGCGCCGTCAATTCGAGTTGCGCCGCACGGACTTCGGCCTGCGCGCCCTGCCCTGCGGCATACGCGGCCTCGGTCACCGCCACGGTCCGTTGGCGCACCGGTTGCAACGCCTCCAGCAGCGTGAGTCGAGCGGTCGCGGCATGACCCTCCAGCCACGCCGTTCGGACCTCGCGCCGCACTTCGCGCTCACTGCGTTGTAGCCGGGCAGCCACGGTCGCGGCCTCGGTGTCGGCCCGCTCGCGTCGCAGCGCGCGCGTCCGCCCGGCTGGAAATCGTTGTTGCACGCCGACCGCAACTTGCGTCATATCGGCTTGATCAAGCCGAAAGCTGTCGACTGGAAGGTTGTTCAAGCCTAGCCGCAGCCGAGGGTCCGGCAGTTCCGCGGCAGTTTCGATCCGTGCCTGCGCGGCCTCCAGCATCGCCGCCATCTCATGCGGCCGTTCGTCGCGCTGCACCGCCCGGGTTTCCAGCGCCTGTAAACTCAATGCGGATGGCGCGCTCGTCGCGGTCGCCAACGGTATGGCCGCCAGCCACAGTGCGGCGGCGCCAATCATTTGGGATTTCGACATGTCGATTCCTCGAACCTGACCTATGATTCCGCCCGAAATCCGGGCGGACCGATGTCATACGGTCAGACGAGTCGCGGTGGGCGTTCCAGCGGCGAGGGCGCGGGCAATGGCAGTGAAGTGGAGTACGGCGCCGGGCTGGGCCGGGCCTTGTCGGACTTGATGGGTGTGGACTCGACGATCGGCGCGAAATTCACGCCCACGGGGCACTGGCAGGCCGGGTTCGCGCAGTCGCCGCCGCAGTCGCAAGCGCGCTCGATCGGGTCATCACAGCACGCGTGATCTGACGCGGCCATGTCATGATGCGTCACGGCCGCGACGGATTCCGAGGCGTGGCCGACACCGTCGCCGTGCGCCATCGTAGGCGCGGCCCACAGCGACGCCGGTAGCAGATGCAGCAGCATCGCCAGCATCAGCAGCAAGGGCAACGATTTGCGCGTGTAGTGCGGCATGAATCAAAGTCTAGGCTAGCGCGTGCGCGGACGCCAGCGACGCGTCATGGATCGCCCGGTTTCCAGACGCCGAATGCCTCCTGCTTGGGCGCGCTCGGCTTCTGCCGCTGGCGCTCAACCTCCATGGTCACGTGGCCGGTGAATTCGAAAAGTTGATTCAGCAACTCGTTCTTTTGCTCCGCGTCGCCGTCGCGCGTGCCGAGCAGGAAGCCCATCACCGCCGCGGTGTATTGCAGCGCGACGAAATTATCCTCGGCGCTCGGATCGTGTTGCACGAACACGCCGATGACGTCCCTTACCATCTCGGCGGAAAGCGCGATTTCATCTGTCATGGTCTATTGCCGTTGCTTTTGATTCCGGAACCGTATGTGTAACAAATCCTCGCGCTTATGCCCAGCAAGATGAATACCGTCGCGGTCATCACGCCGGGCGGAAAGCGCCATACCCTCGCCCACCGGCATGACAAACGCTTATCATTGCCCGGCGCAGAACCCAAGGCCCGAGCATTGCAACGGCGTCGCGACAGGGCGCGCCGAATCTTCAATCATCCAAGGTCCTAGCGATGAAAGTCTTGCTGGTCGACGCCGACGAGCAACGCGCCAAGACGCTGATGCGCGAACTCAAGTCCGCCGGGCACAAGGTGGTCGGGCGGATCGCCGACGCCCATGCATTGATCGAGGGTGTCGCGCGATTGCGCCCGGAGATCATTATCATCGACATGGCGTCGCCCGATCGCGACACGCTCGAATCCATGCGCCTGCTGAGTCGGGACGATCCCAGCCCGATCGTGATGTTCGCTGAACGCAGCGATCCCCTGACGATTCGCAAGGCGATTCAGGCAGGCGTCAGCGCCTACGTGGTCGACCAGATCAATGTCGAACGCCTGCAAAGCGTCATGCACGTCGCGATCGCGCGCTTCGAGGAATCGCAGGCGCTGCACCGCGAACTCGCGTCCACCAAAACCAAGCTCGCCGACCGCCGCGACATCGACCGCGCCAAGGGCCTGCTGATGGAACACCACGGCATGAACGAGACGGAGGCCTACCAGGCACTGCGGAAACTGGCGATGGACCGCAACATCACGATCGGCGAGGTCTCACGCAACCTGATCGCGATGGCCGATCTGCTCAACCCGAAAAAGACCTGAGGTCCACACATGTCGCTGTCACCCGAAAAGCCTCGCCTGCGCCTCGGTTACGTCGCCTTGACCGACAGTGCGCCGCTGCTGGTTGCCAAGGCGTGCGGCTTTTTCGCGCACGAGGGCCTCGACGTCGAACTGAGCCTGGAACCTTCCTGGGCCAACATCCGCGACAAGGTCTGCTTTGGCGAGCTCGACGGCGCGCACATGCTGGCCGCGATGCCGCTGGCATTGACGCTCGGGCTCGGCCCGCTGCGGCTCGACATGGTGACCGCGCTCAGCCTGAGCCTGAACGGCAACGCGATCACCCTGTCGCGCGCCCTGCTGGATACGATCGCGACGCAAGCGCCGCCCGCGAGTGCGCGACGGCCCATTGACGCCGCTCGGCTACGGCCGATCATCGAGCAACGCAAGCGATCCGGCGCGACGCCCGTCACGCTTGCCCACGTCTACGAATTCTCGAATCACAACTACCAACTGCGCGATTGGCTGGCCGCCGGAGGCATTCACCCCGACCGCGATATCCGCCTGCTCGTGATTCCGCCGGCGCGAATGGTCAGCAGCCTCGCCGAAGGCTCGATCGACGGCTTTTGCGTCGGCGAACCCTGGAACACGCTCGCGGCGCGCGCTGGTCATGGCGGTATCGCGATCACCGGCTACCAGATCTGGAACAACGCCCCGGAAAAGGTCTTCGGCGTCACCCGCGATTGGGCCGAAACCTATCCGCGAACCCATCTCGCCGTGCTGCGTGCGCTGCTCGCGGCAGGCCAATGGCTGGCCACACCTGACCACCAGCCGCAGGCTAACGCCTTGTTGCGAAGCACATTGCTGTTGCAAGAGCCATTCGAACCCCTCGCAAGCAACTTGCCCACGCCTGAATTTCACCATTACGCCGCCAATCTACCGTGGCGCTCGCACGCGCTGTTTTTGCTCACCCAAATGCTTCGTTGGGGCCAAATCACCCAACCGCTGGACCTGCGCGCTGTCGCTGAACAGGTCTATCAACCGAGCGGGTACCGAGCAGCGGCCGCATCGCTAGGCTACCCAACGCCCGCCGCTGACTGGAAGTCCGAAGGTGAACACGATGCGCCGTGGACACCCACCGACGACCTCGCCCCAATCACCCTCGGTCCCGACCGTTTGCTGGACGGGACTCGGTTTGATCCTGCCGATCCGCTCGCCTACCTGAGTCACCTGACCGTCGCCAACCTGCGGGTCGAAATGGAACACTTGCGCGGGATGAATACCGCCTAGCGTTTCAGGCGCACAGTGATCGTCGCGACACGCCCACCGGTACACCCGCAGCCCTAAACCGGTGCAAATTTGCTCGATCGTGGTGCGCAAATACGGTTTCGAGTATCTCCGCTGACGCGCGAACCCCACCAAAATCCTTGAATTCCACGCCACGCGCTGGCTGGCACGCAACCTGCATATTAATCGTCGACGAGATGCCAAAGTTGGCGCCTCGTCGGAACTCTCTCCATCCTCTGGTGGAAACGACGTGGTCGGGCAATGGCGCCCCAACCCCCTGTATGTCAATGACATTCCGCGGGTTTGGGCGCCTTTTTTTTCGCCCGGAATAAACCGAACTGGAGCACTAAATGAGCGTTGAGAAATCGATTCCATCCATTCCGGGCCGCAGGGTTGCTTTAGGCTTCGCCGCAACGCTGACGCGCGCACTGCTGCTCGGCGCGACGGCATTTGCGCTCACCGCGCACGCGGAGATCGGTCAGCCAGAAAAGCCCGATCTTAAATTCGGCTTTATCAAGCTGACCGACATGGCGCCGCTCGCGATCGCCTACGAAAAAGGCTATTTCGAGGACGAGGGCCTTTTTGTCTCACTCGAAGCCCAGGCGAACTGGAAAGTCTTACTCGATCGCGTGATAGACGGGCAACTCGATGGCGCCCACATGCTCGCCGGGCAACCGCTCGCGGCGACGATCGGGTTTGGCACCCAGGCGCACGTCATCACACCGTTTTCGATGGACCTGAACGGCAATGGCGTGACGGTCTCCAACGCGGTTTGGGCGGAAATGAAAAAGCACGTGCCAATGGAAAACGGGAAACCGGTGCACCCGATCAAGGCCGACGCATTGAAGCCGGTGGTGGAACAGTTCAAACAGAGCGGCAAGCCCTTCAACATGGCGATGGTGTTTCCGGTCTCGACCCATAACTACGAGCTTCGCTACTGGCTCGCGGCGGGCGGCATCCACCCCGGCTATTACGCACCCGACAAGGGCGATACCTCCGGTCAAATCAAGGCCGACGTATTGCTTTCGGTGACGCCGCCACCGCAAATGCCCGCGACGTTGGAAGCCGGCACGATCAATGGCTATTGCGTCGGCGAACCGTGGAACCAGCAAGCGGTGATCAAGGGTATTGGGGTGCCAGTCATCACCGACTATGAAATCTGGAAAAACAACCCGGAAAAGGTTTTTGGCGTCACCCAGGCCTTCGCGGACAAATACCCGAACACCGCGGTCCGCGTGACCAAGGCGCTGATTCGCGCCGGTCACTGGCTCGATGCCGACAACAACAAAAATCGCGCGGAGGCCGTAAAGATCCTTGCCAAGCCAAACTACGTCGGCGCCGACGAAAAGGTCATCGCCAATTCGATGACTGGCACTTTCGAATACGAAAAAGGCGATAAGCGCGAGGTGCCCGATTTCAACGTATTTTTCCGCCATCACGCGACCTATCCGTACTACTCCGACGCGGTGTGGTATCTGACCCAAATGCGCCGCTGGGGTCAGATCGCCGAGGCCAAGCCCGACAGCTGGTACGACCAAACCGCCAAGAGCGTCTACCGCCCGGATATCTATCGCAAGGCCGCCGAGGCATTGATCGCGGAAGGCAAATTCAAGCCGGAGGATTTTCCGAGTTTTACCCAGGAAACAGGATACAAACCGCCACAAGCCGAATTTATTGATGGCAAAACCTATGACGGCACGCGACCGAACGCCTACCTCGATCAATTCAAGATCGGACTGAAAGGCGGCGATAAACCCTGATTCAAGTTCCTATCGCGGCCGGACTCGAATCGAGTCCGGCCGGGAGGTCAAAACGATGCAACGAATCTCACTCCTCAATCATCAAGCCATCGGTCGCCAGTTGCCGTTGACGTTGAACGCGTTCGGCAGTCTGGTTCGGACACTCGTGATCCCGGCGTTCGGCATGCTGCTGTTTCTGGTGCTCTGGCACGCCCTGTCACTGCGAATCGACACTTCGCTCGGTAAATTTCCAGGTCCAGTCGAGGTCTATGAACAGGCGCAAAATCTCTACGCTGAACATGTGAACGAGCGCGAACGCGCGACGGCATTCTACGAGCGCCAGGAAGCGCGTAGTGCGGAGCGTCTCGCGGCTGATCCCAATGCCGAGATCACGCGCCGCGACTATACCGGCAAGCCAACATTTTTTGATCAGATCGGCACCAGCCTCGTGACCGTGCTGTCGGGATTCGTGCTCGCGTCGTTGATCGCGATCCCGCTCGGAATTCTGATCGGGCTGAGCCAGACGCTCTATGACGCGATCAATCCGCTGATCCAATTATTCAAACCGGTTTCGCCGCTCGCCTGGCTGCCACTGGTGACGATGGTCGTGAGCGCGGTTTATGTCACCGACGATCCGATGTTTTCTAAATCCTTCCTGAATTCAATGTTCACGGTACTGCTGTGCTGCCTGTGGCCGACCGTGCTCAATACCGCCGTCGGCGTCGCGAATATCAGCAAGGACCTGCTGAACGTCAGTCACGTGCTGCAACTGAGCCCGTTGACTCATGTGTTCAAAATTGTGTTGCCGTCCGCGCTGCCGATGATATTCACCGGCTTGCGGCTTTCACTCGGCATCGCGTGGATGGTGCTGATCGCGGCGGAAATGCTTGCGCAAAATCCGGGTCTCGGAAAATTCGTTTGGGATGAGTTTCAGAACGGCAGCTCGAACTCCCTGGGTCGGATCATGGTCGCGGTTCTGGTGATCGGCCTGGTCGGATTTGCGCTCGACCGCACGATGCTGTTGCTGCAACGCGGCTTTTCCTGGGATAAAAGCGCGGTCCTGCGCTGATCCGCCACCGGAGACATGGTCATGAACAGTTATCTCGAAATCAGCTCAGTCTCAATCGATTTTCCTACCCCCAAGGGGCCGTTTCGCGCGCTCGATGAAGTGAGCCTGAAGATCGATAAAGGCGAATTCGTCACCTTGATCGGTCATTCTGGCTGCGGCAAGTCGACCGTCCTGAACATTGTGGCCGGTCTACACAAGGCGACCGAGGGCGGCGTGCTGCTGGAGGATCGAGAAGTCAATTCGCCGGGTCCGGAACGCGCCGTGGTGTTTCAAAACCACTCATTGTTGCCTTGGCTCACGGCTTATCAAAATGTCGAGCTCGCGGTCAAGCGCGTATTCAAAGGCCAGAAATCGCGCGCGGAAATGCGCGACTGGATCGTGCATAACCTGGAACTGGTGCATATGAGTCATGCGTTGCACAAGCGCCCGGACGAGATTTCCGGCGGTATGAAACAGCGCGTGGGCATCGCGCGGGCACTGGCAATGGAACCTAAAGTGTTGCTGATGGACGAGCCCTTCGGCGCGCTCGACGCGCTGACCCGCGCGCATCTGCAAGACTCGTTGATGGAGATTCACGCCGATCTCGGCAACACGGTCATCATGATCACGCACGACGTCGACGAGGCCGTGTTGCTGTCCGATCGCATCGTGATGATGACCAACGGCCCGGCGGCGACCATCGGCGAAATCCTCGCCGTTGACCTACCCCGCCCACGTAACCGCGTCGAACTCGCCGACGATGCTCGCTACAACCATTTCCGCCATGAGGTGCTGAGTTTCCTCTACGAACGCCAGCGCAAGGTGGAGGATTTTCAGTCGCAAAAAAAGTCACGGACGCAGGCAGCCGACGCGCCTGCGCGCCCCGCGAAAACAGCGTGAGAGCAGCGCCCATGAACAAACCCAACCTCGTCCTGATCGGCAACGGCATGGCCGGCGTGCGTACGCTGGAAGAGCTGCTGAAGCTCGCGCCCGAGAAATACGCGGTCACCGTGTTCGGCGCCGAGCCCTACGGCAACTACAACCGCATCCTGCTCTCGCCGGTGCTCGCCGCCGAGAAGACGCTCGGCGACATCATGCTGAACGACGTGCAGTGGTACGCCGACCACGGCATCACGCTGCACATCGGCAAGACCGTCACCGCGATCGACCGCGCCAAGCGCGTGGTGCGCGCCGATGACGGCACCGAGGCGCCGTACGACCGGCTGATCCTCGCTACGGGGTCGACGCCCTTCGTGGTCCCGGTGCCGGGTGCGAAGCTGCCGGGCGTGATCACCTTCCGCGACATCGCCGACGTCGATGCAATGCTGGCGGCGTCGAAGCAGTTCAAGCACGCCGTGGTCATCGGCGGTGGCCTGCTCGGGCTGGAGGCGGCCAACGGCTTGGTGAAACAGGGCATGGACGTTACCGTCGTGCACCTGCTCGATACGCTGATGGAGCGCCAGCTCGACAAGGCCGCAGCGGCGCTGTTGCAGCGATCGCTGGAGGAGCGCGGGCTCAAATTCCTGATGAATCACGCGACCGACGCGATTCTCGGGCAGGAGCGCGTCACCGGCATTCGCTTCAAGAATGGCGAGGAGATTCCGGCGGACATCGTGGTGATGGCGGTCGGCATCCGCCCGAACTTCGAGTTGGCGAAACAGACCGGCCTGCACTGCGAACGCGGCATCGTGGTCAACGACACCCTGCAAACCTTTGATCCGAAGATCTACGCGGTAGGCGAGTGCGTGCAGCACCGCGGCGTCGCCTACGGATTGGTCGCACCGCTGTTCGAGCAGGCCAAGGTCTGCGCGAATCATCTGGCCGAGTTCGGCATCGCCAAATACGGCGGCTCGATGACCTCGACCAAGCTCAAGGTCACCGGCATCGACCTGTTCTCCGCGGGCGACTTCAACGGTGACGAGACGACCGAGGAGATGGTGCTTACCGATCCCGGCCGCGGTGTGTACAAAAAGCTGGTGCTGAAGGACCACAAGATCCACGGCGCGGTGCTCTATGGCGAAACGCTCGACGGCGCCTGGTACTTCCAGCTCATGCGCGACGGCGCCGACATTTCGGACCTGCGCGAAAACCTGCTGTTCGGCCAGGCGCATCTCGGCGACGCCGGCCACGGCGATCTGCAGAAGCACGTCGCAACCATGGCGGATAACGCCGAGATCTGCGGCTGCAACGGCGTGTGCAAGGGCGACATCGTCAAGGCGATCACGGAAAAGAAACTCTTCACGCTGGAAGACGTG
>JBHJOI010000110.1:0-30878 GCA_050329935.1 Thiotrichales bacterium | reverse complement strand
GCCGTTGGTGAAGTCATGCACACCGAATCGATCGTGCTGTTCGAGCCTGATGAAGATGCGAGCGATGCAGCGCAAGCGTTCGAGCGTTACGATCTGATTTCCGCGCCCGTGGTGGACCGCGAACGGCGCGTGATCGGGCGGCTGACGGTCGCTGACATGGTCGATCACATTCGCGAGGCATCCGAGCAGGAGCTCTTGAACCAGGCTGGCCTACTCGAAGGCGAGGATATCTTCGCGCCGATCCTGAATTCGGTACGCAATCGGTGGCCTTGGCTCGCGATCAATATGGTGACAGCGATCATCGCTTCGCGCGTGATCGGCGCGTTCGAGGATTCGATCGAACGCTTGGTCGCGCTCGCTGCGCTGATGCCGATCGTCGCTGGAATCGGCGGCAACTCCGGCAACCAGACAATTACCATGATCGTGCGCGCGATCGCGATGGGACAAGTCGAGCCGAGCGCGCTCAAGCGCTTGCTGCGTAAGGAAATTGGCGTTTCCTTGGTGAATGGGGTGTTCTGGGGCGGATTTCTCGGCTTGATGGCGTGGTGGCTTTACGGCAAATGGGACCTCGGATTGGTGATGACCGTGGCCATGATTCTGAATTTGTTGCTTGCGGCGAGCGCCGGGGTGCTGATCCCAATGATACGCGCGCGGATGAACAAGGATCCCGCACTGGGCGCGGCAGTGATGATCACCGCCTTGACTGACTCCGGCGGCTTTCTCATCTTTCTCGGTCTGGCGACGATCTTCCTGTTCTAGTGGCGATCGCCCAGGTCGCAGACTCTTGCCCGAGATCAAGCCGCGCGATTTACCGCGTTGATATAGTCACTGCGATCAAAGACCTGACCAGACACCATGGCAACCGATTCCCGCAAACAAAATCCCGTTGATTCCAAGACACCCGAATCATACCGAACGCCGGCGACGCCGCGCGTGCCGCGCGGCCCGCTGATCGTCATTGGGGTGGTCATCGCCACCGTGCTTTGGGTGTATTGGCTTAAGGAAACACGGACACCGCGTCCGTTACCCGAGGTGCCGCCGCACCGTCAAGTTCCGAAGGACGCGCATCATCCGCAAGATCCAAGGCCCGCGCTGCCGTCCCGAGAGGCCGCTGGCGAGTCGCGCTGATCTTGTCCCTGGAGCGCCATGCACGTGTCATTGCGTGTGGGCGCGACGGGCCTCGAACACATTGGGCACTTGGTCCATGCGCTCCAGTATGGTGCACAGGTGATCGTGGTCGCGCACCTGAATCGTCAGTTTCATCGATACATCCTGGGTCCGCGGGTCCGTATACGTGTTGGCGCGAATCAGATTCGCCTTCTGATCGACCAGCACCTTGGTGACATCGTTCAGCAAGCCGCGGCGGTCATAGGCACGGATTTCGATCTCGACATCATGTAGCTGATCGCGATCGCCCCAGCGAATCTGGATCAAGCGCTTACGTTTCTCATCGGGCAGGCTCAGAATATTCCCGCAGTCGACGCGGTGGACGGTGATGCCCTGGCCTAGCGTGATATAACCAATGACATCATCGCCCGGCACCGGATTGCAGCAGTGCGCGACCCGAGTCATCAGATTGTCGACACCCTCGGCCTCGGCAAGTTCTGTTTTTCCCGCGCGTGTTGGTTTGACCACGGTGCCTTGTAGGCTCGGCGTCGATAGCGGAAGTTCGGCGCGGAACAGGCCGTCGAGCTGGACTTGCCTGATATCGCCGCGCCCGATCGCGACGTACAGCGACTCCTCGTCGGGCAGATGAAACTGCTGCAGAATCTCGGGCAGGGTCTTCGGCATCGCGCCAAAGCGCTTCTGTGTCTGCTCGAAAATGCGCTTGCCTGCGTCGATATTTTCGGCTTTGTTCAATTGATGAAACCACTGGCGCACCTTGCCGCGCGCTCGCGCCGAGATCAGGTAGCCGCTGGAGGGATTCATCCAGTCGCGACTGGGCCGCGGCTGCTTGGTGGTGATGATCTCGACCTGCTGCGCGTTTTGTAACGACTGGGTCAGCGGCACGATATGGCCGTCGACCTTGGCGCCACGGCAGCGATGGCCAAGATCGGTATGGATGGCGTAGGCGAAATCCAAGGCCGTCGCGCCGCGTGGAAGCTCGATGACCTCGCCTTTTGGCGTGAGCGCGAACACTTTATCCGGAAAGACTTCCGTCTTGAAGTTTTCGACCAGACTGTCGTCGCTCCGGGTCTCATCCAACAGCGAACGCAGCGACGCGATCGCGTTTTGCAGGGCTTGGTCCTGCTTGCTTCCCTCCTTGTAGCGCCAATGCGCGGCAAATCCGTGCTCGGCGAAGTCGTGCATCGCTTGCGTGCGAATCTGAATCTCCACTGGCTTCGAGCCCGGCGCGATCACGACCGTGTGCAAGGATTGGTAGCCGTTGGGCTTCGGGTTGGCGATGTAGTCGTCGAATTCGCGCGGCAACATGTGCCAGTGGGTGTGAACGATGCCGAGTGCCGCGTAACATTCGTGAACCGAGGCGACCATCACGCGTAATGCGCGCAAATCGAATAATTCATCGAGCGGCACCTTTTTCTTCTGCATTTTGCGCCAGATGCTGTAGATGTGCTTCGGTCGGCCGGAAATCTGGGCGTCGATGCCCGCGTCCGCGAGCAAGGTGCGCAACGTCTGCACAAAGTCGGTAATGAACTGTTCGCGTTCGCCGCGCCGCTCCTCCAGCCCCTGCGCGATGCTCTTGTAGGCTTGCGGTTCGAGATAGCGAAACGCAAGATCTTCCATTTCCCATTTCATCTGCGCGACGCCGAGCCGATTGGCGAGCGGCGCCAGCACTTCCAGGGCCTCGCGCGCGATGCAACGCCGCTCTTCGTAGCTCGCCTTGGCCAATGTGCGCAGCCGCAGGAGTCGATAGCCGAGCTTGATCAGCACCGCGCGCACGTCATCGACAACCGCGAGCAGCAAGCGACGCAAGCGTTCGGCTTGCTCAGGGGCGTGCACGATCTCCTCGCGGCACGGGCGGAACGCCTGCAGCCAGCGCACGTTCTTGACGAGCTTCATCATGCCGTTGCCGAACTCGCGCTCGATCACCGCCAACGAAAGGGCTTCCTTCACGCTGGGCTCGCTGAGCAGCGCCGCGAGCTGAGTCTCCTCGTCGGCGTGGATCTGGCGCATGATTTCGGTGACCCGCCAACCCTTCGTTTCGACGATGGCCTCGTCGGCGATTCCAGTTTGACGCAGGAGCTGCAATCCACGCTGCAGCATCGGTCCCGCATCCAACAAATTGAGCGATTTCGCGCCTGTTACCATTGATTTTTCGCCCTATTTCGGTCAATCCCCGACAATCGCCGCCCGCGCCGAATCCGCGTGGGGTCGTGTGCTATGCTTTTCGGGTATCCGAGCCCGCCCGTTCCTTTCGTCAAACTATACCACCGGCGCGATTCGGACCTTTCGCGTGTGAGTCGCTATCCGTTCAAGGATGATCGGGCACGGCACGCACTAACAATAATCCGTACCACCCCTCGCGAATTCAAGGAGTCCTATGTCATGAGTACAAAAACCGTGACCGTCATCGACAACGCCAGTGGCAAGCAGGTTGTCCTGCCCGTTCTGGGCGGTTCCGACGGCCCTGAAACCATCGACGTACGCGTGTTGTATCAGCAACTCGGTTATTTCACCTACGATCCCGGATTCATGTCGACCGCGAGCTGCCGAAGCGCGATCACCTATATCGACGGGGATCGCGGTATCCTGCGCTATCGCGGCTATCCGATCGAACAACTCGCCGAACACAGCAGTTATATCGAAACCTGCCATCTCTTGCTCTACGGCGAACTGCCGAATGCGACAGATCTCAAGCGATTCGAAACCTTGATTCGCGAGCACTCGATGATGCACGAAGCGCTACGGCGCTTTTACAGCGGATTCCGCCACGATGCCCACCCGATGGCGACAATGGTCGGTGTGGTAGGCGCACTCTCGGCGTTTTATCCGGATGCCGCGGACGTGCACAATCCGCGCGTGCGCGAGATCGCGGCGCACCGATTGATCGCCAAAATGCCGACCATCGCGGCCTGGAGTTACAAGTACGCGATGGGGCAGCCGTTCGTCTATCCGCGTAACGATCTCGGTTATACCGAGGATTTCCTGCGGATGATGTTCGCGGTTCCGACCCGCGATTTCGAAGCGAACCCCATTGTCGTTCGCGCATTGGATCTGATCCTGATCCTGCATGCGGATCATGAACAAAATGCCTCGACTTCCACGGTACGTCTGACCGGCAGTTCCGACGCCAATCCTTTCGCGGCCGTTTCGGCTGGCATCGCCTCCTTGTGGGGACCCGCACATGGCGGCGCCAACGAAGCTGTGATTCGCATGCTGGAGGAAATCACCGAGTCCGGAAACCTGAAACACTATGTGGATCGCGCGAAGGACAAGGACGACCGGTTCCGGCTCATGGGCTTCGGGCATCGTATCTACAAGACCTACGATCCACGCGCGAATATCATTCGCAAGGTCTGCCACGACCTGCTGGAACAGTTAGAGATCAATGCGCCGTTGTTCGACACCGCGCTAGAACTCGAACGGATCGCACTCGAGGACGAATACTTCGTTGAACGTAAGCTTTATCCGAACGTCGACTATTATTCAGGATTGATTTTGCGTGCGATTGGCATCCCGATGGAAATGTTCACGGTGATCTTCGCGCTCGCGCGCACCGTGGGTTGGATTTCGCATTGGAATGAGATGATGAATGACCCGGAATCCCGCATTGGCAGGCCACGCCAGTTGTATACTGGTAGCGTCGAACGTGACTACCCTGCGCTTGAAACGCGTGGCTGAGGGCCGGGTTTCTTGGCACGCAGTCGCACAGCTGGTATTTTAGAATATTAATTCTAGCTTATATTATAGGAGTTCAAACCATGAGCATCGATCGAGTCGTGCTGGCTTTCGCCGGCGTTGTAATCCTGGTGTCGGTATTGCTGGGCGTGTACCACAGCCTGAATTGGCTTTGGCTAACCGGCTTTGTGGGTGTCAACCTGCTGCAATCCGCATTCACCGGATTCTGCCCGCTGGCGATGATATTGAAGTCGATGGGCTTCAAGCCAGGCGAAGCCTTCAACTAGGAACTTGGTGGCGTTGAACGCGTCTGCCCCACTTGCCGTCGGGGCAGACGTGTCTAGGCAATATGTATGATGGCGATGATTAACGCAACCAGCACCAGGATCGCATAGACGCGCAGAATCGGCTCACGCAGCAACCAGCGCAGCTGGTGGCGGATGCTTAACGCGTCATCCTCGACCACGGTTTCCGTTTCCGGCCTTAGAGAACGCTCCTGCTCCTCCCATCCGATCGTCAACCACAGGGTTGCGCCGATCACTGCAAGTATCAAGAAATTGATCGGTTCGAACCGAATCCATTGCGCGAACATGACCAACGGCAGGCTCAAACCGCCAACCCAATAGACGGTACGCGCGGGCATCCAGATCTGCATAAGATAGGTCGCGAGCAACAACAGGCCCATCGCCAAGGTCACCATCAACAACCCGACCGCGAAATGGTGCGTCGCGAGATATCCGCCGATATACGCGAAATCGTTGAAATCCGCGACCTGCGTGGCGGGATCGAGGTTCGGCGAATGGATCGATAAGCGCGTGAAGTCGTGCACCAGCCACAACCCGGACAACAGGATCGGGTAAAGGGCCAGTATCGCGGCCGTTACCGCCAGCACCGAACGCAGCAACGGCGGTTCGCGCCGCAAACTGCGCCGCGCGGGGCTCCGCTCCGACGTGACGGCAATCGATTCATTCACTTCTTGAGTATCCACGCGCAAGCTATACGAGGTTTTCGAAAATGGCACGGCGCACTGCTTCGAGTTCGGCGCGAACCGTGATCATCTCGGCCGTGCTCTGCTTGATCGCCGTATCCGGATCCTTGAGCCCGTGACCCGTCAAGGTGCAGACCACCGTACTGCCCTCGGGTATCTTGCCCGAAGCGATATCGCGTAGCGCGCCAGTAACCGAGGTGGCCGAAGCGGGTTCACAGAACACGCCTTCACTTTCCGCCAACAGTATTTGCGTCGCCAGTATCTCCTCATCGGTGCACTCATCGAACCAGCCGTCTGATTCTTCCCGTACGAGCCATGCTTGGTCCCAGGATTGCGGGTGACCAATTCGGATCGCCGTCGCGACGGTCTCCGGATCATCAACCATGTGTCCGCGCAGGAATGGCGCTGCGCCGGCCGCTTGATATCCGACCATGCGCGGTCTGGAATCGACGATCGCGCCGCTCGCATATTCACAATTGCCGCAACAGTATGTACAAGCGGCGGTCACGAACGCACCCGGCGCGGCAGCGTATTCGCTATAGCCGATCCAGTGCGCAGTGATATTGCCGGCGTTGCCAACCGGGAGGCAGTGGAAATCCGGCGCGCGGCCAAGCGCCTCGACGATCTCGAACGCGGCGGTCTTTTGGCCCTGCAGGCGATAAGGATTGATCGAGTTGACAATGGTGACGGGTGCATGGTCGGCCACTTCCTTGACCAAACGCATGCCGTCGTCGAAGTTACCCTTGATCTGAATGACGATCGCGCCGTGAATCATCGCTTGCGCGAGTTTCCCGAGCGCGATCTTGCCATCCGGAATCAACACGAAACAGGTGATCCCCGCGCGTGCCGCATAGGCGGCCGCCGAGGCCGAGGTATTGCCGGTCGAGGCGCAGATGATCGCACGACTGCCCGCCTCGACCGCCTTGGTCACCGCCATCGTCATGCCGCGGTCCTTGAACGAACCGGTTGGGTTCAGCCCCTCGTACTTAACATAGAGTTCAATCGATTTTCCAAGCGCACGCGGAATATTGTCGAGTTTAATCAACGGCGTATTCCCTTCGACCAGGCTGATGACACGCGCGTCTGGTCCGACCGGCAAACGCTCACGATAGCGCTCGATCAAGCCAGAATAACGATTGCTGAACGGCATGGGCGTACTTGTCGGATTATTGATTGTCTAGCCCAGACTCTCAACACGGATACGCGTGACCGTTCCGGACACAACCGGCAGGGCCTCAATCAGCGCGATGGCGGCATTCATGTCGCCCTCGCGCACCCGCTGCGTCAGCATGATGACATTGGCTTCGGTTTCACCTTCCGGCGGTTCCTTTTGCAGAAACGCCTCGATGCTGATGCGCTGATCCGCGAGAATTCGAGTGATCTCCGCCAGAACGCCAGGTTGATCCTTGACCCGCAGTCGCAGATAAAAGCCGGTTTCAGTTTCATCCGCCGCCAGGATCGGCATCTCGGAAATAGCGCCCGGTTGAAACGCGAGATGTGGCACCCGATTTTCGGGGTCGCTGGTGAGTGTGCGCACGACATCGATGATGTCCGCGACGACGGCCGAGGCCGTCGGCAAGGCGCCGGCACCCGCGCCGTAATATAAGGTCGAACCCACCGCGTCGCCGTGCACCAGTACTGCGTTCATCACGCCATCCACGTTCGCGATCAAGCGCCGCGCCGGGATCAGCGTCGGGTGTACCCGCATTTCGATACCGTCGGCACGCCGCCGCGCAATACCGAGGTGCTTGATGCGATAGCCGAGTTCATCGGCGTAGATCACATCCTGCGGTGTGATCTTCGAGATCCCTTCGATATTGATCCGTTCGAACTGTAGCGGAATGCCAAACGCGATCGACGCCAGGATTGTCAGCTTGTGCGCGGCGTCGATACCCTCGACGTCGAAGGTCGGATCGGCTTCGGCATAGCCCAAGGCCTGAGCCTCCGCCAGCACGTCGCTGAAGTCGCGACCCTTGTCGCGCATCTCCGACAGAATGAAATTGCTGGTGCCGTTAATGATGCCCGCGACCCAATCGATGGTATTGCCGGCGAGCCCCTCGCGCACCGCTTTGATGACCGGAATGCCACCCGCCACCGCAGCCTCGAACGCGACCATTACCCCGTTACGCTGCGCGGCGGCAAAAATCTCATTGCCGTGCAATGCGATCAACGCCTTGTTCGCGGTGACGACATGCTTGCCGCGCTCGATTGCCCGCATGACCAACGTGCGCGCCGGTTCATAGCCACCGATCAATTCAACGATGATCTCGGTTTCTGGATTATCGACCACCGCCAGCGCGTCTTCGGAAATCGCAATGCCCTCGAGCGGCAGCAACTCGGGATTCTTGATGTCGCGCGCCGCGGCGTGCACGACGGCGATCCCGCGTCCGGCGCGCCGAGTGATCTCGTGGGCGTTGCGCGCGAGGACGGTGACGGTACCACCGCCAACGGTCCCCAAGCCGAGAATTCCAATCTTGACCGGTTTCAACGCAGTCACTCCTGTCGGTAATGGGGTTATCAATCGAGCAGTCCGTCGCGACGGAACATCTGGCGAATACCACGTAGCGCCTGGCGCGTCCGGTGTTCGTTCTCGATCAGGCTGAAACGAACGTGGTCATCGCCATATTGACCAAATCCGATCCCGGGCGAGACGGCAACCTTGGCATCCTGCAGCAGCTTCTTCGAGAATTCCAGTGAGCCGAGCTCGCGATAATGCGCGGGAATTGGCGCCCAGACGAACATCGTGGCCTTCGGCCACTCCACTTGCCAGCCGATCGATTCAAGCCCCTCGCAGAGCACATTGCGCCGCCGCAGATACATGCCACGAATATCCTCGACACATTGCTGATCACCTTCCAGCGCGGTAATGGCCGCCACCTGGATCGGGGTGAACATACCGTAATCGAGATAGGATTTGAGACGACCCAGCGCGTGGACCAAGGCCTTGTTGCCGCACATGAAACCTACCCGCCAGCCGGGCATGTTATAGGTCTTCGAAAGCGTGTAGAACTCGACCGCGACTTCCTTCGCGCCGGGCACTTGCAGGATCGAGGGCGCTTCGTAACCGTCGAACGTGATCTCGCCGTAAGCCAGATCATGCACGACATAGATCTCGTGTTCGCGGGCGATATCCACCACTTGCTGAAAGAAATCCAGCTCGACGCATTGGGCGCTTGGATTGGCTGGAAAATTCAGGATCAGCATCTTCGGCTTGGGCCAGGAATCGACGATTGCCTTTTGCAGTTCATTGAAAAAGTCGACGCCGGGCACGAGCGGAACATGCCGAATATCCGCGCCCGCGATCACACACCCATACGGGTGAATCGGGTAGGCCGGATTAGGCACCAACACCGCGTCGCCAGGACCCAGCGTGGCCAGCGCGAGGTGCGCGAGCCCCTCTTTCGAGCCTATCGTTACGATCGCTTCGGTTTCCGGGTCGATCTCCACATTGAATTTGCGCTGGTACCACTGGCTGATCGCGCGCCTCAGACGCGGAATCCCCCGTGAGACCGAATAACGATGCGTGTCTTCACGGCGCGCCGCTTCGACGAGCTTCTCGACGATATGTTTCGGCGTCGGTTGATCGGGGTTGCCCATCCCGAAGTCGATGATGTCTTCACCACGCGCCCTGGCTTCCGCCTTCAGCTGATTGACGATATTGAAGACATATGGCGGCAGACGTTTGATGCGCTGGAATTCTTCGGCCAAGGTAACACCCGAAAGGATGGGAAAGTCCGTAACTTTAACCAGCAGACTCTTGTAGCGTCAACGCGACAGTTGGGGTAATCGCTGATCAGTTCGCCTAACCGGCATGCGTCAACCGGGTTTTCGCAGCACGATTTTCTGATACAAACCGTTCGCGTAGGTGGATTTCGAACACGAGATCAAGGTTCGCCCAACCGGAAGCCAATGCCCGAGCTCATCGCGCCACAGATCGAGCGCGAACGGTTCCAACCACCGCAACACCGGATACATCAGATACCGCAGCGGACTCCACGCGGCTGGACGATGATAATCAACCAGGATCAGTTTCCCGCCGGGCCTAAGTACCCTTACCGCTTCCGCCAGACTGGCGCGACGTACCTCCTCCGGTTGTTCATGCAACAGGAAAAACGAAACCACTTGATCGAACGAGCTATCGGCGAACGCAAGTTCGGCCGCGTTCTGGTGATGCAGACGGAGATTGTCGAGGTGGCCAGACTTGCCTTGGAGATTGCGCAGTTGAACCGGCGCGACGTCGACTACGTCGAGTCGTCCCTGCGGTTGGAGGTGCTGTGCCAATCGTTGCGAGAAATCGCCGTACACGCAAGCGAGCTGAAGTACATGTGCATTCGAATCCGATTCGATCTCGGTCAATACCTCGTCGCCCAAGCGCCGGTAGTTGCCCCATAGAATCAGATTGACGACCGATGGGTGATCGAATATTCGCACACCGCGCGGGTGCAGGTAGGCCCACCAGTAGACGCGCTCCAGATACTCGGGAATGGCAACCGGCGGCGATTCGATTACACGCGCAGTGATAGGGCTCGCGTCGATACGCTCGCGGCGACTCACCACCCCATACTTCATGAAGGCATCCCCCGTTGAATTTCACTTGGACTGATGCGCGCTATCGTAGGTAATTCAAAGGGGGCGAGCCGCACTACCCGCCACGTGTTGCGTAATCAAGGAAATTTCTCTCATCGCGTGCTAGGATTTTCGGTCCGGGCGTTCGCGGATTCATTGACAGACACGCAGCATGAAATTTACCGAAGAGCGCAGTGACGGCCGGTTTCTCATCACCGGCTACCAATCCGGCATACTCAGCATCAATGATCGGGACTACACTACGGGCGTCATCGTTACCCCGCGGCAACTCATTGTGGATTGGGCGGTTCGAAAACCCGACGAAATTAACGCGGAAACATTGACCCCCGTATTGACCATGCGCCCGGATGTGTTGATCATCGGAACGGGTGCGAGATTGGTGTTTCCATCATTCGCCACCCGCGCCTTATTTCTTCAGCAAGGCATCGGCTGCGAGATCATGGACAGTGGCGCCGCCTGCCGTACGTTCAATTTGCTCGTGTCCGAAGGACGCGATGTCGTGGCCGCTATTCTGCCGCCTTGAGGCACGCGGTGGCGCGCGTGACCTCAATCCACCAATAAGGCCTCTTCCGAGAAGCCTCGCGTCAACAATGTCTTGCGGAGCTTTCGGAGTGCTTCCATCTGAATCTGACGCACGCGCTCGCGAGTAACACCGAGTTCCGTTCCAACCTCCTCGAGCGTCGCGGCTTCGTAGCCGTGTAGCCCGAAGCGACGCACGATCACTTCGCGCTGCTTGACGTCGAGCTCCTTGATCCATGAGTCGACGAGATGCACGATGTCACTGTCATGAATCAAGGTGTCTGGCTCTGGAAAGACCGTATCCGAAAGCGTCTCCATGACGGTGCGGTCGTTATCCTTGCCGAACGGAACATCGAGCGAGGTGACGTGCTCGCTGACATCAAGCAGTTGCTCTATTTCGGCAAGCGGTTTATCCAAGGTCCGCGCGACCTCGTCCGGCGAGGGATCGCGATCGAGTTCCTGGGTCAAACGGCGCGCAGTGCGGAGATAGATGTTCAGTTCCTTGATCTTATGAATCGGCAACCGTATGGTGCGGGTTTGATTCATGAGCGCGCGTTCGATCGTCTGCCGGATCCACCAGGTCGCATAGGTGGAAAAGCGAAATCCCTTGTCGGGGTCGAATTTCTCGACGGCACGAATCAAGCCGAGATTCCCTTCCTCGATCAGATCGAGCAATGTCAAGCCGCGATTCATGTAGCGCCGCGCGATCTTCACGACCAGGCGCAAGTTACAGACGATCATCTTTTTTCGGCCCAGTTCATCGCCCTTGCGGGCGAGGCGGCCGTAGTAGACTTCTTGCTCGGGCCTGAGCAATGGTGAGTACTCGATTTCTTTCAGGTAGAGCTGGGTTGCGTCAAGATCGCCGCGACCCACGCTGGGCTCAGCCATGGCCGGCTTGATACCGTCGCCGAGTTCCTCCGCCTCTACTTCGTCACGCAGATCAGGTACGACGATGCCATCATCCACTTCATCCTCCAAAACACGCTCCTCCACGTGAACCCCCTTTGGGAAATAGTTATTAGGATAAGTGTACCTGATTCAAGATACTCGAACATTAGGGTTTACACCAGCCTGGATACGCCAATTCGCCTGGATATATTCCCTATGGGAGTCTTGCCATTATCGGAGCAATCCGGGTGTGTGGCGCATTTTCAGGCGTCACCGAGCTTTGCGATCGACCGAAGAATCGAGCCCTTCGGGCACCGAACAGTGTCTATCCATCAAGCTCAAACCAACGACAGCCACTATGCTGATCCGCGATTTCGGTTTCGATGTCGTGTCCGGAAACAGCTTGCGACAGCAACGTTCGAACCCGCTCGGGCGTATTATTTTGTTCGCTCAGATGCATTCCGACCACGAAGCGTAATCGCGACCGATCCAGCTGCACCAGCAACTCGCACGCTTGCCGATTTGAGAGATGCCCCCAGGCGCCGTCGATTCTATGCTTGAGTGACTCCGGGTAAGATCCAGCCATCAATAACGGTCGCTCGTAATTGAATTCAAGCAACAATCCGGTGCAATCCCGCAGGACTGCGAGAATATGCGGCGTGACACAACCGAGGTCCGTCAATAATCCAAGTTGTTGTGTACCATTGGAAAACACAAACTGGCATGGCTCACGCGCATCGTGCGGAACTGGAAATGGCTGGATCCGTAGATCCTTGACGCAAAACTCCGCGTGACTGGATATGAGCGTGGGTGCGTGAAATTCCGCGGAACCCATCGCGAGCTTGCAGCCGGGCGTGAGCCAAACCGGAATCTCGTAACGGCGCGAAAGCGTATCCGCGCCACGCACGTGGTCACCGTGTTCATGCGTGACCAGAATGGCGTCGAGATCGTCGACACGGTAGCCTGCGGACGCGATCCGACGCTCGACCTCCGCCGCGGAGAACCCGCAATCGACGAGGACCAGCGACTCGTCGGTTTCGACGAGGGTCGCATTGCCTCTGCTACCGGAACCGAGTGAGCGGCAGCGCAAGGCCATCGCGGAGTCGGTTACCGCCGCGCCAGATGTTGATTGAGCCGTTGCAGCATCGACGTTTCCAATTCGGTATTGGCCGGCAACAATTGCCAGGCCGGCTTGCCATCGGCGCCGCGCACGAGCCGTGCGCCTTGATAGGTCAAGTAGACGTTGCTACCGGTCGGCGTGCGTTCGACGCGAATGCGGTATTGATGTCGAACCGGCCCTTGGGCGGATGAGCTCGAGATCTGCTCGACTGCGGTTTGCAGTTGCGATTGCGACAACGACGGGCCTTCGGTGATCCACTCGGTGCGCATCACGCCCGTGTCAGGGCGATCCTCCGCCAATTTGACTTGCTGGTCGCGCCAAAATACGCGTAGCGGTTCCCAAATCCGGTCCGGCGCAAGATCTGATCGGACCCAACTGAGTTGGCCTTCGGATTCAATCCGGGACGCGCTGCGCGGCGCGGTCGCGACCGGTGGTGATGAACTGGGCGCGGCATCCAGCGCCGGCGGACGGCTCGCGGGCTTCGGCGCGGTCACACCGGCCTGAGCGCCGGGAATTTGGTAGGTGGGGTCGGGTTCCGGCACCACGAGCGCCGGTGGCGCCTTCAGTGCGGAAACGCCGCGGCTGTCGAGATACGCTTCATCCTCGGTGCCGCGCAGCGTGCCACAGCCGACTACCATCGCCAACATCGCAGTCAGCGCGATCCAGTAAACTCCGTGCATGGTTCAGTTCCGTTTGATTTCGATGCCGGCGGACACGAGCGACTGCCGAAGCGGTACGCGATACTTTTCGCTGAGCGGCGTTAGCGGCAAACGGATTCCGCTATCGATCAGACCCATCTCGTACAGCGCCCACTTGACGGGAATTGGATTGGATTCGAGAAACAGATCGCGGTGCACCACATCGAGCCTGCGGTTGATCTCGCGCGCCGTCGTCGCATCGCCCGCCAGCGCGGCGGCGCACATCTCGTGCATCGCGCGCGGCGCGACATTGCTCGTCACCGATATCGTGCCCTTGCCGCCCCGGAGAATGAACTCGAGCGCAGTCGCGTCGTCGCCGCTGAACAAATCGAGTTGATCGCCACACTGGGACTTGAGGTGCTCGAGGCGGTCGAGATTGCCGGTCGCCTCCTTGAGGCCGACGATATTGGCGATCTTGGCCAGTCGCGCGACGGTTTCCGGCAGTAAATCGCAGGCGGTACGACCTGGAACGTTGTACAGGATCTGCGGGATCGGCACCGCGTCCGCGATGGCGCGATAATGCAGGTACAACCCTTCTTGCGTCGGCTTGTTGTAGTACGGGGTCACCAGCAAGGCAGCGTCCGCGCCCAACTCCATCGCGCAGCGTGTCAGCGCGATCGCCTCGCTGGTCGAATTCGCGCCGGTCCCGGCGATGACCGGAATGCGTCCCGCGACCAGTTCGACCGTCCGCGCGACGAGCTGACAATGCTCGGTAAAATCGAGTGTGGCCGACTCACCGGTCGTGCCCACCGCGACAATCGCGTCGGTCTGGTTTTCGATATGAAACTCGACCAGGGTCGCCAGCGCATCGTCGTCTATGGAACCATCCGGGTGCATCGGGGTTACCAATGCGACCATGCTGCCATGGAACATTTTCGTCTTTTCTCCGCCTAACAATCAGGACATGATATAGGCCGTGTGGCGCACGACTCAAGCTGATCGGGCTTCGTGGGTGGCTTGGAGACCGGGTGACCACCATGGTATACCGTCCCGGTGGCGACCGGCCTATCGGTTCACTTGTCAGGTTTTAAATAACTACAACACGATTCGCATGCGCACATTGACGACACCCACACCGCTGAGTCTATTCACTCGCCAGGTGTCGCAAGCCCGCGATACGGCCTATCTTTAACCTCCTCCGACCGAGGTCAATCGATGAACTCAATCGTGCCAGCGTCCGAAAGCAAACGTCTCTATGTGCTGGATACCAATGTGTTGATGCACGATCCGACGGCACTATTCCGCTTCGACGAACACGATATCTTCCTGCCGATGGTGGTGCTCGAGGAGCTCGACAAGGCGAAAAAAGGCGTCTCGGAGGTCGCCCGCAACGTACGACAAGTCAGCCGATTCATCGACGACCTGATGGCTGCCTGCACCCGCGACGAAATCGCGCGCGGCCTACCGCTCGCGCGCAGCTCGGGGCTTACTGAACTGCCGACGACCGGTCGCTTGTACTTTCAGACCGAGGTCATGATACGCGAGTTGCCGTCCTCGTTGCCGGGCAATACGGCGGACAATTCAATCCTCGGTACCACGCTCGCGCTGCAGGAGACGATGCCCGACGTCGCGGTCATCCTCGTGTCGAAGGACATCAACCTGCGCATCAAGGCAGCGGTGCTCGGCATCCACGCCGAAGACTATTACAACGACCAGGTGCTCGATGACGTCGACCTGCTCTACAGCGGCATCGAGGAACTCGGTGCCGATTTTTGGAGTACCCACGCGAAGGAAATGAAGTCGTGGCAAGAGGAAGGGCGAACCTTCTATCGACTGACGGGCCCGGATACGTCGCGCTGGGTACCGAACAGCTGCCTGTCCTATGACCACGACGGACAACACTTCCGCGCGATCGTGCGTCAAGTCGGCAGCGACCATGCCGTCATTGAGATGGCGCAGGATTACGGATCCACGCGACACACGGTGTGGGGCATCAACGCGCGCAATCTCGAACAGAACTTCGCGCTGAACCTGCTGATGGACCCGGATATCGATTTCGTCTCGCTACTCGGTCCCGCCGGTACCGGCAAGACCTTGTTGACCCTCGCGGCCGGACTGGTCCAAACCCTCGAGGACAAGCGTTATCGCGAGATCATCATGACCCGCGTGACGGTGCCCCTCGGCGAGGACATTGGCTTTCTACCCGGTAGCGAGGAGGAAAAAATGACACCTTGGATGGGTGCGTTGATGGACAACCTCGAAGTGCTGACCTCGACCCAGCCCGGCGGCGACTGGGGTCGCGCGGCGACCAACGACCTGTTGCAGAACCGCATCAAAATCCGCTCTCTCAACTTCATGCGGGGACGGACCTTTCTCAACCGCTATATCATCATCGACGAGGCGCAAAATCTCACCGCCAAGCAGATGAAAACGCTGATCACCCGCGCCGGGCCCGGCACCAAGGTCGTCTGCCTCGGCAATATCGCCCAAATCGACACGCCTTATCTGACAGAAACCTCGTCGGGCCTTACCTATGTGGTTGACCACTTTAAAGGTTGGCAGCACAGCGGACATGTGACGCTGAAGCGCGGCGAGCGTTCACGGCTAGCGGACTTCGCTTCGCAAAAACTCTGAGCCTGTGAAGAAATCGTAGCGAGCGACCCGCGAGCAAGGCGGACGGCGCGCCGCGACAAGACCTATCAAATGAATAGGCAAGGAGCGCGCACCGCCCCGCGCAGCAATCGGGACGCGCAATGGATTAATTCACAAACGCGCTGACGGCGCGGGGCCTGGCGACTGCGGTCAGCCCGGTTTGTTCGCTTGGGCCGCCGTGTCGTCGCGCACCCCGGCATGATTAGGCCACGCGTCCAGCACGACGTGGACCAAGGTCGCAAGCGGGATCGCGAAAAACACGCCCCACACGCCCCACAAGCTACCGAACACCAGCACCGCCGCGATGATCGCGATCGGGTGCAGGTTGACCACTTCGGAAAACAGCAAAGGCACCAACAGGTTGCCGTCGAAGAACTGAATAACGCCGTGACCAATCATCAGGTAGATGAATTCCGACGACCAACCCCACTGAAAATAACCGATCAGGAAGATCGGCACGGTGACAATCACAACGCCCACATAGGGGATAATCACGGAGAGTCCGGCCATCAGGGACAACAACATCGCGTAGTTCAGACAAAGCGACGCGAACACGAGATAGGACACCGCCCAGATGATGACGATTTCCAACAGCTTGCCGCGCACATAGCTGGCAATCTTCTTGTTCATTTCCGCCGAGACCGCTGACACCAAGGTGCGGTCTTCCGGCAGAAAACGACGGATCCACGCAAAGATCTTGTCGCGGTCGAGCAAGAGAAAAAAGATCAACACCGGCACCAGGACCAGATACACGAGCATCGTGATCACGCTGACCACCGACGCCAATGAAGTCGAAACCACGCGTTGCCCGAGCGCCGCGAGTTCGGCGCGAATCTGAGAGACCAGCGAAACGATATCGCTTTCGGTCAGCAATTCCGGGTAACGCTCCGGCAACTGCAACAATAGCTTTTGCCCCTGCGACAACATCATGGGCATCTCCGTGAAGAACTGCACCGCCTGACGCACCAATAGCGGCAACAACCAAACCAACACCGCGGTGACAATCCCAAGGAAAATCGCGAACACGACGCTGACCGCGAGCGCACGCGGCATGCGTAGCCGTGTCAAACGCTGCACCGGATCGTCCAACAGGTACGCGAGCACAATCGCCGCGAGTAGCGGTGCCAGCATACCCCCGGTGAAGAGCACGATTCCGAATCCCAGTAGCAACAGGATCGCAAGCAATACGACCTGAGGATCCGAAAAATGACGCTCGTACCAATCCACCAGCACGCGAATCATGACGGGTCGGCCTCCCGCAGCTTTTCGTAGTGAGTCAGAAAAATGACCTCGAGTTCGTCGATCACCTCGACTGCGGGGCGTCCCTGCATGACGTGCTGCGCCATCAATGATGCGGTTTCGTTCAACACACGACTCTTTTCGAGCATGTGATAGCTGCGTGTCAGACGTTGAATCGCCTTGACGACCGATTCGTGCTCGGGTCGCTCGATCGGCGTCGGCTCGGCGAGTGCGCGATTCTCGGCGGGTCGGCGTTGCCGCAGAAACTCCGCGAATTCGAGCAGGGTACCGCGCGCGGCCTCGTCGAGATCACGGTAACACTCGAGCAATCGACGCTCGTTGGATTTGGTTTGAATATGCACGGTGCGTGGCTGGGAGGTTGATCGTAACAGGGCCGCAGTTCGCTCGACAGTCGCGACAGGCGTGTTCAGGCAGACAGGCGCTCGCGCGCGTTGAGCTTGAGAAATGCCTGTGCGAAATGCAATAGCTCCTCGGTTGCCCGATGCCTAAACACGTGACGTTGACGCACGAACGAAAACGGCCGTTCCAGCGGTGGATCGAGCGGAAGGCCTTGCAGAATACCAAGCCTCACCTCCTTGTGCAGGGTTGCGCTCGACAAGATCGAGATGCCCATTCCGGCCTCCACCGCGCCTTTGATGGCTTCTGGGCTTCCCAGTTCCAGACACACGTCGAGGCTTTCGCCCGCCGTGCCATTTTGCTCCAGGTATTCGGCGATCACTTCGCGGGTACCCGAGCCCTCCTCGCGGCAGATGAATGGATACAGCGCCAGTTGACTCGGTTTAACCGACGAGAATTTTAGCAGCGGATGTCCCGGCGCCAACACCACCACCAATTGGTCAACGAAACACACCTCGACGTTGAGTTGCTTGTTGGCCACATGCGCCTCGACCACACCCAGGTCAATGACGTTGTTCTCGACCATCGACACGATGCCTTCGGAGTTGGACACCTTGAGGCTGAGGCTGATATCGGGATAAGCGGCCTTGAATTTTCCCAGTAACGCCGGAAGCATGTATTCGGCAACCGTGGTACTCGCGCCGACGGTGAGCACTCCACCGAGATCACCGGTAATCTCGCTCACAACGTTTTCCATTTCGTCGTAAAGTTCGAAAATTCGCTCCGCGTAGCTGAGCACGACCCGGCCCGCGTCGGTCAAACTCACTCGGGTATGCGTGCGGTCGAACAAGCGCGTCTTGAAATGTTCCTCAAGTTGCCGGACCTGAAAAGTCACGGCCGGCTGGGTCATGTGCAGAACCTCGGCCGCTTTGGTAAAGCTCAGGAGCCTCGCAACGGTCTGGAAAACCTTCAGGCGTCGGTCGGACATTACTCGTAAATCGCACCAGGTTAAAAACTAAGCAGTCTAGAATACCATTGAACACCCATTCCGTGTGCCTGGCTAAATTCCAGGCTCACGCTGCCAAGATTTTCAAAAACCGACGAGCTTCATTGGCCGCCACGGCTCGTGATCGACGCCCTCGGCGCCAGGTGCCCGCCATTGGCGTGCGTACCCGGCGCCGGAGAGAACCACGGACACGCCGGACATCACCCGGCGCAAACGCCGCGAAGCGCTCAATTCCGCAGAATGACCTGATCGACCCGCTTGTACACATACGCGTAGTACAACACCGGAATGACAATCAGCGTCAGCACCGTCGAGACCAGCAGGCCGAAGATCAGCGCGATCGCCAAGCCGCTGAATATGGGATCGTCCAGGATGAAGAATGCCCCGAGCATGGCCGCCAGACCGGTCAGCACGATGGGTTTCGCCCGCACCGCGCCGGCCTCCACCACCGCTTTCTGTAGCTCCATGCCACCGCGCACCTGCTCGTTGATGAAATCCACCAACAGGATCGAATTGCGCACGATGATGCCCGCGAGCGCGATCATGCCGATCATCGAGGTGGCGGTGAACTTGGCGTCAAGCAACGCGTGCCCGGGCATGACACCGATCACCGTCAGCGGAATCGGCGCCATGATGACCAGCGGAACCGCGTAGGAGCGGAACTGCGCCACCACCAGCAAGTAGATCAAGACCATCCCCACCGCGTAGGCGATGCCCATGTCGCGGAAGGTTTCGAACGTGATCTGCCATTCGCCATCCCACTTGATACTGTAGAGATAGGGATTCTCGGGGAGATTGAACAGGAATTGGTCGAGCGTGCCGATCTTGTCCAGCTCCAGTTGATTGAGCTTGCCCATGATATCGAACATGCCATACAGCGGACTATCGAGTTCCCCGACCATGTCCGCCGTGACGTAGACCACTGGCAATAGATCCTTGTGATGGATCGCCCGCTCCCGAGTGTTCTGTTCGACCCTCACCACCTCCGACATCGGAATCAGGCGTCCGTTGCCGCTGCGGATTTGCAGATCCAGCACGCGCTCGATGTCGGCCTTGTTGCTGGTTTCGAACATCAGGCGAACCGGCACCGCGTACTTGACATGCGAGCCGTGCATGAATGTCGCGTCGTCGCCACCCAGCACCGAGCTGATGGTCTGCGCGACCGATTGTTGCGACAAGCCCAGCAGCGCCGCTTTTTGACGATCCACGTGCAGCACGAAACGCCGTTGGGGTGCCTCGATGCTATCGTCGATGTCGGTGATATCCGGCGTTTCCTCAAACACCTGGCGGACGCGCTTGGCGACGTCGATCTGACCGTTGTAATCGAGCCCGTAGACCTCCGCCACGATCGGCGATAGCACTGGCGGCCCCGGCGGCACCTCGACGATCTTGACGTTGGCGTTGAAGCGCTTACCGATTGCCTGCAACGGCGGCCGCACGCTCAGCGCCACCGAATGGCTGTCGCGATCCCGATGGTGTTTGTCGACCAGGTTGACCTGGATATCGCCGACATGGGCGCCTTCGCGCAGGTAATACTGGCGCACTAGGCCATTGAAGTTGATCGGCGCCGCCGTGCCGGCGTAGATCTGTAGGTTGTCGACCTCGGGCACCGACTCCAGGTGTCGCGCGAGCTCGTCCAACACCCGCTGAGTCTGCTCGACACTGGTCCCCTCGGGCATGTCGACCACCACTTGAAACTCCGACTTATTGTCGAACGGCAACATCTTCAGGACTACGATCTTGAACGCCGCGAGCGACACCGACAATACGATCAGGACCATGATCGACAAGAACAGCATCCGCCGCATGCCGCCTCCCTCCTTGCCACGCAGGAACGGCGTCATGACGCCATGGAACAGCTTACCCAGCCAGGGCGCGACAGCCTCGCCGTGATGCTGGCTGAAATCGACGTTTTTCAGGGTCTTGTACGTCAACCACGGGGTTACCACGTACGCCACCGCCAACGAGATCACCATGCCCATGCTGGCGTTGATCGGGATCGGGCTCATGTAAGGCCCCATCAGGCCGGTGACGAATGCCATCGGCAGCAGCGCCGCGATGACGGTAAAGGTCGCCAGGATCGTCGGCCCACCGACTTCGTCGACCGCGGCGGGAATAACTTCCAGCAGCTTTTTACCGCCCATCATCATGTGTCGGTGGATGTTCTCGACCACCACGATCGCGTCGTCCACCAGTATCCCGATCGAGAAAATCAGCGCGAACAGCGAGACCCGGTTGAGCGTGAACCCCCAGGCCCAGGACGCGAACAGTGTGATCAACAGCGTGATGACGATCGCGACGCCGACGATGAACGCCTCGCGCCAACCCATCGCGATCCAGACCAGTACCACGACCGAAAGCGTCGCGAATAAAAGCTTCTGAATCAGTTTCTTGGCCTTGGAATCGGCGGTTTCGCCGTAATTGCGAGTAATCTCGACATTAATGCCGTCGGGAATATAGATGCCCTGCGCTTGCTCGAAGCGTTTGATCAACTGTTCGGCGATCGCGACCGCGTTTTCGCCGGGCTTCTTGGCCACCGCGATGGTCACCGCGGGCGCGCCCGCCACGGTTCCTTTTTTCGAGAACGAGACATAACGTTCTGGGTGATCCGGACCATAGCGGACATCAGCGACATCGTTCAGATAGACCGGCTTGCCGTTCATCACACCCACGATCAGGCCACCGATTTCCTCGGGCGCTGTCATGAACGCACCCGCTTGAACCTGAACCTCTTCATTGTCGTCGACGAGCGTCACCGCGTCGCGCGAAGCATTCGCCGACACCAGCGCGAACCGGAGATCCTCGAGCGCAATGTTGTAACCGGCCATGCGCACCGGATCGAGCTTGACCGCGACCACATTCTCGGGTCCACCGATGGTGTAAATGTCACGTGTGCCCGGTACCCGCTTCAGCTCCGCCTCCAGCGCGTGCGCCACTTGCAGCAACTCATAGGCACCGCGCTCAGGATCGTCGGTCCATAGCGTCGCGGTCAGGATCGGTACGTCGTCGATACCTTTCGGCTTGATCAGCGGCTGCAAGACGCCGAGATTGCGCGGCAGCCAGTCTTGATTCGAGGCGATCTTGTTATACAAGCGCACGAGGGCCTGGGTGTTGTCCTCCCCGACCTTGTATTGCACGGTCAACACCGAGAGCCCGGGATACGATGACGAATAGACGTGTTCAATGCCGGTGATCTCCGACAACACCTGTTCGGCGGGTCCGCTGACGAGATTCTCCACCTCGTCCGCCGACGCACCGGGAAACGGCACAAAGATGTTGGCAAAGGTCACATCGATCTGCGGCTCTTCCTCGCGCGGCGTGACAATGATCGCGAACAGTCCAAGCAGAATGCCGACCAACGCCAATAGCGGCGTGATCGCGTTACTCTGGAACTTCTGCGTGATGCGCCCGGATATCCCCATGGGGCTGTCGCTCATCAGTGCGCCTCCCCGGTACCGGCGGCCTGGCGTTTCAGATAAATGCCGGCCGCGATCGGATCAAGCGCGATCGATTCGCCTTCCTGTAGTCCGGCAAGAATCACCATCTTGTCGTCCGCGGTCTTGTGGCCAAGCCGGATTTGGCGAAAACGGACCTGTCCCTCGCCGTTCAGGACGTAGATGCCGGTCACCTCGCTGCGATAGGCAATGGCTCGGTTCGGAACGACCAATTGCGATTGTTCGCCGGTGGTAAACGCCACCTTGGCAAACATCCCGGGAAACAAGCCCTCGCCGTCCTTCGCCAGGTTCACTCGGACCTTGAACGTATTCGTGCCCTGATCGGCGTAGGGGAAAAAGGTCAGATTCTCGACTGGAACCTCCCCGCCGCTGGTCAGCGCCCGCGCCTTCCTGAGCTCGCGAATCGGACCGATCAGATTTTGCGGCACAGCCACCTCGATCCGCAGCTTCTCCAGCGAGACGCCGGTCATCAGCTTCTGCCCGACGTTGACAAACTCACCGAGTTCGATATGCCGTTCCGTGACGATACCGCTATAGGGCGCACGTACCAGGGTGTGATCGAGTTGCTCCTCGGCCTTGGCGATACTCGCTCGCGCCGATTGCACCCGCGCCTTGGCAGAGTTGAGTTCCGCGGTCGCGGCGTCGAGTTGCGACTTCGCCACCAGCTTCTTTTCATAAATCTCACTGATTCGCGCAAACTCCTGCTCCGCCTGCTTGAGGCGCGCCTCAGCCTCAGCCAGTGCCGCCCGCGCCTCAGACGCGCCCGCTTGCTGTTTGGCCGCCTTGAGTTTGACGATCACGGCGTCTTTCTTGACGAAATCATCCACATCGTAGGAAATTTCCATCACCTGCCCGGACGTTTGGGCCGAGACCGTGGTTTGATTGACGGCTTCGACGGTACCGTCCAGTATTCTTTCCTGAGCAACCACTTCTCGAACCACGGTCGCGGTCGCGAACGGCAGCTCGGTATTCGCCCAGGTGTTGGGCGCCAATCCTAGCGCACCTATCAAGGCAATGATTTTCCGCATGAATGCAGCTCCAGTAACAAAATTTGAGCAAGTCTAACAAACCATATTAGAGATTTCTAATATTCTTATGTCTTCCCATGACCGACTTCAAGCCGCCAACCGCTTGCCGCCCTCCTGGATTTGTTAGAATCCGGGAAAACATCCAGTGACCATTCAGTAAACGATGTTACACAACTTTTTACCGCTACTCGTCCTTTGCTTGGCGTTTTTGCCAATGGGACCGCAGGCTGCGCCCTACAAATGGGTCGACGAGCAAGGCGTGACGCATTATTCGCAGATTCCGCCGCCCGGCCGCCCCGCGAGCGAGGTGCGAGTCCAGGGATCACGCCCCGAACCGCCCCGGAGTTCCGAGGCCACGAACACACCGCCTGAAAATGAAGGCAAGGCATCGCCCGGAACCCTTGAGATCGAAATCGATGAGTCCGCGCGAGTGCGCCAGGAAAACTGCAAACGTGCTCGCGAACAACTGACCGCGCTCGAGTCCAGCCGCCGGGTCCGCATCAAGGAGGACGACGACTTCCGCATGCTGAGCGAACCGGAACGCTTGCAGAAAATCGAGGAGATCAAGACCCGGATACGGGAAAACTGCGATTGATCCGCCACGTATCAACGTCACCCCTATCCTCTTGGGCACCTCTTCCCCTCACCCCCGACGCCGCGCCGTATAAGGAGCCAAACCCATGCGCATCTCGCAGTTCCCGATCAGCACCCTGAAGGAAACCCCGGCCGACGCCGAAGTGATCAGCCACCAGCTGATGCTGCGTGCCGGCATGATTCGCAAACTCGCCGCCGGACTCTATACCTGGATGCCGTGGGGCCTCAGGGTATTGCGCAACGTCGAACGCGTGGTGCGCGAGGAAATGGATCGCAGCGGTGCGATCGAACTGCTGATGCCGACGATCCAGCCGGCCGAGTTGTGGCAGGAATCGCGGCGCTGGGAAAAATACGGTCCCGAGCTGCTGCGCATCAAGGATCGGCACCAGCGCGAGTTCTGCTACGGGCCGACCCACGAGGAGGTCATCACCGACTATGTGCGGCGCGAGATCCGCAGCTACAAGGATCTGCCGCTCAACCTCTACCAGATTCAGCTCAAATTTCGCGACGAGATCCGGCCACGATTCGGGGTGATGCGCGCGCGCGAGTTTCTCATGAAGGATGCCTATTCCTTCCACATCGATCAGGCCTCGCTACAGCAGACCTATGATGTGATGTACGCAACCTACAGCCGCATCTTCAACCGGCTCGGACTCAAGTACCGCGCGGTGCGCGCCGACACTGGCGCGATCGGCGGCAGCGCCTCGCACGAGTTTCACGTGTTGGCCGATTCCGGCGAGGATG
This sequence comes from Thiotrichales bacterium, assembly GCA_050329935.1. Classification (GTDB taxonomy): domain Bacteria; phylum Pseudomonadota; class Gammaproteobacteria; order UWMA-0217; family UWMA-0217; genus CAYSFW01. Next base: position 6,263 of record JBHJOI010000110.1, on the reverse strand, counting down.
CCATCGCATTCTCCGACAACAGCGACTACGCCGCCAACGTCGAACTGGCGGAAACCCTGCCGCCCGCCCCGCCGGCCCCGGCGACACAGCCGCTGACCAAGGTCGCGACGCCCGGGCAGGAAAGCATCGCCGAGGTCGCCGCATACCTCGGCGTCGCGCCACGACAGTGCCTGAAGACCCTGTGCGTGCGCGGGGTCGACCACCCGGTGGTGGCGCTGGTCTTGCGCGGCGACCACGAGCTCAACCCGATCAAGGCGGAAAAACTATCCGCGGTCGCCAAGCCGCTACAGCTGGCCGATGCCACCGCGATCGTCGACACCACTGGCTGCAAGCCCGGCTCGCTCGGGCCGATCGGTCTCGACGTGCCCATTTACGTCGACCATGCCGCGCTGGCGCTCGCGGATTTCGTGTGCGGCGCGAACGAGACCGGCTTTCACTACACCGGCGCCAACTGGCATCGCGACCTGCCGGCTCCGACCGGTGTCGATCTGCGCAATGTCGTCGCCGGCGACCCAAGTCCGGACGGCCAGGGCAGCTTGTCGATCGCGCGCGGCATCGAAGTCGGCCACATCTTCCAACTCGGCCTGCGCTATAGCGAGGCGATGAAAGCGCAAGTGCTCGACGAAAACGGCAAGGCAGTGACCTTGACCATGGGCTGCTACGGCATCGGCGTCTCGCGCGTCGTCGCCGCCGCGATCGAGCAGAACAACGACGCCAACGGCATCATCTGGCCCGAAGCGATCGCGCCCTTCACCGTCGCCATCGCGCCGATCAACCTGCACAAGTCGCAACGCCTGCGCGCGGCGGTGGAAGCGCTCTATGCCGAGATGCAGGCCGCCGGGATTGCCGTCGTCCTCGACGATCGCGCGGTGCGCCCGGGGGTGATGTTCGCCGATCTGGAACTGCTGGGCATCCCGCACCGGGTCGTGTTCAGCGAACGCGGTCTCGATGCCGGCGAGATCGAATACCGCGGTCGGCGCGATACCGAGTCGCGGAATCTGCCACTCAGCGGCATCGTCGCGTTTCTAAAGGAACGCCTGGACGCGGCCAGCGGCGCCTGAACGTGCACGCATCACCTTCTCCCCGAGCGGGCAAACCATCCGCGCGGCGGAGAGGGTATCGCTCGGCCCACGGCTGAGCCAAGGCTATTTCTGCCAAACTCAATACCCTCTTGCTTGCCTTTTCGTCCGTCCGCTGCGTTGCCATCACGGTTACATGGAACGACCATGCGCCCGTGATGGCGCCTCGCGGACAAACGAAAATCCCGCGCAAGCGGGTATCCCGTTTTCCGGCAATAGCCTAATGCCTTGCCGGTTCACGCGCCCGCGCCCAAAACACCCGGCGTGAGGCTGCGGCCAACCCACGGCAGACGCTGGGCAACCGACGCCGAATCCTTTTCTTGCCACCCTTCGCTGGCCGCGAATTCAGGTTCGCCCGCCGCCTGACTTTACCTGCCCGACCAAATAGGTGTATAAAATACCACTATACAAAACACCACCCAAACGGAATGCCCGTGGATGACCTCACGCCCCGCCAGGCCGAGATCCTGGCCCTGATCCGCGACACCTTGCGTGACACCGGCCTGCCACCGACCCGCGCCGAAATTGCCGCGGTCTTCGGTTTCAGCTCACCCAATGCCGCCGAAGGGCATTTGCGGGCACTGGCGCGCAAGGGTGTGATCGAGCTGCTGCCGAGTGCCTCGCGCGGCATTCGTTTGCTGGTGGAGAGCGGCCTGCCGGTCATCGGCCGGGTCGCGGCGGGCGCGCCGATACTGGCCCAGGCCAGCATTGAGCGGCACTACGATCTCGATCCGCGCCTGTTCACCCCGCGCGCCGACTACCTGCTGCGTGTGCGCGGCATGAGCATGCGCGACGCCGGCATTCTCGACGATGATCTGCTCGCGGTGCATGGCACACCCACCGCGGAAAACGGCCAGATCGTGGTGGCGCGCATCGGCGACGATGTCACCGTCAAGCGTTTGCGACGCAAGGCCGGACGCATCCTGCTGATGCCGGAAAATCCGGAGTTTCAACCCATCGTCGTTCAGCCCGGGCGCGACGAATTCGCGATCGAGGGTATCGGCGTCGGCGTTATCCGCAACGGAAAGGCGCTATGAGTCTCGATGCACTGCTGCGGCAAGGCGATGTATGGCGCGGCAGCGCACAGGACCCACGCTCGCGCGAGGCCAACGCCACAGATCTTGCCACCGGCCACGCCGCGCTGGACGAGGCGCTGCCCGGTGGCGGCTGGCCACGCGGGGCGCTGACCGAGATTCTGCACCCGCACGACGGTATCGGCGAACTGCAACTCGTCATCCCGCTGCTCGCGCGGCTCACCGCCGCCAGCCGGCGCGTGCTCTGGGTCGACCCGCCCTTCATTCCCTACGCACCGGCATTGGAACTGGCCGGAGTGTCGCTCTACTACACCCATGTCGTGCGCTCCGATAAGGCCGAAGACGCACTCTGGGCGCTGGAACAGAGCCTGCGCACCGGCACCTGCGCGGCCGTGCTGGCCTGGCCACGCAACCCGACTCCACCGCAACTGCGGCGCTTGCAGCTCGCCGCCGAAACCGGCGACTGCGCGGCCTTTCTGTTCCGTCCGGCGACTGTCGCCGGACAGACCTCGCCCGCCGCGCTGCGCCTGCTGCTCACCCCCGAGGCGCGGGCGCTCAAGCTTGATGTCATCAAATGTCGCGGGCGTTTTTTCAGCCGGCCGATCCGCCTTCCGTTGCCACCGGCGCACACGGACGCGACGGCGCATCGGCGCCGGCTCGAACCCCTTTCCCATGCGACACAGACCTAACTCAAACGCGATCGCGGCGCACGGCTGCGTTGCAACGCCTTGGAATGGAATCACCATTCCGCGTCGTTGCGCATTGCGGTTTCCAGGGTGAAACATGCTCTGGCTTGCCCTCGACTTTCACGCACTGAGCCTCGACCTCATCACACGCGGCGAGCCGGCCGCCGGTGCGCTGCCGCTGGCCACCTTCACTCAAAGCGGCAATCGCCAGCGCATCGTGCTGGCAAATCGCGCGGCACGGTCCCTGGGCGTGCAGGCCGGCATGCCGCTGGCCGCGGCGCTGTCACTGGCCGAAAACCTGCGGACAGGACGTCATGATCCCGCCGCGGAACAGGCCGCGCTGCAACAACTCGCTGCATGGACATTGCAATTCACCCCGACGCTCAGCCTGCAACCGCCAACGGGGTTATTGCTGGAAATCGGCGGCTGCGTTGGCCTGTTTGGCGGGATTGAAAAAATCATCGCGCGGGTTGCCGAGGGTGTCGGCACGCTCGGTTTTCAGGTGCGTCACGGCTGTGCGCCCACGCCACTCGCCGCCTGGTGGCTGGCGCGCGTCGAGCGCACGTGGCCCGTCACCACGCAGGGGGCACTCGAAGCCGCGCTCGCAACGCTACCGCTTGGCGTGCTCGAAGTCGCCACGGAAACCCGGCAGCGATTGCTCGGCCTCGGCCTCGAAACGCTCGGTGATTGCCTGCGCCTGCCGCGCGCCGGATTAGCGCGTCGCTTGGGGCCAGCGTTGGTCGGGCAACTCGACCGCGCCCTCGGTCGCGCGCCCGATCCGCGCCACGGGTTTGTCGCGCGACCGCGGTTTGACAGCCGCATCCAGCTACCGGAGCCGGTCGATAGCACCGAACCCTTGCTGTTCGTGCTACGCCGGCTGTTGCTGGAGTTGTCCGGGTTTCTGCGCGGACGCGGCGGCGGCGCGCTGGAGCTGAAGCTGCGCCTGTCGCACCCTGGCCGCACATCGACCTTGCTGACGCTCGGCCTGCTGGCGCCGAGCCGCGAGGTCGAGCACCTGCTCGCGCTGTGGCGGGAAAAGCTCGAACGACACCAATTGATCGCGCCGATCGAAGGCCTCCGCCTCTGCGTGGAACACCTCGCTCCGCTCACCGAACTTACCCCCGATCTGCTGCAAACGGAGGCGCGCGGCGGCGTGGATTTCATCCAGCTCATGGAACGTCTGCGCGGCCGGCTCGGCCCTGCCGCGCTGCGCACACTCATCAGCCGCGCCGATCACCGTCCCGAACAGGCGTGGCGCCAGGTTGAAAGCAATACACCCGAACCGCCCGCCACACCTTGCAAACTGCGTCCACTCTGGTTGTTGAAAACCCCACATCCCCTGGAAACCCGGGACGGCCAACCCCACCTGGACGGAGCGCTCGTGATGCTGCAAGGCCCGGAACGCATCGAATCCGGCTGGTGGGATGGCAACGACATGCGCCGCGACTACTACCTTGCCGAAAGCGTGCAAAAGCAGCGTTTGTGGATATTCCAGACCTTCACTCGACCGCCGAGCTGGTATTTGCATGGGCTATTCGCGTGAGTCGGAAAGGCACGTTGTAGGCACCGCCAGCGTTCTTGTAACCCGCTCCAGCGCCCACGGAGCAGCCGTTCAAGCTTCTCCAGTGTATCCGCCTCGGCGGCGCGTCCCCGCCCATAGTGGATTCGAGCCACCTATTGCAGTAAGTCGGCCGGGCGGACACCGCGGGAATACCCGACGCCCTGCTGCCGCGGACTCTCGAACAGGCCGCGCGAGACTGCTGATCATTGGGTACTTACCGTGCTAGAGTCCCGGTATGCCGCTGGATAAAATCACCCTGCCCCTGCCCGACGACTGGCATCTGCATCTGCGCGACGGCGACATGCTCGCGGCGGTATTGCCGGCTACTGTGCGTGATTTCGGCCGTGCGATCGTGATGCCGAACCTGAAGCCTCCTGTCACGACCGCCGTCGCGGCCGCGGCCTATCGCGAGCGCATCAGAGCCTTGCTGCCACCGGGCAGCGGTTTCGAGCCGCTGATGACCTGCTACCTGACCGACAACACCTCGTCCGACGACCTGCGTGCCGGAAAACGTGACGGCGTGTTCTTTGCCGCCAAGCTCTACCCCGCGGGCGCGACGACCAACGCGGATTCCGGCGTGACCGCGCCACGCAAGCTTTGGCGTGTGTTCGAGACGATGCAGGAGATCGGCCTGCCCCTGCTTGTCCATGGCGAGACGACAGATCCCACCGTTGATGTCTTTGATCGCGAAGCCGTATTCATCGACACCGAGCTCGCACCGCTGCGGCGTGAATTCCCGGCGCTGAAGATCGTGCTCGAACACGTGACCACGCGCGAAGGTGTGCAGTTCGTCGAAGGCGCGGCCGGCCCCACGGCCGCCACCCTTACGCCGCACCATCTGATGATCAATCGCAACGCGATGTTCGAACGCGGTATCCGGCCGCACATGTACTGCCTGCCGATCGCCAAACGCGAGACGCATCGACAGGCGCTGCGCGCGGCCGCGGTCTCGGGCAACCCACGTTTCTTCCTCGGCACCGATTCGGCGCCGCACCTGCGTACGCAGAAAGAGCATGACTGTGGCTGCGCCGGCGTATTCAACGCCCCAACTGCCCTCGCTTGCTACGCACAGGTGTTCGACGAGGAAGCGAGCCTGGATCGCCTGGCGGATTTCGCCTCACGCTTCGGCCCTGCGTTCTACGGCCTGCCGGTAAATGCGCGCGAAATCACGCTCGAAAAGTCGGCACCGGAAGGTGACGAGGACTGGCCGACGCCGCACGGCGCCGTGCGCGTGTTCGCACCCTTCACGGGTCTGCGCTGGCGCCGCGTGCCCGACGCGGCATGATGTCGCCCGGTCTGGGTGGCGACGCGCTGCTCGCGCTTGACCGCGCGCACGTGTGGCATCCCTACAGCACGCTGATCGATCCGCCTCCGATCTTCCCGGTGGCACGTGCCGACGGCGTACGCATCGAGCTGGCCGATGGTACCCGGCTCATCGACGGCATGGCGTCGTGGTGGTCGGTAATCCATGGCTACAACCATCCGCGGCTGAACACCGCGCTGCGCGTGCAGCTCGAACAGATGGCCCATGTGATGTTCGGCGGGTTGACGCATGCACCTGCGGTACGGCTCGCGCAACGCCTGGTCGAGATCGCGCCCCGGGGGCTCGCGTCGGTGTTCTTCAGCGATTCCGGCTCGGTGGCGGTGGAAGTCGCGCTGAAGATGGCGATCCAATACCAGGCTGCGCGCGGAAAACACGCACGCCAAAAGTTCCTCACCGTTCGCGGCGGCTATCATGGCGATACGTTTGGCGCGATGTCGGTCTGCGATCCCGTGACCGGTATGCACAAGCTCTTCAATGCGGTGTTGCCGGCGCAATACTTCGCACCGCGCCCCAACATAGGTTTCGAGGATGACTGGCAAGACGAGGACATCGCCGAACTCGCGGCACTGCTTGCACGCC
>JBHJOI010000109.1:0-9551 GCA_050329935.1 Thiotrichales bacterium | reverse complement strand
AGAGGGCCATCCATGACCAAGCGTCTTAAACCCGTCCCGGACTTCGCCGACGAGGCCGAGGAGCGCGAATTCTGGGAAACCCATGACAGCGCGGATTATGTCGACTGGTCGAAGGCGACACGTGCGGTGCTGCCGAACCTGAAACCCACGACCCAAACCATTTCGCTCCGGCTCCCGCAGCACCTTCTCGACGCGATCAAGGCGGCCGCGAACGCGCGCGATGTTCCCTACCAATCGTTGATCAAGATCTGGCTGCAGGAACGGGTCGTACGCCGATAATCTGCTCACGAGACCTCGTGGCCAGTTCGCGCAAGATTGCATAGCTGTTACGAAGCGCGACGTGACCCCAGTCGTAAAAGCGGTTCAGTCTGAACGGGCACCCCGGCTCGTTTCGATGGGTGAAGTCGAACCGCATTGGTTTCTCGTCGTGCGGACTTGCGTTTGCTCCGATGGCTTCGGGGCACCATCGCGCCGCGCCACCCTAACCGACCCCATCAATCACCCGCCGTCCGTCTCCGACAACACGCCCCAATTTGGCGCATAAGTTACACGGCCGATAGCGCGCAAACGCGCGCCGCTGCTTGGCTTAGCCACTGGCTCGCATTTTGCTTCTACCTAGGCATTCCCTTCTACGGAGGCCCGCGATGCCTAACCCATTCGATTCCATCCTCGCCGCGCTCGCGGACGGTTCGGCGGTTCCATTTCTCGGTCCGGGCGCTTTGCGCGGCGTGGTCTCCGTCAAGGGGGGGCAACCCATTCCAGCGGACAGCGATAGCCTCATTCTGGCGATGAACGACGGCAAGCCGATGGCGCCGAAGCTCATGTACGAGTTCCCGCGCGCGGCGATGAACGTGGAGTTGAAGCGCGGCCGCGGGGCGCTGACGCGCTTTCTCGACCGCACCTACCGCGATACGGAGTGGACCGAGTCGGCGCCGCACGGTTGGCTCGCGACGCTGGGCCTCGACTACGTAGTCGACCTGAACCGCGACACGCAGCTTCAGCGCGCCTACGCGACCAGGCAGCACACGCTGGTGATGGGCGCGGCGCGTATCGGAGGCGCGGAATACCGCTTCCGGCTATTTCATTACGACGGCGCGGCGTATCGCGAGATCGGCCACGACGAAGTCGATGCCGCGCTGCCGGTGCTGTTCAAGCCGCTCGGCACACCGCTGCCGGAGTCGAACTACATCGCCTCCGACGCGGACTTTGTGGACTACGTGACGGAGTTGATGGGCGGTTTCGCGATTCCGCAGTTTCTTAAGCACAAGCGGCTAGGGCGGCGCTATCTGCTGCTCGGCCTGCGCCTGACGCGCGACACGGAACGCATGCTGCTCGCCGAGATCGCCTACGGCGCGGGCACGCCGGCCGGATGGGCGCTGATTCCGGAAGCTACCGAGAAGGAAACGCGCTTTCTCTCGCGGATCGGCATCGAGGTGGTGCCCGCCGACATCGCGGACTTGATCGAAGCCGCGGGCGTGCCGCTCGCCGACTTGTTAAGCGAGACGGAGACAGTCGGATGCTGAACTGGGATCCCGTGCGTGACTTTCGGGCGTTGGCTGAGAAATCGTAGCTATTCGGGCCGCGGGTACGTGGCGGTATCGGGGCATTCGGCGCGGATTGCCGAATGGCCCAATCTAGCGGTTTGATTCAACAAAGCGACGCGTGGGGGCGTTGGCGGCTACAACGGCACGCCTTCGTACACCGCCGCGACTGGCATCGCGAATGCGATCGAAGGCAACGCGAGTGCGTCCTCCACCCCGAGATACTCCGGTTTCCAAGCGTTTTCGCGTCGAAATAAGGTGAGCGCCATGCGCTCCTGGTCCACCAGCAGATACTCGCGCACGCTATCAACCGATCGATACGCGAGAAATTTCTCGGGTCGGTCCGTTCGATCCGTGCTTTCGGGCAACACCTCGATCACCGTGCAGGGTTGTTGTCGGAACAAGCGTTCACGGTCGTCGGCACGGCAGGACACGAGGATGTCGGGGTAATAGAAAATCGTCTCGCCAGCGACCACTAGCTTGAACTTCATATCGCTCGCGAACACCTGGCAGGGTCCGCCGCGCAGATGGTGATGGAGCGCGGCAAACAAGTTTCCGATCAATAGGCCATGCCGATCCGTAGCGCCGACCATCGTGTACACATGGCCGCCGATGTATTCATGTTTGACCTCGGCCAGCGCCTCGCCTCGCAGATAGTCGGCTTCGGTCAGCAGGGGTATCTCGTTCGCCATGATGGACTCGAGTGAAAGTTCTACCTAACCTCTGGCGATGCGTAAGGAAGCATGATTCTTGACTAAGATTGGATAGGTGAAAACGCACACGCGCTCGGGAAGCGCTTTTAACCGGGAGCGTTCGATGCCTTGTGACCCACTTGTCAGCGTTGTGATCGCAGCCCGCAACGAGGGGGCGAACCTCGTGGATATGGTCGAATGCCTGTGGGCGAACAGCGGGCCCGCGCTGGCAGAAGTTGTCGTGGTGGACGATGGCTCGGAGGATGGCAGCGGCACGGCGGTTGCGCGGCAGTTTGCGAAGACGACGCCGACACGAGTGCTGAGCACCACCGGTGTGGGCGTCGCGGCAGCCCGTAACCGAGGCGCGGCGGCCGCGCGCGGTGAGGTGTTGGTGTTCATCGATGGTCATTGTTGGTGTCCGCCGGGTTGGTTGGAGACGTTGACCGAGGCGCTTGCGCAACCCGGCGTCGGTTTGGTTGGACCGGTGTTCGTCGACCTGGCGACCGATTCGGGCGCCGCGGGCTATGGAGTGACCTGGCCCGAGGCCGATTTGAGGATGGCGTGGCTATCGCGGGCGGGCGAAATGCCGTATGCGGTGCCGTTGATGCCGGGCGGATGCGACGCGCTTAGTCGATCGCTGTTCGAATCGCTGGGGGGTTACGACGAGGGGATGGGGCGTTGGGGCTCGGAGGGAGAGGAATTGAGCCTGCGCGTATGGTTGGCGGGGTTTGAGGTCCAGGTAGCCCCCGCCTGCGAGGTGCGACATTTGTTTCGTGCGCGTCACCCTTACGCCGTGGATGGGGTTGAGGTGTTGCACAATCGCTTGCGGGTGGCGACGGTGCATTTTTCACCGCCGCGAATCGCTCGCGTGTTCGAGCGGATCGCGAGCGAACCCGGTTTCGGCGCGGCCACCGCGTTATTGGCAACCAGCGACGCGCAGGCTCGCCGGGCGCTTTGGACCGGGCTGCGGACGCGGGATGACGCGAGCTGGTTTGAGCGCTTTTCGATCGGGTTTTAGGGTCGTCCGTGGGCCGAGACGATGGTAGGCTTACGCCAGCGCTCAATCGGGTTCGAGTTATTGTCGCCACACGACGCGTGCGTTTGGGTTGCCATCGCAATACGCGACATAGGTCGCTTTCGGTGGCATTGCGATTCGAGGCCATTAGCGTGCACGATAGAACCCGCGCGTGTGGAGACACAAGGATTGCGTGGATATAGGCTTGAATTCTGAGGACTGGCCTCCTGTAGCAATCCGGAACCCCATGAAATTACTCTATTTTATAGGTGCTTACGCAGGCACCGAGATCGTGAGTCGCCAAATCGAGCGGCTGGGTGCGAACGGCGCGCAGTTTGTCATCCACGTCGACGCCAGACGTGACGACACGTTTACTGAATTGCGGGCGCGGCACGGCGCCAACCCACGCGTTCACTTTCTCGAGCACCGGCGGAAGATTTTTTGGGGACAGCCCGGCTATCTATTCTCGATTTTGGATTCGATTCATTACGCGATCGAGCAACGGCTGGATTTCGACGTCGCGACACTACTCTCGGACTCGTGTTATCCGCTGCGGCCGATTTCGGCGATTGAGGACTGGTTTCGCGCGCATCCCGGCAAAAATTTCATCGACATTGCCCATCGCGACAAGGATCCGCATGTCTGGTCCAACTGGGGGCCGCCGTCGAGCATGCGCACGCGCATGGAGCACTGGCATTTGATGTTTCACACCCGGATGGTCGCGCGCATCCCGCTCAAACGCCGCTTGCCGCTCGGTCATGAACCCTACGTCGGGTGGCTCTGGTGGAGCCTGACGCGCGAGGCGGTAACCTACCTGGACGAGTTCTTTGCGGCAAACCCCCGCTACATCGCGTTTCTGAAGCGCACCTACAGTCCGGATGAATTCATATTCCAGACGGTGTTGATGAACTCGCCGTTGCGCGAAACGCTGGTGAACGACAACCTGCGATACCTACACCCGCCAACAGAAGAAATCCCGTTCACGAACTTCATTCGTGAAATCAGCGAGCCGGATCTGCCGACGGTGTTGGCGTCCTCGGCGTTGATCGCGCGCAAGGTGAAAACCATCGCACTGGCCGAGACGATCGATCGGTTGGCTCCATCGGCGACTGCGTTGACTGCGCGGAATCCAGACAAAAGGGCGGCACCGCTCCCTTCTTGGTCGCTCCCCAAGGCCGAGTCTCTTCGCAAACCACGCCGCGTCGAGGCGTAATACGGTACTCGGGCGATCCGCGGATCTCGCGCCGCAGCCCCGAGGCCGTATCGCGGGGCAAGCAAACCGCGCAGGTTGATTAGCGTGCGGTTGGCCTGGATTCAGGCCGACGACGCGCGGCGTAGCATGGCGGGGCGACGTAATGCGAGCAGTTGTTCCGCAAGCAATAGTCCGCTCAGATACGCGCCTTCGACGGTGCCATTCATACACCAGTCGCCACAGATACCGATGCCGAGCGTGTCGTCCAACAGGCAGCCCGCGCTCGGCGGCAGCAATGCGGTCGGCACCTGCCAAGTTCGGGCGTAGGCGGCGTTGGGTCGCGTTTTCAGTTTCAGATTGCGCAGGAACTCGCCGCCTAGCGCGGTCGCGGCCTGCCGTTGCGTCAGCGTCGCGTTGGCGGCGCTCCATTCGCGCCGGGCGTGCAGCACCCAGGTCTCACCGCGCGGCCGGTCGGGCAAGGCACGCAGCTTGAGCGCGCGTTCGATGCGATCGGATTGCGGAAACTGGATTTCGCCATAGGCAACCGGCAGATCGAGATCAAACCAGAGCGTTGCGACCCACAACGGTGCTTCGGGAATCGATGCGGCGGCGGTGAGCAAGTGCGTGTCGAGCGCGGCAAGCAGGCGCGCGGCCGCGTCGGGCGGGGTTGCGAGCACCACCGCGTCGAACTCGCCAAGCACCCGCCCCTGCGCGTTACCCACGCGAAAACTCGACCGACCGCGCTCGATCGTGGCGATATCGGTATTGAGACGAAGCTTGAGCGGATCGGACAAGCGTTGCGCGAGGTAGCCGGAGTCGGACATCGCCACGTAGCGTTGGGGACCCTCATCGAGGGTCACGAGCTGATGGTCGACTACCTGGCCGCGCCAACCGCATACGGGCTGAATCCAACCGTCGGCACGCCAGGAGTGCACGAGCTCGCGAAACAGCGGGTCGGATATCGTGAATGGCATGCACGCGTCATCGTGACGCTCTCCGTCGATGAGACTCCCGCTCATGCGCCCGCCGGGACAGGAACGACTTTCGAACAAGACCACTTCCGGGATTTCGAGCGCGAGCGCGGACGCGCAGCCGAGACCCGCCATTCCGGCACCGATGATGGCAACTGAATCGATGGGATGGGGTGCGTTGATATACATGAAGCCCTCGGCGAATTCGGGTGACGCTGCGGCGGGCGCGACACCGCGACCTCCGTTGGAATACACGACAAGGTGCCTCAGATCGCGGACGAGCGACAGTCGGAAACAATGACGGAGCGATGACCGTCACATTTCACGACGGTGAATACGCATCAAGTCGTTGCGCGGGCTCGATCGTCCAACGCCCACACGTGGACCGTCGACGATGGCGTCAGGGGGTTGGCGTCGCGGCGCCGAGTCGGTCGCGCAGGGTCGCGAAACGGTCGGGTAAGGCGTAGTGCAGGATCTCGCGCTTCTCGGTATCCAACACCACGGCAAGACCCTTGTTCGGGTAGAGCCAAAGCGTGCGTTCCGCATCAAGCGCGTGGGACTCGGTAGGTTCGCCAAAGCGCTCGCGCACGATCTCGGGTTCGAACTGAGCCTGCGGGATGTAGGTCAGCTCGGTGAAGGTCATGGCCTCGACCGAGGGACGATCTTGCTCCGTGATGCCGTATTTACGCGCACCGCTGGGTTGCGGTTTGGGGTTCAATCCACTGGCGCTCAGTTCGGCGTGCTGCTCGGCGGATGCGCTCAGGTGCAGGATGATGTTGGCATTGAGCACACCGAGGCGAATCTTCTCGAAATAGGCTTCGATCCGGCGTTCACCGTCACGTTCCTCGAACAACCCCAGGTCGGGCTCAACGCCCCACAACGAGATCACTTCGGCAACGGTGGTCTGGCCGAGCGTTATGTCGAACACCGTGATCTCGCCATCGGGCGCACGCTCGATTTGCCAGGGTAACCGCGTGACTTGGTGAACCTCGCCAACCTGGCGCGCCACCACGCCGTAGTACCACGCAGCCATCATCAGCACGAGGGCGATGATGCCCCCTACCAGCAGTTTTTTCATGGCGAACGTGGCGAGTTGCTAGATCAGTCGGTAGAAGATGTTTAACGCGGGACGATCGTCGACCAGCTTGCCGAGACTGATCTCGCCCTCGCCGGTCAACGGCACTTCCTCGCGCCGAATGAAAAATGACTGCCCGCCGCGCGGTTGCACGTAGGTTCCATTGGTGCTCTGATCGCGCAGGATGAATTTGTTGCGCCGATATTCGATGACGGCGTGCTGGCGGGAAACCATGGTGCCGTTGACGGTGAGGTTCGAATCGAGCTCGCGCCCCATAATAAACGTCGGCGATTCCGGCAAGAGTTTGAATTCGAGCCCGCAGTTGCGCAGCGTGAGCACGGAGCCGAACCGGGCGCCAGTGCCGAGGTTGATGACGCCGGTGACGTCGCCGGTGCCCTTCCACAGCACCTCGTAGATTTCAAGCGGCTGGATGCGCCCCTTGACCTGCACGTTGTCATAGGGCCGCATCGCGATCTCAAAGTTATCCGGCAAGCGGCTGACCGAGTCACGGGTGGTCAGGATCTGGCCGGCACGCGCGGCCGAGGTCACACGCGCGGCCACGTTGACCGTGTCACCAAACACATCGCCTTCAGTGATCAGGCCGAGTCCGGAATGGATGCCAATGTGCATCGCGACGTTGACATCCTCGAACGCCATCTCTTCGTTCAGCGCCTCCTGCACCGAACTGGCGGAATAAATCGCCTGCTCGGCCCGATCGAACATACAGAGGATGTCGTCGCCGGCCGTCTTGATGACGCGCCCCTTGTTGCGCTCAACCAGATCGGTGACGAGGCCGAGACACTGCGTGATCGTGAATTGCGCCTCGATGTCACCCAATTGCTCGTAAAGCCCCGTGCTGTCGACCACGTCAGCGAACATCACGGTGAACTCTTCACGCTGGGGCACTTGTTTCATCTCGCCTCACGCCGATGCCTAGGCCAATAAATCAACCGGCATTGGCCGGCCTTGGTTCGGACCGGCGCCGCAAAGCGCGACTCGTGTCCAGTCGTGGCGGCAATATATCACAAAACCGAACGACCTCGGCGCGACCGCACCGCGCCGAGGCGTTCCGGACGCAATGCTCAGGCCGCCTCGGAGAGGGTAAGTATGATGTCGTTCATGCGACTGACAAATCCCGCCGGATCCTCAAGTTGCCCACCCTCAGCGAGTATCGCCTGATCGAGTAACAACCCCGCCCATTCGTTGAGGCGTTGCTCGTCCTTCTCGTGCTGGAGTTTGCGCAGAATCGGATGACCTAGGTTGACCTCGAGAATTGGTTTGCTCGACGGTAGCGCCTGACCGGCTTGTTTCATAAGGTGCTGCATGTACAACGCCATATCGTGTTCATGCATCACGATGCAGGACGGTGAATCCGTCAGGCGTTCCGACCGCTGAACCTTCTCGACCCGCTCGCCGAGCGTTGATTGCAGGCGTTCGAGCAGCGACTTGTCATTGTCATCGAGTTCGGGCACGGCCTGGTCATCGCCCTTGATCTCACCCAGATCGAGGTCGCCCTTGGCCACGGATTGGAACGGTTTGCCGTCGAACTCGTGGACATAGCTCATCAGCCATTCATCGACGCGATCGTGCATCAACAGGACTTCGATGCCCTGCTTGCGGAAAATCTCGAGATGCGGGCTACGCTTGGCGGCGGTGAAGCTATCCGCGGTGATGTAGTAGATCTTTTTCTGACCGTCCTTCATCCGCCCAACGTAGTCCTCCAGCGTAGCCGTTTGCGCGTCAGTGTCGGCGTGAGTCGAGGCGAAACGCAACAGCTTGAGTACCTGGTCACGATTGGCGAAATCCTCGGCGGCGCCCTCCTTCATCACTTTTCCGAATTGTTCCCAGAACTTGGCGTACTGCTCGGGTTCGTTCTTCGCCATACCCTCCAACAACGCCAGCACTTTCTTGACCGAACCCGAGCGGATCGAATCGATCTGTCGGTTGTGCTGCAAGATCTCGCGCGAGACGTTGAGCGGAAGGTCGCTGGAGTCGATCACGCCGCGCACGAAGCGCAAGTAGCGCGGCATCAGCGTTTTCGCATCGTCCATGATGAACACACGCTGGACGTAAAGCTTGACGCCGTGAACCTGATCGCGCTCCCACAGATCGAACGGCGCGCGCGCCGGAATGTAGAGCAGCGAGATATACTCCTGCTTGCCCTCGACGCGGTTGTGCGTCCAGGCCAACGGCGCTTCGAAATCGTGCGCGACGTGTTTGTAGAACTCCGTGTATTCGTCGTCGCTGACCTCGCTTTTGGCGCGTGTCCATAACGCCGATGCGCGGTTGACGACCTCCCAATTGTCGGTCGGCTTGCCGTTTTCGTCTTCCTCGCGCATCCGAATCGGTAGCGGTACGTGATCTGAATACTTGCCGATGATGCTCTTCAGCCGCCAGCGGTTCAGCAGATCGTCCTGCTCCTCCTGGCGCAGATGCAGGATGACCTCGGTGCCATGATGGGAACGCTCGACGCTTTCGATCGCGAAGCCGTTTTCCCCGCTCGACTCCCAACGCACCCCTTGCTCCGGAGGCAAGCCGGCACGGCGCGTATAAAGCTCGACCCGTTCGGCGACAATGAACGAGGAATAAAAGCCGACGCCGAATTGCCCGATCAAGTGCGCCTGGTCCGACTGCTCCTTGTTCATCGCCTTGAGGAATTCGGCGGTACCCGATTTCGCAATGGTGCCGATATGCTCCACGACCTCGTCGCGGCTCATGCCGATGCCGTTGTCGCGGATCGTGATCGTCTTGGCATCCTTGTCGAACTCGACCTCGACTCGCAATTCCGAGTCCTGCTCATAGAGATCGTTGTTGCCGAGCGCCTCGAAGCGCAGCTTGTCGCAGGCGTCCGAGGCGTTGGAGATCAATTCCCGCAGAAAGATCTCCTTGTTCGAATACAGCGAGTGAATCATCAGGTGCAGCAGCTGATTCACCTCGGTCTGGAAATTCAGGTTTTCCTTGTTCGGTTCCACGCTCATTGTCATCCGCTCCGATTTTTTGCAACCGGGTAGAAGCTGGGGTTGCGCGCGCGAGTTTCAAGCCCCACACGCGTCTTTCTTTTGTTC
>JBHJOI010000108.1:0-3203 GCA_050329935.1 Thiotrichales bacterium | reverse complement strand
AGCTGGAATTCCGCAACGCCGATGATCTGGCACTGCTTGCCCGACTCGACTACGCGCCGCTGCCCGGGATCATGGTGGGCGGTGCGCTGTATTACGGTGACAGCGCGGGTAATCGTCCGCGGCAAAACCTGAATGTGAGTGCGGCGGTCTCGTTGATGGAGCTGCATGGCCGTTACGAACGCGGTCCTCTGACCGTGCGTGGCCAATATTTTAGCGGCGAAATCGATAACGCCGATCGGGTCACGCAAGCGAACTTCACAACTTTCAACGCTGGCACGCTCGGGGTTTCAAAAACCCCGGTGGGCAGTCGTGCCGAGTCTTGGTTCGTTGAGGCCGGATACGACCTATTCGCGTTGTTCGACGGGATGAAAGGCCGGCTGGATGCCTTCGCCCGTTATGAAACCTATGACTCGCACGCCGACACGGCCGGAACGATCGTGCGCAATCCGCGTTACGAGCGCGAGGCGACCACGTTTGGCGTCAACTACAAGCCACGCCCGGGCATTGTCGTCAAGGGTGAATATTCCCATCGGACTCACGCGGGGGCCGTTGGTAATGAGCAGGACTTTATCGGCGTCGGGATCGGCTTCGAGTTCTGAAGTTCGGTCCATCGTTCTTTTTTGAGGAGTAATCAATAGCCATGAACTACGCAACTATTCTTAAGACCGCCGCGTTGACGTTCACGTTTGCCGCCGTCGCCGCCTGTAGCGGAGGCGGTGGCGGTGGTGAAACGACTGAGCCAGGCACCAACTCGGTGCCTTCGAGCAAGGTCAGTTTCGCTGCCACCGCGCTGATCAACAACGAGGCCGATGCGATCATCACCCAAACCTACAAGAACCTGAATAGCGCCGCGGCGGAACTGCAAGTCGCGGTGCAGGCCCTCGCCGCGGATGGTGCGACGGGTCAGGAACTGGATGCCGCACAGGAAAAATGGAAAGTCGCTCGTCGGCCTTGGGAGCAGAGCGAGGGATTTTTGTTCGGCCCGGTTGACTCCTTGGGGGTTGATCCCGCAATCGATTCCTGGCCACTCAATATCTCCGATCTGAGTGCGTTTCTCACGGCCCGACCAAGCGCCACGCAAGCCGACGTGGATAACGCCGCTGACGATCTGCGTGGCTTTCATGCGATCGAGTGGTTGCTGTTTGGTGACGGTGTCGACGCCAACGACCGCGACGCAGCTACCCTGTCCAGCGCGGAGCTGAATTACCTGGTGGCGCTGACGGCGGCGTTCAAGGGCCGCACGCAGGCGCTGGAAGATGCATGGGTTCAGAATTTCAATGGCCGCGGGCCCTATGCGAATCTGCTCAAGACCGCCGGCGTCGCTGGTAATACCATCTATGCTTCGCGCGGCGCGGTGATCGAGGAACTCGTCAACGGGCTTGCAACGATTGCCGACGAAGTGGCGAATGCCAAAATCGCCGAGCCCCTGGGCACCTCCATCGGCACCGCGGACACCACCAAGGTCGAGTCGCAGTTTAGCTGGAATTCACTGACCGATTTTCACGACAATCTGCAAAGCATCCTGAATGCCTATACCGGAAAACTCGGCTACAACCCTGCCAGCGACAGTATCTCGGATACCCTCAATGGGTTGTATGCCTTCGTGCTCAAGCACGATGCCACGCTGGCCAACCGCGTCCTGGACGAAATCATCACCGCGCAGCGGCGCATCGCACTCATCAAGGGCGACGGCATTGCGACAACGACCGCGATTAGCGGCAGCGCCAAGCCATTTCGACAGCAGATCCTGAACGACACAGGCCGTGCATTGATTACGGAAGCGATGGCGGCGACTAACAAGGTGTTTAATTCGTTCACGGACGATGTGTTGCCCCTGATTGCCAAGACCGAATTTACGAACTAGCCCGGCGTGCGGATACGCGCACGCGCCGTTGCGAATCGGCGGGTGGCCTGATTTCAGGTCCACCCGCGATCGATGCCGACGGGATCCTGCGTGCTGCGATTTTCCTTGCGCTCCGATCCGGACGGCGAACCATGAAGACACGACATTCGAGTTTTTTATATTTGATTATCCTGGCCCTGGCCGGTTGCAGCGGTTCCGGTGGCAACGACGCAACGCTCGATTTAAGCGAGCCCACTTGGGCGCGCGCGATTGCGTTGGGCGGGGCGACGACCAACTTCACCGGCAATCAGTCGAGTTTTGGATTCGATACGCCGGCGCCGAATCTCGAAGGCGACGCGCTCGACTTGTTCCTCACGGGCGATCGCGAATTCGAGGTCAAGTTCATCAAGGCGCCGAGCATGGCGTTTTCGAATCAGGATGGCCTCGGTCCCGTTTTCAACAACGATGCTTGTGGCGATTGCCACGCCCGCGACGGGCGGGCCAACTACACGCTCGGCGCGCTTCAGGCCGGGGCGGGGCAATGGACCCGGCTCGGGGTCGAGGAGGGTGTCTTCCTGCGCATCAGCACCGGGCCGGTGGAAGGACGTTGCACGCCAACTGCGGATAACTGCTACTGCGCGCCCGAGGCGGTACCTGGATTTTCCAGTCAACTGTTCCATCGCGGCGTCCTCGGCGTTCGCGAGGACTCACCGTTCACCGGGCAGGCCGATGTCTACGTTAAATTCGAAACCTCCACGGCACGGTACGCCGAGGGTGGCGAAGTCACGCTGTCCAAACCCGTGTTCGAAATACGCAATCCCTACGATAGCCCTGGGGAAAAGCCGGGCGACCAAACCCCACCCGTCAGTCGCCTGCTGCAGCCCGACGTCGCCATCAGCCCGCGCATGGGCATGCCGGTATTCGGACTCGGACTGCTAGAGGCGATACCTGAAGCAGCGATACTCGCGCTGGCCGATCCCGACGACACGAACGGCGACGGTATCTCTGGGCGACCCAATTGGGTCTGCGATCCGGTGAAAAAGCAGCAAGGCGAGCGCGAGCCGAGGAGTCTCGGCCGGTTCGGCTGGAAGGCGAGCACACCCTCGGTGAACGTGCAGGGCTCGGGCGCCTATCGCGGCGACATGGGCATCACCAATTATCTGTTTCCGGACGAGAGCATCGTGGGAACCGCGTTGTACGATGCCTACCGCGCAACCAATCCCAACGACAACGGTCAGCAAGGCGCCGAAGTCGGCGAGGACGTGATCAAGGCGGTCATGTTCTATTCCAATACGCTCGCGGTGCCGGCACGGCGCAATGTCGAGGACCCCAAGGTGCTGCGCGGCGCAGCCCTGTTCGA
>JBHJOI010000107.1:0-13495 GCA_050329935.1 Thiotrichales bacterium | reverse complement strand
GCCGGGATACCGCGGACCAGATCCGCAAACTGCTAGATTCGTAGTATTCTGCCCGTCATCGAAACCTTACAGACATCACTCGCACGGAGACATCTCATGCAAAGAAGGTTGCTCTCGATCGGTTGCGCACTCCTGGTCTGCCTCGCGGCACCAGCCAGCGCCGACACCGTCATCAAGTTCACAAGTTCCCAGCCGGGCATGCTGGATCAAATGGCGATCAAGGATGGAAAGGTGCTGATCAACGCGCCGCAAAGCCAGGGCCGGATGGTCATGGACACCACCGCGCAGAAAATGGTGATGTACAACGACAAGGAAAAGAAATTCATCGAGATGGACGAGCCGTACATGGAGCAGACCGCGAAGTTGATGGAACAAATGCGGCAGCAAATGATGGCTCAGCTGCAAAACATGCCCGCGGAACAACGCGCCCAGATCGAAAAGCAGATGGGACTCTCGAATCCCGCGGCCAAGCCGCCCGAGGTCACGATCAAACCCACTGGCCAGAAAAAGAGCGTCAATGGCATCGAATGCCAAATGAATGACATCATCACCAACGGCGCCAAGACCATGGAAGCGTGCATGGCTACGCCGCAAGCGGCCAAGATGAGCGCCGACGACTACGCCACGCTGAAGCAGATGCAGGCGTTCTCGAAAAAAATGATGCAGAAATCTTCCGCGATGGGCGGCGCCGCGGCCGGCATGCAGGACATGTTCCCCAGCCTCGACGGACTACCGATGGAGCTGAAGGATCTTCAGAACAACTTCACGATGACGATTTCCGCCGTCGAGAGCACCACGCTGAACGCCAGCGACTTCGGCGCCGGTAGCGGCTATCAGAAATTCGATCCGCTCCAGCAAATGCAGCAGATGCAACAACGTCCGCCCGCGCCCCCCGCGCGTTAGGCAGACGCCCTGACCTGGGGTCGAGTCGGAACCGCCGACCCGACCCCGCCTTACGTCGCGACCTCGGCGCCTTGTACTTGCTTCCCGCTCATTCGTCCTCGGCCGCGCGGCGATTAATCCGTGTCCTGCTCGCGGTCGCGATAGGTCTCGGCGGCTGCGCCTCGGTGCGCTATCCCGAGGTCAATTCAGGGGGTCTTGAGGTAAAGGGGACCGCTGAGTTCTCGATCGAAACCACGCAACGAATACGCGCACTGAGTCTGGCCTTGCGGGACCTAGGCGCCGGCGTTGATCCGACCGAGGCCGATCGCCTGGCCCGCGCCGCGGTGTTGTACCCGATGCAGCTCGCGAATCGCTACCGACTCGTCTCTCCGCCATTGCTCCACAATACCCTGGTCAACTCGGGGCTGCGCCCGCGAGGTTTGTGTCATCAATGGACCGAGGATCTGATGAGCCACCTCGCGGCGCTCGACCTGCGCAGCTTCGCCTTGCATTGGGGCATTGCCCGCAAGGGTAGTTACTACGGCGAGCATTCAAGCGTGGTCGTCGCAGTCCGCGGCGACGATTTCGAACGCGGCATCGTACTGGATGGCTGGCGGGATTCGGGTCGGCTGGTTTGGGCCAAGGTGGATGAGGACAAATACCCCTGGGTGCGATTTAGGTGACCGCACGGCAGGCGGTTCAAGAACCCGCCACGTTTTCCGCGGCTCGGAACATAATGGTCCCCGGCCACCCCGTTCAGCAGGAAGCCCCGCTCGGCACTGTGGCGACGAGCGGGGCACTCACGGCGGATTCGGCGTTTAGATGCCTACAAAGCGCTTGATCTCACCGACGACCACATCGCTCGAGGTGGCGTTGACGTCGAGCAACATACCCTCGTTCTGGTAAAAATTAACAAGCGGCGCGGTCTTCTCGTTGTAGACGTCGAGACGATTGGAGATGGCTACCTCGGTTTCGTCGTCACGTTGCACAACGTTGCCGCCGCACTTGTCACAAACGCCCTCAACCTTGCTCGGCATGCTCTTGACGTTGTAGATCGCGCCGCAATCAACGCAGGTGCGGCGGGTGGTGAGACGGTCGAGAATGACCTCGCGCGGCACATTCAAATTGACCGCGCCGTCCAGCTTGATGTCGAGCTTCTGCAGCACGGCCTTGAGGGCTTCGGCCTGCGGAATGGTGCGCGGAAATCCGTCAAGCAGGAATCCGGCCTTGCAGTCGTCCTGCAACAGACGCTCGCCCATGATGTCCATGATCAGGCTATCGGGCACCAGATCGCCGGCCTTCATGTACGACTCGGCCTTCTTGCCGAGCTCCGAACCTTCCTTCACCGCGGCCCGCAGAATGTCGCCGGTGGAGATCTGCACCGAGCCGTCGATCGCGGTCAACAGCTTGGCTACCGTACCTTTGCCCGCACCCGGGGCGCCGAGAAGAATCAGTCTCATGAGTCACTCCTAATCGTGTTGGTTCAAATCGATCGAATACCCGGGGCATTTCGCGGCAAAGGCCACCGCCATCGGCGGGGACACCAAGACCGCGTCGCACACGCAGGCTCCCGGGCGGCCGCCTACCGCGAGACCGGACCCGGACCGTGATAATCCGCAATCCGCCCCTCCCCAGGGCCACCGGGCGCGTAGTGTACAACGGATTGCGCCAAACGACCCCTCATTGAACACGGGAATACACCCGCGCCGAGCGTCAACGCGACTCGATCTGAGACATCGAGTCACCGCGCTCATCAAGATTCGGTCGAAATTCACCGAGCGACAACCCGCACTCAGGACACATCGTCGTCAACGCCCGACAATTGGTCGATCGCCTGTCCGATTGCGGCCACCTTGCGCTGGATATCGCACGCCTGCGCCTGCTCGGCGGACTGTTCCAGTTCGCGAATCAACGCCGCCCATTCCGCGTGACCGAAGAATCCCGCGATACCAGCCAACTGATGCGCCTGGCTCTTCAACTGGCCGCGATTCATGCTGACACTTGCGCCCTGCAACGCCGCGAACTGCGCGCGGAGCGCACGCACGACGCCATCCGGGTCGAGCGCGCGGCTCGCGGTACCGTCGCTAGCCGGTAGGAAACGCGGTTCGGCCAGCGCGAGCCCGGGCAGCAAGCGGCGCAGGGTAGCGCCGATTTCGTCGGCGGTGACCGGCTTATGAATGACTGTATCGAACAGCGTGCCCGCCTTGTCGTCGATATACACGTCGGCGGTAATCGCGACGATGGGTGTCTCGCGATTGAGGTCCGCGCGCTGGCGAATCTCGCGACAGGCCGCGAGCCCGTCGACATCGGGCATGTGGATATCGAGAAAAATGACATCGTAGCGTCGTTCCATCGCGCGCATGATCGCAACGCGCCCATCCATGACCGCGGTGACGGCGCCACCCCGGCGCTGCAAGTGACTGCCGAGCAACTGCCGGCTGAACGCGTTGTCATCGCCGATCAAGGCGCTGAACGCAGGTGGGTCGGAGGGCTCTGCCCGAGGCACGGCGCGCGGACCACGCCTCGTTCCGCTCATGACCTGGTTCAGCGCGGACAGCAATGTCGCGCGTCGAACCGGCTTCGTCATCAACTGGCAACGCGAATCCGCATATCGCTCGCGCAAGGCCAGAAGTTCGCGTTCGTCGCCGACCAACACCAGCAGCGGAATCTCCAGTTGCCGCAACGCACCGAGTGTCGCCGAAACCGCTCTGTCGGCGAGCTCCGCGCGACTCAAACCCACCACCGCGGCATCGAACGCCTGCCCTTCGACGGTACCGCTCGCCGATCGTGTAACTACATCGTCGCCCGACGCGCGCACGGATACCCGCGCACCGAACTGAAGCAGGGTATTGCGTAACGCCCGACGCGAAAACGGGTGCGCTTCGATCACCAGGATTTTCTTATCCGCCAACGGCATGGCGCGCGGTTCGACCGGGGCATCGACACCCGCTAGCCGCAGACGAAACGTCGAACCCCCGTCATCGGCGCGATACTCGATTTCTCCTCCCATCCGTTGCATCAACACGCGCGAGATCGCAAGGCCGAGACCGGTGCCGCCATACCGCTTGTTGATCGACGGGTCGCCCTGCGCGAATGGCTGGAACAGACTCTCGCGAAACGCCGGCGCGACGCCGATGCCGGTATCCGTGATCGAAACCCGCAAGCGACGTTCATCCTCCGGCTCCGGCGCCGAGTCAGCCGTGACGATGACATGACCGCGCTCGGTGAATTTAATTGCATTGTTCAACAAGTTGGTGAGCACTTGGCCAAGTCGCGCCGCATCGCCCCGGACCTGCCGCGGCGCGTCGTCCAGGCACAGCAGCACCAATTCCAGATTCTTGCGGTGCGCCTCGTGCGCGAATAGGCTCACGACATTTTCCAGCACCTCGATCGGGTCGAAGACCTCACTCGCAACCGCGAAGTTGTCCGACTCCAGCGACGAAAACGTCAACACATCGTCAATGACGGTCAACAGCTGCGTACCCGCCTGACCAATGATCCGAACGTATTCGAGCGCGGTCGCATCGTCCACGCTGGACTCCAGCAGCTCGCCAAAGCCGATGATTGCGTGCAACGGGGTGCGCAGCTCGTGACTGATCTGAGCCATGAACTCCGCCTTCGCGTTGCCCGATTTGACGGCCGCCTCGCGCGCGACTTCCAGCTCGATATTGCGCACCTGGAGCGTCTCGATCGTATTGCGCAGCGCGTCGGTCGCGAGATCAATCCGGCGCTGGAGCAAGCTTTGCGAATCCTGCAGGGTCTGCGCCATCTGATTGATACCGGCCTCCAGCTCCCCAATTTCGCCGGACGAGGCCACGATCAGCCGAGTGCTCAAGTCACCGCGACGGATATCGCTGACTGCGGCCGTCACCCGACGCAGCGGCCCAAGCAGGCCATTTGCCATCAGCACGCCGAGCAGCGCGCTCAACGCGATACCCGCGAGCACAAACGCGCTGCTCTTGACGATAATCTCGCGTTGGCGGCGCTCCAGCGCATCGAACGTGACCCGAACGACCACCTTGCCAAGCGGCGCGATCGGGCCGACCTCGACAGAGGACGGTTCACGGAACTCCGGATTCTCGTCACGAGCGAATTCGACCGGGCTGATCGGCTGAGTGAACACGGCGAGGCCCGTGGCCGATTCGCCGCAACCGCCGCGCGGAATTGAATCGGGACCGCGATGTGCAAGCAGCTGACCCGCGCTGTCACAAACCGAAATCGAGTCGATATCGGGATTCAGCAATGCGCCCGAAATCAGCGAGTCGAGCAACTTCTCGTCGCCCACGTACAAGCTGAAACCACTGGATTTGGCGAGGTCGCGCGCGATCGACTCGCCGTAAACCAGCAACGCCTCGCGCGTATCCTGCAAACGCGTGGAAACGAGATAGTACCCAATCACCAGCGATACGATCGTCAACGGCGTGATCGCGAGCACCAATGCGCGCTCGCGTATCCCGAATCGCTTGAAAAACGTGAATCCGTTCATTCTTCCGCCCCAATCGCTTGCCGCACTTCGCTGAGACAGATCCGCTCGAGATCCAGGTATCGGGCGACCGCCTCGTTGCAACGCAAACGGTAGTACCGCGGATACGCCGGCGAAACCAGACTCACGGGATCGCGCGTCAGCGCCGCGCGCGCCAGTTCCGCGGCATGACGACCGATCTGCGTGCCGTCGGAGTGCAATGCCGCCAGCGCACCCGCGGCCACCATTGCCTCGGAGTAACCGATCACCGCCACACGACGCCGATAGGCCGCGTATAACACTTGATTGGCGACCCTGCGATCGATGATGGCCGGGTCATAGACGGTCAACAACAGATCGAACCCGCCCAACGCCGCGTCAAGCGCGTCCGCGACCTGGTCCTTGTGAACCACGACCACCGTCTGGAGGCGAATGTCCGCGGGCATCGTTTCCGTCAGATGCAGGTCGGCATGCGGACCGAGGAGGACGCCCAATCGGGTGAGGTCCTGTTTAAGCAACCGCGCCAGTTGCACCTGTCGCACGATGGGTTGTTCCAGATAGAGCGCAGAATGCTTCGAGAAGCTGCGTTGCGGATTCTGCGCGCGCAGTTCCTGCAGCACCGCTTCATAGGATAGGCGCGGCACCAGGGTCGCGAGCACCGGATACGGCGTTTCCAGCGCGAGTGCCTGGCGCGTTGCCTTGATGCCTACCGTGACCACCATGGCCGGGGCCGGCTGCAATTCGGCGACCAAACGTTCGACCGAGTATCCATCGACGTTGAGTACCCGCAGCGACGGTGCGCCACCCGCATCAATCCCGGCGCGAATCGCGTCCGCAACCTGCCGGTACTCGGCGCCGTCGCCACTCAGCAACACCGCGAGTTCCGTTGCGCCTACCGGCGTGTGCCAAGGCAGCCATGCCGCCAGGCATAGCACCCAACACAATAGCGGTTGAAAACGGCTATTCGACACGCTTCACTACCAACGACGTAAATCGCATTTTATTGTTTTTGTTGGCACTGTAAGTTCGGGATGAAACGCCCTGAGCGCAACGGAACCGAGGGGGTTCCGCGACGTCAGTAAGCCAGCCGGCTACAACACCGCCGTGGTGCCGCGTCGTAGCCAATAAAACCCGGAGCCGATCCGCCGGATGTCCATGCGACGCGCCTATCGCGCCGCTGCCCAACCGGCGAACCGTCCTCCAGGTCACCCACGCCCCGGTCATACCGAGGCGCCTCCGTTCCAACCCGCAAATCCGTGCAATGGCCATCCTGGCCTTTGATGTCTTAGCTCCAGAATTCGACTTGGCGACCAAACTGATCGACCGCGCCGTCACGCCACCGCAGGCCCTACGACCGCACGAGAGGATCGGCGTCATACGACGAGCTAGGGCGATTGTTTGTCACTAGCGTACTCGAACTGTTTCCTAAATGTGACCCAGCCATAATAGCTAGTGCCACAACGTCAGCGTGCGTCGCGGCGGAAAAATGCCGAAATGTCCGGTGAATCTCGATCCCGACTTAGGCGACGACCGCTTGCTGCCGCTGTCGGCCGCACTCGCGCGTGGCACATGAATCCGCCCATTGACTTGGCGCCGCGGGACTAGTCGCGCGGCTCCCGACAAAAGCCCAGCTGACGCGCCGCCATCGCCGCCGCGGTGCGGTTGTCCACCTGCAATAACTTCAAGACCGTGGCGACGTGGATCTTGACGGTATGGGTCGTGATCTTTAGCTCGCGCGCGATGGCCTTGTTCGAATAGCCCTTGCACAACAGCTTCAAGACCTCGACCTGACGCTGCGTGAACCCGCCCGGCGCGGCACCGTCGACGACTTCCGGCTCGGTCTCCACGGACAGTTCCGGCGCCGCGTGCGACTCCACCTCGCTCGCCGGATGTAGCAAGCATTCTGGAATATAGACACCCCCCGATAGCACCAATCGAATCGCACCAACGATGACGCTGCGCGCCTTGGATTTTGGAATGTAGCCCGACGCCCCGCGGTCGATGGCCTTACGCATGTCGGCCGGACGCTCTGACCCGGAGATCACAATGACAGAAAGCTCTGGATTACGGTCGCAGACCCACGACAGCAGCTCGAATCCATCGCCACCCGGCATGTAGAGGTCGAGCAGAATGAGATCGATATCGCGGTGGGTCTCGAGGATCGACTGGACCTGCGCGTGATCCGACGCCTCCAGCGGACGAACCTTGGGATCCAGGGCCCGTAACTCCGCCACCAACCCAAACCGGATCAGTTCATGATCGTCTGCGATCAGCACTTTCAAGCAGGTAACCTCACGGTTGTGGACTTCCAGATGCGTGGCGGCTTTCTTATTCGCGAACGCAGAATACGGCCTATTGCAATTATCAACAAAGTACGCAACAAGCCCAGCCATTTCACACTAGCTCTTTGGAGCTAGTGCATTGCGACTAAAAGACACTCTATGCTGCAAATCAGACTTAAAACGCCTATACGACCGCCAATTCCGTAGATCGACGATCTCGATTGACTAGACCAACTGGCTGATTTACAGCGTGGCCAGGAATGTTACGATTTGTCACGACACGCGAACAAACTTGACTAGGCAAAACCAATCCAGTTGTGCGGCATGACGCGGGTGCCTAAAAGCCAGTATCGACCCGCGAGGAAAGCAATCGCCGATCATTGATGACAATTCAATTCGCGCGCGTGGGGGGAACCCATTTTTCGAAGCGAAACGAAGCTAACCACCTGCGACGCTTTTAGCTCCAGGTGGTTTTTTTTTGCCCGCGTCAAGGGGCATTCGCCCGGCGCGTGGTTGCCGTGTAGACTCACGCAATCGTCCGCTTTGCCATAGGCCGGGGTTCGCATGAAGATCACGCTGGATATCGAACTCTCCCCCGCGGAGTTTCGCGAGGTCATGGGTTGGCCGGATGTCAGCCAATTGCAGCGCGAAGGCATGGCGCGCATTGTCGAGAAAATGAGTCAAGGCGCCGAAGGCTATGAGCCGCTCAGTCTGATGCAGCCGTTCTTCGCCAACTCAGCGAACGCGATGGAAGTGCTGCAGAAATTGATGCAGCGCGGCTTCGAAACCTACGTCAGACCCGGCGGCGACGCCGAGCCCAAGGCGTAGCTCCGGGTTCAGCCGCAGCTCCCAACCGCGCCGCAAGCGGTACAAAAATCGCAGCCGTCCTTCTTGATCACGGCATAGTTGCCGCATTCGCCACACAGCTTGCCCTGCATCGCAGGAACCGCGCCGCTCTCGGTCGGCGCCTCGAGAATGCCCATCCGCGTGACCGGAAAACCACCCTCGTCCAGCAAGCCCAGCATCACATAGCGGTGAATGATCAGATGCGCCAGATACGCGACGGTCGATGGGTAATTGGATTGCCGGCGCGTGCCCGGAACGAAGGCCATGAAATCCCCCAGCGGCTCGGGATAATCGAGCAGCTTGCGCAATTTCATCCCGATCCAGGCCGGATCGAGCACCCGCATATCCAGCGACAGCAACTTGCATAAGCCATCGAGCGCGCGCGGATAGACGCCCGACAGCCACATCGAGTACGGGCGCGTCACGCCATCCGGCAGCGTGATCTCCTTGAGACCCAGCACGAAATCCTCGCCGGTGGCGGGGTTATAGACATCCACCGTCCACGACAGGGTGCCGTCGGTTCCAGTCTTGGGCTCTTTCAGACTGAACAGCGCGTCGAGCACCGGACTCGGTCCCGAATCATCGAGCGCGGCCAGTTGCTCGCAGCGATAACGGATCAATTCCGCGACAGCCGCGACGATCGATGGCATCCGTCGAACCGTGCCGTGTGGCGGAAACGGCATCTCGAACGACTCCCCGGGCGCGGTCGTACGCGCGAGCGATTCCAGCTTGAAACGCAACCACTTGTGATCCTTGGCACGCATGTCCATCGACAGCGTCTTGGCGACGGCGCCCAGCCCGCGCGGTTGACCCGCGCCGTTGACCCAGATCTCGAACGGCCAGGCGCGGCGGCCGTGACCATTGTCATCCTGCTCGACATGGCCTACGAACAGCGCGAAATGTCCCAGGTCGTGCTGGATCATGTAGGTCCACGCAAGGTTGCCCTCGGGCAGGTTCGGTCGCCCAGGCCAACGCAACGAGGCCAGCACAGGCGCCGGCAGGGTCTTGATCTGCAACCGGCGATTCGCTTCGCCGACGAAGTCCTGCGGGGCCTTTTTCTCCTCGGCGGATTTCTTTTCGACCGTGAGCACCGCGCCGAGGATTTTGTTCGGGCGGTAGGTCGCCAACCCTTTCAATCCCGCGCGCCACGCGCTCAAGTACAGATCCTCGAAATCGCTGTAGGGATAATCTTCCGGCACGTTGACGGTCTTCGAAATCGACGTGTCGATGTACGGCGCGACCGCCGCGACCATATCCTTGTGCGCCTGCGCCGAAATCTCGAGCGCGGTAATGAAATAGCCCGGCAGATTGTCGACATCACCGCCCAGGTGACGGAACAAGCGCCAGGCGTGATCCTCGACCGCGTACTCCTTGAAGCCGCCGTCCGCCGTGCGCTTCTTGCGCTGGTAGGTCCACGAAAACGGCGGCTCGATTCCGTTGCTCGCGTTATCCGCGAACGCCAGCGATATCGTGCCGGTCGGCGCGATCGACAGCAGATGCGAATTGCGGATGCCGTGCTCACGGATGGCGTGCTTGAGCGGCAACGGCAACCGCGAAGCGAACCGATCCGCCCCGAGGTACTGTTCGACTTCCAACAGCGGGAACGCACCGCGTTCACGCGCCAGCTCAACGGATTGGTGGTAACCGCGATCGCGGAGATACTCGGCCAGCCGCGTCGCCATCGTGCGCGCCTCCGGGCGATCGTAGCGCAGTCGCAGCATGATCAAGGCATCGCCGAGCCCGGTGAATCCGAGTCCAATTCGACGTTTCGCGGCCGCCTCGCGCTGCTGTTGCGGCAGCGGCCAATGGGTGACTTCGAGCACGTTGTCCAACATCCGCACCGCGACGTCGATCACCGCGCCATAGGCGTCGAAATCGAACTCGGCATGGTCGGAAAACGGCGCGCGCACGAATCGGGTCAGATCGATCGAGCCGAGACAGCAACAGCCATAAGCCGGCAGCGGCTCTTCCGCGCAGGGATTGGTCGCCTCGATCGTTTCGCAGTAACCGAGGTTGTTGTCGTGGTTGATCCGATCAAGAAACAGAATGCCCGGCTCGGCGTGATCGTAGGTCGAACGCATGATCTGGTCCCACAGATCACGCGCGCGGGGGGTGCGGTAAACCCAGGCGCCATCGACGCGCCGATACGCGCCATTGGCCTTGATCTCGGCACCGGGCTCCGCGCCATGCGTCAATTCAAATTCCGCGTCCTGCTCCACCGCGCGCATGAACGCATCGGTCACGCCGACCGAAATATTGAAGTTGGTCAGGTCGCCCTGGTCCTTGGCATGGATGAACGCCTCGATATCCGGATGATCGCAGCGCAACACGCCCATTTGCGCGCCGCGCCGCGAACCGGCGGATTCGACGGTTTCGCAGGACCGGTCGAACACCCGCATATACGAGACCGGACCC
Source organism: Thiotrichales bacterium (assembly GCA_050329935.1). Classification (GTDB taxonomy): domain Bacteria; phylum Pseudomonadota; class Gammaproteobacteria; order UWMA-0217; family UWMA-0217; genus CAYSFW01. The sequence continues at coordinate 2,608 of JBHJOI010000107.1, read as the reverse complement.
GACGCGCTCGACTGCGTGCCGCGCACCAACGCGCCTTTCGGCCGGATCGCGGAAAAGTCGTAGCCCACCCCGCCGCCGCGACGCATGGTTTCGGCGGACTCGGCCAGCGCCGTATAGATGCCCGGCTTGCCGTCCACCACCTCGGTGATCGAATCGCCGACCGGCTGCACGAAGCAGTTGATTAAGGTCGCGCTGAGCGTGGTGCCTGCCGCGGAATTGATTCGTCCGGCCGGAATGAATCCGCTTTGTTGCGCCCACAGGAAGCGCGCCTCCCAGCGTTCGCGCTCATCTTCGGATTCGACCCGCGCCAACGCCCGGGCCACTCGCTGCCGGACCTCAAGCAGCGAGTTTTCCTGTCCCTTGGCGTATTTCTCCTGCAACACCTCGACCGAGATCGCCTGCGGCGGCGGTAGGTCCACCGCGGGCGCATCGGGAATCGCGGAAAAACTCAGTTGCTCAACCACTGCGTTCATAGCCCAACTCCATGATTCTGAAAGTCTAGACCACCTTTGCAATCAATGCGCGGAGGCGTCAATTAACTATATATAGCGTATTTATATCTAGATGATGCACTACATATTGAATCAAGGTCATCAGACTGTCTACCCCCGGCAGGGGTCGCCCTACCAGAAAAAGTTCGCGTCCGTCTTGGCCGGAGCCGCCTTCAGCGTCACCTCGCGCTGCTGGGGTTGCCCCTGAAAGCTCGCCTCGAGACGAAAACTACCGACGGGTAACAAGACGTAAAGCAACGGTCCATTGGCATCGATCTCGGTCACCCGCTCGCCTTGCGATGTTGTGATGGTGACCTTTACGTCGCCGATGAAATGCCCGTCGCGCTGCGCGAACATCAGCTTGAGATTGAAAAAATGCTCCAACTTGCGCACGGCTTCGCGCTCTTCAACACCGACACCGCCCGCCAGATACGAGACACCATCCCGTTCGCGGATCTCGACCTGCGCCTGGGCGATCGCGACACACAACGCGAACAACGCGAGCATCCATGAACCGCACGATCCAATCGACTTGAGACTCATCACGACCACCTCTTGAAGATTCAATGAACGAACACGACCGATGACGTTCAGATGTCACCTGCGACAATGCCCCGAATGGGGGTTCGTATCAACACGAATGCCGCGTTCATTCACTATAATTTTGATAGAGCAACCCGAAACAGGAAGGAGCGAGAATCATGTTTTTGAAGCAACGCTCATCCGGCGATCTCGTCGAGATATTGGACACGCAGGCCTTGTTCAACCCATTCGACACGCGCCTGAACGGACGCCTGCACATCGGCGAGGATCCGCCCGAACCGGAACCGTTCGCCAAGGTGGACCTCGTTTTTCCATCGGGCGAGGCATTGCCGGTCTGCTGGGTCGATCCGACCTACCGCGAACGCGAACTGCGCCGCTGAGCCGGCGCCGGCGTGTAACGCCCGATTCACCGGCGGTGCCTCCGGGTTGGGTAGGCGGGGGCGCCGTGAGCGTTAGGGCGTTGCGTGCGGCGCGCGCTCCGACCGCCCGGCGATGTCGCGCCAGCGCAGGAAAGTTGGGGCCTTTTCGTAGCCCTTGCTGGTGACATAGTCGAGCACGCCGGATAGGCGGTAAAGCCGCGCAACCGAGTCGATGCGCATGACTTCCTTGCCGTGTTCGTCGAAAAACACCACCGTCGGCGCGAAGAACAGGCCGAGCTGCTTGGCCCATTCGACGGCCGTCAGGCGCTGGCCGTCGGGGGTGAGAACGGGCGTTTTCGACCACATGTCGAGTTGCACGGTGTCGAAGCCGGCGATTTGCCGTTGTACCCGCTCGTCCAGCAATGCGCCGGAATGCAGGATGTCGCACGCGTGGCAATCGTGCTGCTCGAAAAACACCGCGAGCGGTCGAGTGCCGGGAAATCGTCTGCGATCAAGCATGTAGGGCGGATTTTCGAAGAAGGGTTGCGCGTTCAGATCGGCGAGATCGAACTTGGGTGGCGGATCGGCGCGCTCCAGATAGTCGCGCAGGGACTCGGCCTTATAGTGATCGCCCACCACATAGTGCAAGGCAGCGCGAAATTTGTAGGGCGGGTAATAGCCAACCAGTTTGAGCGCCTCGCGACCGTCATCGACATAAAAAATCAGCGCCGGCGTGAAGTTGGTCTTTTGTTGTTCGGCGAACGCGCTCTCGGTCAGGGTGTTACCCTGAACGTCGGTCAGTTCGCGACTCCCCCAGATATCCACTTGAATCACGTTGAAGTAACGTCGCGTGTAGTCGACGATGTCCTGCTCCTTGCCCCAGTTCACATCCATCTGCAACTGGCAGTAGGCGCAATATTTCTGGCCGAAATAGATCGCGATGCCCTTCTTTCCCTCGCGTTGCGCCTCTGCCAGATCCTCGCGCAGATCGAGAAATGAATCGCTGAACCAGTCCGGGTGTCGCACCTCGTCGGGTAGCGGAAAGTCGTCGAACGCCTCGTTACCCGCATCCGTCGTCGGTGCGGCGTGACTCAGCGACATCACCCAGAAGCATGCAAAAACCCATCCGATCTGACGGAGTGCTCGTTGGTACCGCATCGTGATCTCTGGCGCCCCTTGTGTTTTCGACAATCCGAATTCTGAACCAAGCGCCGC
>JBHJOI010000106.1:0-29185 GCA_050329935.1 Thiotrichales bacterium | reverse complement strand
CGCCAGCAGCGCGATCAGCACTTCATCGATGACGCGGGCCTGACCGATGATTGCCTTGCCGATTTCCGCACGGACCGCCTGGAAGATCGAGGCGATGTCGGAGGCTGGGGGCGTTGACGAATCTGACAGCGTAGGGTTCATGGGCGCGTGCGTGGTTGATTGAGTCGCTGGACGATTTCGGTAAAGCGCTGTGGTGTCAGCGGCGCCTCGGGATCAGGTGGCATTGGGTGCCGCTCGGGCAAGTCCGCGCGGCGATGTTGTCGCCGTGCGCGATTCGAGGCCTCGACGAGCGGTCGCAACAACCGAGCGTGCTCGCCCCGACGCCAATAATATTCCGCGCTCGCTTCGAGGTGTTGCCGCAATTGCCGCCGGGCCGAATCCAGTGGCGGCCGCGGCGGTCCGAATCGCGTCCCGAAATAGGCGACCAGACCGAGTGCGAGCAACAGCGTGGCGATCACGACGGCCCGGGCACGCTGCCAGATCAGCACCGGCAACGCCGGATAAGCCTCCGAATGCGCCAGATAGACCCGGCTGGGCGGCGCGTGGACGCGGTGGACGAGATGCCACAACGCGGCGGCATGACCCTGGTCGCAGAGGGCCTCGTTGCGCACGAAGTTCATGTCCGAGAGTACCGTGATCGCGCCGGCGCCGTACTCGCGGTGGACGACATGCGCGCCATTGGCGTCGAACAGAATATCGTCGTCCGTGCGGTAGCCCTGCAGCGTGTAGTAACCCACGAAAAAAATCGCCAGCGTGTCGTCACGGCCATCGCCGGAGCGGAAGGGGTAATGCACCGCGGCGTCCGGGTAGGCGAGGTCGGGACTGTAGCGAACGCGTAAACCAAGGCGTTCGAGCAGCGGATCGGGTGCCGGTTCGGCATCGCGATTGCGCTCCGGCGTCGCGGCGCGCAGCACCAGGTGACCGCCACCCTCGACCCACGCAAGGAGGCGTTCGAGGCCGTCACCGACGAGCCGCCGCCGTTCGGTGTCGAGCACCAGCACCGCATCGGCCGCGAGATCGCCGACGGCAAACGGAACTGGCGCGACCCGGGTGTCCAGGTTCATCGCCGTGAGCAGTCGCCGCGCGAAGTAGAGCGGATTGCGCGCCGCCTCACCTTCGATTCGGCCGGGTTCGGTCACCTCGCGCAATTCGAAGTTGCGCAGAAACCACAGCGTGGCGAGCAACGTCAACGCCAACCCAAGTGCGCCCAACAGCCGCTGACGACCCATCACCGCGCGGCTCCGAAGTGTTGCGTCCAAGCCGTCAGCAGTTCGCGTGCGTGTGCGGGACTGGGCGCTTGATCGGCGTAGGCAGCCGCGCTCCAGAACGCGACGAGCCGGCGCAGGCAGTCGAGTTGGGTCGCGCTCAACGCGGGTGCCGCGAGCTCGATCAGTTCGACCTCAGCAGCTCCGGGGGCGACCCGCAGTTGGTATCGCCGGCTAAGGTCCGCGAGTGTCGCGCGATACAGCAAAGCGAGCGCGGCGCGGGTGCGGCTTTGATCAAGCAGTTGCGATGCGGCCAGGACGGTCTCGGCATATCGCGAATCGGATTCTGGCGCGGAGTCGTATCGCACCGAGGTCGGCGGGACCGCGGCGCTTGTCGCTCGGGATCGTCGACGCGCGCTGTTTCGCGTGCGGTTCAGCATCAACGCGACCACCACGATACCCAGCAGCAGCCAGAGTAACCAGGTCAAACCGCGCGCGATCTGGTGTAGCCAGGGCCCAATCCAACCCTGATCACCGCCGAGCGCGGCCGACGTTCCGGGTGCGGCATGGCGCCAGGTCCAGACGCGCGTGGTTTCGGTCGGATGCAAGGTTTCGCAGAGCTCGAGTGCGTCGAGCGTCTGCCGGGCTTCGGTTTCGATCCCTGGGGTAGCGAGGCTCGCGGGCGGTGCCGTGAGCCCAAATCCGCCGACGCCGATTATCAGCGCGAGCAGGACGGTTCGGGCATTTGCCGCGAGGCGAGTACCCAGGCGCCGCAAGGCGATTTCGAGATCCCAGGCCTCCAGCTCGATGCGGCGTTGCAGATACAACATGAAGCCAGCTGCGACGTAAATCGGCTCGATCACGATGACTGCCAACAGATAAAACAGGTGGCCGACCATCGGCACCCACACATTGTCGCCGGGCGCGATGAATAGTGTCTCCAGCAGCCGCATCGGGTCGATGCCCTGCGGTGCAAGCAGCACCGCCAGTAACAAAGGTCCGACATAGATCGATAGTTCGAGGTGGACACAGGCGAGCGTCAGCCAAAACGGTGTCGCGCCGCCACGTGCGGCCAGCAGTTCGAGCCGCTCCCGGCGTTGTGGCCCACGCAAACCTTCAAGTTGCCAGACGGGTAACCGGAAACTGCGCGCGGGCGAAAGTCGCGCCAGCGTCAGTGCGCGCAACAGACCCGTGTGGCGCAGCAGGCCAGGCAGAGCCCGCAGCGATTCAGTCAGCGTTGGCGGATCGTCGAACGCCGCACGACTGATCGAATGCAGCAGCCAGCGGTCATAAACGGGTTTCAACCACCAGAACAGCAGGCTCGGCCATGCGTTGTCGATGCCGAATACGAGCAACAACGTGGCGTAGAGCGTCACGGCGAAGGCCAGCCACGGCAGGTAGATCGCCCGCCAGCGCGCCCGCGTCAGGCGCAGGCCAAGGTCCATCGCATCCCAGGGATTGCGCGGTCGCAGCTCGAGTTGCAGGCGCTCCAGCCGCATCCGATCAATTTCGCCCGGCGAAACCGAAATAGCCGATCAGCAGGGCCCATGACGCACTACCGACGGCGTACTTGACGGTCGGCGCAATGCCCGCGTGCGACGACCAGAATGCCTCGACGTAGGCCGCGAGCAGGAATAGCGCGGCGGCGCCGTAGACCAGTTGCGCCGCGTCACGAGCATGGTCGCGCAGCGCGTCGCGCCGACGCCTGCGTCCGGGTACCAGCAGCGCGGCAGCCAGTCTAAAACCCGCCGCGCCGGATAACACAATCGCGACCAATTCCGGCGCGCTGTGGCCGCTGACGAAACTCCAGAAGGGCTGCGCGTGTCCGATCAAGGTCAAATGTCCGGCGACGGCGCCGATATACAGCGCGTTGATCAGCAGCGACGCCAGCGTGCCCAGCCCGAACAACAGACCACCGGCAAAGGTTTGAAAGCCGATGCTGGTGTTGTTGCGGATATAGAAGCCGAACATCTGGATATCGGTGGTGGCTTCGCGGGCGCGGCCGAATCGCTGCTGGTTGGCGGGGTCGTACATCTGCTCGATCGTCGCGAGCTGCTCATCATCCAGAACGCTGTGGATCAGCTCGGGGTCGATCCATAAGGACGCGAATGCGAGCGCGAGCGGGCCGAAGAAACACAGGGTCGCGAGCGCGACGACGCGCCATTCCGCGCGCACGCGCTCGGGGAGTTCCGTGCCAAAAAAGCGGGCCGCGGCACTCCAGGGCGTGACGCGCGGGCGGTAGAGTATCTGGTGGGCGCGTAGCGCGAGCGTTTCCAGGCGCTGGACGACCGCCGGGCCGTAGCCTCGGGCGCGGGCGAGCGCGAGTTGGTGCGTGAGTCGCCGATACGCTGTCGGCAGGTCGAACTCACTGGCGTCGACCGTGCCGTGGCGGCCGCCCAGCCAGGATTCGAGGGCGTTCCACTCGTCGCCATGAGTGCGAATGAAATGCGCTTGGGTCATGGTCGTGTTCGGCGCTGGATCAGTGCCGCAGGCCGCCCAGCCAGCGCGCGACGGCGATCAGCTGCGGCGCGGCGGGTTGGTCCGGCGCGAGCAACGGCGCCGCGTGCCGCGCCAGTTCCTCGGCACGCTCGGCGGTCAGGGTATGATGGCGTTCCGCGAAAGCCAACACCGCCTGGCGCTCGGTCGCGGTCAACTTTGCTCTGGGTGGATGGCTGGGGCCTTCGTGCCACGGCGGCGGTGGAGTGGGGGTCGCGGGGCGGTGGATGACGAGCGTGCCGGCGACCACGTCGCCGAGCCGCTGATGGTCGCGGGTCAACAGCACACTGCATAATCCGAGCAAGTAGGTGCCCGGCAGAAGATCAATCACCCGCACGAGATTGCGCAGCATCGACGCGGTCCAGCCGATCGGTGTCGCGTCGTCATGCACAACCACGAGTCGCATCAGATACTTGCCGGGCGTCGCGCCGTGCCAAAGCGTTTCGAACAGCACCGGATAGAACCACTCGCCAATGAACAACACCAGCATGATCAGGCCAAGCCCAAGTTCATCGAGATAGGACAAGGGCAGGAACACCAGCGCGTACAAAAGCAGCCGCAGCCACAGGTCGATCAGCCAGGCGTAGAAGCGCGCGAACGGTCCCGCGGTATTGAGCGTCAGAACGATGCCTTCCGGCGTCTCGACCTGACTACTGTTGCTGATGGGCATGGGCCTCATGCGGGCGACGCGCGCCCGCGCACGGGATGGAGATACGCTGCGGTTGATGCGCATCCACGCGCAACGCCGTCAACGCGCCGCCCCAGACACACCCCGTGTCGAGCGCATAGACATTATCGCGATCATGAAAGCCCAGCGTCGACCAATGTCCGAACACGATCCGTAGGCCCCGGCTTTGACGCCATGGCACCTGAAACCATGGCATCAGGTGCTTGGGCTGGGTTCCGGGTACGAGCTTCTGTTTGAAATCGAGTTGGCCCTCGGCGTCGCAATAACGCATCCGCGTCAGCGCGTTGATGCTGTAGCGCCAGCGGTCGAGGCCGGACAGCGTTGGTGACCAGAGCTGGGGTTTATTGCCATACATGTGCAGCAGGAACTCGCGGTGGTCGGGTCCCTTGAGTGTTGCCTCGACCTCCCCGGCACAGGCAAGCGCGGTCGCGAGATCCCATTGCGGCGGTAGGCCGGCGTGTACCAGCGCGATCTCAAGCGTCGCGTCGTAGTACAACAATGGGCGTTGGCGGAGCCAGCTCAACAACTCGGCGGCGTCGGGCGCATGTAGGACGGGTAGAAAGGTGTCCTTGTTGCGCGCGGGCTGGATGCCGAGGCTGACCGCGAGCAGGTGCAGGTCATGGTTGCCAAGCACGGTCACCGCGGCGGTACCCAGTTCGCGCACGAAGCGCAGGGTGTTGAGGGAATCCGGCCCTCGGTTGACCAGATCGCCCACGAACCAGAGCGTATCGACCACGGGGTCGAAATTCAGGTGTTCAACCAGTCGCTGCAAATCGGCGAAACAGCCTTGTATGTCACCTATTGCGTAAATTGCCATGAACGAAACGCGACGGAGTTATTGCAGCTGCCAAGAGTGGCACAGGGCGCGCCGCGAGGCTACCCGTGCGGCCACACGGCGGGTTTTTGATGACGGAACGCCGGTTGCGGCGATCAGTGCTGTCGCGAAATCATGCGGGTGACCACGCGCGAGGTCGATGGCGTCCGAGCGCCTGTGAATAGATCTGCCGCGCGTCTCGATGGTTGCGTTGGGCGGCGCTCGCTCCTCGATGATACGTTTTGTCGCTGCGCGTCGTCCGCCTTGCTTACGAGCCGCTCGCTACGATCTATGCTCAAGCTCGGAGTCTTTGATTCGTTAGGTGCGGCGTGGGGCACGGTCGCCCAGCACGGTCGCGGCGATCAATGCAGCTTCTGCGGCACGCAAAGGGTGAACGGACTGATTTCGGCGTCGAAACTCTCACCGTTGTCAGCCACCATCTGGTAGCTGCCCTGCATTACGCCGTAGGGTGTTTCCAGCATCGTTCCGCTGGTGTATTGAAATCCTTCGCCCGGCTTGAGGTAGGGTTGTTCACCAACGACGCCGGCACCGCGCACTTCCTGCACTTTACCGTTCGCATCGGTGATCACCCAATGCCTTGTCAGGAGTTTCGCGGGTAGATCGCCCCGATTTTCGATGGTCACGGTGTAGGCGAAGATGTAGCGATGGCAATCCGGGTCGGATTCGGTGGAGAGGTAGGCCGTATCCACACGCACGGCGATCTCGTGGGGCAGTTTTTCTTGCATATCGTTTCGACCGGGTTGGTTGAGCACTGCGTAGAGTATGTAAAAAATACCGACGGAAGGTAAGTTCAGCGGCCGTTTCTTGCCGCGATATTGTTACTCAATCGCACAAATTCTGTAATCTCCAGTCGCTCGGGACGTAATCCCGGATCGATACTCGCGGCCGCAAAATCCGTGGCCTCCGCCAGCCCGCGCAAACTGCCGCTGAGTATCTTGCGCCGCTGGGAGAAGGCCTGGCGAACCACTTGGGCCAACAGCGCGGTATCGAGTGCCTCGATCACCGGCCTCGGGCGCGGCCGTAGGCGCACGATGGCCGAATGGACCTTTGGCGCGGGTTTGAATGCCCCCGGTCCGACCTCGAACAGTTTCTCGACCGTGCAGCGATACTGCACCATCACGCTGAGGCGGCCGTAATGCGCGCTGCCCGGGGCCGCGGCGAGCCGGTCCACGACTTCGCGCTGCAATAAAAAATGCATGTCCTGGATGCTGGCGGCGGCTTCGAGTAGATGAAACAGCAATGGCGTCGAGATGTTGTAGGGAAGATTGCCGACTACCCGCAGTGGTCGCGTATCGGTGTCGAGCGCGGCGAAGTCGAATCGCAGCGCATCGGCTTCGCGAACGTCGAGCCGGTCGGCCCCTTCCGGCGCGGCGCGTAACGCGGCGACTAGATCGCGATCAATTTCGACGACCGTCAGCCGAGCCAGATGTCGCAACAGACGCCAGGTCAGCGCGCCTTGACCCGGTCCGATCTCGACCATCGCATCATCCGCGCGCGGCGCGATCGCGGCGACGATCTGATCGAGTATGCGTGGGTCGTGCAGAAAGTTTTGGCCGAAACGCTTGCGCGGGCGATGAGGTTGCACGAACGCGGTACGGCCGGCGTTAGAGATAGCGACGCAGGTGATCCGGGCGGTTATCCCGACATCCGTGCTCGATGTGTTCGTAGCGCGAGGCGAAGATTCTGCGTGCGCAGTTTTGCGAGCACGTCAGTCGTTCCAGGCCCAGATTGCTGCGTTCGTTGGCTTCGGTGTAGTAGTAGAGTGCGCGTTTGAGTTTGTAATACAGGCTGTTGTCGAGGTGAAAGCCCACTTCGGAAAGAGCGGTTTCGATCTGCTCGAGCGTGACGACGAATAGGTTGTAGCCGACTTCAATCTGGTATTCGCCGACCAGTTCGATCAGATGGATGCCGTGGGTTTCGCTCAGCAGGTGGGCGGCCGCGTGGGCGCGATAGTCGGGATCGCACGGCGCGCGGAGTCCGACGACGCGACGCTTCAGCAGGATCTCGATTTTCACTTCGCTCATACCGACATAAGCCTAAACGGTTCGCGCGAATTTGCAATTCCAGGCACGTGTCAGGGTCATTTTGGCACGAGGTCGCGGATGATGCGATCGAGTTCTCCGAGTTTATGCTCAAGGTCATCGCTGATTTCCGTCGGTGCTCCGGCGTTTGCTGTCGATGCGCGGGGCGCCGCTGGAAGGCCTTCGCTGCGCGAAAACGCGTGACGGTAACGCGCGGCCACCGAGTCAGGGCAGTCATCGCGTTCGACGAACGGCCCTGCGGGGTGGTCGCGCAGTGATTCCAGCGTCGCGGTGACCGATTCGGGATCGCTGAAGGGATACAGATATTGGCCATTGGCAGCCAGTTCTTGCGCGGATTGTGGACCGCCGCGCAGGAGTAGACTCAGCGCCGCGAGTTGCGCGAGGTCGAAGCCGAAACGGGCGGTAATCTGGCTCTTGTACAGGGTGGCGCCCGCCGACGCATCCGCGCGGGTGGTGATTAAGTTGTGCGCGAGCAAGGTCTCCATGGCCGCGTCTAGGTTGGCGTCGTCTGGCGACCGCACGCCGAGCTGGTCGTGGCGGTGACAGCCGTCACGCAGCGCGGTGAGCGCTAATGGCGAAGGGGTGCCGGATACGAGTTCCAGTTCGAGTAGCACCCCGAGCACATAGGCGTCAAAGTCGGATAAGGGGCTGAGCGTCATGCTGCTTCCGTAGCGGCTTCAGGTGATCTGCGTCCAATTGTAGCACGCGGTTGGCCAGCCCAATCGCGGTGGGACTCGATGCCGGTATAGGCGTGCGTCGTCAGCAACTCGCGGACTGCTGGCGCTTGGGTATAGCCGTGTTCGAGGATCAGCCAACCGCCCGGGTTGAGATGCGCGCGCGCGCAAGCACAGATCCGGCGCAGTGCGTCCAGTCCATCTTCGCCGGCGACCAACGCGGCACGTGGTTCGAATGGCAAGCCCGCGTGGCGCAAATGCGGGTCGTCGACCGCGAGGTAGGGCGGGTTGCTGAGAATCAAATCGTAACGGTTGCCAGGTAACGCGGCGCACCAGTCGCCGCAGTGGAATGTGACGTTGCCGAGGCCGAGGCGCTTGGCGTTGAATTCGGCGATTTTCAACGCCTGCTCGCAGCGGTCGGTCGCGGTGATCCGCCAGCGTGGTGCCGTGTGCGCGAGCGCTAATGCGATCGCGCCACTGCCGGTGCCGAGGTCCGCGACTTCGGCGCAGTCTCCCGCTGGCAGGCGTCCCAGTGCGAGCTCCACCAACAACTCGGTATCCGGTCGTGGGATCAAGACCGCCGGCGATACCGCCAGCGTGAGCGACCAAAACTCCCGCTGACCGACCAGGTAGGCGATCGGTTCGCCCGCGATGCGACGCTTCAGCAATGTGTCGTAGGCCGATTGTTCGCGTTTGCCGAGCGCGTGTTCGGGCCAGGCGTACAAGTAGCCGCGCGGGCGTTGCAGGACATGGGCGAGCAAGACCTCGGCTTCGAGACGCGCTGCCTCGGTATGCGCCGAGAGCAACAGCGTGGCGTTGCGCACTGCCGTGCCCAGGGTGAGTGTCACGGTATCTCGTTCCGGCGGGGTGAGGCCGGCGCTGGTTGATCCCACGCGACGACGGGTGGCGCCCTCACTCCTGGTTCGCCAACGCCGCCAGTTGCTCGGCCTGGTATTCGTGCAGCAGCGGATCGATCACTTGATCGAGGTCGCCCTGGAGAACGTCTTCGAGCCGGTAGAGCGTGAGATTGATGCGGTGATCGGTGATTCTGCCTTGCGGGAAGTTGTAGGTGCGGATCCGCTCCGAGCGGTCACCCGAGCCAACCAGGCTCTTGCGTAGCGCGCTTTCGGCGTCGCTTTGCTTGCGCTGCTCGGCTTCCAGCATGCGCGCGCGTAGCAGCGACATCGCGCGGGCGCGATTTTTGTGTTGCGAGCGCTCGTCCTGACACTCGACCACGATCCCGGTGGGCAGATGGGTGATGCGGATCGCGGACTCGGTTTTGTTGACGTGCTGGCCACCGGCACCGGAGGCGCGGTAGGTATCGACCTTGAGGTCGGCCGGATTGATCTCGACGCCTTCGACCTCATCGATCTCGGGCAGGATGGCGACGGTCGCGGCCGAGGTATGGATGCGCCCCTGGGCTTCGGTTTCCGGCACGCGCTGTACGCGGTGCGCGCCCGATTCGAATTTCAGTCGGGAAAACGCGCCAAAACCGATCACGCGACTGATCACCTCCTTGTAGCCGCCGTGCTCGCCCTCGCTCTCGCTCAGCAACTCGATTTGCCAACCGCGGCGTTCGGCGTAGCGCGAATAAAGCTTGAACAGGTCGCCGGCGAAAATCGCCGCCTCATCGCCGCCGGTGCCGGCGCGGATTTCGAGAAACACGTTGCTCTGGTCGTGTGGGTCGGCGGGCAGGAGGCTGCGTTGCAGCGTCTGTTCCAGCGAGTCGAGACGGTCCACCAGGGTCGCGCGTTCCTCTTGCGCCATCGCGCGCAATTCCGGGTCGCTTTCCTGCAGCATCTCCTCGGCGGCGGTGCGGTCGATCAGTGCGCGCTCGTAGTCGTTGAACGTCCGCACCACCGGTTCGAGCTTGCTGTACTCCTGGGACAGGGTACGGAACCGATTCTGGTCATTGGTCGCGTCGGGCTCGGCGAGTAGCGCGGTGATTTCCTCGAAGCGTTCCTTGAGGCCTTCCAGTTTGCGCAGGATGGTGGGTTTCACGTGGCGCTGTTTCCGTCGTTGTTGCCATTGAGCTTGAAGATTTCCTTGGCCGCCTCGAGCAGCTCGTGGCGGCCGCCGCGTGCCGCTTCGTTGAGTGCGCTGGTCGCGTCGTGCAGCAGTTTGTTGGTCAGCGTGTTCGCGAGGTAATGCATGACGTCCTCGGCCGGTTTACCGATCTGGAGTTGCCGTCGCGCTTCGCGTAACACGCGATCGCGGGTCGCGGCGCCTTTGTCGCGGTAGGCGCGGATTGTATGCACGGCATCCTGGCTTTCCAGCCAGCACATGAACGACTCGACCTGCACATCAATCAGCTCCTCGGCCTGCCGAGCAGCCTCGCGGCGGGATTCCAGATTCTCCTGGATCACGTCGTGGAGGTTGTCCACAGTGTAGAGGTAGATATCGTCGAGGTTGCCGACCTCGGGTTCGATATCCCGGGGCACGGCGATATCGACCATGAAGATCGGCCGGCGTTTCCGCGCCTTGAGCGCGCGTTCCACCATGCCCTTGCCGAGGATCGGGAGTGGGCTGGCGGTGGAGGAAATCACGATATCGGCTTGCGGCAGCACATCGGGCAGGTCGGGCAGCGCGAGGGCGTTGGCGCCGAACTGCTCAGCCAGCATTTCGGCGCGCTCAAGCGTGCGATTGGCAATGATCATGCGGCCGATTTTCTTGCGGATCAGGTGGCGCGCGGCGAGCTCGATCGTCTCGCCGGCACCGATCAGCAGCGCGGTATAGGGTTGCAGATCGCCAAATATCTGCTCCGCGAGACGGACCGCCGCGAACGCGACCGAAACCGGGCTGGAGCCGATCGCGGTTTCGGTGCGGACTTGCTTGGCCGCGGCAAACGTGTGTTGGAACAAGCGGCTCAGGTACCGCCCCAGGCTGTGGTTCTCGAGGGCGTGCTGGTAGGCCGCCTTGAGTTGGCCGAGGATCTGAGGCTCGCCAAGTACCATCGAGTCGAGTCCGCAAGCGACCCGCAGAGTGTGGCGCACGGCCTCGCTATCGCGATAAAGATAAAGATAGGGGCGAAGGTGATCTGGGTCGAATCGATGGCGCCGCGATAGCCATTCCGGTAGCTGCAGCTCTCCGGATTGACCCTGTTGCCAACACAAGACCTCGGTCCGATTGCAGGTCGACAGCACCGACACCTCGTCGACGCCGGGAAGCTCGAGCAGCTGCGCCAACGTCGCGGGGAGGTGTTCCGACGCGAACGTGACTCGCTCGCGAACCTCCACCGGCGCGGTGACGTGGTTGATGCCTAGCGTGAGCAACGACATGTGGCGGTTTTAAGCTCTCAAAAGCACAGCATTGTCTTTGAACAACCCGGTGGGTGACAAGCACACTCGCGGTCGGCACCTGAACTGCGGGAAACTAGCGCGGAGGTTTATGCGTTGGTTGAAATGTGATAATACCCCACAGGCTGACCGCGCGAAATTTGCTACCCTGCGGTATCCGTCAATCGAAGGATTACTATGATAATGCGTTTGAAAACGCGCCTGCTGTTGCTTGTTCCGGTCACGCTGGTCGGATTGATGGCCTGCGCCGCGACGAACACGTCCGGTCACCGCGCTTCCTCGGCGGTTCCGCTCGAGGTCCAGCGTTACGAAATTGCCAAGACCGGTCTTTCGGACGCCGCACAACTGCGCGCCGATCTGGTGTTCGAATTGCTGGCGGGCGAGATCGCGGGTGTAACCGGGCAGTTGGAGCAGGCGATCGAGCACTACGGCAACGCCAGTGCGCTCAGCAACGATCCTGCGGTGGCCGCCCGAACGGCACGCATCGCGTTGTATGCCAAAGACTACCCGCTGGCGCTACAAGTGACGGAACGGTGGCTGGATCTCGAACCCGACAACATCGAGGCGCGACAGGCGGTTGGACTGTTGCTCGTGCGTCTGGACCGGCCCGAGGCTGCGGTGGAGCATCTGGTCAAGGTGATCGAGCACGGCCCGAAAGACCACGAAATCGCGTTTACCCAGTTGGGTCTCCTGTTCGGGCAGGACACCGTCACCGCGGCCGAACTCAAGGTGATGCAGTTGTTGCGCGAGCGTTACGCGGACGTGCCACGGGCGCACCGGGTTTACGCGGAACTCGCGGCAACGACGGACGAAAAGGCCGGCGCGTTGGCGGCCGCGGAGGAAGCACTTCGCTTGGCGCCGGGTGATGTGCCGACGCGGGTGTTGCGCAATCGGCTAATGGCGACCAGTGACAAGGCCGACGAAGCGATTGCCGATATGGAGCAGTTGGTGCGCGAAAAGCCCGATGACGAGGGTCTGCGTACCAGTTACGCCAGATTGTTGGTCCAGGCCGGGCGCTACGACAAGGCGCTCGTCGCGTTCGAGAAGATGCTTGCGGATTTTCCGGACAATCCTGATCTCGAATACAGCGTCGCACTGTTGTTGCTCGAACAGAAGCAGAATGCACAAGCGCGCGAGCGCCTCGAGAAACTGCTCGAATCGGCGCGGTATTCGAACGAGGCGGCCTACTACCTGGGGCGGATCGCGCAGGACGAAACGCGCTATGACCAGGCGATCGGTTGGTACATGCGGGTTCGCGAGGGCGATTA
Source organism: Thiotrichales bacterium (assembly GCA_050329935.1). Classification (GTDB taxonomy): domain Bacteria; phylum Pseudomonadota; class Gammaproteobacteria; order UWMA-0217; family UWMA-0217; genus CAYSFW01. The sequence goes on along the minus strand of JBHJOI010000106.1, from coordinate 16,681 downwards.
CGTCATCGAGTCGCAAACGCGCGTCGCCGACATGCTGGCCAAGCTCGGGCAGATCGACAAGGCGCGAGAGCATCTCGCCGGATTGCGCGAACAGGTCGATGACGAAGCGCTGCTTGTGCGCTTGTATCTCGCCGAAGGCCAACTCCTGCGCGACGCGGAGCGGGCACAGGAGGCTTATGATTGGTATTCCGCGGCGCTGCAACGTTACGCCGAGAATCCGGACTTGCTTTATGCCCGCGCGTTGACGGCGGAAAAAATCGAACGTCTCGATCTGTTGGAGCGCGACTTGCTCGCGATCATCGCCCAGGATCCAGAGAATGCGACCGCGCTCAATGCCCTCGGCTACACGCTCGCGGATCGGACCACGCGCTATGACGAGGCGCTGGCATACATCGAAAAGGCGCTGGCATTGCGACCAGACGACCCGGCGATTCTCGACAGCATGGGCTGGGTCAAATATCGGCTCAAGGACTACGAGTCGGCGGAGCGCTACCTGCGCCAAGCCTATGCCAAGCTACAGGATGCCGAGATCGCGGCGCATCTGGGCGAGGTATTGCTGATGCGTGGCGAAACCAATCAGGCGCGTGAGCTGGTGACCAACGCATTGCAGCAGGCACCCGAGGACGAGCGGCTGCTCGATCTGCAAAAACGTTTCAACCCTTGACAAGACTTGCTGGCGCGACGTGGCGGGGCACAGGGAGGCTGCTCGCGGTATTGACGCGACGGCACAATAAGCACATGACTACGATTCAAGCCCCCCAGCCCAGAACGGGCATACATCTGAACGCCGTGCTCCGGTTGCTAGTCCTGCTCGTGATGCAGGCGATGATTTTCGGCTGCGCGACGGTGGCGCCCCCCGCGCCTCGCTCCGAAGGTCCGGCACCGATCGACCTCTCCGAACAGCGGCGCCTCCAGCTTGCCAAGATCGACACCTGGGACATCAAGGGGCGACTCGGCGTGCAACGCGAGGAGGAGGGATTCTCGGCCTCGCTTGAGTGGAAGCAAAACGGTCAGGTCTCCGATATCCGATTGTTTGACCCATTGGGTCGACGGGTGGCGTGGTTGGTCAGCGATCGGGGCGAGGTGAATCTTCTAACGGGCGACGGCAAGGATCTGCGTTCCGACAATCCTGAGGAGCTCATGCAAACACACCTGGGCTGGTCGTTTCCGGTGCGGAGTTTGTTTCATTGGATCAAGGGAATTCCCGATCCCGACGAAGTGGCGTGGCGCGAGGAGTACGACGACGTCGGGCGCCTGGTCAAGCTCGAGCAGAGCGGCTGGAGCATGACCGTCGAGCGCTTTCTGGGTGAAGATCCATTGGCGCGCCCCGCGCTTGCGGTATTGGAGCGTGAAAAAATGAGGGTCAAGGTGCTGGTCAACGAATGGCGCTGATCGAACGAGGATTTACGTCCGATCTCGATCACGGCTGGTGGGCGGCGCCGGGCAAGCTCAATCTGTTTCTCCATATCGTCGGGCGGCGCGCGGACGGATACCACGAGCTGCAAACCCTGTTTCAGATACTGGATCGCGGCGATCGGTTGGCGTTTAGCTGCAACGATTCGGGTACTGTGCGGCGAGCGACCGACGTCGCGGGTGTACCTGAGGCACACGACTTGACCGTACGCGCGGCGCGCGTGTTGCAGGCCGAGGCCGGGGTGACCGCCGGCTGCGAGATCCATCTCAACAAGCGATTACCGCTCGGTGGTGGCTTGGGTGGCGGCAGCTCCGACGCGGCGACCGTATTGCTGGTGCTGAACGAATTGTGGGGGTGTCGATTACCCCGGGAAACGTTGTCGCGGCTCGCGCTTGCGCTCGGCGCGGATGTGCCGGTGTTTGTCGCCGGGCATACGGCGTGGGGCGAGGGCGTGGGTGAGCGTTTGACGCCGGTCGTGTATCCGGAGGCCTGGTATCTGGTGGTCAAACCGCCGGTCGAGATCTCGACCGCGGCACTATTCGCCGCGCGGGAATTGACACGCGATTGTTCGCCGATGAAAATAGCCGCCTTTCGCGACGAGGGTGGCATAAATGTCTTCGAGCCACTGGTGCGGCAGAAGTTTCCGACGGTCGATGGCGTCATGCATTGGCTTGACCGGCACGCGAAAGCGCGGCTGACGGGTACTGGCGCATGTGTGTTCGCGAAATTCGAGACCGAATACGAAGCCGCCGCGTTACTCGGGGAGCTCCCCGAAGGCTGTCGCGGGTTCGTTGCGAAAGGTGTTTCCGAGTCGCCGCTGATGGCGCAGCTCAGGGCGCTTCGCGGTCGATAGAATCATTGGGCCGTCGCCAAGCGGTAAGGCACTGGATTTTGATTCCAGCATACCTAGGTTCGAATCCTAGCGGCCCAGCCAACACCACGGGTCCGCTTCGGGTCACCCCGAAGCCGGCCCTTTTTTTTAGTTTGGATTCAAGTAGGTGAGCCGTGTCTGATGTGTCCGGCATGATGATCTTCGCAGGCAACGCAACGCCCAAGCTTGCGCAGTCGGTCGCGGATCATATCGGATTGTCGCTGGGCAAGGCCGAGGTCGGTCGGTTCAGTGATGGCGAAATTCAAGTCGAGATTCTCGACAACGTGCGTGGGCATGATGTGTTCATCATTCAGTCCACGTGCCAGCCAACCAACGACAACCTGATGGAGCTGCTGATCATGGTCGATGCGCTGAGACGCTCATCGGCTGGCAGGATCACGGCGGTTATTCCTTACTTTGGGTATTCGCGTCAGGATCGGCGGGTTCGATCCAAGCGCGTACCTATTTCGGCCAAGGTCGTGGCGAATCTGTTGACCGTAGTCGGCGTCGACCGCGTGCTGACGGTCGATTTGCACGCGGATCAGGTGCAGGGATTTTTCGATCTTCCGGTGGATAACGTCTACGGTTCCAAGGTCTTAGTGGACGATATCATTGCTCACAAGCATGGCAACGGAAACTGGACGGTGGTTTCGCCCGATGTCGGCGGGGTCGTGCGGGCCAGGGCATTTGCAAAGCGCATGGGCGATGAGCTCGCGATCATCGACAAGCGCCGCCCGCGTCCCAATCAGGCCAAGGTGATGCACATCATCGGCGACGTCGAAGGGCGTAATTGCGTGATCGTGGACGATCTGGTGGATACCGCGGGCACCTTGTGTGAGGCCGCCAAGGCTCTGAAGGAGCACGGCGCGGCCTGGGTTTCCGCTTACGTGACCCACCCCGTGTTGTCCGGACCCGCGATCTCGAACATCGAGCGCTCGGTGCTCGACGAGATGGTCGTGACCGATACCATTCCGCTCAAACCCGAGGCCGAAGCCTGTCGCAAGATCAGGGTTCTGACGATCGACCGTTTGCTGGCGGAAACGATGCGACGCATTAATCGCGAGGAGTCGGTGTCGGAGCTGTTCGAGGAATAGCCCGGCCGTACAGATTTAGGGTGGCCCAACGCTTCGTGGGTTGGCCACGCTCTACCAGCGCTCCCTGGTCGCGGGGGGCGGTTCGGACGCAAGTCCATTTTCAGACACTACCAATGTGGAGTTCTCAGTATGAGTACCGAATTCGTTATCAAGGCCGAGATGCGCGAGGATCAGGGGAAAGGTGCGAGCCGCCGCCTGCGTCGCGACGGCAAGTTTCCCGCTATTGTCTACGGCGCCGGCAAACAGCCGCAACCGTTGATGCTCGCCCACCACACGGTGTTGCATCAGCTCGAGAATGAGGCGTTCTATTCGCATATCCTCACCGTTGAGATCGCCAACGGCCCGACCGAAAAGGTCGTGTTGCGCGACATTCAGCGTCATCCTTACAAGCCGGCGATCCTGCACATGGATCTGCAGCGCGTCAGCGAGAACGAAAAGATCCGGGTCCACGTGCCGTTACATTTCGTCAATGACGATATCTGTCGTGGTGTCAAACAGGGTGGTCAGATCAGTCACTTGATGGTCGAGGTTGAGGTGCAGTGCCTGCCGCGGGATCTGCCCGAGTTCATCGCGATCGACCTCGAAAATGTCGACGTCGGTCAGACGATCCACCTCACCGAGCTTACGTTGCCGGCCGGGGTCGAAATCGTGGCGTTGACGCACGGCGGCGAACATGACCAGGCTGTGGTCAACGTTCACAAGCCGGGCGGCGGATTGCAGGACGAGGCCGCCGAGGCGCTGCCGGGCGCCTGATGGCAGCAACGCTTGGTGCCGATCCAGCTGATCGTCGGACTGGGGAATCCTGGCCCGCAATACGACCAAACCCGGCATAACGCCGGGTTTTGGTTTGTCGATGAGTTGGCGCGCCGGCACCGTGGTCAATTTCGGCGTGAATCGCGGTTTTCCGCCGAGCAAGCGCGGATTCAGGTTGATGGTCATGAGCTTTGGTTGTTGAAGCCGCAAACCTTCATGAATCGCAGCGGCCAGGCCGTGCGCCCGTTTCTCGACTATTTCAAGGTGGAGCCCGCAGCGACGTTGGTCGCGCATGACGAAATCGATCTCGCGCCGGGTATCGGACGACTGAAGCTCGGTGGCGGCCATGGCGGGCACAACGGCTTGCGGGATCTGATTCAGCACTTGGGCGCCGAATTTTGGCGTCTGCGCGTCGGCGTGGGTCATCCGGGTCAGCGCGATCAAGTCGTGGAGTATGTGCTCAACCGTCCCGGCGCGGACGATCAGCGCTTGATCGAAGACACGATTTCGCGCGGCGCGGAATTGCTACCCGAGTTCGTCCGTGGCGAGTTCGCCAAAGCGCAGCAGCGGCTGCATAGCGCCTGACGCGGCGCGTCAGGTCAACCGGAACAGCGTGAGGGGTTAGTCATGGGATTCAAATGCGGCATCGTCGGACTGCCGAACGTGGGCAAGTCAACCTTGTTCAATGCACTGACCCGGGCCGGGATTCAGGCCGAAAACTACCCGTTTTGTACGATTGAACCCAATGTCGGCATTGTGCCGATGCCCGATCCTCGGCTTGACGAACTTGCCGTGATCGTCAAGCCGGAGCGGGTGATCCCAACGACTATGGAGTTCGTCGATATCGCCGGCTTGGTCAAGGGCGCTGCTCAGGGCGAAGGGCTGGGCAATCAATTTCTGGCGCACATCCGCGAAACCGACGCGATCGCACAGGTCGTGCGCTGTTTCGAGGATCCGGACATCGTTCACGTCGCCGGCAAAGTCGATCCCGCATCGGATATCGAAATCATCAATACGGAACTCATCCTGGCTGATCTCGATACGGCCGAGAAGGCGTTGAACCGTGTCGCGCGCGCGGCCAAGGCGGGTGGAAAAGATGCGTTGGCCCAAAAGCAGGTCATCGAGCGATTGCTTCAGCATCTGGGGGCCGGCTACTCGGCGCGTACGCTGGAGCTGGCGGAGCACGAAGGCCCGCTACTGCGTGAACTCCATCTCCTTACACTCAAGCCGTTGATGTTTATCGCGAATGTTGCGGACAACGGCTTTGAGAACAATCCGTTTCTGGACGCCGTGAACGCGGCTGCCGTGGCGGAGCGCGCGGACGTTGTGCCGGTGTGCGCATCGATGGAGGCTGAGATCGCCGAGCTGGAGGACAGTGAAAAGCTCGAGTTTCTGGAGGAGATGGGGCTGCATGAGCCGGGGCTCAATCGCGTCATCCGCGCCGGTTACCACCTGTTGAACCTGCAGACCTTCTTTACCGCGGGTGTCAAGGAAGTGCGGGCCTGGACGATGCGCCAGGGGTCGACCGCGCCGCAGGCGGCTGGGCGCATTCACACCGATTTTGAGAAAGGGTTCATTCGCGCGGAGGTGATCGCCTATCGCGATTTCATTACCTACCGTGGTGAGCAAGGCGCGAAGGAAGCCGGCAAATGGCGACTGGAAGGTAAGGACTACCTGATGCAGGAAGGTGACGTTGTACACTTCCGGTTCAATGTTTGACCGGCTTGTGTGTATCGCGGTGTTGACCGCCCCGGGCTTCGCGGAGAGGACGCCGCTGCGGCGGATGAAGGCTGCCGGCAGGAGGCAGGAGATGCCCCGTGAACCTATCTCGGGGGGGGGCTCGACTGCTGCGTCCCTGCTGCCGACGCTCACGCCTACCCACCCGGAGCGGCACTGCCTGCGAATCGGGCATTTCGCGTTAAGTTAACCCTTGACATACCGGCGTAGAATTTAGAAGATTGCGGCCCCACGAAGGCTATGTAGCTCAGCTGGTTAGAGCACAGCACTCATAATGCTGGGGTCGGTGGTTCAAGTCCACCCATAGCCACCAATCCCTTCTCTCATTTCGCTTTTTGCCAGATGCCGTTTTCGCGGCATCCTCGGGTGGTCAGTACGCAGCGTCAAGCAACCGCTCCGCGCTGATACCGATTTCAGAAGCATTTCAAGCGTATCGACTGGTCATCGCAGCCGAAACACGCCTCGGTCGGCGTTTGCCACCAACCACCAGAATCAGGCAGGAGCCAGCGACGATAGCCGTGCTCAGTCGTAGCTACCCTCGCGTTCCGTCTCATCTTCGTCTTCTGTCTCGGTATCCGTCCACGCTTCTTCACTCTCCTCGGTCGCCGCTTCGCGTGCCTCGATCAAGGCCTCGAAGTCCTCGTCGAAACTCGAGTCGTCATCTATGATCGAGGAGGCACTGGCCGGCTCCGCGGTTTCGACAATCTTGAGACCATTCGGGATAAACCCGACACGCGCGGCGTTGAACGCGGCACGCAATGCCTCGGTATCGACTTCGCCAGGTTTCGGATCGCGCAGTTTCGACTCGACGATACTGCGTTGGTACTCGACGAACTCTTCGCGTACCTGATTGAATAAATAGATAGTTTTCGGATTTCCAGTATCCAGCTCGCGGTCCAGTATAACGGGCGAGCTCTTGGCGCCTGCGTCTAAGAATCCAATCCAGAGATGTGCTTCGCTCATCGCCTCAAAACCATTTTTTCCAGTGTTATAACCGACGACGTGTGCGACGGTTCAGGCCTAATTCTTAGCCGAGAATCGTCAGAAATGGAATAGTCCTTTCGCTGAAAATTGATGGTTTGCCGATTAAGCCACCCGTCGAGTGGATGCCGGGTAGCGGTCTGCGGTCGAGCCTCGATCTGGCTTTGTGGGGTCAGCCTTTGATGCCGGAGGCGAACCGGGTTTAGAGCAGGAACAAGGACGCCAATCCGAGGAAGCTCATGAATCCGATGACGTCGGTCACGGTGGTCAGGATCACCGCACCCGAGATTGCCGGATCGATCCCGGCGCGCTCGAGCAGCAGTGGAATCGCAAGACCGGCCAATGCCGCCGCGATCAGATTGATCATGATCGCGGCCGCGATCACGCCACCTATGCCCCAATGTTTGAACCAGAACAGCGCTACCGCCGCGACGACCAACGCCCACAGAACACCGTTGGCGAAGCCGATCAGGATCTCTTTTCGCATCAGCCAAACCACGTTGCCGCTGACGATCTGTTTCAGCGCCAGGCCGCGTATGGTCAGGGTGAGTGTCTGGCTGCCCGCAATGCCGCCCATGCTGGCGACGATCGGCATCAGGATCGCCAGCGCGACGATCTTTTCGAGCGTGTCGGCAAACAGGCCGATGACCCAGGATGCCAATACCGCGGTCAACAGGTTGATGCCCAACCAGATCGAGCGCCGTCCGGCGCTGGTGATCGCGGGCGCGAACAGATCCTCGTCCTCATTTAGTCCAGCCATGTTCAGGATCGCGCTGTTGGCGCGTTCGCGAATGATGTCGACCACATCGTCGATGGTTATTCGACCGAGCAACCGGCCGTCATCGCCGACGACCGCGGCTGATACGAGATCGTGTCGTTCGAATAAATCCGCCACTTCCTCGGCGGAAGCGGAGCAGGGCATGCTGTCTTCGCGTACCGCCATGATCTCGGCCACCGTCTCGTCGAGGTCATGGGTCAGCAGCGCAGTAACATCCACCTTGCCGAGGTATTTGCCTTCGCGATTGACGACCATCAAGCCGTCGGTATGGGGCGGCAGATGCCTGCGAAACCGCAAGTAACGCATCACGACCTCGACGGTGACCTCCGCGCGCACGGTGACGACGTCGCGGCTCATCAGGCGTCCGGCGGTGCCTTCGTCGAAGGTTAGGGAGGTTTCCAGGCGCTCCTGAATATCGCGACTGAGCGCGCTTCTAAGCGCCGCGCCGATCTCGGCGGGTAGATCGTGAATAACCTCCGCGAGATCGTCGGTATCCATGAGTTCGGCCGCGGCGATGAGCTCCTCCGGCTCCATGTCGCGGATCAGGGTGTTGCGCACTTCCAGGTTGACCGACGCGAGGACGTCGGCATCCTTGCCAGCCGGGACCCGATGCCAGACCCGGCTGCGGGTGTCGCGCGGCAGGGCCTCGAGTGCGTTGGCGATATCGGCGGGGTGTTGCCGGACGAGTAAGCGGCCCAAGCCATCGTCATCCGCGCTCGCGATCAGCGCGAGAATGCGGTCGAGTAGCGACTCCTCAGCCAATGGTGCTACGTCGGTTTGCATGGTCGATGGTCTGGGTTTGGAAATGGATTTCGACGTCCGCCGCTTGCGGTGCCGTCGTGACGGACGCTCGCATTATGCCACCGCCGGATACGCGACCATCATAATAGTCCGAGGCTTTCTCGATCGCCGTGTTTCCCCGCGGCTGCGCGGGATACGCCCGATGGGGTGCGTTTCCGGCCGGCAAGGCGTATAAGTTCTAGAGCTCGGCCAGCGCGCGGACGGCGTGATACCACGACGTGGTTTGAGCTGGCGAAGCATGCGCATTCGAGCGATCATGGCGACCGGGGGCGTTACGCATCGGAGTCGATTCAGGAATGACAACGCGCCCGCGGGGATCGCGTCGGGGCGGCTCATGAGGCGATTCGCGATGAGTTTTTCAACGGGGCTAAGGCGGTCGCGAGGAGGGTTGCGGCAGATTCTCAGGGTTCACGGCGGGTTCCGGATGTCGTCTCGCCACACCCACGATAATCAGGAGGGGAGTCCGTGGTCAATGCGGCCGAAGATGTTTACTGGATGGCGCGACACCTCGAGCGCGCGGAGGACACCGCTCGCCTGATCCGTGCGGCATGCAAGATTCTGGAGGACGGTGATGCGCCAGTCGACGCGGGCTGGGAGCTGTTGTTGCAAATCATGGGGCTCGAGGATGCCATGGCGCCCACCGATCCGTTGGGACCGATGGAAGTCGTGCGTCTGCTCGTTTTGGATCACACCAATGCCAGTGGGATCGTGCCGAGCCTGCGTCAGAGTGCCGATAACGCGCGCCAACTCGGTCCGGGATTGCCCGGATCAGTTCACACAGCGCTCGCGGAGCTGTCTCGCGAGATCGATGTCAGCCTGCGCGAACACCTCGTCAACGGTGATTTCGATGCGTGGTTGGTCGCCGTCGTTCGGCGCTGTGGTGAGCTGTCGTCGCGGCTCGAATCTGGGCTTGACGATGACACGCAACAGACCTTTTACAAGCTTGGTGCGCTCATCGAACGGGTCGACATGACCACGCGGATCGTCGATCTGACAACGGTGGCGGAATCGCCTGACGCGCGTCGCGGTGGTTTTGCAGCGTCCACGGCTTGGTCGCATGTGCTCGATGCGCTGGATGCCCGCGCGACGTTCGCGGCGAGCGGCGAAGCCTCAGTCACGACGCCTAAGGTATTGGCATTCGTGGTCGATAGCGCGAAGTTTCCGCGCTCATTGCGCTCGATGTTGAACGCACTGGCCGAGATGCTGACCCGCCTGTTTGATCCGGCGCGCCCGCTGCGTGCGCTGCGTCAGGTGGAGCGTTTATTGAAGCGGCATTCCAGCATCGGGCATCCCGAATCGCTGCACGATTTGATGGATCTATTGCAGATCCGTGTGGCTGAACTCCACCAATCACTCACCGAGCGATACTTCCAGCCCGAACCCGTCTGAACTGCGGTCGCGGTCCAGGCCAGACCGCTACTGTGACTGGCGACGCCGCGAATCGGCCACTAACGGGCCGAAGTGCGGGCAATCTCAATTCCAAGCATGCAAGATGCCGCCGTCGATCCAGACGGTGAAAGCCGCTCCGAGGGTAGGCGGGTGACGCCTTGAGCCCTGCGGGCGACTTGCGTATGTCAACTGTCTGGCGCGGCGAAGCCCTGATCCTTTGCTTTAGAACTGTATCCTTATGCCAAGATGCGTCGCGTCGTCGATCTCATGGGTGCCGCCAATTTCGAGTTTGGTGCTGATGCGACGATAGCCGAGAAACGCGGTCGTATTGGGCAGGAAATTGATTTCGAAGCGTGCGCCTGTTTCGAGAAAGTTCTTGCCATCGCCCCAGGTCGTGATATTCGGCGCGTAGAACACACGACCGCCGATGGCCATTGGCCAGCGCGCCGGGATGTGGTGCATCAATTCGAGACCGAGCGTCAGCGCGCGCGAATCGGCGTCCGCCTCGTCGATGTCGGCGGCGAAAAGTTTCACCCCGAGCGCGGCGGCGAAGGGATTGTCGGCCGTGGGTGGCGCCCGCGACAACAACCCCAGGGACAGCATCCGATCGTCGTCGTCGTTGATCAGTCCACCCAGACTGAACTCCGCGCCGCCGATACCCACGAACGATGAATCCGCCGCGAGTTCGGCGCTGACCATGTCGTTGCCCACAGCGATTTCCAGCGTGGCGGCGTGTGCCGCTGGCATCAGCGCAAGCAGGGTCATGCTTGCGCATAGCGTTACGATTCGTTGCATACCTTCCTCCGGACTTGAACGCGTTTCAGAAGATATTGTGGTAGAAAGGTTGGCGTTCTACAAGCGGTTGTGATGCGCCTACAGTCCTTTACCGTTCGGAGCCTCGATTTTCTCGGGCATCTCCAGCAGTTGATCGTAGATCCGCAACGCGGCGTGACGGAAATAGAGTCCGGCCAGAAAGAATGCGACACCGAGTATGATGAAAGCGATATAGGCGCCGACGTGCTGGTGCAGCGCCAACCCCAGCGCGGGGGCGAGTATCGCGAGGAAGGATTTGTCGCTGAGACTGATCAGCGTATCCGCAAATTTCTTCTTTACCGCGAGATTGCGGTAACGGTAGTGATCGCCTAGGTGCAGAAAGCCGAGATTGAATGCCGGTAGCTTGAACATGGTAACTCCATAATTTGTAGTTGTTGCGAAGATCGGTACGTCGGCGAGGATCACGTCGGCGAACGGATGGAGCGCCGCCATCGGCCACGGTTGGCGACTGCGGCACGCGGTGGGCGGCGATCCGCCCGGTCTGCTGGAAGATTAGCGCAGAAGCATACGACCGCAACTATTTTTAACGTTTGTTTTCGAGAACATGACGGGTTTCAACCGCGGCGCGTGGCGATCGAGACGATTGAATCTCGCGGCACCTTGACGCTGATCAATGTCGCCCCGCGGTTTGGGGCTGAGAATCACGCGTTCTGTCGCTTCAGGAGCCTTTTGACGTGCCCGAATCCGCTTCGGTCCCCCGCCTTTCCGACGTCGTGCATACCTTTGGCCAGTGGCTCATGGCGCGACACGGCGAGCGCGTACACAAGATCGCGATCGATGCCGGATTCACCTGCCCCAATCGCGATGGCACGAAGGGGCTCGGCGGTTGCACGTTCTGCAATAATGCGTCGTTCAGTCCCAATGGTCGCAAGCCAGCCGCGGTCGCGGCGCAGATGGACGCGGGCCGGCGTGGTATCGATCGAGGCACGCGAGCGCGTAAATATCTCGCCTATTTCCAGGCCTATACCAATACCTACGCGGATGTCACCGAGCTCAAGGCCCAGTATGACGCCGCGTTGCAGTACCCTGGTGTGATTGGGCTTTCGATCGGCACCCGGCCCGACTGCGTGCCCACGGCGGTACTGGATTTGCTGGCTGGGTATCGCGCCGAGGGGCACGAAGTCTGGCTCGAACTGGGCTTACAGTCCGCGTTCGATGAGTCGCTCGCGCGCGTGAATCGGGGGCACGGTTTGACGGAGTACATCGAGACCTGCGGCGCCGCACGCGCGCGCGATATACCGGTGTGCACTCACCTGATAGTCGGTTTGCCGGGCGAGGGCGGCGCGCACTATCGCGAGACCCTCGACACCGTGTTGGAACTCGGTGTCGATGGGCTCAAGCTGCACCCGCTCCACGTCGTGAAGGGCACTGCGCTCGCGCGGCTATGGCGACACGGCGGATACGCGCCGTTGTCGCGCGAGGCCTATGTCGAACACGCGGCGGACCTGATCGAGCGCACGCCGTGGTCGGTGGTTTTGCACCGGGTGACGGGGACCGCGCCGGCCGGGTTACTGCTGGCGCCGGATTGGTGTGCGCGAAAATGGCCGGTGGTGAACGCGGTGGTCGCGGAACTGGCGCGGCGCGGTAGTTGGCAGGGGTGTCGCGCCGGGACGATCGCCTGGCGTCAAAACGAACTCGCCTCCAGGCGGGAGGAGCGCAGTGATGTCCCACCGGCCCTTGCTTGAGCTGATCTGCCCCGCGGGGAGCCTGCCCGCGCTAAAGGCCGCGATTGATCACGGTGCCGACGGCGTGTATCTGGGCCTGCGCAACAACACCAATGCGCGCAATTTCAGCGGTCTAAATTTCGATGAACGCGCGCTTGCGGAGGGCATACGCCATGCCCATGGCCGTGGCCGCAAGGTGTTGCTGGCGCTCAACACCTACCCGCAAGCGGAGAATCTGCCGCAATGGCAACGCGCGATCGACCAGGCCGCGACGCTGGGCGTGGATGCGGTGATCCTCGCCGATCCCGGCCTCATGGCCTACGCGGTCGAGCGCCATCCAGATCTGCGCCTGCATTTGTCGGTGCAGGGTTCGGCCACCAACTACGAGGCGATCGAGTTCTATCGCGAACGCTTCGGCATCCAACGCGCGGTGTTGCCCCGCGTGCTGTCGCTGCCGCAGGTGGAAAACGTGCTGCGCCATACGGCGGTCGAAATCGAGTTGTTCGGGTTCGGCGGCCTCTGTGTCATGGTCGAGGGGCGCTGCCTGCTTTCGTCCTACGCCTGCGGCGACTCGCCCAACACCTTTGGCGCGTGTTCGCCCGGTCACGCGGTTCGCTGGCAACAAACGCCAGCCGGGATGGAAACCCGACTCAACGGCGTCTTGATCGACCGCTACGCCGCGCACGAGAAAGCGGGCTATCCCACGCTGTGCAAGGGCCGGTTCGAGGTTCAGGGTGAGACCTACTACGCATTGGAGGAGCCCACCAGCCTCAATACCCTCGAACTGCTGCCCGAGATGCACCGACTCGGCGTCGCCGCGATCAAGATCGAAGGGCGCCAACGCAGCCCCGCCTACGTGGCTCAGGTCACCGAGGTCTGGCGTGCCGCGATCGACGCGGTCAAGCGCGAGCCGGCGACGTTTGCGCCAAGTCCCGCCTGGCTGGCCCGGCTCGATCAGATCTCCGAGGGCAGCGTGCATACCCTCGGCGCGTACTACCGACCCTGGAAGTGAGGCATCGGAACGCACTATGAAGCTAGCGCTGGGACCGTTGTTGTACTACTGGTCGCGCGCCGAAACGCTCGCATTCTACGACGCGGCGCTTGACTGGCCGCTGGACGTGGCTTACCTCGGCGAGACGGTTTGCTCGCGCCGGCATGAGCTACGCCTGGCGGATTGGCTCACGTTGGCCGAACGGTTCGAGGCGGCGGGCAAGGAGGCCGTGCTGTCGACGCAGGTGCTGTTGGAGTCCGAGTCGGATCTCAAGACCGTGCGCCGGCTGGTCGGTAACGGCCGGTTCAAGGTCGAGGCCAATGATTTCGGTGCCGTGCGGCTGCTCGCCGCGGCCGCCGTGCCATTTGTCGCTGGCACCACGTTGAATGTGTACAACCCGGCCACGCTGAACCTGCTGGCTGAGGCGGGCGCTACACGCTGGGTGCCGCCGGTGGAAATGTCGGGCGCGATGCTTGCCGCGATGCCGGTGCCGGCCGCGATGGAAACCGAGGTATTTGCGCACGGGCGCTTACCGCTGGCGTATTCCGCGCGTTGTTTCACCGCCCGTCGCTACAACCTGCAAAAAGACGACTGTCAGTTTCGTTGCCTCGATCATCCCGACGGACTGAGTCTCGCGACCCGGGAGGGCGAGCCGTTCCTCGCGATGAACGGCATCCAGACCCAATCCGGTAAGGTACATAGCCTCGCGCACCGGGTTTCCGAACTTGTGGCAATGCGCGTCGGTCTGTTGCGGTTGTCGCCGCAGTCCCGCGACATGGGGGCCGTGGTCGAGTATTTTCGCGCAGCACTCGCCGGTGCCGAAAATGCGCCCGAGACGCTGTCGGCACTGCTGCCCGCGCCGATTTGCGATGGTTACTGGACCGGCGCCGCAGGTCTGGCGTCGAGCGTTTGATGCAGGTTGGCATTCAATTCTCGGAGGAACGTGCCCATGTTATCGATACCCGCCGCAATGCCTGGACTGGTCGGCCGGCTACCGGCCTACCCGGCGTCGTTGGCATTTACCACCGCCTTCAACCTTGCGGCGCGAACGGCCTTGATCGATCTCGACTGGGCGTCGCTTCAAGGGCGACGCTTCATGATCCATGTGCGCGATCTGGGCATCAAGGCGTGGTTTTCCGTGACCGAACAGCGATTGAAGGCGGAACGCGGTGAGCACGCCGAGGTCACGTTCAGTGCGACCGCGGCGGATTTCCTGCGTTTGAGCCTGCGACTGGAAGACCCCGACACCTTGTTTTTCAATAGACGCTTGGTGATCGAGGGCGATACGGATCTCGGACTTCGGGTCAAGAACATGCTGGACGCGGTGGACTTGGATACCGTGCTGGAGGCGATGCCCGCGCCACTGGGTGCATCCCTCAGACTGTTGCGCGCGAGGATACGCTAACGGGTTTTCGACACTCACCGCCTGGATCGTTCGGGGCGAGGTTCTCGCCACGCGCGTGAGTCGCGGTGTGGACTTCAAGGCCACCACGCCACACGTAACCCGTAGCGTTCGAGTCGGCGGCAAGCGCGCCAGATATTCGACCACAGCAACAAGCCGGCGATTCCGACGCCAATCGCGCCGAGCAGAATGCACGGCCGACCCAGCCACGGACTCGGTGCCAGAATCACGACGCTCACCAGATAGATCCAGAACTGCCGCCGCGTCAGCACGTCCGGCATCAGATCCTTCATATTCGGCAACCCCTGCGGCGGTCGGTTCCGTACCGACTGAAGGTGCAGCCAGCCGAGGAATGGCACGATCTTGTATAACATCCCGCTCGTCACCGGAACCGCGAACCCGAGCAGAAACAACAGCCCCAGCAACACCTGCCAGGGTGCGCGGTGGGCCTCCGGTATGCCATGCAAGGCGAGCGATACCAGCGTTGCGATCAGCAGACTGACCATCGCGAGGCGCCAGTAGGCGAGGGTGGTATCCGCAAGCTTGCGGCGACGTTTACGCTGCAAGTTCAGCGTGGTCAGCGCGAAGCCGGCAACCGCGCCGGCCAGCATGATTTCGGCAAGCGTGGCGAACCTCTGTGACAGGTCACCGTCAAGCACGATCGACATCGACAGGAGCGCGAGCGCGCCGATCACCAGCCAGCCGAGCGCGGCGACCAGCGCGCGCGGATAGGGCGGTGTGATTTGGAACATTGGCACGACTTCTAGTCCGACCCCGACCACCAATAACAGAATCCACCCCAACAAGCCCCAGGCGGCGTGCAGATCCGAAAGGCGCGCAACGTCCGCCACACCCCATAGGCCGGTGAGCGCGCCCGCCAGGGTAAGTCCAAGTACGATCGTCACCGCCAGCGCGGCCCAGGCCAACCGCACGTAGGCGACAATCGCGTTGGATGCCGCTCGCAGCAACCCGAGCCCCGCGACCGCAATGAAGGCGCACCAGCCAATACCGGCCACGCTGGCACCCGCGTGCAGAGGCCAGGGCTGCATGGTTATAAAACCAAAAGTCAGGGCCAGGGTTCCGATGCCCAAGCCGGCGAGCGTTATCAAGCTCATCGGCGTCACCGCCGGTAACGCGACGCCGCCGACGACGCCGATCACCTGGATAAAGGAACCGACCATGGTCATCCCGAGGAAGCCCAGCGTCAGCAGATGCGTCGCCGCCAAGGTCGCCGATTGCCAACGGTTGGCGGCCCAATCGGGATCGGCGGTCAACGCCACCAGCGCCGCGAGCACGAGCCAACCGGGCGCGAGCAAATAGAAGCGCATCGGCACCGAATACGATGGGCCAGCGCTGTAATCCGGGCGCACGTTGGGCATGGAGGGCCGTTTGACCTCGCTACGTGGTCATGGCGCGGATGCGGTCGGCCAAGGTAATCGCGTCGGCACCGAGCGCGCGGTCAGCGGCCGGATAAAGGATCTGCTCCTCATTGACGTTGTGTTGCCGCATCATGATCAGCAAGGTTTCCGACAGGCCGAGATAGTCGTCGGCCGCCCGCCGCGAAAGGGCGCCACGCATCGCGGTCAGCAGTTCGTTCATTCGCGCGTGCTCGCCGCGCATCACCTCGGTCGGTCCGGCGCTGAACCCGGTGCGGGCCTCGAACGCTGGGAATAGCTCGCTTTCCTCGCGGGCAAAATGCAGCTTCATGGCCGCGTCGAACTCGCTGAAACGTGCCTCGGCATCGCCCCAGGCACCTGCGTCAACCGCCGCTTCCGCCGCGGCGAAGTGCTCGTCGCAGCGGGCGTGGTCGGCGGTCATGAACTGCGTGATCGTCGTCACCCTATGCTCCCAAATCCGAATTCATCACTCGCACCATTCTCGGTGCGAGTCGGCGCGCCAATCCTTGCGCCGGATCAATGATCCCCAGTCGCCGCTTCGGCATATTACCGAACAGGGGCTTACCGCTGTCGGG